>NZ_MVHG01000008.1 GCF_002086125.1 Mycobacterium arosiense ATCC BAA-1401 = DSM 45069
ACCCGGCGGGGCGATCTCTTTTCTGTCGACCCGAGGGTCTGACTCCAACACGCCGCGAGACGGCTCGAGACGCCCCGCCCCACAAACCCCTAATTCAGCAAGCTCCTAGCTGACTGGCAACCGATCAGCCTCGTCGGTCGGTTGGGCAATGGATCGCGATGATCGCCACGCTCTATGTCTAGCTAATTTCCGCCAGCACGTTCACATTGTTGTTGTGCGGCGCGCAGGATCGAGTCCGCGAGTACGAACGCGGGTTTGGCACGGTCGGCACCCTCGATGGGCAGGTTTGCGGCGTGGCGCAGCACCATGAGGGCCAACGCGCTGTGCGTGGCGTAGGAGACGATCAGCAGGTTCGCGCAAGCATGCGCGCCCCTCACCGTCATGACGTGCTGGTGTTTGCTTTCCCATCCCGGCCAGTTGAAATCGGGTGGTCGTTGCAGCGATGACCAGTTCACGTTGATCGAGGTGACATTGCCGAGCAGAGGCGTCAGGACCGCAACAAGCTCCGGCAATTCATTGGTGATGCGATCGGCACGCGGCCACCACGCGCCGTCGATGTCGCGGCCGAGTTCGCGAGCTACCGAGACCCGGATGGGGGTGGATTGGCGTCGGGTCCTGACCGCGAAGCTCATCGCAGATACCGCAGCCGGCAGGTCGCGCGGTCGATCACGGCGCAGGCGCCCGCAAGAGTCGTCGGATTCTTGTGTCGTGTACCGGCCGGGGTTGCATCACCCATGAACGGTTCCTTCGCGCTCGGCGTCGTCGGGCCACGGGGGCGGGACCGACGGAGGAATCACATTGCCCGTGGATGTCATCCGCGCCGAACAGCGCAGTCGACCACCGCTGACAACGAACGGCTCGTTTGCGACGGTACGCCACCGCCGGGCCACTTTGGCGGCCGGGTGACCACCGACGGCGCGCGAGCGCGGCACGGCTTGGCCGGGCGCATTTCGGGAATTCGCCCGCTTAGATGAACTTCGTGATCGCTGATCACACTGAAGCGTTGTGGTGCAACGGATTCGACGACCATTCTGGCGATCTACCCGTGGAGCGGGATGACGGGTAGGGTGGTCGCAACAGCGAGGATGGATTACATGGCAATAGAGGATTGGTGCGACGCGGTCGAGATCCACCCATCGCAGATCCGGGTCGGTGACATCATAGGCACGCGCCGGCCCACCGAACTGCGTCTGACGGTCAAGATGATCAGTGGTCCGCAGACTGGACTGGGGCAGTGGACATTTTTCAGCCGAGACGAGAGCGGTCAGCAGCGAACCAGTACGTTCGGAGAAGGCGAATTGGTTCGCAGGTACACCAAAGCCTCCTGACGTGCGATCAGCGACGCTGATTTGTAGAACCTTCGGTGTCGGGCCGATCGGAAAACGTCGGGTGCTCGACCGGTTTCGCGGAGGCTTCACCCGAAGCGACATGCTTCGGCGCCTCGGGGTGAGAAAACAGGCTGGACTGGTCCATAGGTTGTCCTTCCGAATGAAGAGTTCGGCCGATACGCATTGTTACCTGGCGTCGGACGACGATCGAATCGCACGGCGGTCTCATTCGTGATTCGTTTGCGATTCGCGGTGACCGTAAGAACACGGTTCCTCTTCACTCTACAGGCCGTCGGCGTAGTTCAAGTGAGAAGCCGCCATGGCGTGCATTCCGCATCCAAAAAGGCGACTTCCTGGCAGGCTGGGCGTGCTCGTTCCGCCCGGTCACGGGCGCGGCCATCGTCTCGACCCATCGGCAAATGAATTAGCAAGCGAGAGAACTTTTTTCAGAAGCGGTTGGCCTCGTGCTACCCTGAGTACGCATGGATGTGTTTGGTACATCCGCATTCGATGAGAGAAGTAAGTAAATGGCACAGGGAACTGTGAAATGGTTCAACGGTGAAAAGGGCTTCGGCTTCATCACCCCTGACGACGGCACGAAGGACCTCTTCGTCCACTACTCCGAGATCCAGGGAAACGGCTATCGCTCGCTCGACGAGAACCAACGGGTTCAGTTCGAGATTGAGCAAGGAGCCAAAGGACCCCAGGCGGTAGGAGTCAGTTCCGTCTAAGAAATTCACCAACGTCACGGTGGGCTGGTGCGGTCGCTTCGTACCAGCCCACTGGTGTCTTTCAGACCTCGCCGATTGCGACAACACCCGGCGCCTAACCCGATCCGGACCGGCCAACCGGGATAATGACCGCATGCGTCTCGCATGGGTGCTGCGATTGACCATTGCGGTGTCGCTGGTCTCGGCGGGCGGCACACCCACCGCCCGGGCCAGCCCGGACGTCCCGCCGGTCAGCGACGCCGCGCGAGCGGCCGGCTTCGTGGATATCCGCAGCGTCGTTCCCGACGCGGTGCTCGACCTGCGCTACGCGACAACCAACAATTTCACCCATACGCAGCTCTATCCCTCCGACGCCAGATGCCTTGTGCACCAATCGATGACCCCCGGGCTGGTCGCTGCGGCCGGCGCCCTGCGGCCGCAGGGTCACCTGCTGGTGTTCTGGGACTGCTATCGCCCGCATGACGTTCAGGTCAAGATGTTCAACCTGGTCCCCAACCCGGCGTGGGTGGCCCGCCCGGGCCCGTTCGCACACAGCCACGAGTCGGGGCGCTCGGTCGACGTGACGTTCAGCACCGCGCAGCAGCCCTGCTCGTCGGGGCTGCATGCCGCCGGGCTTTGCCTGGCGGACATGGGCACGGATTTCGACGACTTCACCCCTCGGGCAACTGCTTTCAACACCCAGGGCATCAGTGCCGACGCTGTCGCGAACCGGGCCGCGCTGCGAAACGCCATGAACTACGGCGGGTTGAAAGTGTATTCGGGGGAATGGTGGCATTTTGACGGCCCGGGAGCCGGTGCCGACCAATCGATTCTGAACGTTCCTATCGATTAGACTGTCTCAATATCTGAGACAGAGATTTCATAGTGTGATAAGTACGCGTAGTCTTCCGGACGAGCGAGGGGCAGGGAAGGCCACAATGGACGACGGACGCCGCGCGACCTACACGCACGGACACCACGAGTCGGTGTTGCGCTCCCACCGGCGACGCACCGCCGAGGATTCCGCGGCGTACCTGCTGCCGCACCTGAAAGCGGGGCTCGCCGTGCTCGACGTAGGTTGCGGGCCCGGCACCATCACCGCCGACCTGGCCGCGCGGGTCGCTCCCGGGCAGGTCACCGCCGTCGATCAGGTCGCCGATGTGCTCAGCGTGGCCCGCGCCGAAGTCGAGCGACGGAATCTGACCAACGTCTCGTTGGGGATCGCCGACGCGCACAACCTGGACTTTCCCGACAACACCTTCGATGTGGTCCACGCGCACCAGGTGTTACAGCACGTCGCCGATCCGGTGGCGGCCCTGCGCGAGATGCGACGGGTGTGCGCGCCGGGCGGCGTCGTGGCGGCCCGCGACGCCGACTACTCGGGTTTCGTCTGGTACCCCGAGCTGCCGGCGCTCGACCTGTGGCGCGACCTCTACCAGCGCGTCGCGCGCGCCAACCGCGGCGAACCGGACGCGGGCCGGCGCCTGCTGTCGTGGGCACAGCAGGCGGGATTCGCCGGCATCACGCCCACCGGCAGCCTGTGGTGCTATGCCACGCCCGCGACACGCGACTGGTGGGGCGGGACGTGGGCCGACCGAATCCTGCACTCCACCGTGGCCCGCGACCTGCGCAGCCTCAAGCTTGCCACCGCCGAGCAGCTCGAAGAGATCTCCGCCGCGTGGCGAGAATGGGCCGCCGCCCCGGACGGTTGGATTGCCATCCCGCACGGCGAAATCATCTGCCGCGCATAGCATTCAGTCGAGCAAGGCGTGCACCGTCCCGGGCAGGCGGGGATGCGGGGTGGCGGTCTTGGCCAAAAGCACCACGTTGGCGCCCCGCCGCGCCGCGCCGATTCCGATCGCGAGCCCGATCCCGCGGCCGCCGCCGGAGATCACGACGGCCCGATCGGCGAGCGTTTGTCTGCCATGGGTCTCCTTTGGCCTGGTCAGGCGTGTGGTATTGGCATTCTCTTTTTTTGCAAGTACGTTATTCACCGATGGATAATACGGCCCACACTCCGTCTGGTATTCCGCTGCGGCCCGTCTACGGGCCGGGGGACGTGCGCGCGGAGCCTCCGCAACCGGGCGAGTTTCCCTTCACCCGGGGTAACTTCGCGTCCGGCTACCGCGGGAAGCTCTGGACCTTCCGGCAGTACTCCGGGTTCGGCACCGCCGAGGAATCGAATCGTCGCTATCGCTATCTGCTCGAGCAGGGCGGGACGGGGCTGTCGGTGGCGCTGGATCTGCCCACGCAGTGTGGGTACGACTCCGACGACCCGGAGTTCGGCGAGGAGGTCGGCCGGGTCGGCGTCGCGGTGGACACCCTGGCCGACTTCGAGGTCCTGTTCGACGGCATCCCGCTGGACAAGCTCAGCACGAGCATGACGATCAACGGCACGGCGGCGATCCTGCTGGCGTTCTACGTCGCCGCCGCCGAGAAAAAGGGCATTCCGCGGGCCAAGCTCACCGGAACCATCCAGAACGACATCCTCAAGGAGTACGCGTCGCGCGGAACCTGGATCTGGCCGCCAGAGCCGTCGCTGCGACTGATCGCCGACACCATCGAGTTCTGCGCGGCCGAGGTGCCGCGGTTCAACGCGATCTCGGTGGCTGGGGCGCACTTCCGCGACGCCGGAGCCAACGCCGTACAGGAGATGGCGTTCACCCTGGCCGACGGCGTGACCTATTGCGACACCGTGGTCGAGCGCGGCCGCATGACCATCGACCAGTTCGCGCCGCAGATCTCGTTCTTCTTCTACACCCACGGCGACTTCTTCGAGGAGATTGCCAAATACCGTGCGGGACGGCGCCGTTGGGCGACCATCGTGCAGGAGCGCTACGGGGCGACGACGGCCAAGGCGGCGATGTTCCGCTTCGGTTGCGTCTGTGGCGGCGCGTCGCTGTACGCGCCGCAGGCCCACAACAACATTGTCCGGGTTGCCTACGAGGCGATGGCCGCGGTCCTGGGCGGTGTCCAGTCCATGTTCACCGCCGCCTGGGACGAGCCGTTCGCCCTGCCCACGGAGGAAACCACGACCCTGGCGCTGCGCACCCAGCAGATCCTGGCGCACGAGACCGGAGTGGCCAGCGTCGCCGACCCGTTGGGCGGGTCCTACTTCGTCGAGGCGCTCACCGATGCCACCGAAGAGCGCATCATCGAGATCATGTCGGACCTCGAGCGGCACGGCGGCATGGTCCAGGCCATCGAAGACGGTTACCTGCAGGGCCTGATCGCCGACGAGGCGTTCAAGCTGCACCAGGACGTCGAAGCCGGCACCCGACCGGTCGTCGGGGTCAATCGGTTCGTGACCGAGGAGCCCGAACACGACGTCGTCACCTATGAACTCGACGCCGAGGGGCGCGATCTGCAACTCAAGCGGCTGTCCAAGGTAAAGGCCGAAAGGGATTCGGCCGCAGTGAAATTCACGTTGGCCGCCCTGTCGCGGTCGGCCGAGGGAGACGACAACCTGATGCACAGACTGATTGACTGCGCCAATGCGTACTGCACGGTCGGGGAAATGGTCTCCGCGCTCAAGGCGGTCTGGGGCGAGTTTCAGCAACCGGTGGTGTTCTGATGACGGCGCGCATTCTGGTCGCCAAACCCGGCCTGGACGGACACGACCGCGGCGCCAAGATCGTCGCTCGCACCCTGCGGGACGCCGGTTTCGAGGTCATCTACACCGGCATTCGGCAGCGCATCGAAGACATCGCGTCCATCGCCGTCCAGGAAGACGTCGCCGTCGTCGGCCTGAGCATCCTGTCGGGTGCGCACCTGGCGCTGACCGCGCGCACCATCGGAGCGTTGCGCGCCGCCGACGCCGCTGACATCGCCGTCGTCGTCGGCGGGACGATCCCGCATGCCGATGTACCCAAGCTGTTATCTGCCGGTGCGGCAGCGGTATTCCCCACCGGGACACCGCTGGAGAATCTGGTGCGAGAGATCCGCAAACTGACCGGCACGGCGGAAGCCGAACCGAAGGAACCAGCCGTGGAGGAACCGTGCGCGTCGGAGTAATGATCGGCGCCGAGCGTGGCGATATGGCCCGCAAGGTGGACAAGCTGACGGCCGACATCGAATGGGCCGAATCCGCAGGCCTGGACACCGCGTGGATGCCGCAGGTGCCCAACGACTTCGACTGCTTGACCATGGTGTCGCTCATGGCAGAGCACAGTTCGCGCATCGAGCTGGGCACCGCCGTGGTGCCGTTGCAGGCTCAACACCCCATCGCCCTTGCCCGTCAGGCGCTCTCGACGCACGCGGTGGCGCGCGGCCGGCTTGCCCTGGGTGTCGGGCCGTCGCACCACTGGATCATCCGCGACATGCTGGGCTTGCCGTACGAGAAGCCGGCCGCCTACACCCGCGACTACCTGCAGGTGCTCAACGCGGCCGTCGCCGGCCCGGGATCGGTCGATGTCGAGAACGATTCGTTCACCGTGCACAACCCGTTGGCGATCGGGGCCGACAGCCCGATGCCGATACTCGTCGCCGCGCTGGGGCCGGTGATGCTGCAGATCGCCGGTGAACTCGCTGATGGCACCGTGCTGTGGATGGCCGACGAGCGCGCGATCGGTGACCACATCGCGCCGAAGATCACCAAGGCCGCCGCCGACGCCGGGCGCCCCGCGCCGCGGATCATCGCCGGGATCCCGGTATGCCTGTGTGCGCCTGGGCGAGTCGACGAAGCCAAGGAGCGGGCCAACCGAATCCTGGGTGAGGCCGAGGTGTCGCCCAACTACCAGCGCCTGCTCGACCGCGGCGATGCCCGCGATGTTGGTGACCTATGCGCCGCCGGCGACGAGGACGCCATCCTGGCCCGGATGCGCCGGTTCGCCGATGCGGGCGTGACCGATCTGTCGGTGCGGCTGTTGCCCATCGGCGACAACCGCGACGAGCTGGTCGCTTCCAAGCGCCGCACCCGCGAAATGATCGCCTCACTTGCAGCGGAATTGCATTGACCCCCAACAACACCGGGCCGCTGGCGGGGATACGCATCCTCGAGGTCGGCACCATGCTGGCGGGCCCGTATGCTACCATGCTGCTCGCCGACCTCGGTGCCGACGTCACCAAGATCGAACCCGTCGGCGGCGAGATCTCCCGCAGCGTCGGCGCCACCTACTTCGCCAGCCTCAACCGCAACAAATCCAGCGTCACGCTGGACCTGAATTCCGATGCGGGACAACAGCGTTTGGGTGAATTGGCCGCCGAATCGCACGCGCTGCTGGTGAACCTGAAGCCCTCGGCGATCCGCCGGCTGGGCCTGACCTACGACGAGTTGCGCCGGCACAACGAGACGATCGTCTGCGTGGCGATCACCGGCTTCGGGCTGTACGGCGGCGACGATCCGGCGTTCGACTACGTGGTGCAGGCGGGCGTCGGTACCGCCGCCCTGACCGGCGACCCGGACGGGCCGCCGACGCTGCCCGGCTACTCCTCGGCCGACAACTCAACCGGAATGACCGCGGCGTTGGGGCTGTTGGCCAAGATCATCTCCGGCACCGGCGGCCAAGTGGATGTGTCGCTGCGCGACGTCATGCTGTCCCAGCTGAACTACCACGCGTCGGCCTATCTCAACGGCGGTGTCGAACCGCAGCGCCGCCCCTACGGCGCGCACTCGTATTACGTTCCGGCGCAACTGTTTCCCACCGCAGACGGGTATCTGGCGCTGTTCATCACGCACGACGGATTCTGGAAGTCGTTCGCCGCGGAAGCGGGCATCGGGGGTTTCGAAACGATGGCCGAGCGAGTCGCCCGACGCGACGAGGTGCTGGCCATCGTCACGGCGATGCTCGCCACCGACAGCGCGGTCGCCTGGGAGCGGCGCCTGCGGCCGCTGGGGGTACCGGCGGCCGCGGTCCGGACCTTGCCCGAGGCGCTCGAAGCCACGCCGGAGGTGGTGGTGACGGCGGGCGAATTCCGCTTGGTGGGAAGCCCCATCCACGTCTCTGGTTATAAGCCCGAGTACCGGCCGCCGCCGGAGTTGAGCCGGTAGGCACCTTCGCGGTCAAGCTTCGGACGTGAAACCAGTTTCACGCTGGGGGCCGAGCGTGACAGTAACTTCACGTTGGGCGTCAGGCACGCGGCCCGGTGAGGTGAGCCTCGGCGAGCTTCCGGAATGCGGTCACCAGCCGGCCGCGATCCCCGGCCCGTGTCGCCAACACGACATGGCTGGGCTCTACGTTTTCCAAAGGGACCGTGGTGATGTCGGGCCGCAGGCTGGTGCCGTGGACGCCGGCCGTGATCGCGACGGCCTGACCGGAGGCGATGAGCTCGAACTTGTCCTCGAGCGCGTCAATGACCGGGCCGCCGGGTGCTCGGCGCCCATCGGGCCGCGGATCGATGCGCCAGAAGGCACTCCACGCCGGGTCCGAATGCCGCACCTGCGGCATGGGTTCGTCGGCGATGTCATCGAGGGTGACAGATTTCCGGCCCGCCAGGCGATGGTCGATGGGTATGGCCAGCACCCGTGGTTCGTCGTACAGGATCGTCACGTGCAGCCCTTCGGTCGGGAAGGGCAGCCGGGTAACCACCGCGTCCACCCGATGACCGAGCAGCGCATCGAGCGCCTGGTCCCAGTCCAAGTGCGTGACTTGAACGTCGGCTTCGGGATGCTCGCGGCGCATTTCTCGCACCGCGGGCGTGACGATCATGCCCATCGTGTACCCGATGGTGATCCGGCTCGGCTGCGCGGCCGCTCGCGCCTGCGCGGCGGCTTGGGCGGCCGAACGCAGCAGTGCCTTGGCTCGGGGCAGGAACACCTCGCCCGCCTCGGTGAGGCGGGTGCCCTGTGGGGTGCGGTCGAACAGGCGGACGCCGAGTTGCTGCTCGAGCCGGCGAATCTGGCGGCTCAACGACGGCTGCGCGACGCGCAGCGCCGAGGCGGCCCGGCCGAAATGCCGGTGCTCGGCCACGACGACGAAGTAACCCACCAACCGCAGGTCGAGATCCACCAACGGCGATGCCGAGTCCGTCATGCGCTCAGTGTAATCACGGCTCACCGCGTCATATGCTGCAAAAGCCCAGGTGAGCTGCCGTGATACCTGAATTGCATCGCTTGATGTGAAACGGGACTTGGACACCGCTTGCCTGTCGCCGTTGACTTGATGGCGTACGCCTCAGGGGACCAGAAGGGGAACTTCCATGCACGTTTTCGTCACGGGCGCGACCGGCCACATCGGGTCCGCCGTTGTCGCCGAACTCCTCGACGCCGGGCATCAGGTCACCGGTTTGGCGCGCTCGGACGCCGGTGCCGCCGCCCTGCAAGCCGCGGGGGCAACGCCTTGCCGCGGCGACCTCGATGATCTCGACGGCCTGCGGGACGCGGCGGCGGCGTCCGACGGCGTCATTCATCTTGCCTTCAAACACGACTTCGACGACTTCGCGCGGGCGGCCGAGACGGACCTTCGCGCTGTCCGCGCCATCGGGGACGCGCTCGCCGGATCCGATCGGCCATTCGTCAGCACGTCGGGGACACTCCTGCTCTCGCTGCTGGACCAGGGTGGTGTCGCCACGGAGCAGGACACGTTGGCCGCCGGGCCGCGGGTCGACTCCGAGAACGCGGTGATCGCGCTCGCCGAACGCGGGGTTCGGTCGTCGGTGATACGCCTTGCGCCGCTGGTGCACAGCGATTTGGATCACCACGGCTTCGCCCACCACCTGATCAACGTCGCCCGTGATTCCGGCGTGTCCGGCTACATCGGTGACGGCGCCAACCGGTGGCCCGGTGTGCACACGCTCGACGCCGCGCTGTTGTACCGGTTGGCGCTCGAAAACGCGCCCGCTGGAACGCGTCTGCACGGCGTAGCCGATGAGGGAGTGCCCTTCCGGGACATCGCCGCCGTCATCGGTCGTCACCTGGGGGTGCCGACATCCAGCATTGCCGCCGAAAACGCGGGCCACTTCGGCTTTCTCGCGCTTTTCGCATCGCTGGACAATCCGACGTCGAACGTCTTGACGCGCAAAATCCTCGACTGGCATCCGGAACGCCCCGGGTTGCTCGAGGACCTCGATGCCGGCCACTACTTCGGCGAGTGAGCGACGCCATGGCTGACTCTGTGATCACGACGACCCGAAAGGCGCTGGGGCCGGTGGGTGTATGCCTGCCGGTCTCGCTCACCAGCGCGCCCGCGGCCGACCTGTTGCGTGAGGCCACGCGCCGCCTGGACGAAGCCGGGTACGGCGTGATGTGGACCAACGAGGCGATCGGCAAGGACGCTCTGGTGCAGCTCGCCGTGCTGCTGGCCGCCACCACGCGAATGACCTTCGGCACGTGCGTCGCCAACGTCTGGGCCCGGCCGGCCCAGACCATGCACGCCGCGACAGCCCAACTCGCCCAGGCTTATCCGGGCAGGATCGTGCTCGGGTTAGGGATCGGCTATCCGGAGCAGGCGGTCAGCGTCGGCCGCGAATACGGCAGCCCGGTGGCCACCATGCGTGACTATCTGCAGGCGATGGACGCTCCGACGTGGCCACCGGCGCCGGATGCGGCCTATGCCCGCATTATCGCCGCCAACGGACCGAAAATGCTTGCGCTGGCCGGTTCGGGAGCCGACGGGGCGCTTCCGGCCGGGCTGCCGCCGGAGTTCACCGCTGCGGCTCGTCGGGCACTAGGGCCGGACAAGCTACTGGTCGTCGGACTGTCCGTAACGCACGACATTCAGGCCGCGCGGGAGTCGGTGTCGGCCAGACTCGCTGTGCCGTCTTATGCGGCACGGCTGGCGGAGCTGGGCTACCCGGTTGCTGACATCGACGAGGTGAGCGATCGCCTGGTCGACGCGCTTGTCGCGCACGGTGACCCGGCACGGATCGCAGCCAAGGTGGCCGAGCATCTGGAGGCCGGTGCGGACCACGTCACACTGCTCCCGCCGATCGGCGGCGAATTCGCTGCCGGCATAGACCACCTCGAAACACTGGCCCCGGCGTTGACCGAACTCGTCGTCTGACGTCAGGAGCTGGCCTTGGCCAGCTGCTTGTCCTGATAAAGGCGCGCCCACTCGGCACGCGACCGGATCGACACGTCCACGTCAATTCCCTTGGCGCGTAAGGCCTTAACGGTCGCCTGCTCGCGGGGAGTGCGGGCGAACGGGTCCCAACCGAAGAACCGGCAGGCGTTGGCCCAGGTGATCTTGTTGATGTCGGTGGCGTCGGCGCCGGCGGCGTTGAGCTCGGCCAACACCTGCTCGGGCGCGTCCGGCCAGAAGCAGTCCGAGTGCGGGTAGTCGCATTCCCAGGCGATGTTGTCGATGCCGATCTCGTGGCGCAGCTTCAGTGACGTCTTGTCGGTGACGTAACAGGCCAGCGAGTGTTCCCGGAAGACGTCGCTGGGCAGTTGAGAGCCGAAGTCGCGGCGCAGCCACTTCTGGTTGGTGTAGTGGCGGTCGCTGCGGTCCAGGTAGAACGGAATCCAGCCGATACCACCCTCGGAGAAGGCGAATCTCAGGTCGGGATAGTTGCGCATGGCGGGGCCCCACAGCAGATCCTGGGCGCACATCGCCGAGACCTGGGTGGCCAGGATGATCATGTTGTCGATCGGCGCATCGGGTGCCATGCTGATCGCCCCGAAACCGGTGCCGATGTGCAGGCACATCACCACGTTCTCCTCCGACAACGTGCGGAACACCGGACCCCAGTAGTCGTCGTCGTGGTAGCTCGGAAGCCCTTCCAGGTGCGGCAATTCCGGCATGGTGACCGCGCGGCAGCCCTTCGCCGCGACGCGTCGGATCTCGGCGCACATGCCCTCGGGAGTCCAGGTCGGCAAGATCGCGATCGGGATGAACCGATCGGGATACGACCCGGCCCACTCGTCGATGTGCCAGTCGTTGTAGGCCGACACCATCACCAACGTGACGTCCTCACGCGTCATGTTGAGGTGGCGGGCCGAAAAGCCGGTGAACGTCGGGAAACACATCGACGCCAGGATGCCGTTGCGGTTCATGTCGCGGACGCGTTCGTGGACGTCGTAGACGCCGGGGCGCATCTCCGCGAAGCCGGCGGGATCGCGGCCCCACTCCTCGGCCGGCCACGACACCACCGCGTTGAGGCCGCTCACGCCCTGCGGCCTGCCCTGGTACATCCACTGGTCGACGCCGCGAGAGTCGGTGACGACGATCGGCGCCTCGTCCTTGTACTTGGCGGGCACATGCCGCAGGAACATGTCGGGCGGTTCGACCACGTGGTCGTCGATGCTCACCAAAATCAGGTCGTCAACCTTCATCAAGCGGTCCTCTCTCGTACTGCGACTCGAGCCGGAAGTCGGCTATCCGTAGTGCTCCGTGGTGGTCTCGAGCAGGCGTGGAATCGGCGCGGGGTCGAGCTGCAGCGCGTCGGACATGTGCAGCTGACCGGCGTTGGCGATCATGTTGTCCAGAATCGCCTGCAGATCGTCGCCCTCGATCTCGTAGATGGCGACGTAGGGTCCGTCGCCGTCAACGGGCCGCAGCCGCCGCGCCGAGACGAACCCGTCCAGGGCCACCAGCTCACCCAGATGCACCTCGTCATACCAGGTGTTGTATTCCTGTTCGCGCTCCGGCGAGCTGGGTCGGCTCTCCACGAGGATGATGCCCTTGGCCATCGTCGCCACCTCCCTGGCCGCTACTCGTAGCGCACCGTGACCGAGTCGGTGTCCGGAACGCCCTGGCACGTCAGAATGTAACCCTCGGCGACCTCGTCCTCCTCGAGAGCGTCGTTGACCCGCATGGTGACATGCCCCTCTTCGAGCTTGGCCATGCAGGTACCGCAATTGCCGGCCTCGCAGCTGAACGGCGGCTCCAGCCCGGCGCGTCGCGCGCTCTCCAGCAGCGTCTCGCCCGGGACCCTGGGCACCGAGACCTTCTTGCGGTCGAGGTGAATCGTCACCGTCCCGGCGCCTGAGCCGTTTGTTTCCGGATCTGTCACCCCTGGGGTCTCCTCGATGATCCGGGTGACCGTCACTGAGACCGCCCCCTTTGCCCGTATTTGCATTCTTCAGTATAGAGAATAATATTCTCACGAAGCGATAGCATCTTCTCAGGACTGTATGGATGTCGGGTCAGCCCGGTCTGTCAGGGAAGGACGGGACGTGACCGAGCCGGCGGCGCTCGTGTTCGAGGAACGGCGATTCAGCGCGCCCGAACTCGACGCGTTGGCCGACGGATGGGCCGCGACCCTGGCGAAAGACGGTGTCACCGCGGGTGATCGCGTCGCGGTCATGGCCTCGAACCGGCCGGAATTTCTCGCCGTGGTGCTCGCGATCTGGCGGCTGGCCGCCACGGCGGTACTCGTCAGCCCCGCGTGGAAGCGCGACGAGGTCGACCATGCGTTCGCCCTGACCGAGCCGGCGTACGCCGTCGGGGACCACCCAGTGCTGGCCGGTCTGATGCCGATGCTGCACCTGGACGAGCCGGTCGCCGCCGCGGAGCCGGGGGCCGGCTCACCGCCGCCCGGGGCCGACGCGGCGCTGGTGTTCAGCTCCGGCACCACCGGCCTGCCCAAGGCCGTCCGGCACACCCACGCCTCACTGGATGCAGCGGTACGGCATTGGCGTCAAGCGCTGCAACTGACGCACCGCGACCGTATCCAGGTCGCGACGCCACCGTCACACATCCTGGGGCTGCTGAACCTGCTGACCGCATGGCGGACCGGCGCCGGTGTGCGCCTGCATCCCCGGTTCAACGTCGAGCGGGTGCTGCAGCACATCGAAAGCGACCGCATCACAGTGGAAATGGCGGTCGCTCCCATCGCGCTGGCCATCGCTTCGCATCCCGGTCTCGAATCCTATGACCTGTCCTCGCTGCGCTACATCATGTGGGGGGCCGCGCCGGTCAATGCCCACGTCGCCGAGACGGTGACCCGGCGCACCGGAGTGGGTTGGCTTCCGGCCTATGGGACCACGGAATTGCCTGTCATGGCGTGCAATCCGATCGAGGACTCCCGCCTGGACACCGTCGGACGGGCGGTGCCCGGTGTGGACCTACGGGTCGTCTCACTGGACACCGGCGAGCCGGTCGGCCCGGGCGAGGTCGGGGAGATTCAGGCTCGGGCGGCCTCGCTCATGGCCGGCTACTTGCCGGCCGCCGCGACCGGCGAGGCGATCCGCGACGGGTGGTACCGCACCGGAGATGTCGGCTGGCTCGACAGCGGCGGCTGGCTGCGGATCACCGACCGCCTCAAAGAGATGATCAAGGTGCGCGGCTTCCAGGTCGCCCCCGCCGAGATCGAGACCGTCTTGCACGCTCATCCCGCCGTCAAAGACTGCGCGGTGTTCGGCATTCCCGACGGACTCAACGGCGAAGCCGTGGTCGCCGCGGTCACGACGTCCGCGCCCGTCGATGCGACCCACCTGACCGCCATGGTGGACGAGAAACTGGCGTCCTATAAACAGCTGAGCCGAGTGGTGTTCGTCCCCGAAATTCCCCGCCTGCCCTCGGGCAAGGTGCTGCGCCGAGTGCTGAAGGAGCGCTATGGATGTACGTCTGACAGCTGAACAACAGCAATTGCGCGACGCCGCCGCCAAGCTGGCCGACGATCTAGGGCCGGCCGCGGTGCAGGATCTCGATGACCAGACCCGAATTGCGCGATTGGACAAGCAGATTGAGAACACCGGCTGGCGGTCGTTGCGTTCCGACGGCGCCTCCGGCGTGGAGGTGGCCATCGTAGCCGAGGAATTCGGCCGGCGGCTGGTGGACACTCCCTTCCTCGGTCCGGTGCTGGCCGACGATCTCGGCCGCCACGTCGATGCCGACATATCCGCGACGACCGTCGCCCTCGGCGATCGCGTGGTCGACGCCCGCGGCGCGCGGCGCGCCCTGTGGCTCTCGGCGGGCACCGTTGTCGCCGGTGATGTGCAGGCCGCTCCGGAGAGCGTCGATCTGACGCGGGCCGAAGCGAAGATCACGGGGTCGCCGGAGACGCTGGGGGAAGTGTCATCCCAGGTCGCCGAGCAGTGGCGGGCTCTCGCTCTGGTCGCCACGACGGCGGACCTGGTCGGCATCGCCCGGGGCGCCCACGCCGTCGCGTGTGACTACGCCAAAATCCGCGAACAGTACGGTAAGCAGATCGGCTCGTATCAAGCCATCGCCCACTTGCTGGCCGAAAGCCTTGCGTTGATTGAAGGTTCGGTGAGCGTGCTGCGGCATGCGGCGTGGGGGGTCGACGAGTTGGCTCCCGCGGAAGCCATTCGGGCAGCCCAGATCGCAAAGGTGTACTGCGCGCGCGCAGCCCGCACCGTCTGCGAGACGGCCATCCAGGTGCACGGCGGAATCGGTAATACCTGGGAATGCGTGGCGCATGTCTATCTGCGCCGCGCCCTCACATCGACCGAGCTGTGGCCGGTCGCGTTGAAGGAGATCGATTTTGAACTTTCGTGACTCACCCGATGAAGCCGCGTTTCGTGAGCGGCTGCGAACCTGGCTCGCCGCACACGCCAAGGAGTTCTCCGGCTCGGGCGACGAGTATTGGGCGCGCATGGCGGACTGGCACCGCGCCCTCTACGACAACGGCTTCTTCGGCCTGTCCTGGCCACGCGACTGGGGCGGTCAGGACCTGGCGCCCGTCTACGACGTCATCGTCGACGAGGAGCTGGTGCGGGCGGGCGCGCCGCCACGTCCCAGCGTCGGGTATCTGGTGTACGGCATCGGTGAGCACGCCGGCGACGACCTGCGAAAGCGCTTCCTGCCCGGCATCATCAACGGCACCGAGCGTTGGTGCCAGGGCTTCAGCGAGCCGGGCGCCGGTTCGGATCTGGCGTCGTTGACCACCACCGCTCGCCTCGAGGGCGACACGTATGTGGTGAACGGGCACAAGATCTGGACCAGTTACTCCGACGTGGCCGATTGGTGTTTGTTGCTGGCCCGCACCGACCCTGAGGCCAAGCGTCACCGCGGCCTGTCGGCATTCGTCCTACAGATGAAACAGCCCGGCGTGCAACAGCGCCCGCTGAAGATGATCAACGGGGTGACCAACGAATTCGGTCAGGTGTTCTTCGACGGTGCCAAGGTGCCCGCGGACCGGATGGTCGGTGCTCCCGGCGACGGTTGGGCGGTGGCGATGACCGTCGTCGGGCACGAACGCGAGCCCTCCACGCTGGGCTATGCGGCGCGCTACGGCAAGCTCGTTCGAGAGCTGTTGTCCCGCAACGACGGTGAGGTATCCGAAGAACTGGCCTGGGCCGCCGTCCAGTCGGATATGCTGACCCACCACGTGCGCCGGCGGCTGTCCGAACAGCTCGACGGGGTCTCGCACGGCTCGGAAGGGTCGCTGGACAAGCTGCTGATGACCTGGGTGGAACAATCGGTCGGGCATGCGGCTCTGGCTGTGACGGGCACGCGCGATCCCGATCTGCTCAGCGCCTACCTGTACAGCCGTGCGCAGAGCGTCATGGGCGGAACGTCACAAATACAAAAGAACATCATCGCTTCGCGAATCTTGGGATTGTAAAAGTGATCGCGCGAACGCTTGCAAAGCCCGGGTGAAGCGGGTCACGACCATCGAAGGAGTCTGACGTGTACGACATGCCTACCGAAATCGACGTCCAGGCCGACGGTGCCCTGCGCATCATCACCCTCAACCGGCCGGATTCGCTCAACTCGGTCAACGACAATTTGCACGTCGGGCTCGCGCGGCTCTGGCAGCGACTCACCGATGATCCCACCGCCCGGGCCGCGGTGATCACCGGTGCCGGCCGGGCGTTTTCGGCCGGCGGCGATTTCACGTATCTGGAGGAGCTGGCGAACGATGCCGACCTGCGCGCCAAGACAATTCGCGACGGGCGCGAAATCGTGCTCGGCATGGCGCGGTGCCGGATTCCGGTGGTGGCGGCGGTCAACGGCCCCGCCGTCGGGCTGGGCTGCAGCCTGGTGGCGCTCAGCGACATCGTCTACATCGCCGAGGACGCGTATCTGGCCGACCCGCACGTGCAGGTCGGCCTGGTGGCCGCCGACGGTGGGCCGCTGACCTGGCCGCTGCACATCAGCCTGCTGCTGGCCAAGGAATTCGCCCTCACCGGCACCCGCATCAGCGCCCAGCGGGCCGTCGAGCTCGGGCTGGCCAATCACATCGCGAGAGACCCGGTTGCGGAGGCGATCGCCACCGCTAGAAAGATTTTGCAACTGCCGCAGCAGGCGGTCGAGAGCACCAAGCGGGTGCTCAACATTCACCTGGAGCGGGCCGTGCTCGCCAGTCTGGACTACGCGCTGTCGGCCGAGAGTCAGTCCTTCGTGACCGAGGACTTCCGGACCAACGTCGCGAAATTCAACGCGGCCAAGAAGAACTGAGGTGTCGCACCGCCCGACGGCCTCAAGAATCATGCCCGCGCAGGAAGTCACGCATCACCGCATCGAACTTGTCCGGCTCCTCGATGAACGGCATGTGAGCGCTGCATTCGAACAACTCGAACCGTGAACCCGGTATGCGCCGATGCATTTCCCACATGTGTTCGGGAACGCATTGGTCGTACTTGCCCGCGAGAACCAGTGTCGGCACGGTGATTTCATGGAGCCGGTCGAGCACGTCCCAGTCCCGGATGGTCCCGATGATGTAAATGTCGCTGGGGCCGAACATCGTCTCGAAGATTTCGGCGCCCATGTTGCGAAATGCATCCTCTAGCTCTCGCGGCCAAGGGCGCACCCGGCACAGGTAGGTTTCGTTCCAAGTGCGGATGGCGGCCTGGTAGTCGGGGGAGTACGTGGTGCCGGCGGCTTCATGGCGGTCGATGGCGGCTTGGGTGGCCGCATCCAGCTCGGACTTCAAACGCGCCACCATTTTCGCGAACTCCGGGATGGACGCGATGCTGTTGGAAATGGTCAGGCTCGCTGCGCCGGCGGGGGCCGCGTCGAGCACGTACTGCTGGGCCAGCATCGCACCCCAGGAGTTGCCGAACAAATGGAAGCGGTCCAGGCCAAGCGCCCGCACCACCGCGTCCACCTCGGCCACCGAGCGCTCCAGCGTCCAAAGCTCATGATTGGGCGGGCATTTGGAACGGCCGCAACCGAGCTGATCCCAGAAGATGACCTCGCGCTCTGTGGCCAACCGCCCCAGCGACCGCAAGTAGTCGTGCGGCAATCCAGGCCCGCCGTGCACGACCAGCAGCGGGAGGCCCGCGCCGCCGCCGGTCCGCTTGAACCACACGCTGCCGCCCGGAACCGCGACCATTCCCTGAGTCATGCGTCCACCATCGCAAATGGGCGGGTTTCTCGCGTTGTTGACGCCGGCCGTCGTCGACCCCGGGTCGCATTGCCTGCGGCCGCGCACTTGTTGCGACTCGTACTCTCGAAATGAGAGAATACGATTCTCACTGATGTGCGGAAGCCTGTCTGGCCCCGTACCCCGCCGGCCGAACTGGAGAAAGACCTGTGTCTGAAGCCGTCATCGTGTCCGCCCTGCGCACCCCCATCGGCACCGCTCGCAAGGGCACGCTGCGCGACACCAGCGCGTTCGACCTGGCCCACCACGTCGTCGGCGAGGCCGCCAGGGACCTTGACCCGGCGCAGGTCGACGACGTGATCCTGGGTGAGGGTCTCTACGGCGGGGGTGTGCTCGCCCGCCACGCCGCCGTCACCGCCGGCCTGACGCAGGTACCCGGGCTGGCCAACAACCGGCACTGCGCGGCGGGTCAGGCGGCCGTGCAGACCGCGGCCGCGAGCGTGCGCGCGGACATGGACCAGCTGGTCATCGCCGGCGGCGTGAACTCGGCGTCGACGTCCCCGCGGTCGCGGATGCAGGTGGACGGCGAGTGGGTGGACTGGTTCCCGCCGACCCACCCGGACCGGCCAGACGCGCCCAACATGGACATGTCGATCACCGTGGGCTGGAACGCCGCGGTCAAGGCCGGCGTGAGTCGCGAGGAGATGGACGCCTGGGCGTTGCGGTCGCACCGCAACGCGATCGCCGCCATTGACGAGGGGCGCTTCAAACAGGAGATCGTGCCGATCGAAACCCCGCACGGGTTGTTCGCTGTCGACGAGCACCCGCGCCGGGACACCAGCATGGAGAAGCTGGGCGCGCTCAAGCCGCTGCACCCGGAAATCGAGGGCTTCTCGATCACCGCCGGCAATGCCTGCGGCGCCAACGACGGTGCCGCGGTGCTGACGATCGCCAGCGACCGACTGGGGTTGCCCGCGCTTGCCACCATCCGCTCCTGGGCATCCGTCGGCGTCGACCCGGCGATCACCGGCCTGGCGCCGGTGGAAGCGATACCGAAAGCCCTGAAAAGAGGCGGACTTTCGATTGCCGACGTGGATCTTTTCGAGATCAACGAAGCTTTCGCCGCGATGTGCGTGGCCACCGTCAGGCTGCTCGAGCTGGACCCCGACAAGGTCAACGTCAGCGGCAGCGGCTGCTCGTTGGGGCACCCCGTCGCGGCCACCGGCGCCCGGATGCTCGTCACCTTGGTGCATGAGTTGCGCCGCCGCGGCGGTGGCATCGGCGTCGCGGCGATGTGCGCGGGCGGCGGGATGGGCTCGGCGACGGTGATCGAGGTCGCGGCGCCATAATGCGTACATGATCATCGCCGATCTGATTGCCCGCGCGCGCAACGGATCTCCCCGCGCGGCCGGTCGGCTTCTCAGCCTTGTCGAGGGCGACCAGCGCGACGAGGTCTTGGCGAATATCGGTCCGGCGCCGGGCGGCATGGGGCCGGTCGTCGGCATCACGGGCCCGCCGGGGGCGGGAAAGTCGACGACGGTCGCCGCGCTGGTCGGTGCCTACCGCAAGCGCGGCTCGCGGGTGGCGGTGTTGGCGGTCGACCCGTCGTCCCCGTTCAGTGGGGGTGCGCTCCTGGGCGATCGAATTCGAATGGCCGCGCACATCAACGACTCCGACGTCCTGATTCGTTCGGTGGCCACCCGTGGGCATCTCGGCGGCCTGGCGGCGGCGGTTCCGGCGGCCATCCGGCTGTTGGCGGCGATCGGTTACGACGTGGTCCTGCTGGAGACGGTGGGGGTGGGCCAATCCGAGATCGAGATCGCCGCCGTCGCCGACCCCACGGTCGTCATCCTGAATCCGGGCGCGGGCGACGCGGTTCAGGCCGCCAAGGCGGGTGTGCTGGAAGTCGCCGACATCGTGGCGGTCAACAAGGCGGACCGCGACGGTGCCGAGCAGACGGTTCGGGATCTGCGAGCCGAAACCACTGCCCCGATCGTTTCCCTGATCGCCGCCCGGGGCGAGGGCATCGAGGATCTGATGGCCGCCATCGAGGACCATCGCCGCACCGACAGTCGTGCCCGCCGACTGGCCCGGGCCCGAGCGCAAATTTTGTCACTCGCGCAGACCCGGCTGCGGACCCAGCCGGATCTCGACCGGCTCGCCGAGGCGGTCGTCGACGGCGACCAGGCCCCTTACACGGCCGCCGATCGGCTGATCTCACCTCCTGCACCTCCCGCCGACTGACGGCCCGGCTGTCCCCCGATCGGGGGAACGGGCATTCACCACATTTGCGGGCCACCCATGCCTGCGTCGAAGTGCCGCTGCGGAGTTAACCGCTCCGGCGCACCCGCGGTGGGCCGGCATTAGGGGAGTTTCCTGCGCGCTATCACGGGGCGTCACCACGAATGACAGTCACCTACTTGGTTCGGCGGCGGTTCGCCTCGGCTGCCATGTCCGCGTTCCATGGTGAGCGCGGTTTCCGCCGCCGCGCTTCGCGGCGTACATCGCACCGTCGGCGATCCTGATGAGCTCGTCGACGAGCCATCCGGCATCGGGTCCGGTCAACAGGTCCAGTTCGGCGCTGGTGGTGCCGATGCTGGCCGTGATCTTCGGCGATTGAGCGGCGAGCTCGGCGCAGATTCGCGCGGCCAGATGGCTGACGTCCGGGGTCGTAGCGGTCAGGGCCACCAGGAACTCCTCGCCGCCGGCGCGGCATATGATCGCGTCGGCCGGGGTGTGTGTGCGCAGCAGCTCGGCCACCGCTTGCAGCACACGGTCACCGGCCGAGTGCCCCTGGGTGTCGTTGATCCGCTTGAAGTTGTCGAGATCGACCATCACCACCGCCAGATGGGTGTGGGCCGGTGGCGGACTCGCCAAGCGGTTGCTGACCGCAGCCGTGAACGCTCGCCGATTCAGCAGCCCGGTGAGCGAATCCTCCTCGGAGCGTTGAACATACGTCTCCATCGCCCGCGACATCACTCCGATGCCCAGGGGAACTGACAGATTGAGAAAGGCGCTTACCCAAAACGCGGAGGCCGCCATGGCCATGTTGGTTTCCCGGGCGAGCCGCACCACCGCCGTGGCGGTGACGGTGACCGCTATCGCACCGTTGAACAGCAGCAGTCGGGGCCCGTGAAAGAGCGCGATGTAGCCGCCGGGGAGGGCCATCGCGGTACAGGCCAGGGCGGCAAGGGCGCCGGTGGGCTGGACGAGACTCCACCCGCCGATGCAGAGCGCGCCGATCAGCACGCCGACTTGCGACTGTCGACGCGTGGGCCAGCGCGTCAACAACAAAACGGTCAGGCCGAGGGTGAATGTGGCGGCAACGCCGCCGGTGAAGACTTCGACGACGCCGGGCCGGCGTTGGCTCGGCAACACGGTCAGCGGCACCAACGCCGATGAACCGGCGATGACGGCCAAGGCCGCCCGCGCCGAAGACAACATTCCGCGTTGGCGCAGGAATGTGGTGATCCACTCATACCGGTCGGAATGACCCCACCAGGTCCGCAGCGCCCGCATCAGTCTGCGATCCCTCGGCCATACGTCAGGTTTCGTGCTGTGCAGTCCATCGGACCGGCGACCTTTCGTGACCCCCGGCGCCATTATTCAACGTTTCGCAGCCGGCCGTGGCTACACCGCGAAAGTGCCGGTGCGCGCGACGTGACCACCGCGAGTCGCCTTCTCAGCCACTGTCGCTGACCAGCCGGCGGAAGCGGAAGCCTCTACTTCAGGTCGACCGACTTCCCGGTGGCGGCCGCATGGCCCGCGCGATAACCGAAAACCATTGCCGGGCCGAGAGTCCCTCCGGCGCCACCGTAGGCCCGCCCGGTCACGCCGCCCATCGCGTTGCCCGCGGCGAAAAGACCCGGTATCGGTTCGCCGCCGACGTGCAGGACGCGGGCATCGTGATCGGTGCGGGGGCCGCCCTTGGTGCCCATCGCGCCGATGCTCACCGGCACCGCGTAGAAGGGCGCGGTGTCGATGGGGCCCAGGGTCTTACCGGCCTGGGTGGTCGCGCTGTCGTCGCCCCAGTAGCCGTCGTAGGCGCTCGCGCCACGACCGAAGTCGGGGTCCGCGCCGGCGGCCACGTGACGATTCCAGCTCTCGACGGTGCGGCCCAGACCGTCGGCGTCGATGCCGGTCTTGGCGGCCAGCTCGGCGAGGTCCGCCGACTCGCAGAACCAGTCCGGGACGGGCTGCCCCGGTTCGACACCCAGAAAACCGTAGCGCTGCAGGTGGATCGAATCGAACACCATCCATCCGCGGTCGTTGACGTAGCCGCCGCGCGGGTCCAGGTAGTGGAAGGCGCCGGCCATCGAGTTGTAGTCACACGCCTCGTTGACGAAGCGCCGGCCTGCCGAGTTGACGATGATGCTGCGCGGCCTCGTTCTTTCCAGTCGCACGCTGCGGCTGCGTGGCTTGCCCTCGATGGTGTCGCCCGGGATTTGCACGATGGGCACCCACCACGCTTCACCCATGTTGGCCAGGTCGGCCCCCCGCTCCATCGCCATGCGCAAGCCGTCGCCGGTGTTGTTGGGCGGCGAGACCGCCCCGTGCATGGGGCCGCGCAGAAACGCCTGTGTCAGAGCAGGATCCCACTCGAAGCCGCCGGTGCCCAGGATGACGCCGCGCCGGGCGCGGATACTGATGGTCCTTTCCGGCATGGCCACGTGCACCCCGGTGACTTCTCCGTCGTCGGTGATGAGACCTTCGGCGCGGGCATTGGTATGTGGCGTCACTCCCGCGTCCAGCAGGCCCTTGAGCAGTCCCGCGATCAGCGCGGTGCCGGCCACGCACAAATGGCTGGTTCGTTCGTCGATCGCCGCGTGCAGGCGCGCCCTGGTCTCGGCGTCGAAACCGACGTTGGACCAGTCAGCTGGGAAAGACGTGATGCGAGTTGCCCATTCGCCCAGTTGAGCCAGATCGAAGGGCGCTGCGCTCAGCGACCTGCCGCCGGTCGGTTGTCCGCCCGGTAACTCGGGACGGTAGTCGGGAAAGCCGGTGGCGATCTCGAACTGAAGACCGCTGTGCGCCTCGATGAAATCGAGCATCGCGGGGCCGGTGCGCACGAACGTTTCCACCAACTCGTCGTCCATCGAACCGAGCGACTGGGCGCGCAGGTATCGCAACGCGTCGGCCGGGGTCAATTCGCCGTCGGGAGAACGGTTGTGGGCGGGGATCCACACGATGCCACCCGATACGGCCGTGGTCCCGCCGACGGTCGGGGCCTTTTCGTAAACCTCCACCGAGGCACCCGCTACGGCTGCGGTCAATGCGGCGGTGAGGCCGGCGCCGCCACTGCCAAGCACGACGACGTCGACTTCGTGGTCCCATGACATGGACTGCTATCCCTTCAGCTCAGTAGCTCCGACAACTGCTTGGCGGCTTTCATGACCGCGTCCTTGCCGCGCATCACCACGTCTTGTCGGTGTGAAATGAGGTTGATGCACGTCGGTGGCGAGGGCACCGGGCGGCGCACCCCCACGGCCAGGCCGTAGGTATTCGGTTCGATCTCGCCATAGGTTGTCACCCAACCACGTTCGCGCGCAAGGGAAACCAGCTCCCGTTCGCCCGGACGCGGCGGCATGCACGCGAGCAGGGCGATCCCGGCCGCGCCCCGATCCAACGGATATCGGCTGCCTTCGTGGAAGGAGAGTTGGTAGGCGACGTGGCTGGGCACGATCACCGCGATCGCCACCTGCTGGTCGCCTTCGGCGATGAGCAGCGACACGGTAGTGCCGAGTTCGTCGGCCAGCGCGCGGAGCGTCGGCAGACTCACCTGACGCACGTTGCGGTCGAAGGAAGCGCCGAGCACGGCCAGGCCCGCCGCCGGACGGTAGCGCCCGTCCTCTCCCTTGGCCACCAGCCGGAACTCGGCCAATGTCGTCAGCAACCGGTAGGCGATGGTGCGATGCACCCCCACTTGGTCGGCGAGCTGTTGCACCGTCAGCCCGCTGGGCGAGTCCGCCACCATCTGCAGCGCGGTCAGACCCCTGGCCAGGGTCTGCGAACCGGTACCGGACCCCGTCACAGCCTTGACAGACCTTCCCGTGGGAGCGAAGCTCTATATATAACGCACATTAATGTGCGATATTAGCACACCGAGTAAGCCGAAAACGAGAACGAGATTTCCCGATCTGGAGGCCGGACAGCACCGTGGCGGAGTTCGAGAGCATCTGGAGCGACCTCCAGGGAGTCGCGTTTGAGCAGGGCTACCTCGACGCCGGAGGCGTGCGGACCCGGTACCTGCGCGCCGGTGACCCCGGAAAGCCGGTGCTGGTCTTTTTGCACGGATCCGGCGGACATGCCGAGGCCTACGTGCGCAATCTGGGTGCGCATGCCGAGCACTTCTGGACCTGGTCGATCGACATGCTCGGTCACGGGTATACCGACAAGCCGGGCCATCCGCTGGAAATCGCCCACTACGTCGAGCACCTGATGGCCGTGCTGCGCACCATCGGTGTCGACCGCGCCTACCTCAGCGGCGAATCGCTCGGCGGCTGGGTGGCCGCGCGCGCCGCGGTCGACCATCCGGATGTGGTTGAGCGGCTTGTGCTTAACACCGCCGGCGGCTCCCAGGCCGATCCGGTGGTGATGCAACGGATCATCACGCTGTCCATGGCGGCCGCCGAGGACCCGACCTGGGAAACGGTGCAAGCGCGCATCAAATGGCTGATGGCCGACAAATCCAAGGACTACGACGACCTGGTCGCCAGCCGCCAGCGCGTCTATCGCCAACCGGGTTTCGTTTCGGCGATGAGCGACATCATGGCATTGCAGGATCCCGAGATCCGGGCGCGCAACATCCTCGGCCCGGACGAATACGGGTCGATCATCGCCCCGACGCTGGTGCTGTGGACCAGTGACGACCCGACCGCCGACGTGACGGAGGGGCGTCGCATGGCGTCGATGATCCCCGGCGCCCGCTTCGAGGTGATGCCCGGTTGTGGCCACTGGCCGCAGTACGAGGACGCCAAGACCTTCAATCGCCTGCATCTCGATTTCCTGCTGGGCCGGTGATGGTCGCGCCGGAACAAAAAGTGGGTGACGTCGAGACCGATGTCCTCATCGTCGGCGCCGGCCCGGTCGGTTTGACCCTCGCCAACATCCTTGGCCTGCAAGGCATCCGCACGGTGGTGGTGGACGAGCGGGACACCCTCATCGACTATCCGCGTGGCGTCGGACTGGACGACGAGGCGTTGCGGACCTTCCAGTCGATAGGGCTCGCCGACCGGGTGCTGCCGCACACGGTGCCCAATCAGATCCTGCGCTTCGTCGACGCCAAGCGCCGGGTGCTCGCCGAAATGGCCCCGCCGGACGCACGTTTCGGTTGGCCGAAACGAAACGGCTTCGTGCAACCCCTCGTCGACGCCGAGTTGTTGGCCGGCCTGGACCGATTCGAGCACGTCCAGGTGCGCTGGGGACGCCCGATGACGGCGTGCCAGGAAAGCGCCGACGGGGTGACCGTCGAACTCGGCGGCGCCAACGACGGCGACGTCGGACGCATGCGGGCCCGCTATGTGGTCGGGTGCGACGGCGGCCGTAGCATGACCCGGCGGGTGATGGGGGTGTCGTTCGACGGAACGACGTCGTCGACGCGCTGGCTGGTGGTCGACATCGCCAATGACCCGCTGGGCCACCCGAACAGCGAGGTCGGCGCGGACCCCGAGCGCCCGTACGCCTCGATCTCGATCGCCCACGGAATTCGGCGCTTTGAGTTCATGATTCACGCCGACGAAACCGACGAGCAGGCCGAAGATCCGGCGTTTTTGACCCAGATGCTGGCGCGGATGGTGCCCCACCCCGACCGGGTCGACGTGATCCGGCGCCGCGTGTATACCCACCACTCGCGGATCGCCGGCGCGTTCCGGCAGGGCCGGCTGCTGTTGGCCGGCGACGCCGCCCACCTGATGCCGGTATGGCAGGGGCAGGGCTACAACAGCGGAATCCGCGACGCGGCGAACCTGGGCTGGAAGCTGGCCGCGGTGGTGAGCGGACGGGCCGAGGACAAGCTGCTGGACACCTACGACGTGGAACGCCGCAAGCATGCCCGCGCGATGATCGACCTGTCCACCATGGTGGGACGGGTGATCTCGCCGACGAACCGCCGGGTGGCGAACGCGCGAGATCTCCTCATCCGGTCGGCGTCAATCATGCCGTCGCTCAAGCGATATGTGCTGGAAATGCGGTTCAAGCCGATGCCGCGCTACGAGCACGGGGCCGTCGTGCACGCCGCGCCGGGCCGTGCCGATTCGCCGGTAGGAACGCTGTTCATCCAGCCGCGCGTCGACACCCGAGACCAGCAAAACGTGTTGCTCGACGACGTACTGGGTTCGTGGTTCGCCGTGCTGTGCTGGAACAACAACCCGCGCACCATCCTCGGCGATGTGGCGTTTGAGAACTGGAAAGCGTTGGGCGCGCGCTTCTTCGCGCTCCGCCCTGCGACCCAGCTGCATTGGGCGGGGCACGACGACCCCGACGTCGTCGTCGTGGGCGATCGGCATGGGGGCGTCAAGTCCTGGTTCGACACGCACCCCGAGTCGGTGCTGTTCCTGCGCCCCGATCGATGCATCGCGGGTGCCTGCATCGCTCAGCGCGCACCGGACTTGAGCGCCGCGCTCATCGACGCGCTCACACTCACGCCGCGAGGGGGTGATTTGCAAAGTGGCACTGGCTCTGTGCTGTATGTCGCACAGCCCTCTCCTGAATCTTCCGGGGCCGTCGCGGGACCTGCTTGATGACATCGAGGGGGCGATCGCCGGGGCACGGCGATTCGTCGAAGAGTACGACCCCGAACTGGTGGTCAGTTTTTCTCCGGATCACTACAACGGCTTCTTCTATAAGGTGATGCCGCCCTTCTGCATCGGCACCAGCGCCCGCGGGGTGGGGGACTACGGCACGTACTGCGGCCCGCTCGACGTGCCGGAAATGCTGGCGGCCGACTGCGCGAAGGCGATCCTCGATGCGGGCGTCGACATCGCGGTATCGGCGAGCATGGACGTCGACCACGGGACGATTCAGCCCCTGGAAAAGCTGTTCGGCCACGCCACCTCGCGTCCCGTGATACCGATCTTCGTCAACGCCATCGGGGTACCGCTGGGCCCGATGCACCGTTGCCGCGCACTGGGTACCGCCGTCGGCAGTCACCTTGCCGCCCTCGACAAGCGCGTCCTGATCCTGGGATCGGGCGGGCTGTCGCACAGCCCGCCGGTGCCGACTCTGGCGACCGCTCCCGCGGCGGTACTGGAGCGGATCGTGCACGGCCAGCCGATGACGCCCGAGCAGCGCCAGGCCCGGCAAGCCGCCGTCATCGACGCGGCCAAGAACTTCGCCGCCGGCGACAGTGAGCTGCAGGCACTCAACCCGGCGTGGGACCACCGATTCCTGGAGATCATCGACGGGGGATGGCTGAGCGAATTGGATGGCTGGTCGAATTCGTTCGTCGCCCACGAGGGCGGCAGCTCCGCGCAGGAGATCCGCACGTGGGTGGCGGCATTCGCGGCGCTGGCAGCGGCGGGGCCCTACGAAACCACCGGGCGATACTACAAACCCGCGCCCGAGCTGATCGCCGGTTTCGCCATCAGAACGGCTCTGCCGAAATGACGGCGGCATTGGACGGCTTCGATCATGTCGTCGACGTACTCATCGTCGGGTCCGGTGGTGGCGGCATGACGGCCGCGCTGACGGCCCAGGCCGCCGGCCTTGACACGTTGGTGGTCGAAAAGTCGTCTCATTTCGGGGGTTCCACCGCTCTGTCCGGGGGCGGCATCTGGGTGCCCGGCGCCCCCGCGCAGCGGCGGGAGGGCTATGTGCCCTCACCCGACGGCGTCGTGGAATACCTCAAACGGATTACCGACGGCCTGGTCAGCGAGGCACGGTTACGGCAGTACGTCGAGACCGCACCACAGATGCTGCAGTTCTTGGAGCAACTGTCCGGATGGTTCGAGTTCGTTTGGAAGCCCGGCTATGCCGACTACTATCCTGAGTTGCCCGGGGGCTCCGCACTGGGCAGCACCATCAACGTGCCGCCCATCGACTTGCGGAAGTTGGGTCCCGACGAGCAGAAGCTGCTGCAGCCGCTGGCGCTGGCCCCGAAGGGAATCTGGCTGGGGCCCAAGGAGCTTCGCACGTTCTACCGGATCAGGCAGTCATGGGCCGGCAAGGGTGTGCTGCTCAAATTGATTTCGCGGATGGTCCGGGCCCGGGTGTTTGGCGAGCGGATGGCCGCCATCGGACAGTCGCTGGCGGCCCGGCTCCGGCTGGCGCTGAGGGAACGCGGCATCCCGCTATGGCTGGACTCGCCGATGGTGCGACTGCTCACCGACTCCGACGGGGCGGTCACCGGAGCGGTGGTGGAATGCGGGGGCAAGCCCCAGCTGATCGGCGCACGCCTGGGCGTCATCCTGGCGTCGGGTGGGTTCGACCACGACCTGGCCTGGCGCAAAGAACTTCTGCCCGAGGTGGACCAGGACTGGAGCTTCGGCAATCCGGCGGCGATGGGCGACGGTATCCGTGCCGGTCAACAGATCGGCGCCGCAACGGATCTACTGGACGAAGCCTGGTGGTTCCCGGCTATCCAGTGGCCGGACGGCCGCATGCAATTCATGCTCAACGAGCGGATGATGCCGGCACAGTTCATCGTCAACGGTGCGGGCCAGCGCTTCATCAACGAGGCGGCTCCCTATATGGACTTCGGCCACGCCATGATCGAGGGCCAGAGGTCCGGCGTCACCCACATCCCGTGCTGGCTGATCACCGACCACAGATCGTTCAATCGCTACGTCGTCGGTGGACACCTGCCCATACCGAAAATTCCGGGGGCACCGGTGCCCACCGGCCGGAAGATCCCACCGGCCTGGCTGGAATCCGGTGTGGTCAAAGCGGCCGCGACGTGGGATGAGATGGCGACCAAGATCGGCGTGCCCGCGGACCAGCTGGCCGAAACCGCCCGCCGCTTCAACGAACTCGCCCGCAAGGGACACGACGACGATTTCAACCGCGGCGACAGCGTGTACGACAACTACTACGGCGACCACACCTTGCCCAACCCGAACCTGTACCCGCTGGGCGATCCGCCGTACTACGCCTTCCGGATCGTGCTGGGCGACCTGGGCACCTCGGGCGGCCTCCTGACCGACGAGCACGCCCGCGTGCTGCGCACCGATGGCACGGTGGTGCCCGGCCTCTACGCGGTGGGTAACACCTCCGCGCCGGTGATGGGCCGCAGTTACGCCGGTGCCGGGGCGACCATCGGCCCGGCCATGACCTTCGGCTATGTCGCGGCGAAACACGTTGCGGCACAGGCAGCCAACCGAGCCGCTAATACTCATAGGAGGTAACGATGAAAATTTCCCTGTTCTACGAATTCGCCCTGCCGCGGCCTTGGGCACCCGACGACGAACACGTCCTGCTGCAGGACTGTCTCAACGAGGTCGAGGCCGCCGACAAAGCGGGTTTTTCCACCGTGTGGCTGACCGAGCACCACTTCCTCGAGGAGTACTGCCACTCGACGGCGCCTGAAATCTTTTTGGCCGCGGCCAGCCAGCGGACCAGGAACATCCGGCTGGGGTTCGGCATCATGCACCTGCCGCCGGTGGTCAACCACCCCGCCCGGGTGGCCGAGCGCATCGCCACCCTCGACCTGCTCTCCAACGGTCGCGTCGAATTCGGCACCGGGGAATCGTCGTCGGTCGGTGAACTCGGCGGATTCAACATCGACCCCGCGGACAAGCGGGCACAGTGGGAAGAGGCCCTCGAGGTCTCGATCCGATGCATGATCGAAGAGCCGTTTACCGGCTTCAACGGTGAGCACGTGCAGATGCCGGCACGCAACGTCGTCCCGAAGCCACTGCAAAAGCCGCACCCCCCGGTGTGGGTCGCCTGCACGCGGCCGGCCAGCGTGCAGATGGCGGCCCAAAAGGCCATCGGCGCATTGAGTTTCGCCTACACCGGCCCCGGTCCGCTGACCGAGCGGGTAAACGGCTACTACAAGGAGCTCGAGGAGAACGGCGTCCCCGTCACCCCCCGCATCAACCCGAACATCCTGGCCATCGGCGGCGACCTGTCGATGATGGTGGCCAAGACCGATGAGCAAGCCCTGCAACGGCTCGGCCAGGGCGGCGGGTTCTTCTCGTTCGGAATCATGCACTACTACATGACGGGGGTGCACACGCCCGGGCGGACCGGGGTGTGGCAGCGCTACCTCGAAGAGGTGGAAAAGGATCCGACGCTGGCGTACGGTCCCGGCCGGGGTGCCATCGGATCTCCCGCCACGGTGCGCGAGTTCTTGCGCGGCTATGAAGAAAGCGGCGTCGACGAGATCATCCTGCTGCTCAACCCGCGCAGCCACGAGGGCACCATGGAATCCATCGAACTGATGGGCTCCGAGGTGCTTCCCGAGTTCATCGAGCGCGACGCGAAGGCCGTGGCGGAGAAGGCGAAGCGGCTCGAGCCCGTCATCGAGAAGGTGGAGGCGCGCCGGCCGAAATCGACCGCACCGCAATTCGACGAGGATTACTCGTTCGGTGGACTCCCGACCGGCCGCGGCGGTAAGTTCACCGCCAGCGAGATCCCCGAAGCCATGGCGGAGATCAACGAGGGCCGCGTGCAGGCGGCGCAGCGCGCGAAGGAACAGCAGAAGTAGTGCCGAACGGCATCTGAATCGGGAGATTTTCGAGGGGAGCCTTGGGCGCAATCGACGAGCTGTGGCGCTACGACGGTCGCCGTGCGGTTGTCACCGGATGTTCCTCCGGCATAGGCGAACACGTGGTGTGGCGGCTCGGCGAGCTCGGGGCCGAAGTCATCGGGCTGGACAAGCGACGCCCGGACTTCGCGATCGACGAGTTTTACGAGGTGGACCTGGCCGATCGGACATCGATCGAGTCGGCCGTAGCCGACGTGTCCGGTCCTGTCGACGCGTTGTTCAATGTCGCGGGCGTGTCGTCCGGGATCGGCGACCCGCTGCTAGTGGTGACCGTCAACTTTTTGGGCACGCGCCACGTCACCGAGTCGCTGATACCCAAGATGGTCGCGGGGTCGGCCATCGTAAGCGTGACATCGCTCGCGGCGGCCGCCTACCGGGAGCATCTGCTGGCGGTGGCGCCGCTGCTGCACACGGCAACGATGCAGGAGGGCATCGACTGGTGCCGTGAGCATCCCGACACGCTCGGTACCGGCTATCAGTTGTCCAAGGAAGCGATCATCCTGTACACCATGCGCAACGCCACGCCGCTGGGCGCGCGGGGAATCCGCATCAATTGCACCGGTCCCGGTGTGACCGAGACGCCGATCCTGGACCAGCTGCGTACCGCCTACGGACAGGGATTTCTCGACGACATCCCCAAGCCGCTGGGCCGCGTTTCTGAACCGGCCGAGCAGGCAGCGGCTCTGCTCTTCCTGAATAGCGGTGCCGCCAGTTATATTTCGGGCCAGGTGTTGTGGGTTGACGGCGGAAATGTCGGCGCCGCGATCGCGGATGAACTCGAGGAAGGGCGTGCTCCGTGGCCAGTGTGACCGACTTTCGCCGGGCCGCTCGCGATGTCAGCAATTGGGGCCGCTGGGGCGATTACGACGAGCTCGGCACGCTGAACTTCATCACCTCCGAAAAGATCGCCCAGGCAGCGAGTTTGGTCCGGCACGGGAAGGTTTTCCCGCTCGGCGTGGACTTCGGGTCGTCGGGACCGCAGGGCGCCTTCGGGTTTCGGCACAATCCCATCCACGTGATGACGGTGGATGGTGGTGACGCCAGCACGCTCGCTCAGTACGGCCCGGATTGGGACCGCAATCCCACGGCGGCGCAGATGGGTCCGTACTTCGTCGACAATCTGTTCAGGTTCAACGACGACATGATCATCATGCCGTTGCAGGCGGCGACCCAGTGGGATGCGTTGTCGCACGTCTATTACGACGACAAGCTCTACAACGGGATCCCGGCGGGTTCGGTGACCAGCCTCGGGGCCCGACACCTCGGCATCGAGAAGGTTGACGGCAAGGGCATCACCTCGCGCGGTGTGTTGCTGGATCTGGTGCGCCATCGCGGCGCGGAAGTCTTCTTGGAGCATGGAAAACCCATCACCCCAGGGGAATTGGACGAGGTCGCCCGCTCCCAGGGCGTGACCATCGGTCGCGGCGATATCCTGCTCATCCGGACCGGGTGGTGGACGAGGTTCCTGCAGACGGGCAATAAGACCGAACCGTATTCCGGGCTGGATTGGCAATGCGCCCAGTGGCTGCACGATCACGAGATCGCCGCGGTCGCGTCCGACAACCTCCAGGTCGAAGACCCGGTGTCGGGGGTCGAGGGCGTGTTCTTGCCCTTCCACCTGCTGACGTTGCGCGACATGGGCCTGATGCTAGGCGAGTATTGGGACCTCACGGCACTGGCCGCCGACTGCGCCGCCGACGGTGTGTACGAGTTTCAACTCATCGCCCCACCCCTGAGATTCGTTGGGGCGGTGGGCTCACCGGTCAACCCGATCGCGATCAAGTGATGCGGCGCAAAACGCTGTCGGTCGATGGGCTGACCACCAGCTATCTGGAAGCCGGCGACGGCGACCCGGTGGTACTGCTGCACGGTGGTGAGTTCGGCGCCGGCGCCGAACTGGGGTGGGAACGCAACATCGCCGCGCTGTCCGCACGACATCGGGTCCTGGCGCCCGACCAGCTGGGCTTCGGGCAATCCGCAAAGGTCATCGATTTCGTCGACGGCCGCGGCATGCGGATCCGGCATGTGGCGCGGTTTTGCGAACTGCTCGGCGTCGACTCGGCGCACTTCGTCGGCAATTCGATGGGCGCCATCAATCTGCTCACCGACGCCACGTCGGACACCCCGCTGCTGCCCATTCGCAGCTTGACCATCATCTGTGGCGGCGGAGAAATCCAGCAGAACCAGCATTTCGAGGCGCTGCAGAACTATGACGCGACGCTGCCGGCGATGCGCCGCATCGTCGAGGCGTTGTTCTTCGATCCCGGATATCCGGATGACCACGACTACGTGCGGCGCCGTTTCGAGTCGAGCACCGCGCCGGGGGCGTGGGAGGCCATCGCCGCGGCCAGGTTTCGCCGCCCCGGCGCCACACCGTCCGCCACCCCGTCGAGCGCTCGCGCCTACGAGCGCATCGACGTGCCAACGCTTGTCGTCGAAGGGGGAGGCGACAAGCTCCTTCCGGCCGGTTGGGCCGCCGAGATCGCCAAGCAGATCGAGGGTGCCCGCTCGGTGGTGGTCGACAACGCGGGACACTGCCCCCAGATCGAGCAGGCCTCGGTGGTCAACCAGTTGCTGCTGGATTTCCTGGGCGCGGTCTGAACGTCAGAAGACGTAGTCCAGGCGAGTCATCATTCCCGCGACCTGGTGATAAGTGTTGTGGCAGTGCATCGCCCAGGTGCCGGGATTGTCGGCGACGAGCACCGCGACGAGCTTCTGCGTGGGCAGCACCATGACGGTGTCCTTGCGGGCGCCCGGGCTTCCGTCGGCCTTGATCACCTGGAAGGTGTGCCCGTGCAGGTGGATCGGGTGATACATCGTGGTCGTGTTTTCAAACGTGATGGTCGGCCGTTGGCCCTGTTGAACGCGCAGCCGATTCGTCTTGCCGTAGGGCTGACCGTTGATCGTCCAATCGTATCGCGCCATGTTGCCGCCGAGGACCACGTGCAGATTGAGGCCGGGGTCGGGGCGGCCCAGGTTGACCGGCGTTGTGGCGGTGAACATCTCGACGGTGCCCACCCGCTTGGTGAGTTCGTCCGGCCGGAACTGCGGGTCGGGCGCGTTACCCGCGCCGGTGGACAGGAGTGCGCGGGCCAGGCCGTTCTTGCCTTCGGCGACCGCAACCAATGGGAAGACGCCGTCCGCGGCCGTCACGATGACGTCGTAACGCTCGGCCATGCCGATCAGCAGGGCGTCGACCTGGGCGGGTACCACGGGGTAGCCGTCGGTGTGGGTCACCGTCATCGCGTGACCCGCCAGCGCCACCCGGAACGTGGTGTCGGAGGCGGTGTTGATGAGGCGAATGCGGATCCGCTGGCCGGGCTTGGCATTAAAGGTCATGGGTGAGGAAGGGATTCGCCCGTTGGCCAGATAGTACGGGTAGACGATATCTCCGGCGTCGCCTCCGAGGAGGTCGCTGGTGCCAACGGCCGCCGGTGGCGGGGGCGCTTCGCTCGTCGAGGTTGTCGGGCTGGTCGACGTCGTCTCCGACGTCGATGCGGGACTTGTTTCGGTCGTCGTCGGGGTTGTCGTTTCGGGCGCGTTCTGCGGCGCCTTCTTCGGGTTGCTCAGTTCGCCGTAAAGCTGCTGGGGACTCTTTCCGGCGCCGTCGGTCCAATCATCGAGGACGACGATCCATTCGCCGTCGTAGTCGGCCTCGGTCGGGTCGTCGACGATGACCGGTAAATAGAGACCGGTGTCCTCGTCCAGGCCGGTGTGCGGATGTGCCCAGTAGCTCCCCGAATTCGGCACCGAGAACCGGTAGGTGAAGTCCTCGCCGGCCGCGATGTTCGGGGTGGCCGGCTCCGCGCCGTCCATGTCGTTGCGCAGGGCGATGCCGTGCCAATGCACCGACGTGGGATGGTCGAGCCGGTTCGACACCGACACCACGACCTCGTCGCCGATGCCGGCGCGAATCACCGGGCCGGGGATGCTGTTGCCGAGGGCCAGCGTGCGGACGACCGGCCCGCCCAGGTCGACCTGGACCACCTGCGCTGTCAGCTCGGCGGTGACGGTGCGGCCGCTATGTGGCCGCGCGGCCTCGGTTTCGGCGATGGCCGTGGACATCCCGGCACTGCCCGACGGCTTCGGCTTGGTTTGACTGCACGCCGTGAGCGCCAACCCGCCGGCGATGCCGGCGGCCATGAAACCGCGCCTGGTGAGCCGGGCCCCGTCGAAGGGCACGCCACTGGAGGGTTGCACGGACAAATTGGCGCTCCTCGTCTATGGCTCGCCCAAACGTTCTGGTGCTTGGATGTTAGGCGGACCGCAACCGCCACCGCTAGGCCTTGCGGCCGTCGCTCGTGCCGCCGGATGTGCCGTGCCAGCAGGCGGACACACCAACCCGACTGCGCTCGAATGCATTTGGTCAGACGGCGGATGCAGGCCGCCCGAGAGTCGAGGAAGAGCACGGCCCTGAGCCTGTCGGTCTGAACGAACCGTGCGTTGCCACCAATGGTTTCAACGCTTGATCGATCCGGACCCGATCGCGGCGGGCTTTCTACTTGGCGGCGCTGGGCGCCTGGGCAGCCAGCCAGTCGCCGAACCTGGTGGGGTAGAGGGTCACTTCTTCGCCCTCGACGGGCACGATCATGCTGTCGTCGAGCACCGCCCCGTAATACTGGGCGTCCGGATCGGTCACCACTTCGCGGGTGTCGCCGATTGCGGTGAACCGGGTCCGGATGAAGTCGTCCATGCCCCGCTTCTCGGGGCCGGCGATATTGATCAGCCCGGCCGGCTCACCGATCGACGCGCGGGTGACCGCCGTGGCCACATCCGCGGCAGCGATGGGCTGAAACGCCCCATGCGGTGCACGAACCGTGTCCCCATCGGCCAGCGAATCAGCAATGCCTCCAACGAATTCGAAGAATTGCGTGGCCCGCACGATCGTGAACGGCCCTCCGGATTCCTTGATCAAATTCTCCTGGGCGATCTTGGCTCGCATGTAGCCACTCGCCGCGGCCCGGTCGGCTCCCACGATCGACAGCGCGACGTGGTGCTGCACTCCGGCGGCACGCTCGGCCTCGAGCAGGTTGCGGGTCGAGGTCGTAAAGAAGTTCAAGACGTCGTCGTCAGCCCAGGACGGGGAGTTGGATACGTCCACCACCGTGTGAACCCCGGCGACAGCGTCGGCGAGACCTTCTCCGGTGATGGTGTCGACCCCCGAGCGAGGCGAGGCCGGAACCGCCACGTGCCCCAGCTCGGTGAGCTGGGTGACTACCTGCGACCCGATCAACCCGCTGCCACCGATTACCAACACCTTCATGGTCACGCCTTCCGAGTTTCCCGATGAACTGGCCTACTCAGCATGGACTAGGCGTCAAGGGACCGGAAGCTTCGACGGCCCGCGGCATATCGAATTCACCGGACTACGCGTGCCGCAGCCGTTAAAGCAGTTGCTTGACTTAATGCGGCATGCGCCCTTAACTCGTCGTGTGGTCAACGAGTTGGACGGCAAGGTCGCCATCGTCACCGGCGGCGCTTCAGGCATCGGTCGCGGTCTCGCGGAGCGGTTTGTGGCCGAGGGCGCGCAGGTCGTTATCGCCGACGTCGAGGTCGAGCGCGGCGAGGCGTTGGCCGCCTCGCTCGGCGGGGCCGCCGCCTTCCGGAAGACCGACGTCTCCGACCCCGAACAGGTGGGTGCGCTGGTATCCGATGCCGTCGAGAAGTTCGGCGGCCTGCACGTCATGGTGAACAACGCCGGGATATCCAGCCCGCTACGGAAGCTGCTCGACGACGACCTCACCGATTTTCACCGGGTGATGGGGGTCAACGTGCTTGGCGTGATGGCGGGTACCCGAGATGCCGCGCGGCACATGGCCGAACATGGCGGCGGATCGATCATCAACATCACCTCGATCGGCGGCATCCAGGCCGGCGGCGGCGTGATGATCTACCGCGCGTCCAAGGCGGCGGTCATCCAGTTCACCAAGGCGGCGGCAATCGAGTTGGCGTATCACGAGATTCGGGTGAACGCGATCGCGCCGGGCAGTATCCCCACGCCCATCTTGGGCAAGTCCGCGGCCGGCATGGACCCGGAGCAGCTGAAGGAATTCGAGGCACGGATCCGCCAGGGCATGCGCGAGGACCGGCCGCTGAAGCGCGAGGGCACGCCCGATGACGTCGCCGAGGCCGCGCTGTATTTCGCCACCGACCGCTCGCGCTATGTCACCGGGACGGTGCTGCCGGTCGACGGCGGGACCGTGGCGGGCAAGCCGATCCGATCCAGAAAACAGAGCTGAGATCCCCGAACGGCCCGAACGTGACGATGCGCCGACAGCAGTGGGCGACGGAGCCGCCCGCCAGTTTAAATCAATCGCTTGACTTAAATTACCGGACGAGGTTGACTGATCCAATGACCACCGTCGGCCGGACCGTTCGCACCGAGCGGGCCAGTTCCACCCAGGAGGCGATCCTGGTGGCGGCCGAGCGCCTGTACGCCGAGCATGGCATGTTCGCGGTGTCCAATCGGCAGGTCAGTGAGGCCGCCGGCCAGGGCAACAACGCCGCCGTCGGCTATCACTTCGGTACCAAGGCCGACCTGGTGCGGGCGATCGAGCGCAAGCACCGCGGGCCCGTCGAGCAGCTGCGCGAACAGATGGTGACCGAGCTGCTCGACACGGACGGCTCGACCGAAATGCGTAACTGGGTGGCCTGTCTGGTGCGTCCGCTCACCGATCACCTGGAGGAGCTCGGAAATCCGACCTGGTATGCGCGTTTTGCGGCCCAGGCGATGACCGACCCCGCCTACTACAACATCATCGTCAAGGGTGCGCTCAGCTCCCCGTCGCTGGTCCAGGTCGTGGAGGGCATCAACCGCTGCCTGCCCGAGCTGCCGGCCGAAGTGCACTTCGATCGCAACATCATGGCTCGAAACCTGTTGATGCACACATGCGCCGACCGTGAACGCGCGCTTGCCGCGGGCGCAGTGACGTCCCATCGTTCATGGCGGGCCGCAGCGTCCGGGCTCATCGACGCGATCGTGGGCCTGTGGCTGGCGCCCGTGACGGCGTACGAGTGAAGGGCGTGCGAATGAAAGTGACTGTCGACCAGAATGTTTGCGCTTCATCGGGGAATTGTGTGATGAATGCGCCCGAAGTGTTCGATCAGCGCGACGACGACGGCGTCGTGGTGCTGCTCAATCCCAATCCCACGCCCGAGCAGGCCGAGGGCGCGCGCCGGGCGGCGGCGGCCTGCCCCGCCCTTGCCATCCACATCGAGGAATGAAGACGATGTCCGACACCCTGACGAGCACCGCGACGGAGCACACCTCCGAGATTCCGGACTACCCGATGGCCAGGGAGCCGCGCTGCCCCTTCGCGCCACCGCCGGACGTCATGGCGCTGGCCGCAGCCCGGCCGCTGTCTCGGGTCCGGATCTGGGACGGCAGCACACCATGGCTCATCACGGGTTACGAGCACGTGCGCGAGCTGTTTTCGGATTCGCGGGTCAGCGTCGACGACCGGCAGCCCGGGTTCCCGCACTGGAACGAAGGCATGCTGTCCACGGTGCACAAGCGGCCGCGGTCGGTCTTCACCTCCGACGGCGAGGAGCACACCCGATTCCGGCGAATGCTGTCCAAGCCGTTCACCTTCAAGCGTGTCGAAGGCCTGCGACCGACCATCCAACGGATCACCGACGAGCACATCGACGCGATACTGGCCGGACCGCGGCCCGCCGACATCGTCACCGCGCTGGCGCTGCCGGTGCCCTCGCTGGTGATCAGCCAGCTGCTGGGCGTTCCCTACGAGGACGCCGACATGTTCCAGCATCACGCCAACGTCGGGCTCGCGCGTTACGCCACCGGTGAGGACACCGTCAAAGGCGCGATGAGCCTGCACAAATACCTCGCTCAGCTGGTCGAGGCCAAGATGGAAAATCCGGCCGAGGACGCGGTTTCCGACCTCGCCGAGCGGGTCAAGGCCGGCGAACTCAGCGTGAAGGAGGCCGCCCAGCTGGGCACCGGCCTGCTGATCGCCGGGCATGAGACCACCTCCAACATGATCGGGCTCGGCGTGCTTGCCCTGCTGGAAAACCCCGACCAGCTGGCCGTCATCCGCGACGCCGAAGATCCGAAGGTCATCGCAAGCGCGGTCGAGGAACTGCTGCGCTATCTGAGCATCATTCAGAATGGTCAGCGCCGCGTCGCGCTCGAAGATATCCACATCGCCGGCGAGACCATCCGTGCCGGGGAGGGCATCATCATCGATCTCGCCCCGGCCAACTGGGATGCGGACGCGTTCGCCGAACCGGACCGGCTTTACCTGCATCGCTCCGGCGCCGACCGCAACGTCGCCTTCGGCTATGGACGGCATCAGTGCGTCGGGCAGCAGTTGGCCCGCGCCGAGCTGCAGATCGTGTTCCACACGCTGGCGCGGCGCATTCCCGCGCTGCGGCTTGCCATTCCGATCGAAGAGGTTCCCTTCAAGGACGACCGACTCGCCTACGGCGTGTACGAACTGCCGGTGACGTGGTAGGCCAGTTCATGACTTGTGAAGAATTTTCGCGGATCCGATTGGAGGGTCAATGATGACGACTCAAGCAAGCACGCCTTATCCACCCGGAGGCTATGGAGCTCCGAAGGACCGGCGTGGTCACGCCGCGGGCAGCGATGTCGGTCTGCCGCAGGGGACCGTGGTCTTCTCCGCCGACAACCACATCTCGCTGGCGGATGACATTTTCTACCAACGCTTCCCGGACGATCTGAAGGATAAGGCGCCGCGGATCTGGTACGAGGACGGCGCCTACCAAGTAGGCCGCAAGGGGCAGTCATTCCTGCCGGGCGACTTCAGCGCCGTGCTCATGCAATACGACGACCTGCCCGGCGCCGCGAGCACCAACATCGAGGCCCGCATCCAGGAGCTGCACGACGACGGCGTCGAGAAGGAATTGGCCTTCCCCAACGCGGTGCTGGCACTGTTTCACTACCCGGACAAGCAGCTTCGCGAGCTCGCCTTTCGCATCTACAACGAATACATCGCCGAGCTGCAGGAGCGCGGAGGCGGCCACTTCTACGGCGCCGGGCTGATCAACTGGTGGGACCCGCAGGGCACCAGGAAGACACTCGAGGAGCTGAAGTCGTTGGGCCTCAAGACCTTCCTGCTGCCGCTCAACCCGGGCAAGGACGACGACGGCAATATCATCGACTACGGCAGCACCGCAATGAAGCCGGTCTGGGACGAGATCGAGGCCGCCGGTCTGCCGGTGACCCACCACATCGGGGAGACCCCGCCGAAAACCCCGTGCCAGTTCAACAGCGTGGTGGTCGGCATGATGATCAACATCGACGGGTTCCGCGAGCAATTCGCCAAGTACCTCTTCACCGGAATTCTCGACGATCATCCCGGGCTGCGGATCGGCTGGTTCGAGGGCGGCATCTCCTGGGTGCCGTGGGCGCTGCAGGACGCCGACCACCTGATGGGCTCGTACCAACACATGTTCAACCGGATCCTCGAGCACGAACCGCGCTACTACTGGGACACGCACATGAGCGCCTCGTTCATGGTCGACCCGCTAGGCCTGCAGCTGATCGATCAGATCGGAGTGGACAAGGTGATGTGGTCCAGCGACTACCCGCACAACGAGAGTACCTACGGCTATTCCGAGAAGTCGCTGAAATCCGTTGTGGACGCGGTTGGTTCGGAGAACGCGGTGAAGATCGTCAGCGACAACGTCACGAAGTTCCTGGGTCTATAGTGACGACCTTCGCGCAACTGGACACCAACACCGGCAATCCACTGGTGATCCCGGAGACCGTCGACCTGGCCCGCCTGCGCCGCGAGACGGGGGCCCGGCTGCGCGCGGCGATGGCCGAGCGCGGTGTCGACGCGATGATCCTGCTGGGCAACAATTCGGTGGTTTATGCGACCGGTGCCAGCTGGCCGCTCGGCGACGCCGGATTGTCCTACGTCGAACGGCCGGTGGCCGTGGTGCTCGCCGACGACGAGTGGCCCCACCTGTTCCTGCCGTTCCGCGAGGGGGCATCGCAGGAGTCGGACTTGCCCGCCGATCACCTGCACGGGCCCGTGTATCTCGAATTCGACGAGGGCGTTCAGCATTTCGCGCGTCAGCTGGCCGATCTCATCCCGACCACGGCGGTAGTCGCGGTCGACGAATTCACCGGCGCCATGTCGCGTGCCGCCCAGGCCTTGTTCCCGGGCGGGGCGCCCGTTGACGCCGCCGCCATCGTGAGCGCCGCCAAGTCGGTGAAAACTCCCGACGAATTGTCGTGCATTCGCACCGCGATCCGGATTACCGACGAGGCGATGGTCGAGGTGCAGAAGAGCCTGGCGCCTGGAATCCGTCAGATCGATTTGTCGGCAAGCTTTTTGCGCCGCGCCTTCGAACTGGGCGCCACGGCCAGCATGCTCGAGCCGATCTGGCAGGTGATGCCGCCCAGCAAGGCCGAGGGCGTGTGGACCACACACGGCGACCTGGCGCTGCCGCTGCTCACCACGGAACGCGAACTTGTCGAGGGCGACGTGCTGTGGACCGACGTCAGCATCACCTATCAGGGCTACTGTTCGGACTTCGGGCGCACCTGGATCGTCGGCCGCGACCCGTCGCCGCGTCAACGGGCGCAGTTCGACAAGTGGTTCGAAATCATGAGCGCGGTGCTGGGTGTCGCCAAGGCCGGTGCCACCGCGGCGGATCTGGGGCGCGCCGCCATCAAGGCCAACGACGGCGGCAAACCTTGGCTGCCGCACTTCTACCTGGGTCACGGAATCGGCGTCAACGCGGCCGAAATGCCGATGATAGGAACCGATCTCGGCCAGGAGTTCGACGAGAATTTCGTCCTGCAATCCGGGATGGTACTGGTGCTGGAGCCCGTCGTGTGGGAGGACGGCACCGGCGGCTATCGCAGCGAAGAGGTCCTGGTGATCACCGAGGAAGGCTGGATCCGTTTGACCGACTACCCCTATGACCCCTATGGCTCCCATGTCAGTTGAAGTTTGCCCCGACGAGCGCACGCTGCGCCTGGGGCGCCGCCAGCGGGCGCTGGACCAGATGGCGGCACACGATCTCGACGTCCTGGTCCTGGGCCGGCAAGCCAATGTCCGGTATGTCACCGGCGCACCGCAGCTGTGGGTTGCCGGCACCCGGCCCTTCGGCCCCACCTGCGTGCTCGTGCGCGAAACCGGCGCCGTTCACCTCCTGAGCACCTGGGACGAGGGCGTTCCGGAAGACATCCCCCACGAAAACCTCTACGGCATCTCGTGGAACCCGATGAACACCATGGCGGCGCTGCAGCGCATCGACGGCGCGGCCGGGGCACGCCGTGTCGGAACCGACGCCCTCTCACCGGTTTTCGCCCAGTTGTTGCCGACCGCATTTCCCAACGCCCAGCTGGTCGACGGCGAGCTGGCCATGCGGGCGGCCCGCCGCATCAAGACGGACGAAGAGATCGCCGCCATCCGGGAATCCGTTGCGGTGGCCGAGTCGGCCCTGGCGGCCGCGGTATCGGAGTTGCGACCGGGGGTGACCGAGCAGGCGCTGGCCGGAGCCTTGCTGGAGGCATCCGCGGCCGGTGGGGTGAGCACCCCGTCGAATCAGGATGTCGCATGGGTGACCTCGCGCACGCATCCATGGCGGCGGGCCGACGACGATGATCGGATTCAAGGCCGCGTTCAGGATGGCGACCTGGTGGCGTTCTCCGCAGGGGTGCTGGCCGGAGGCTACATCGGCGAGGTCGGCCGGACCTGGCCCGCCGACACCAGGCACGCGCCCAACGGTGCCGCCGCTCTGCAGCGGCGCTGGGAGATCCTGTGGGACAGGCTGATCAGTGTCTGCCGGCCCGGCACGGTCGCGTGCGACCTGCTCGCCGCCTACCACGCCGCCGGCGAGCCCGACCCGCCGACGCCGGTGGCCCGCGGCCTGGGCATGGGGTTCGACCCGCCCGTCGTCTCCAAGCACCTGCCCGCTACCGCGGCCGACGAACGCCTGGAGCCCGGGATGGTGCTGGCCGTCACCGGTTATGTATGGGAAGAGGGCATCGGCGCGGTCTTCGGGCGAGAAGCGGTCCTGATCACCGCCGACGGCCCCGACGTGTTGACCGGTAGCCCGTTCTGGCAGTCGTAGCCATGCCCGAGCCCTCGGAGCCCGCGGCCGAAGAGATCGTTCGGTACGACAAGGACGCCACGACGCGGATCGCCACGATAACGTTCGACCGGCCGGACTATCTCAACGCGCCGACGATCGCCGGGCGGGTGCGCTACGCAGACTTGTTGCACCGGGCCAACATCGACGACGACGTCAAGGTCCTGGTGGTCCGCGGTGCCGGCGACGACTTGGGTTCGGGTGCGGATCTCACGGAGGTCATGCGGATGCGCGACGCGGCGGACCAGGGCCCGCGGCTCGCCGAATACCGAATCGGCGCCGACGAAGTCCGATATCCGCCGCAGGGGTCGTTTCGTAACGGCGCCACCCTGGGCCAGTGGTATGCCAACCCGAACTCGGGCATCCGAGGCCTGCAGGACTTCAAAAAGATCAGCATCCTCGAGGCCAAGGGCTACTGCTACGGCTGGCATTTCTACCAGGCCGCCGACGCCGATCTGGTGATCTCGAGCGATGACGCGCTGTTCGGGCACCCGTCGTTCCGGTATTATGGCTGGGGGCCCCGCATGTGGTGGTGGGCGCAGACCATGGGCATCCGGAAGTTTCAGGAGATGGTGTTCACCGGAAGGGCTTTCACCGCCGCGGAGATGTATGACTGCAATTTCCTCAACAGCATCGTGCCTCGGGCTGAACTCGAGGCAGAGGTGGAGAAATACGCACTCGCCTGCGCCACCAATCGCCCCACCGACACGGTCTTCATGCAGAAGGTCTTCTTCGAAATCATGAAGCAGTTCCAGGGCGAATACCTGGGTAGCATGCTCAGCGGCGTATTCGAGTCGATGGGAGGCAGCGTCCGCCCGGACGCCGGCGACGAACTGATGCTCGACGACGCGATGAAGCGGGGCCTGGGTGGCGCAGTCAAGGACAACGACGGCAAGTTCCCCGCCGAATGGCGGCTGAGCAAGAAGGCCCGCAAAGCGGCGCACGCCGACAAGAACAGCAAAGCGGCGCACGCCGACAAGAACAGCAAAGCGAAGAGAAAGAAATAGTGACGCAACCCCGCGTCGAACCGCCGCTCGACGGCTACACCGTGATCGATCTGTCCACCGGTATAGCCGGCGGCTACTGCACCAAGCTGCTCGCCGACAGCGGTGCCCGTGTCGTGAAAGTGGAACCCCCAAAGGGTGACTCGCTGCGCGCATGGTCGGCCTCGGGCGCCACCATCGGCGCCGGCGGTGACGGGGCCCTGTTCAGCTTCCTGGCCGGGGCGAAACACAGCGTCGTGGCCGATTCCGCCACCGTCGACGACGTCGAACTGGTGGACCGGCTGCTGGCCGCCGCGGACGCGGTGGTGTGGTCAGCCGGCTCCGAAGTCGCCGAGCGTGCGGACTTCACGCCGGGCGCCATCCACGCCCGACACCCGCATCTCACGGTCACCTCGATCACCCCGTTCGGCCTGGAGGGCCCGTGGCGTGACCGCGCGGCGACGGAGTTCACCCTGCAGGCGTGGTCGGGAGGAATCGTCGGGTTGGGCCGCGGCGAGCAGGAGCGTCCGCCCGTCTTCGTCGGCGGTCAGGTCGGCGAGTATCTGGCCGGCGTCTACGCAAGCGCGGCCACGTTGGCGTCCCGATGGCGCCGAATCGACGGTGGGGCAGGAGAACTGCTGGACCTGTCGATGCTCGAGACGCAGGTCCTGTGCCTCACCTATTACCCGGTTTCCTACTTCGAAGTGCTCGGGCGGCCGTGGCGGGACATGCGGCGGCCGACCATTCCGGGGGTGGCGCAGGCCCAGGATGGCCTGGTCGATCTCGGGTGTGGGACCGCGCAGCAGTGGTTCGACCTGTGCGCGATGGTGGGCCATCCGGAGTGGATCGATGAGCAATCGCCGCTGTCGATCACCGAGCAGGCGAACATCCACGCCGAGGAGATCTTCGCCTGGCTTGCCGACACCCCGGTCGACGAAATCCGGGAGCTGGCCTCGGCATTCCGTATCCCCAACGCGCCCGTCGCCAACGGTGCCAACGTGACCTCGTTCGATCAGTTCGTGGAACGCGATTCGTTCGTGCGCAACCCCCGCGACGGCTTCCAGCAGCCCAGCCACCCGTATCGCATGCGGCCGGCGCAGTTGCGCCAACCGCAGCCGGCGCCGCGGCTGGGCGAGCACACCGAGCACTACCGCGCCGCGCATCTCCCGGCGCGACCCGCGCCGAGCGGGTCGGCGAAAGCGCTGCCGCTCAGCGGTATTCGGGTGCTGGACATGACGACGTTCTGGGCCGGCCCGTGCTGCACGCATTCGCTGGCCTTGCTCGGCGCAGAAGTCATCCACGTCGAGTCGGCCCGCCGTCCCGACGGCACGCGGATGATCGCCGGCCTACCGATCACCGAGGATCTGTGGTGGGAGAAATCGCCGATCTTCGAGGCCCTCAACACCAACAAGAAGGGCCTGACGCTGGACCTGCAGAGCCCGCGAGGCCGGGAATTGCTGCGCGAGCTCATCGCAACGTCCGACGTGCTCGTGGAGAACTTCACGCCGCGAGTGCTGGACCAGATCGGCCTGGACTTTGCTACCGCTCAATCGGTTCGGCCGGACATCGTGATGGTGCGGATGCCGGGCTTCGGCCTCGAGGGACCGTGGCGTGACAACCCGGCATTCGCCTACGTCATCGAAGCGGCCTCCGGGGTGAGTTGGCTCACCGGCTATCCGGATCGCACGCCGTATGACCCGTATTCGATCGGCGACGCATGCGCGGGTGTGCACGCGCTCAACGCGATACTGCTGGCGCTCGAGCACCGGCGCCGCACCGGCGATGGCGTGTTCGTCGAAGCGGCGATGGTCGATGCCGCGCTCAGCATCGCCGCCGAGCAGGTCATCGAGTACTCGGCATACGGGGCGCTGCTGCAGCGCGCGGGCAACCGGGGACCGACCGCCGTGCCGCAGAACCTTTATCTCAGCGCTGACATCGACGAATTCGGCCGACTCGACAGCTGGGTCGCCATCGCCGTGACCACCGACGAGCAGTGGGGGAATCTGGCCCGGGCGATCGGATCACCTTCTTGGGCAACGGATTCCGCGCTCTCGACCGAGGCGGGGCGGCGCCGGCACCAGGACCGAATCGACCAGCGACTCGCCGCGTGGTGCGAGCGCCGCACCCGCGACGAAATCGTCGCAACCCTGTGGGACGCCGGCGTGCCGGTGGCCAAGGTCATGCAGCCGCACCGGCAACCCGAGCTGGAACAGCTGACCTTCCGGGACTTCTTCGAAGTGGTCGACCATCCGGTTAACGGCCCGGCTAGGCTCAGCACCGTGCCGATTCGATTCTCGACCGGGCCCCACAAGTTCCACACCGCGCATGCGCCGTTGCTGGGGCAGCACAATCACGAGCTGCTGTCCCGGCTGGGCCTGTCCGATTCGGAGATCGCCGACCTGGAAGCCGACGGTGTGATCGGCAGTGTTCCGGCGATGCCCGCGCGGAGCTGATCGACGATGGCCATCGGCCCCTCCAACATTCTGCTCACCGACCGCGTCGCCGTGGTGACCGGTGGGGGCGCTGGCATCGGCCGCGGCATCGCCGCCGGCATGGCCGCATTCGGTGCGCGGGTGGCGATCTGGGAGCGTGACCCGCAGAGCTGTGCGCAGGCGTCCGAAGCCATCGGGGCCCTGGGCATCGCCACCGACGTCCGAGACGGCGGCCAAGTGGACGCCGCCTTCAAGCGCACCAGCGCCGAGCTGGGAACGCCGACGATCCTGGTGAACAACGCCGGCGGGGTGTTCTCCTCGCCCCTGCTGGACACCAGCGAAAACGGCTGGGACGCATTGTATAAGGCGAACCTGCGCCACGTGCTGCTCTGCACCCAGCGAGTTGCCCGGCAGATGGTTACCGCGGGCGTTGGCGGCAGCATCATCTCGGTGACATCGATCGAGGGCGTCCGAGCCGCACCGGGCTACGCCGCCTATGCCGCGGCCAAGGCCGGCGTCATCAACTACACCAAGACCGCGGCCCTGGAATTGGCGCCGCACGGCATCCGGGTCAACGCGATAGCGCCCGACATCACGCTCACCGAAGGCCTGGCCGCACTCAACAGCGACGGCGCCGCGGCGGCCATGGCCGACATCGTGCCGTTGGGGCGTCCCGGCCATGTCGACGAAATCGCTGGCACCGCAGTGTTTCTGGCCTCCGACATGTCGGTCTATATCACCGGTCAGACGCTGCACGTCGACGGCGGCACCCACGCCGCCGGCGGCTGGTATCACGACCCGCAGACCGGTGACTACCGGTTGGGTCCGACGCGCTAGCGGCGGTCGCAAGTGCGGCGAAGCCGGACGCCGGGGCCGCCACCATCGACCTAGTGCGTCCAGCCCTCGGCGGCCTGTTCGTCGAAGGTACGGTCGATGCGCTCGAACCGGCGCCGGATCGAATCGCGGGCGGCCCCGTGCGGCAGCACGTACAGGCGATTGGCCAGGATCGCGTCGGCCGTCAACCGCGCGACGTCGTTGGCGGTGACCGCCTCGTCCTGCGTCGGCAGTGTCCCAGAGGCGCCCTCGGGCGACGCCGAGAGTCCGTAGTCTGCGCCGCGAATCCGTTCGGAGTTTAAGACGAGCTTGGTCTCGACCACCATCGGGCACAGCACCGAAACCCCGATGCCGTTGGGCTTGAGCTCGCGGGCGAGCGTTTCGGCGAGCCCGACGACACCGTACTTTGCAACACCGTAGGTCCCGAGGCCGTTGTTAGGCACCAGCCCGGCGAAGGACGCGGTGAACGCGATGTGCCCGCCCTTGCCTTGATCCAGCAGCCTCGGAACGAATGCCTCGACGGCATGGATCGAGCCCCAGAGGTCGATGTCGATCACCCAGCGCCAGTCGTCGTGGTTCGTCTGGGCCATCGGGCCCGCGACGACGATGCCGGCATTACTGAACACGACATCGACCTGCCCGAGCAACCGGAAGGACTCGTCGGCGAGGTGAACCATTTCGCCGAGATGCCGGACATCGCAGAGCACGCCATGCGCGTCGAACCCCTCGCCGCGCAGCCGGTTCACCGCCTGCTCCAGTGCGGGCTGATCGACGTCGGACAGCACCACGCGGGCTCCCCGGCGGGCGAATTCGGTGGCGGTGGCCAAACCGATGCCGCTCGCACCGCCGGTGATGGCTGCCCCGCGCCCCTCGAAATCGTCCATAGATTCCGAGCGTATTACCTCTTTGGGGCACGGTGTGAGTGACGTCATATAGATAGGCCGCTAACTATTAGGGCACCATATAATAATGGCCGCCCCGACCATTAGTGAAATCGATCCGCTGGCCCTGGAACACCAGGTCTGCTTCGCGCTGGCGACGACCAACCGGGCGGTGTTGGCGGTGTATCGGCCCCTGCTGGAGCCGCTCGGGCTGACCCATTCGCAATATCTGGTGATGTTGGCACTGTGGGATCACCGTAAAACGCCCGAAGCCGACCGGTTTCCGTTGTCGGTCAAGCAGATCGCCGCGACGTTGCAGTTGGATTCCGCGACGCTGTCGCCGATGCTCAAGCGGTTGCAGGGGCAGGGGCTGATCACCCGTGCGAAGAATCCGGCCGATGAGCGCACCACCGACGTAACGCTCACGCAGCGCGGAATCGCGTTGCGGGAGAAAGCACTTGAGATTCCGTCCGCCGTCGTGGCGCGTCTGGGCGTGGATCTCTCCGAACTCGAGAACCTGCATCAGGTTCTCAGCCGAATCAACGCCGCCGCCGTGGCGGGCGGCGCGCTGCAAGCCTGACATCACCCTCAAGGAGCAATCATGACCGCCGCGAAACCCAATCTCTGGCAGCGCATCGGCTATGCCTACGGCCGACGACTGCCCGACTCGATGCGCGACTGGGTGGCGCGCGATCTGGCCGGGGAGGGAGCCATCCGCCGGCACATGATCAGGTGGGCCATACCGCCGCTGCTGGTCCTTGCCCCGTTTTGGCTGCTGCCCGCCTCGCTCTACGTGCACACGGAGATGACCGCGCCGCTCTACATCTGGGCGTTATTGATAACCTTTGCCCTGAACAAGGTCTGGCGCCGACACCGGTTGGCCGTACATGGCTTGGACCCAAACCTGGTCGACGTGATCAACCGAAAAAAACAAGCTCGGATGCATGAGGACTACATCCGCCGCTACGGGCCGCGACCCGAATCGGCCGAATGGCAGTCCAACAGCAGCCCGTTCTAGCGCCTACTTGAGGCAGCTACCCGCATCGATGGGCAGGGTTACGCCGGTGATGTAGCGGGCCTCGTCGGAGGCGAAGAACAGCACCGCGTTGCTGATGTCGATCGGCTCGACCCAAGGGATCGGCAGCGTGTGGAACAGCTGACAGATCGGCGCCATGTCGTCGGGGCCCGGGTTGTCCAGGTCGGGGCGAAACATCTTGAAGGTGCCTTCGTTGTGCAGCATCGGCGTCTTGACGTGGGTCGGGTGCACGGAGTTGACGCGAATCATGTGCTGTCCCAGCTCGACTCCGAAGGCGCGCATCAGCCCGACGACGCCGTGCTTGGCCGCGACGTAATGGCCGGTGTGGGGGTAGGCCTTGAGCCCGCCCACCGAGCTGGTCAGGATGATGGATCCGCCGTTGCCGCCCGCGATCAGATGTGGCACACCGGCTTTCACGGTTTTCCACACCCCGGCTAGGTTGATGTCGATCATCTCGGTCCAGTCTTCTTCGCTGGTCTTGTCCAAAGTCTCACCGCCGTTGCCGATTCCGGCATTCGCCACGATGATGTCGAGTCGGCCGAGTTGCTCGACGCCGTTGTCCACTGCCGCCTTGAGTGCGTCGTAGTCGCGCACGTCGACTTCGGCCGTGAAGATCCTGCGGTTGTGTCCCTTGACCAGGTCGGCGGTCTCGGCCAGGTCTTCGGGCGTCGATGCCGGGATCGCGGTGTCCACGACGCCTTCACGGATGGGCTTGCAGATGTCGATGGCGATGATGTCGGCGCCCTCCTGGGCCAACCGCACCGCGTGGCTGCGGCCCTGACCGCGCGCCGCTCCGGTGACGAAAGCGACTTTGCCCTCAACACGTCCGGTCATGGCTACTCAACTCCTGACTTTGATCCGATCGGCACGCCTGCGCCGGAAAACGATGCGTTCGGGACCACGGGTCTGGCCGCCCTTGAACTCTGTCATTCGGCCGTCGCGGGTGTCAATGACGAATCCGTTTCGGCTACTTATGGTTCTAGATATTAGAGAATCTCATTCTCACCGCCAAACGGCGTGCGCTATCTGCTCACCGCGAGTTGCGGAGGATGCGGGCGTTCGGGTGCTACGCGACGAATCCCTGTGAGCAGAAATCCCATACCTCGTCGGCGGTGATGGGATGGGTCGTCGCGTCGTCGGGCCCGCCGCTGGATTGCGCGATGAACATCACCGTCTGCATGGTCATGGCGGCCACCCGCTTGGGATTGATGGTGGTGCGCAGCTTTCCGGCGTCGTACGCCGCCTCCATCAGTTCTGTCAACAATGCGAGCAACGGAGCGTGGGCCACCTTGACCTCTGCCGGGTGTGTCACCAGCAGCCGAGGAGCAAAGTCGGTGAACAGCGGACGCTTGGCCGTCGGGTCCGGTCGGGACGCTTCGTATAGGAGCTGAACGGCGACCTGCAGCCGCTTCAGCGGGTCGGCTTGGTTCTCGGTGGCCGCGCGGATCTGGTCGGCCGATCGGCTCAACGCATCCTCGAAGAGCGCCAACAGCAGCTCGTGCTTGCCGTCGAACTGCAGGTAGAAGCTGCGCAACGACTGGCGGGAGCGGTCCACGACCTCCTGCACGGTAAAGTCCGTGCTGCCCTTTTCGATGATGATGGCCTGGGCGGCATCGAGGAAGCGCTGAACACGCTGCGCCGCGCGCAGTTTCGCCGTCTTGATCGACCGTTCGACCGCGCGCTGCTTCCAGGCCGGCTCTTCGCTTGGATTGGTCACGGCCGACTCAGTTGATTGCCGCGCGGGGAGAACATGGTTGGACTCTACCGGAGAACGCCGTGACATCGCTGCGCTCGACCCCCTCACGGATCACGTGTCGGAGATTGTAACTTTCTTACCACGAGAATACTATTCTCTTAGACGTGTGTATGGAAGCTTAATCGCAAGAGTGAACCACGTCGTCGGCGGAAACCCTGATCTACCGACGCGCGGAGTACTCAGGACCATCCGGGGAAGTGCTGTGCAGCTGACATTTGACGCCGACGTGGAGGCCTTCCGGGCCGAATTCGTTGCCTTCCTCGACGCGCATCTTCCGTCCGAGGCCGAGGCATTGGTGCGGCCGCGGTCGAGCTCCGACATCCCGGAGTGGGCCCGCCGGTGGCAACGCCTGCTGTTCGACAACGGCTGGCTACAGCCCGGCAATCCGCCGGAATTCGGCGGGCGCAACGCGACGCTGCTGCAGCAATACGTGTACTCCGAAGAGTTGTCGCGGCGGCGGGTCTACCAAAGTTTCAATCCGCAGGGTGTGGGGATCATCGCGGCGTCGTTGTTGTCGTTCGGCACGCCCGAACAGAGGCAGCGTTGGGCCGTGCCGATCCTGCGTGCGGAGCTCACCGCGTCGCTGGGGATGAGCGAGCCCGGCGCGGGCTCGGATCTCGCGTCGCTGAAGACGCGCGCGGTGCTCGACGGAGACCACTTCGTCGTCAACGGGCAGAAGGTCTGGACATCGGGCGCCCATCACGCCGACGTGTTGCTGACATTCGTGCGTACCGATCCGGGCGCACCAAAGCATAAGGGAATCAGCGCTTTACTGATCCCCACCGACACCCCCGGTGTGGTTCGGCGTCCGTTCGCCTCGATGGGCGACACTGAAGACGTCGACTTCAACGAGGTCTTCTTCACCGATGCCCGGGTGCCGGCCGAAAATCTGGTGGGGGAGCTCAACGCCGGCTGGCGCGTCGCGACCGGATCGCTCGGCCACGAACGCGCGATGCTGTGGCTGGATTACGCGGATATGCTGCACGCGATGACCGTCGAATCCAGCCCTTCGGGGCCGGTGCAGCGGGATCGTTACGCGACGCTGGTGATGGATTTCTACGCGATGCGTCTACTGGGGTCGGCGACGCTGGCCAAAGCCGCGCGCGGGGAAGAGGACGTGCCCGCCCAGTCCGTGCTCAAATTGCTCGGCTCGGAGGCGATGCAACGCGCCTGCGAGGACGCGCTGGCCGCCAAGGACGGTGAGGGACTGGCCCTGCGTGGGGTCACCGCCCCGTTCGCCCCGCTCAACCTGGACAGCCACTACGGCAGCTGGTTCGACCGGTACACACGCACCTTCGCCGCGACCATCGCCGGTGGTACCTCAGAGATTCAGCGCAACATCATCGCCGAGCGCGTGCTCGGGTTGCCGCGCAATTGATCGTGCGTCAATGATTTCGGGCGTCCAGGCGGGCGTAGTAGCCGATGGCGACTAGACCCGCCACTATCGCGATCGCACCTAAGACCATCCCGGCCAAGGCCGTTCGGCGATTGTTGGCCTGCCCGCGGGCCACCCTGCGCCGGGCGATGTCGCCGGTGACCACCGCCGCGATGCCAAACGGCACCCCGAGCAGCAGCCAGCAGGTGATGAGACCGACCAGGCCCAGGAGCACCGAGGCGACGCCGAACTGGTTCTGTGGTGCTTGCGCCTGGCTCATTGCGTCCCACCTCCCAGGGCTACGGCCGGGGCCGACGCGCGCGCTGACCGAACCACCAAGTGGCTCCGGAAGCGCTCACAATGCGCTATCGTCCCCGCGCAGCATCTCATGCTCGAGGGTGCTGGTTGCCGGGTCGGCCCGTTACAGCTGCGCGAGCCGCGGCGCGGAGCCGGCCGCCACGACCGCCTGTCCGGCCTGACGGGTGAGTTCTCTTGAACTACCCAGCAGTCCGTCGAGGATCAGCGACCGCTTGATGTGGTGGTGCAGGGGGTGTTCGGCGGTGAAGCCGATGCCGCCGAGCACCTGCTGGCAGTGGCGTGCGGTGCTCAGCGCCGCGTGGCCGGCCGCCGCCTTGGCCAGCAGCGAAGCGAGCCCCTGCGGGTCGTCGCATTCCGTGGCGGTCTGCAGTGTCGCCTCGGCGCCCTCGACCGCGACCAGCGCCTCGGCAAGCCGATGCCGGATCGCCTGAAACGAACTGATGTGCCGACCGAACTGGACCCGGTCCACGGCGTGCTGGCGGGCCAGTGACAGCATGGCGCGGCTGGTGCCGACCAACCACCACCCCAGGGCTCGCCAACCCGCGTGCAGCGCGGCCGACGGCAGGGGATCTGCTTGCGGCACACGGTGTACCGGCAGCAGCTCGTCGATCGCCGAGTCGGTGTGGTCACGGCGCTCCCAGCGCACCCAGGAGCCACCGGCGAACGGCAACGGCAGTGTTCCCCCGGCCGCGTCGCCCGCCGCGCACAGCACCACGTCGTTGAGCACGGGCGCGTGCGCACCGGTCTCACCGAGTAGCTTGAACACCAGCGGTATTGCGATGACGGGCATTTCGTCAAGCATGTCGCGCCAGCCGAGCTCTGTCAGCGCCGCGTCCAGTTTGGCCCCCGAGGCGGCCGTCATCGTCGTTCGCAACGACTCCGCAAGCAGGCGCAGCGATTCGGGGTCGGACTCGGTGTCCGTCGAAGGGGTCACGTTCACTCCTTGCCGAGGTCGAGCAGCCGGCGGGCGATGATATTGCGCTGAATCTCGGCGGTGCCGCCGTAGATCGTCGCGGCGCGCGAATACAGGTATTCCGAACGCCATGGTGTGTCTTCCAGTTCCAGCGTTCCCGGCAACACGTCGCGAACGGTGTCGTAGAGCCGCTGCTCGGCGGAGGCCAGCAGCACCTTGTCGATGGAGGTATCCGGCCCCAATCGGGCCCCGTCGCGCATGCGATGCTGGGTGGCACGCGATCGGCAGCGCAGCGTATGCAGCGCGAGATAGGCTGCGCCGAGGGCGGATTCGTCGGGCTCCCCGGTCTTCGACGCCGCGGTAATCAGGTCGTCGAAACGCGAATAGAGGTAGGCGATTCGCTGCCAGAAGCAGGCGGAGCGTTCATAGGGCAGCAGGTCCATGGCCAATCGCCAGCCGTCCCCGGGCTTGCCGAGCATCCGGCTGGCCGGAACCACCACGTCGTCGTAGTACACCTCGCAGAATTCGTCGACACCGTGCATCGTGCGCAGCGGGCGGATGGTGATGCCCGGGGTGTCGAGGTCGACGAAGAACGCGGTGATCCCGTCGTGGCCGGGCGCGGTGCGGGTGAGCAGGACGCACCGGGTGGAGAACTGCGCAAAACTGGTCCAGACCTTTTGCCCGTTGACGATCCAGTTGTCGCCTTGCTGCGTCGCACGGGTGGTCAGCGACGCCAGGTCACTGCCCGACCCCGGCTCGGAAAAGCCTTGGCACCACTGCTCTTCCCCACAGAGCAGCCGCGGCACCATCTCTTTGGCGAGCTCCACGGGCGCGTAATCGATCATCGTGGGCGCGAGCACCTCGAGCATCGAATAGGGGCCGGGTTCGGCCAGGCGGCGGCCCACCACCTCTTCGCCGACGATCGCGCGCAGCAAGGCCGGGCCGCCCAGTCCACCGACCTCGACCGGCCAGCCGAACCGCATCCAATCGGCGTCGTAGAGCGCGCGGCTGACCCGGGCGAACTGCCGCATGTGGCCCTGCAGCGAGTGGTCGGGCCCGGGGGTCAGATCGTTGTTGTCGAGCCACGCGCGCAGGTCGGCCCGGAACTGCTCGACATTCGCTTCGATCGGTCGGCTCCTTACGTAGCTGCCTGGGCCGCGGAGTCACCGGCCGGACGGCCGATGGCGTGCGGGCGCCCGGAGTCGTGCACACCGCTGCGGCGGATGAAGGTCATGGCGCGGGTCTTCAGTCGCCACCCATCACCGGTTCGCAGATAGGTGTCGCGGTAATACCCGATCCGCATGTCGTGAGTGGCATGGTCGATGAAGCACAGCGGTTGGGTGCCGGTGGCCGCATCCCCATCGAGGTCGACCACCGCGGTCCCGGTGAGGAACAAGCCCTTCGGTGCCGCGGCCACCAATTCCGGGAAGCGGCTCAGGCTGTAGGTTTCGCCGAAGGCACTGTAGGTGCCGTCGGGAGTGAATACGGCGACCAGACCCTCGATGTCTTCCTGGGTGATGGTGACCGCGTAGCGGGCGAGCAGCTGCTGGATCTCGACCAGGTCGTCAGTTCTGCTGGGCTGACTTGTCGACATAGACCTTGCCGCCTTTCATGACGAAGCTGACATTGCGGGTAACGGTGATGTCTTCCAACGGATTTCCCGGCACCGCGATGATATCCGCGAGCTGGCCCATCACGAGGCGCCCCCGGTCGGTCGCGTTAATGAGCTCGGCGGCGGTGATGGTGGCGGCCCGCAGCACCGCCAGCGGCGGCATGCCCCACTCCACAAGCGTGACGAGCTCATCGGCGTTCTTGCCGTGCGGGATGGCCGGCGCGTCGGTGCCGACCGCGATTTTCACGCCCGCCTCGTAGGCGGCCTTGATCGATGTCTCGGCCTTGGGAAACATCTCGGCGGCCTTGTCCTGCAGGGCTTTCGGGGCGCGGGACACGTCCATCGCCTGGGCGAGCCTGCGGGTGGTGACCAGGAACCTGTCGTTGTCGACCAGCATCTGGATGGCCTCGTCGTCCATCAAAAACCCGTGCTCGATGCAGTCGATACCGCACGCGACCGCGTGCTTGACCGCTTCCGCTCCGTGCGTATGGGCGGCGACACGCAGCCCACGGCGGTGCGCCTCGTCGACGATCGCTCGCAGCTCTTCGTCCGAATAATGTTGCGCCCCAGCCTCACCGGTCAACGACATGACGCCGCCGGAAACACACACCTTGATCAATTCGGCGCCGTGCTTGATCTGGTAGCGCACCGCCTTGCGAACCTCGTCAACCCCGTTGGCGATGCCCTCTTCGATCGTGAGCTCGAGTGCGCCCGGCATGAATGCGGCGAACATCGTCGGGTCAAGGTGCCCGCCGGTGGGAGTGATCGCGTGGCCGGCCGGGACGATTCGGGGTCCATCGATCCAGCCCGCGTCGATGGCCTTGCCAAGCGCGACGTCGAGCAGGTAGCCGCCGGTCTTGACGAACAATCCCAGGTTGCGCACGGTGGTGAAACCGGCGCGCAGCGTGCGTCGGGCATTGCCGAGCGCGCGCAGCACCCGCGTCGGCGGATCGTCCTGGACCTGGGACAGCCCGGGCGTCTCGCCGCGTCCGCCCATCAGGAGGTTGACCTCCATGTCCATCAGGCCCGGCAACAGAATCTGGCCGCCCAGCTCGATGATTTCGCCCTCTGGATTGCCCCCAACGCCGGCGATCCGGTCGTCCTCGATCTTGAGGATGCCGGGCCGAACGACCTCGCCGCTATCAACGTCGAGCAGCCCTGCGGCCTTGAGCGTCAGCACCGGCTAGATCACCGGCTCCCGGATCACTTCAACCCACGCCGCGCCGCTGTCCGGCACCCGCGGCTGCTTCCACGCCTCGATGGGGAACGACACCATGACGAGCGACTGCATCATGTGCATCAACGTCTTTGCGTCGTCCGGCAGGTCGTTCAAAGGGAATTTGTCGCAGTATGCGATGACGTCGTTCAGCAACGGAAACGCGACGTCGTAGAACGCCTGCATCTGGGGCATCGTCGAAGCCAGTCGCTTCGCGTAGCGCTCGGGCTCGGTGGCCAGGTCCCACTCCAAAAATGGCTCCAGGGCGGCGAATTCAGACGGTAGCGCCATTGCGCTGGTACTCCTTTTCCCATTTCGCGACGTAGTCGCCCGTGGTCTTGTGCAGGTGTCGGATCAAAATTTCCTGGTCGCACAGCAGGAACTCCTTGACGGCCCGGGTGCCGATCATGGTCTGGGTCGCTTCCAGGGTGTTGGCGTCTTGCAACGCGTACTCCTTGAAGGTCACCGCGGCCAACTCCTGGGCCAGGCGTTCGCGGGCATTGCGGGGCGGCACGAAATACAGCGTGCACTCGAAGGTGTGCTTGTCCACCGCCGTCGGCCAATAGTGGTAGGTCAAATACCAGCCCGGCTCCCAGATCAGCAGCATGAAGTTGGGGTAGAACAGCCACGAGTCGATGCCCCACTGCGGCGCCCTCTTCACGTTGACACCCGGTGGCAGCTCCAGGTTCTCGATGATCTCCGGCTTGTCCCACGGACCGAACAACCCGCTGCGCAACACCTGATCCATCGGTTTGACCATCGACATGTCCGGGGGCGGTGCCTGACCGCCCCAGGTCGACTGCAGGTTGTGCGGGCCGGCCAGCTCGTAGTGCAGCGCTTCATAGCCGAACTTCTGGATCTTGGCGGCTTCTTCCTTGGTGTACTGACCCTGGTGCAGGATCGGCGCGTGATAGAACTCGACGAACGCATCGATGAACAGCTTCCAGTTGCTGCCGACCTCGGCCCGGTAGCAGTAGGTCTCGGTCATCTCGCCGAAGGGATAGCCCTCGATGCTCTTGGCCAGCGGGCCGAGGTAATCGATCAGCGGCGCGGCGTTTTCATCGAAGTTGACGAAGATGAAGCCTTCCCACACCTCGCACCGCACGGGCGCCAGGCCGAAGTTGCTCTTGTCGACGTCGAAGAACTCGTCTTCCTGCTGAATGAAGGTCAGCTCACCGTCGAGGTTGTAGCGCCATGCGTGGTATTTGCAGGTGAACTGCCGGCAGGTGCCGGAGGTCTCCTCGTGCGGAAAGTCGTTCCACACCAGCTTGTTTCCGCGGTGGCGGCAGACGTTGTGGTACGCCTTGACGGTTCCGTCTTTGGTCTTGACGATGATCACCGACGTGCCCTTGCCGGCCGAGGGTAATTCTCGGGTGAAGTAACTGCCGGTGCGGGGCAGGCGCTCGACGCGGCCGACGTTGAGCCAGGTCTTCCTGAAGACGGCGTCGCGTTCAGCCTCGAAGAACGCAGGGTCGATCGAGTCGGTGTAGTCGACCGGCGCGGTGCCCAGCTCGGGGTAGTTTTCTGTCCAGCTGCCGGCGGCTGGCTTGGGGAAGTGCGGCAACGTGCTTACTCCTCTTATTCGACGTTGTTGGCGGCTGTGGTGGCGTGTTCGAGTTGGATGCCGAAAGTGTTGAAGGCCATGGCCAGCAGGGCATAGCAGCCGACCGTGAAGACGAAATCCATCCGTTGCTGGTCGTTGAGGCGCTCACCCAATGCAGCCCAGGTCCGGTCGGACAACCCCGACTTCTCTTCGAGCTCGTCGACCGCGCTGATCACCACTTGGTCGAACACGTCGGCGGCCTCGCCCCGCTTCAATGCCGCGATCTGGTCGTCGGTGATCCCTTCGTCCTTGGCCATCCGCTCGTGGTGCGACCACTCGTAGGCGCATTGCCGGCGATGGGCGACACGCAGGATGGCCAGTTCGCGGATGCGGGCCGGCAGTGTGGACGACGCCAAGAGGTGAACGTTGAACCGAAGAAACGCCTTGGCCAGCGCCGGGTGGTGGGCCAGCGTGGACAGCGCGTTGTTGGTGTCCGCCCCACGCATCGCAGAGAGGGCCTGCCGGGTCGCCTCGTCCCACTGGTCGGCGGGGAGCGGCTGCAAGCGCATTAGCAGTGTCCTCTCGGTGAAAGAGAATCATATTCTCATTTGCAACTAACAGACTGGCACGAAACGCCCGTCCGGTCAATGCCGGTGCGCCGCTCCGGGGCCAGTCCGGCTACCCCCGGCTCACTCGGCGGCCGGGCGGTCGCCGCTCTCGTGTCGATGCGCGAAGCCGGGTGCTACCTCACCGCATTGCTGCGAGGCGAGGGGCGATGGGCCTGCAGGTTTGGCTGCAGGTCAGGAGCTTTCGGTCGCGCCGAGCAAGCGTCGGATGTTGATTCTCGCCTGGCGAGAAGATAGTTTTCAATTCAGTGATCCTGGCACGGGACAGCGATTCGCCGAGGCTCTGATCGATGCGGTGGATCCGATGAAAGGGACGGCCATGAACAAAGAAGACATGATTCTGATCAGCGTCGACGACCACACCGTCGAGCCGCCGGACATGTTCAAGAATCACCTGTCCAAGAAGTATCAGGACGATGCGCCGCGGCTGGTGCACAACGCCGATGGTTCGGACATGTGGAAGTTCCGCGACACGGTCATCCCCAACGTGGCACTCAACGCGGTGGCCGGGCGGCCCAAGGAGGAATACGGCATCGAGCCGACGGGGCTCGACGAGATCCGGCCGGGTTGTTACAACGTCGACGAGCGCGTCAAGGACATGAACGCCGGCGGCATCCTGGCGTCCATCTGCTTCCCGTCTTTCCCCGGCTTCGCCGGGCGGCTGTTCGCCACCGACGACAACGACTTCTCGATCGCGCTGGTGCAGGCCTACAACGACTGGCACATCGACGAGTGGTGCGGCGCCTACCCGGCCCGATTCATCCCGATGGCGATCCCGGTGATCTGGGATGCCGAGGCCTGTGGGGCCGAAGTGCGGCGCGTCGCCAAGAAGGGCGTGCACGCGCTGACCTTCACCGAAAACCCCGCCGCGATGGGATATCCCAGCTTCCACGACGAGTACTGGAACCCGCTGTGGAAAGCTCTGTGCGACACCGACACCGTCATGAACGTCCACATCGGTTCGTCGGGGCGGTTGGCCATCACCGCGCCGGACGCGCCGATGGACGTGATGATCACGCTGCAGCCGATGAACATCGTGCAGGCCGCCGCGGACCTGCTCTGGTCGCGGCCCATCAAGGAATACCCAGACCTGAAGATCGCGCTCTCCGAGGGCGGAACCGGGTGGATTCCCTACTTCCTCGAGCGCGCCGACCGCACCTTCGAGATGCACTCCGCCTGGACGCACCAGGACTTCAAGGGCAAGCTGCCGAGCGAGGTTTTCCGCGACCACTTCCTGACCTGCTTCATCAGCGACAAGGTCGGCGTGGCGCTGCGCAACATGATCGGCATCGACAACATCTGCTGGGAAGCCGACTACCCGCACAGCGACTCGATGTGGCCGGGTGCTCCCGAAGAACTCTGGGATGTGTTGTGCCTGAACAATGTTCCCGACGACGAGATCAACAAGATGACCTACGAGAACGCCATGCGGTGGTACTCGTTCGACCCGTTCACGCACATCTCGCGCGAACAGGCGACCGTCGGTGCGCTGCGCAAGGCCGCCGAGGGCCATGACGTGTCCATCAAGGCGAAGGGCCACGACAAGGACAGCCGAGGCGGCTCTTCCTTCGCGGACTTCGCCGCCAACGCGAAAGCCCTTACGGGCAACAAGGACTGATGCAGTACTGGCGCCGAGCAGACGCAAAAGCGCCCAATTCGTCGGCGTGTCGCGCACGTTTGTGTCTGCTCACGCTGAAGAAAGGTGCCACCAGTGGCTGGAATGAACTTTGAGCTGACCGATGACCAGGAATTGATCCGTCGGTCGGTTGCCGAGCTGGCACGGAAATTCGACGACCAGTACTGGATGGAAAAGGACCAGGCGCACGAATTTCCGGCCGAGTTCTACAAGGCCATCGCCGACGGCGGCTGGCTCGGCATGACGATCCCGACCGAGTACGGCGGTCACGGACTCGGGATCACCGAAGCGACGATCCTGCTCGAGGAGGTCGCCAAGTCCGGCGGCGCCATGAACGCGGCGAGCTCGATACACCTGTCCATCTTCGGGATGCAGCCGGTCGTGGTGCACGGCTCCGACGAGCTCAAGGCCCGTACATTGCCCGCCGTCGCGACCGGTGAGGTGCACGTCTGCTTCGGCGTCACCGAACCCGGTGCCGGGCTCGACACTTCGCGGATCACCACGTTCGCCAAGCGTGACGGCGATCGCTACATCGTCAACGGTCGCAAGGTGTGGATCTCCAAGGCGATGGAGTCCGACAAGATCCTGCTGCTCACCCGGACGCAGAGCTATGACGAGGTCTCCAAGAAGACCGACGGGATGACGCTGTTCCTCACCGATCTCGATCGCAGCCGCGTCGACATCCGCCCCATCCGCAAAATGGGCCGCAACGCCGTCAGCTCCAACGAACTGTTCATCGACAATCTCGAGGTGCCCGTCGAGGACCGAGTGGGCGAGGAGGGCAAGGGCTTTCAGTACATCCTCGACGGCCTTAACCCGGAGCGGATGCTGATCGCGGCCGAGGCTCTCGGCATCGGCCGGGTGGCGCTGGAGAAGGCGGTGAAATACGGCAACGAACGTGAGGTGTTCGGCCGGCCCATCGGCATGAACCAGGGATTGCAGTTTCCACTCGCCGATTCACTAGCCCGGCTCGACGCCGCCGAACTCATGCTACGCAAGGCCACCTGGCTCTACGACAACGGGAAACCCTGTGGGCGCGAGGCCAATACGGCAAAATATCTGTGCGCCGATGCCGGATTCACCGCCGCGGACCGGGCGCTGCAAACCCACGGCGGCATGGGGTATGCGGAGGAGTACCACATCACTCGTTACTTCCGTGAGGCCCGGTTGATGAAGATCGCGCCGGTCAGCCAGGAGATGATCTTGAACTTCCTGGGAGCCAACGTCTTGAAGTTGCCGAGGAGCTACTGATGGGTGGTCGAAGGGGCCGGTCTCCGGGACGCCCTTGGTAGCTTCCCGCTCGGCCTCGTTCACTGGTCGCTGAGGCGCCGCAAGGATCGGAGTAGGGATATGCGCGAAACTGTCATCGTCGAGGCCGTGCGGACACCGGTGGGTAAGCGCAACGGCGCCTTGTCCGGCATGCATGCCGCCGACCTGTCCGCGGTAGTGCTGACCGAACTCATCGAGCGCACCGGCATCGGTCCCGAGATCATCGACGACGTGGTCTGGGGCTGCGTCTCCCAGGTGGGCGATCAGTCCAGCAACATCGGCCGCTACGCGGTTCTGGCCGCCGGTTGGCCCGAAACCATCCCCGGCACCACCGTCAACCGCGCCTGTGGTTCCAGCCAGCAGGCGCTGGACTTCGCCGTGCAGGCGGTGATGTCCGGCCAGCAGGATGTCGTCGTGGCCGGTGGGGTCGAGGTCATGAGCCGCGTTCCGCTCGGTTCGGCGCGGGCAACCGGTATGCCCTACGGCCCGAAAGTCCTTGCCCGCTATGACGATTTCTCCTTCAACCAGGGCCTGTCGGCGGAACTGATCGCCAAGAAATGGGGATTCTCGCGCACCCGGCTCGACGAATACTCGGTCGAGTCCCACGAGCGGGCGGCCGCGGCCCAAGACAGCGGCGCATTTACCGAGCAGTTGGTGCCGGTGTTCGTTGAGGGACCCGACAACAACGTCGTCACCGCCGACGAGGGCGTGCGGCGCGGCAGCACCGTGGAGAAGCTTGGCGCGCTCAAGCCCGCCTTCGCCGAGGACGGCGTGATCCACGCCGGTAATTCCTCACAGATCTCCGACGGCGCCGCCGCGCTGCTGGTGACCACCGCGGAGCTGGCCGTCGAGCTCGGTTTGACGCCGATCGTGCGCTACCTGGCGGGCGCGGTGACCGGCGCCGATCCGGTGCTGATGCTGACCGGCCCCATCCCGGCGACCGAGAAGGTGCTGGGCAAGGCCGGCGTCGCGCTATCCGACGTGGGTGTGTTTGAGGTCAACGAGGCCTTCGCGCCGGTTCCGCTGGCGTGGCTGGCGGAAACCGGGGCGGACCCGGCGCGGATGAACCCGCTGGGCGGGGCCATCGCGCTGGGACACCCGCTCGGCGCGTCCGGGGCGGCGTTGATGACCCGGATGGCCCACCACATGCGCGATAACGGAATCCGTTACGGGCTGCAGACCATGTGCGAAGGCGGCGGCACCGCCAACGCGACGCTGGTCGAGCTGGTGACCTGACACCCGCGGCCTGCGACACAGAAAACCGGCCCGCGTGACCCTTGTCACGGCGCACAAACTAACCTACTGTGTGTTCACTAGGTTGGTTTTGGGACGTCGGCAGAGAGGACTTTGGTGCCCGTCGCGCGGCGATACGACACGCTTCTCGCCAAGGGCGAGGACCGCAAGCAGCGGATCCTCGACGTCGCCCAACGCCTGCTCACCCGCAATGGCTGGCGCAGCACCACGCTCGCCCAGATCGCCGGCGAGGCCGGGGTGACCCCCGCGGGCCTACTGCATCACTTCGAATCGAAAGAGCAACTGCTGCACGCGGTGCTCGATGCGCGCGACCTCGACGACGACACCCACGCTGACCGGACCGGGGACCTGTTCGACCAGATCGCCGCGGTCGCGGACCGATTCCACCGGGCCCCCGAATTGGTGGGCACCTTCACGGTGCTGCTCGTCGAGAACATCCTTCCCGAGGCCCCGCTGCACGACCGCATGCTCGCCAGGCACCGGGCCGCCACCGACATCGTCGCCGACCTCATCCGACGCGGTCAGGCCGATGGCCGGTATCGCGAAGACATAGACCCCGCCGTCAAGGCAGTAGAAATCCTAGCCTTCGTCCACGGAATGGAAACCGCATGGTTACTCGATCCCTCGATACCACTGCCCGAGGTGTTCAAGCAGTACGCCGAGACACTGGCCCGGGACTTTGCGCCCCCGAAGACATTCGAGACGACATGAGGTACCGGCTCGACGTCGTCGCCAGCACCGCGGTCGACGTGGTGCGGTTCGCCGGTGGCTGGATCTTCGACCGGTCGATGGCGGGTTGGGACGTCACCGTGCTCTTGATGGATCTGGCCGACCACGCCGATGAGCGGCCGCTGCAGATCATCGGTGCCCAGGTGCTCGACCTCGAGGAGGCGCTGACCTCCGTGCGATCGCGGCCCCGCCCGCAGGCCCTGGCGGCCGCGGCGGACCTGTTCGGTTGCGACGTGCGGGTGCGCCAAGGCGTGCTGCAGGCCCTCGATCAGGGCGCCACTGAGGTCACGCTGTGGGGGGAGACCTGGCCGTCCGAACTCGACGACAGCGTCGGCCTGGTGCAACACCAGCTGAGCATGGCGGCCCGAACCTTCAAGGCACAGGCCCTGGCGGCCGCGTCCGCACGGCACGCCCCCGTCGGCCACGTCGAGACCTTCCGCAGCGGGCTGCTGGCGTGGCCCTCGGTGGCCGCGGATCTGGTTCCCGCCAGCTAGCCGGGCCGGCCCGGACCGGCGCGCCACGGCCGGCGGCCTCGCGCGTCTTGTGATGCCCGGCGGGGGACCCGTCGTTGACGACCACCATCCGGTGTGAAAATGTAATACTCATCCGCGAGAGGCACGTTCTCACTAGCCGAGATTCAAGGAGCAGGAGATGGCGAACGAATTCTCCGAGTTCGACTTTTTTCGCGGCAGCGAGCTCATCGAGAATCCGTATCCCTACTACGAGGCGCTGCGCCAGCGTTGCCCGGTCACCCGGGAAAGCCACCACGACGTCACGATGATCACCGGGTGGGACGAGGCGTGCGCGGTGCTCAACGACGCCGAGATGTGGTCCTCGTGCGTCTCGGTGACGGGTCCGTTTCCCGGCTTTCCGGTCCCGATCGAGGGCGACGACATCACCGAGCTGATTGAGCAGCACCGCGACGAACTGCCCTTCAGCGACCAGCTGCCCACACTCGACCCGCCGACCCACACCAACCACCGCTCGCTGCTGATGCGGCTGATCACCCCGAAGCGCCTCAAGGAGAACGAGGACGCCATGTGGGCGCTCGCGGACCAGGCGCTTGACGACTTTTTGGCGCCCGGCCACGGCGAATGGATCAAGGGCTTCGCCGGCCCGTTCACCCTGCTGGTCATCGCCGACCTGCTGGGCGTGCCGATGGAGGACCGCGACAAGTTCGTCAAAGGCATCCGCGAGCACTCGGGCGGCGGCATCGGTGGCACCAAGGGATCTCTGGCCCACAGTCCACTGGAGTTTCTCTACGGCCTGTTCTCCGATTACGTCCGCGATCGCCGGAGCGAGCCGCGTGACGACGTGCTGACCGGCCTGGCCACCGCCACGTATCCCGACGGTTGGATCCCTGACGTCGAGGACGTGGCCCGCGTCGCCAGCAACGTCTTCTCCGCGGGACAGGAGACCACCGTGCGGCTGCTCGGCGCGGCCCTGCAGACGCTGGGGGAGCGCCCCGACATCCAGGTGCAGCTGCGCAGGGACCGCAGCCTGATTCCCAACTTCATCGAAGAGTCGCTGCGCCACGAAAGTCCCGTCAAGGGCGATTTCCGGATGAATCGGCGGCCGGCCAAGGTCGGCGGGGTCGACCTGCCCGCTGGCAGCACCGTGATGATCGTGCTGGCGGCCGCCAACCGGGATCCGCGCCGGTTCGACGAACCCGCCACCTTCGATCCGGCCCGCAAAAACGCCCGCCAGCACATCTCGTTCGGGCGCGGTATCCACAGCTGCCCGGGCGCCCCGCTGGCGCGGGCCGAAACCCGGGTGGCGATCGAACGGTTGCTCGATCGCACGACGGACATCAGGATTAATGAGGATGTCCATGGACCCGCGAACAACCGCCGCTACCAGTATGTCCCGACGTACATTCTGCGTGGCCTGACCGAATTGCACCTGGAGTTCACACTGGCATGAGGGTTTGGGTAGACGACCAGAAGTGCCGCGGTCACGGCATGTGTCTTACGCTGTGCCCCGACGTGTTCAGCCTGACGGACGACGGTTATGCCGTAGCGGAAGATTCCGATGTTTCAACGGAATTGGAATCCGCCGCTCAAGAAGCGATCCAATGCTGTCCCGAGCAGGCGATCAGCGAGAAATAGCCACATTTGTGGTTGAGTAAGGAGATTCGAGTGGCCAAAGGGTATGTCATCCTCACCGAGGCCATTAAAGACCCGGAAGGCATGAAGGCATACGCCCAAGCCGCCGGATCGGCGATGAGCGGTGCCACGGTTCTCGCGGTGGACACCGCGCCCACAGTGGTCGAGGGCGACTGGCACGGCGACCAGACCGTCGTGCTGGAATTCGAATCGGTGGATGCGGCTCGGGCGTGGTACGAATCCGAGGGCTACCAGAAGGCGGCGAAACTGCGCCAGCAGGCCGCCGACTGCAACGCGGTCATCCTCTCCGGATTCTGACCACTACTCTCCGACGATGGAGATTGCCTGGCGAGGGCACTGACGGACGGCCTCGCGCACGTCCGCCTCGTTCTCCGGGGTGACTTCCTCTTGGTGGACGGTGAGCATGTCGTCGTCGCCGAGCTCGAAGATGTCTGGGTTGATGCCCATGCAGACACCGTTGCTCTCGCAGAGTCCCCAATCGACCTCGATCTTTTTCGTCATCGTGGCCCCCTTAGCGAAGTACCTTGACGGGCACGTTCTTCCAGCCCGCCACGTTTTGCATGTTCACCCGTTTGCACCCCGCCCAGTCCACTTCGTAGCGCGGCATGAAGTCGAGCAGCCGCTCCAGCGCGATCCGGCTTTCCAGGCGGGCCAGGGCGGCGCCGAGGCAGCTGTGGATCCCATACCCGAGTCCGAGGTGCTGCGCCTCGGTGTGATCGCGCTCGATGTCGAACGTGTCGGCGTCGGTGAAGGCGTCCGGGTCTCGGTTGGCGGCGGCGCCGCAGAGGAATACGGGTTTGCCCGCTGGGATCACGCCACCGCTGACGTGGGCCTCTTTGAGCGTGTAGCGGACGTTGTATTGCACCGGCCCCTCGTAGCGCAGTAGCTCTTCGACCGCCCCGGGGATCTTGTCCCGGTCCTCCTGCAACTTCTGCCACTGGTCGGGGTGCTTGGCGAAGATGACCGCGGCGTTGCCCATCAGTTTGGTGACGGTCTCGGCGCCCGCGCCGCCCAGAAGGGTTGCGAACCCGCAGATCTCGATGTCGTCGAGCTTGCGCAGCTGGCCGTCCTCACCGGGAATTTCGGCGGCGATCAGCCGGCTGATCATGTCGTCCTGCGGCTCCTGGCGCCGCTCTTGGACAAGGCTGAAGTAGTACATCGCCGTGTCGATGTTGGCCTGCATGCCGGCTTCGCTGATCTCGATCTGCCCCGGCTCGTGGTGCAGACTGGTGTCGATCCAATGGCGGACCTGCTGGCGGTATTCCTCCGGCACTCCGGCCATCCGGGTGATGACCTCCACCGGGAACGGCCCGGAGAAATCCTGCACGACGTCGAACTGGTCCGGGTCGACCGCACTCAGGTACTTGTCGATCACCTCGATGATCGTTTCGCGCTGCGATTGGATCGCCCGCGGGGTGAACGCCTTGTTGAGCAGGCTGCGCATGTGGCGGTGCTCGGGCGGATCCATGAAGATGATCGACTTCTGCTCGGGGGCAACGCCGCGGCGCACCATCGCCAGGTCGCAGCCACGCGCCGAGGAATACGTCTCGAAGTCCTTGAACGCTGCCGCCACGTCCACGTGACGAGTCAGCGCGTAGAAGTCCTCTTTCTCGTCGTAATACAGGGGCGCATCTTCGCGCATCCGCCGATAGATGTCGAACGGGTTGTTGAAGTAGTCCTCGGAGTACGGATCGAAGACGACCTTCGATTTTGTCACTGAATCCTCCTCAGCGGCGAGGTCGGGCTGAACCCTTTACAGCGGAGTCCCTGACTGTAACGCTAACGGTAATACCTTCATGACGAACCGGAAAGACCAAAACGCTGGTATTTCATGCCCTCTTCGGGGCAGACGGGGTGACCGGGCGATAGCAGACGGCCGGTTGTGGCGCCGTCGATGCGCCCCGGCCGACGAATCCGGCCCTCACCGGGCATGGTCCATCAGTGCCAGCGCCGCGTCGGCCGCATCGAGCACCGCGCTGACGTTGGCCCCGGCGTTCTCGGCCAGGTCGACGACCAGTCGAACATCTTTCTGTAGCAGTCCGCCAGCCACCCCGGCCAGCCGATCCAGTCCGCCGACGCCGCCCAGGGCACTGAGCGCAAAGCTGTTGCCGCTGCTTCGGGAGACCACCTCGGTGAGGCGGTCCGATGCGACGCCCAGCGCGCTGCCCAGTGACAGGGTGGTGGCCGCCGTGGCCAGGTTGGCGGTGAACAGCAGGTTGTTAAGTAGCTTCGTTGTTTGGCCGGAACCCAGCTCGCCGAGGTGGACGACGGGATCGGCATAGGTCTGGAAAACGGGGCGGCAGCGGTCGACAACGTCGGTGTCGCCGCCCACCATCACCAGCAGCCGCCCCTCGGCCGCCGCGCCGCCCCCGCCGCTCACCGGCGCATCGATGACGGATACGCCGTGGGCGGCGGCCTTTTTCGCGAGTTCTCGGCACGTGTTCGGGTGCACCGTGCTGTGCACGGCGATCACGCCGCCGGGCTGCATCGCCGACAGCAATCCGTCTGCCCCGCAGGCGACTTCGTCGATGTCGGCATCTCCGGTGACACAAAGGCAGACCAGGTCACTGGACGCGGCGAGTTCGGCCGGCGACCCGGCGACGCCGGCCGAGGTGTCGGCGAATGCGTCGAGGGCGTCGAGCCTGCGTGCCCACAACGTGGTGGGGTAGCCGTCCTCGACGATCCGGCGCGCCATGGGCCCGCCCTGGCTGCCCAACCCGATGAATCCGACGCGCATCAGCCGGCCTCCAGATCGGATTTCGTGTTCGTCTTACGCTCGGCCACGCAATCTCGCACGAAGTCAAGCACTTTCGAGTGGTAGGCGGGGGCGGCGTGGCTGAGGCTGATGTTGTGCGCGGCGTCCGGTTGTCGATGCACGACGAACCGCGGCGCCTCCGTGAACAGGGCGCCGATCTCGGTCACCGCCGCATCATCTGTCTGCCAGACGTTTTCGTGCTCGGCGATGCTGAAGTGCACTGGGACGCGCACGGCGGGCGCGAGCTCCGGAAAGGTCTGTCGTGCCCAGTCCGATACCATCTGGTCCTCGTATGCCGGGGCCGACGGCGAAACCGTGGCGCCGTTGAGAACCTCGGGCGGATAAGACTGCTCTGGGCTCCACAGCAATTCGCGCATACCCGACGGGCGCCGTTCGCGAGTAGCCGCTTTCAGTATTTCCTTGGCGGCGGGGTGGTAGAGCCGGCCGGTGCCGGCCAGCTCGATACCGAGCAAATCGGCGCCTCGTGCGTCGGCGGCCAATCGCAATGTCAGCTCGCAGCCGCCCGAATGGCCCAATACGAATATTCCTGCGCCGCGCGGTCGTTCGCCGAGGATGCGGTCGACGGCACCGTAAGCGAGGTTGACGCGCTGCTCGCCAGAGACCATCGCTTCGGGATAGGGCGCCGAGCTGCCATAACCGGGGCGATCGAGGGCGACCACGGTGAACCCGGCCGCTACGCCGGTCCGTAACAGCGAATACGAGGGGTGGCCCGGGCAGTCGAAATACATCGCGGTGGTACCGCCGCCGTGGACCGCCACGATCACGCCCTTGGGGTCTTCGGCTTCGGCGACCAGCGCCGACATGGGCACCCCGTCGACGATGACCAGCCTTGGCCGCGGCGCCGCGCTGTTCATGCTCGCGTCATTCCGGGGCCCGCAGCAAGAGAACGCCGCTGGGAGTGAGGCCGCCACTGCTGACGACACCGACGCGGGCGCCGGCGACCTGGCGGTCACCGGCCTCGCCGCGCAGCTGAGTGACGGCCTCGTGCAGCAAACCCATGCCGTGCGTGCGGCCGTGCGAGAGTTGGCCGCCGTGGGTATTGAGCGGCAATTGTCCGTCGCGCGCGATGTTCTTGCCGCCGTCCAGGAAATCCTTGGCCTCGCCGATGCCGCAGAAACCCAGTGCCTCGATCCAGGACAGGCAGTTGAAGGTAAAACCGTCATAGAGCTCGGCGACGTCGACGTCGGCGGGCCGCAGCGAGGTCCGCGTCCACACATGCGCCGCCTGGCCCAGCACCTGCGGCTCGTGGGTGAGTGTGCTCTGGTCCCAGTCGAGTCGCTCGACGATCTGCGTTCCCACCGCCTCCACCAGTACCGGCGGCTTGGCCAGGTCCCGGGCGGCATCGACGGCCGAGACGATGACGGCGATGGCGCCGTCGCACGGCACGTCACAGTCGTACAGGCCGAACGGCGTGGTGATTGGCCGCGCGTTGAGATAGTCGTCCATCGTCATGGGCGACCGGTAGATGGCGGTCGGGTTGAGTTCGGCATTGGCGCGCTGGTTCAACGCGATCCAGCCCAGCGTTTCCCTGGTGGTGCCGTACCGGTGAAAGTGCCGTTGCGCGTTCATCGCCAGCGTGTGTGCCGCCGACGTGGCGCCGAATGGCATCTGCCAGCCCGACATTCGGCCCATCGACGGCGTGATCTTGCCCTGCTTCATCAGCTCGCCGTTGGTGGCTTCCCACAGCGTGCGGAAGCACAGCACGTGGCGCGCCAGCCCACAGGCGACCGCGAGCATCGCGGCGATCACGGAGCCGCCCGGGCCGAACGTCTCCATGGCGCCGTTGTGCCACGTCGGCCGGATGCCGAGCGCGCCCTCTAGGGCGGTGACACCACCCTCGCCGAAGCCACCGACATTGATGGCGCCGGGGTAGGTGGACAGGCCGTCGATGTCGGCGTAGGTCAGGCCGGCGTCGGCGATGGCCGCTTCGCACGCCTGCACGGTCAACGCCAACGGCGGCTGCATCAACCGGCGCCCGATCGGCGACGCGCCGATCCCGGTCAGCGCGACCTTGTCTTCAAACTTGTCCACGGTGAGCATCGGGCGGACGTGCTCGCCGAAGCGTTCCGGCGCGATCTCGTCGATTGGCAGCTCAGCGGCCTCGGTGGCATCGGCGATAGGCCGAAACAGCGGAAACCACACGTCCTCGACCTGCTCGAAGACGACCTCGACCTGCTGACCGAGTTCTAGGTTGTCGACGTCGCAGTCCACGATGTTCGTGGTCAGTCGCACGCGGGGGTCCTCGGCGATCGCGACCTGGGCGATCACGTAGGGCGTCGCCAGCCCGGGCAGGCTGAACCGCTGGTTGATGGTGAATCCGGCGAGCGTCGCCCGGCCCGAGACGGCTCGCACACCGATGTCGCGGGATCGGCAGTAGCGGCATACGGGCGCCGGCGGATGGATCAGCGCTTCACACGCCTTGCATTCCTGCAACCGCAGCTTCCCGTCGGCGCCCGAGGCCCAGAAAAATTCGTTGTCCTGCGTGATCAGGGGCAACGGGCGGCCCGGTGCTGCTGACACGTCACCTCCGGGGATAGGGACAGCGGGCGGTAGGTCCGTTATTCGAATCGGAGAATCACGTTATCACTACCGAGCAGGCGCGATCCAGACGCATCGGCAGCGCTGGTGATGTATCGGGCGACGTGGGTGCCCGTCTTCAGTAGGGCACCCAGGTGCCGTCGAAGTAGGTACCCCATTGGTGAAAGCCGGCATTCCACATCGGTTCATTCGGTGACCACCATGGCCTCGGCGGAGGCGGGGGTGGCACGTCCTGCGCGGCGAATGGCGGCGCGTATTGCGGCGGGGATACGTACCAGTCCGGCATCGCCGGCGGCGGCTTGCACTCCATGGTGACCCGGTTCCACGACATATTGTGATCGCAGTCCGCCGAGGCGAATCCCGGCGTGAGAGTAACCGTCGTCGCCATCCCGATGAAGGCCAACGCGATGACAACCGTCAAACGAGGAACAAACCACCTCATGGTGGGCCTCCCAGTAAGGCCATGTTGAGCTCGGCGTGGTTCAGCTTATTCCGTTGCCGAGTCCACGACCAGGTGAAGACGACACGACGCCGAGCCGGGCGCCTCGTGGCGCTGTGCGCGAGCTGGGCGTTATGCTCGCCTACGCTGTATCAAGTACTTAACATTCGGAGGATGGGTTGCTCGACGCGGAGAAAATCCTGATCACCGGGGCGACGGGCAAAATCGCGTTTCCCATCGCGCGTGCCCTGGCCGCAGCGGGAAACGAGGTATGGGGCGTTGCGCGGATGAAAGATCGCGCGACCCGGCAAAAACTTTCCGACGCCGGGATCAAACCGATCGCACTGGACGTCGGTGCCGACGAATTCTCCGGTCTCCCAGACGATTTCGGCTACGTCTTCCACGCCGCCGTGGACACCGGCACCGACGATTGGATCCAGTGCGTCGAAACGAACGCGCATGCCTCCGGCGAATTGCTCTATCACTGCCGCGCCGCAAAGGGTTTCGTCTTCTGCTCTACCGGCTCGATCTACGCCTACCAGGGCCGGCGACCGCTGACCGAGACCGATCCGCCGGGGGCGCCGCTGCGGGCGAACTACAGCTTCTCCAAGGTCGCCGCGGAGGCGGTGTGCACGTGGGTCGCCAGGCACTTTCAGATCCCGCTCACCATCATCCGGATCTGTTCGACGTACGGGCCCCAGGGCGGTGCGCCCGCCGACCGTCTCGACGCGATGTTGGCGGGCAAGCCCATCCGCCTACATCCCGACCAGCCCAACAACTACAACCCGATCTATGAAGACGACTATGTGGAGCTGGGCATCCGCGCGATGGAAGTCGCCGCGACACCGCCCGTCGTGGTGAACTGGGCCGGCAGTGAAACCGTCAGCGTGGAGGAATACTGCGCCTTCATGGGTGAGCTGGTGGGTGTCGACCCGATTTTCGAGTACACGCCCCAGGCACACACCCCATTGTGGCCGGACGTCACCCTCATGCACGAGGTTCTCGGCCGCACCAAGGTGCCCTGGCGTGAGGGATTTCGACGCATGGTCGCGGCCCGCCATCCCGAAATCCCGCTGTATCACCACGATTCGACGAGAGCCTGAGGACCAACGCTATGCATCTTCCCGGGACGCCATCGGATGAGGTCACCGAGATACTTGCCGCCGGGAGTGGCGACATCACCACCCTGTTCGTCTCCATGGCGGCCCGCCACCCCGACGGGAACGACGCCGAGTACCTGCGCTGGCACAGCCTGGATCATCGCCCGGAGCAACACCGCCTGCGTGCGGTGCGCGCCTCGTTGCGGGTGGTGTCCACGCCGGCCTGCCGCTCGGCACGCGCGGTCAGCGACGGGCCGTTGGATGCGGTCGACCACGTGATGACGTACTTCTTCACCGACACGGCGGGGTTGCGCGATTTCAACGAACTGTCGACGGCGCTGGGAGATGCCGGCCGCAAGCTCCCACTGCTGCCGCCGGTGGAGCGTGGCGTCTATGAGGTGCGACGCAAAGCTGCCGCGCCGCGGGTCAAGCTCGGGTCGGACGTCCTGCCCTGGCTGCCCGTGCGGGGCGCGTTCGTGTTGGTCGAGCGGGGAGCGGCGTCGCCGGACCCGCTGGTGGACGTCGAGGGCGTCGCCGGTGTCTGGTCGGCGGTATCGCGCCGGGTCGACGCCAGCTTGGCCAGCGCACAAGAGAACCAGACGATCACGTATTGCTTCCTGGACGACGATCCGATCGCCACCGCGCAGCGGCTGCGGCCGGTGCTCAAGGCCCGCTGGGCCGAACCGGGCATCGAAGCGTTATTCGCCGCACCATTTTCGCGGTCGTTCCATTCGAGTGGGATCGCTATGTGCCGTAAGAAAGGGGACGAATGCGCATCGGCTTGATGGTCGGCTCCGACAAGGAGCGCCGACGCGCCGACCGGCTTGCCGGCCTGATCGACGACGCCGTCGCGGCCGAAAGCGACGGTTTCACCGCGTTTTGGATGCCCCAGGTCCCGGGCTATCTCGACGCGTTGACCGCCGTGGCGCTGATCGGGCGGGCCACCGACCGCATCGAGATCGGAACGGCGGTCGTACCGATTCAGACTCGCCATCCGATGATCATGGCGCAACAAGCCCTGACCACCCAGGTCGCATGCGGCGGGCGGTTCACGCTCGGCATCGGGCCTTCGCATCATTGGATCGTCAACTCGCAGCTGGGATTGCCCTATGACCGCCCGGCGCGGCTGATGGGTGACTATCTCGACGTGCTCGTCGCGTCCTTCGCCGGCCCGGGCACCGTGGATGTCGACAACGAAAACTATTGCGTTCATTCGCCGGTCGACGTCGCGGACGACTTGGAGGTGCCGGTGCTGTTGTCGGCGCTCGGCCCGACGATGCTGCAACTCGCCGGCGAGCGGGCCGGTGGCACCATCCTGTGGATGGCCGACGAGCGCGCGATCGGCGACCACGTCGTTCCGCGCCTCACCGCGGCGGCCGGGCGGGCCGGGCGGCCCGCGCCACGGATCGTCGCCGGTGTTCCCGTCGCGCTCTGCTCGAACGGCGAGGTGGACGCTGCTCGCGGCTACGCCAGCGAGGTGCTCGGGCACGCGGACTTTTCGCCGAACTATGTACGACTGCTGCAACACGGTGACGCCCAGGACGTCGGCGACACGATGGCGGCGGGCGACGAGGCGGCCGTCCTGGATCGGTTGCGCCGCTACCGCGATGCGGGTGTCACCGACCTCGCGGTGCGAATCGTGCCGTTGGGCACAGACATTGAAGAGCGAATCAAGTCGCGAAGCCGAACTCAGCAGTTCCTGTCGTCCCTGTGTCCTGCTTTGTGATCAGCGCGAGGGCAGACCGAGGACGCGCTGGGCGATGATGTTGCGCTGGATCTCCGACGTGCCGCCCGCGATGGTACCCGCATAGCTGCTGATGTAACGCGCGAACCAGCTGGCGGTGAAAAGATCGGGGGCGTAAGGGTTGTACGGCGCCGTCAGCATTTTGTCGCGCAGACCGTCGGTCCCGGCGGCGTCCAGTGCGTGCCGCAGCGCGCTCTGTTCTGCCTCCGAGCCGAGCACCTTGAGCACGGACAACGCTGCCACGTCCACCTCGCCGCGGGCCGCGCGGCCGAGCGCGGCCGAACCGAGCAGCCGCAGCGCGTAGTAGTCCATCACGATGGTGGCGTAGTGGTCCGTCGTCACCTCGTCGCTCGGCCGGTAGTCCTCGAGCAGTTGCTCGAGCCGGTTCGCGAAGGCCATCCACATCAACGTGCGCTCGTGGCCTAGCGAGCCGTTGGCGACGCGCCATCCGCCATTGAGCGGTCCGACCAGGTTAGCCGCGGGGACCCGGACGTCGTTGAAGAACACCTCGTTGAAGTCCAGCTCGTCGCGGTCGTAGACCGAGGGGAAGGGGCGACGCACCAGCCCGGGAGTATCGGTCGGGATGAGCAGCGCGCTGATTCCCTTGTGCCGTGGAGCATTCGGATCCGTGCGAACAAAGGTCAGGATGACGTCGGCGTCATGGGCGCCGGAGGTCCACACCTTCTGCCCGTTGACCACGAATTCATCACCGACCAATGCGGCCTTTGTCCGCAGCCCGGCCAAGTCGGAGCCGGCTCCGGGCTCGCTCATTCCCAGCGACGCGGTCTTGTCGGCCCGCAGGATCGGGACGGCCCAGCGCCGCTTTTGCTCCTCGGTGCCGAAGGACAACAGCGATGCGGCGATAATGCCGACGCCTTGGGGGTTGAAGCAGTGGTAGATCCGCCGCCGCGACAGCTCCTCGCGATGCACGAACTGCTGCAGGATGTTGGCGTTGCGGCCACCGAATTCCGGCGGGTTGCCGGGCAGTAGCCACCCGTGGTCGAACAGGAGCCGCTGCCAGCGGCGCGACCATTCGGGCACGTGCGAGGTCGACGACGGCCGCTCCGCGGCTTGAGCCTCCGTCGGCAGATGTTCAGTCAGAAATCTGACGAACTCCGCGCGAAACGCCTCTACGCCGGTGTCAAAGGTGAGCTGCACGGCACAACTTTCCGGGTTGAGGACGGCTCAACGCGTGAATCCCCACTCCGCCTCGTTCTCATCGGTTTTGAGGTGCTCGGCGGGATCCTCGGTGTCGGCCAGCGGTGGCTGCGAAGCGCGGGAGGTGCGTTGGCCGATTTCGGTGATGGCGTGCACCGGGCAGTCGAGCAGCGCGCGCATGACCGCGTCGCGATCCGCCTCCGCCACCGTGCCGTCCCCGATGAGGGACGCATACCCCCAGTCGTCCAGCGAGAAGTATCCGGGCGCGTGCTTGGCGCAGATGCCGAAGCCGTCGCAAATGGTGCGATCCAGACGGATTTTCATGCTTGCCTCACAGGTTCCGCCTCGTAGGGACGGTCCGCTCGGAATGCACCGCGGGTGCAGTCCGGGCAGGTGCCGTCGAGGTGGGCGCCGACGTCGTCCGGGAACTGATCGAGCAGGCTGGCGGCGACGTTGGTCGCGGCATCCAGCGTTGCGCACGCGCCGCGTCCACGCAGCAGCACCGACCAGCGGCGCAGCCGTTCGACGTCTTCGGCCGTCGCGGCGCCGTCGCGCAGCGCACCGGCGACCGCGGCCATTGCCGCCGTCCCGTTGAAGCACGATCCGCATTGGCCGGCGTTTTCGCGGTCGAAGTAGGCGAGCACGGATGCGGCCACCGCGACGGGGCAGTCCTCGGTGAGGATCGAAATCGCACCGCAGCCCAGCCCGCTGCCGACGCGTCGCATCGTCTCGTGGTCCAGGCTGGTCTGCAGCACGGAGCGATTGAGCAGACCGGCGAAGTAGCCGCCCATCAGTGCTCCGCGGACCTGGTCGACCGGAACACCGTGCAGGGCAAGCAGTTCCGTGAACGGTAGGCCGTGCGGAAGTTCATACAGCACGGGAGCTCGCCCGCCTCCGGTGATGGTGGCCAGGAAGGTGCCCGGCGACAGCGTCGTGCCCTGCGACCGGAAATCGGCTGACCCGTGGCCCTGCAGGAAGGGGAGGTTGGCCAGGGTCTCGACGTTGCTCACCAGCGTGGGCCGCTCATCGACTCCCGCTTCGAAGGGCCGCGGCGGCTTGTCCGTCGGCTTGGCCGGGCCGCCGTTGATCGCCCGAACCGCGGCCGTCTCCTCGCCGGCCACGTACCCCGGCGCCACCGTGCGCAGGTCGACGGTGACGCCGAGCGCGCCGGGATCCAGCTCTTCGAGCGCGGATTCGATGCTGTGCGCCGATTCCCGGTCGGACACGTAGACGTAGGCGCGGTCGGCGGCAACGATCGCCGCGGCCAGCCGCAGTCCGTCCAGCACGAGGTGAGGCCGAGTGCGCAGCAGCCAGCGGTCCTTCACCGAAGCCGGTTCTCCCTCTTCGCCATTCGCGACGACGACGGGGACACCCAGCAGGCGTCCGTTGTCGCGCACCGACCGCAGCTTCACCGCCATTGGGAACGCCGCACCACCGCGGCCCACCAGGCCGCTGGATTCGACTTCGGTCAAGAATTCGTCGGCGTCGGCAAGCGGGCGGTAGCCACCGAGCTTGCGATAGGACGCCAGGTCTTCGCGGGCTTGCGCGCTCAGCAGCCGCGGCGCGCATCCGGGCAACGTCGCGGTGGCGATGATGGTGGACTCAGTGGTGTTCAAAGCTGGCCTGTCATGGTGTTAGTTAGGCTTGCGCACATGCGAACTGCGGTGGTGCGTGTCAACGTCGACCCGGAGGGCGCGCTCACGTCCGCACGACTACGCGACGGCATGGCGGCTCTCCTCGAGCTGGTGGCCGCGACCGGCGCGGACGTGGTCGATAAGGACCTCGCATCCCTGCCCGCGAGCCGCCGCGAGGTGGAACTGCTCGTTGCGGCCGAGGACGGCGACACGGCCAAGGCCACCGCAATCGGATTGTGCGCCAGCGCGTTCGGCGTCGACCCCGTTGCGGGAGTGATCACCTTCGTCAGCCGGGGAACCGACGACGACGCCTACGGCGTGCTGTCCGCGTTCGGGCTCACCGGTGACGTCGAGCGCATCCCCGGTGATGACGGATTCGACATCGTCCATGTGACCCTGCGCGAGTCCGACCTCGAACGGATTCCGGAAAGCCGCGTGCACACCGCGCTGGAGGCGTCGCTGAATTGCGAGGTCCACATCCGCACCGTGTAGGAAGCTCGACATACGACGTAGCGCCATCACGAATCCAGAAAGTCCAGAATCGCGGGTGCCGCTTGCACCCAGGTGTCGAACATGTTGAAGTGCTGCACCCGGCCGGCGGCGCGGTCTTCGGACGCACGCTCCCAGGCGTCCTCGGGCCACGGCGGGTCGATGAGCTTGGATCCCTTGATCAGGCAGCTGACTTCCAGCGACGTCCGCTTCGGGTGATCCATGTCGTTCTCACCGCCACGAATGATCAACGTGGGGACCTTGATCCGGTCGAACATCTCGTCTTCGACGCCCGGAATCGTCTGCCCCGGCTTGGACACGAAGGCGTTGAGCCAGCGCAGCATGACCTTGAGGAATTCATCGGAGTCGAAGTCCAGGAACCGCTGCTTGTTGGCCGGGTTTTCTTCGATGCGCTCACGCCATTCGGCGACCTTCACCACGCCGTCCATGCCGGTGCCGCGCACCGCGAGGATGCTGGGAATGATGTAGAACGAGCCGAGTACGAAGGTGCCGTAAATGCCGCCGACGATGTTCCACACCACGAGCTTGGTGACCATCTCCGGGTACAGCATCGCGGTGAGCATGGAATCCCGCGCCCCGCCGGAACCTCCGGCCAGAATGCAGCGCTCGAAGCCCAGGCCGGTCACCAGCTTGTGCAGCGTCTCGGCGCGCATGTGGGACTCGCTCTGTCCGTAGAACTGCACATCCGAGGCGCCACAGTTGGGCCGGTCCCACAGCAGCACCCGATAGCCGCCCGCGACCAGCGCGTCGGCCAGCGGACGCAGGCCGGGGATTTCCTTGCTGAACCGGCCGCCCGGCGTCAGCGCAATGAGATCGCCGGAGTCACCGAGGATTTCGTAGACGACATTTCCCCCGTTGATTTCGATAGAAGGCACCCGATTCTCCTGTGGTTAGGCCTGAACCAAAACGTCGTTGCCGACGACGCGCACCGGGTAGGTGCGGATGCTCCATTCCGGCTTGACCGCCGTCGTGCCGGTCGCCAGCTCGAAACCCCATTGGTGCCAAGGGCAGTAGATGTATTCCAGGTCGCGCACCATGACCGAGTCACCCGGTGCGGTCTCATCGACGATGGTGCGCCCCCGGGCTCGTCCCGAACACAGTGGGCCGCCCTGGTGGGGGCAGTAGTTCGCGATGGCGTAGAAAGTTCCGTTGACGTTGTAGACGCCGACGCCGTGGCGTCCGATCGGCACCAGTTTGTGGGTGCCCGGCGGGATTTCGTCTACGGTGGCGACAACGTGCTCGCGGCCCTGGGCGAGACGGGGCTCGGGCCGTTTGGTTTCTTCGGTCAACTCAGAGCACCCGGGTCTGACCCTCGAGGACCGGAACGGTCTCGGGCAGGTGATACGTCGCGATGCCGTTCTTGTACATCACCGCGTCGCGGGCGTACTTGGGCAGGTGTTTGACCAACCAGCGCGGGTCATCGAACGTCCAGTGCGGGTAGTCCGACGAGAAGAGCAGGATCTTTTCGCACTCCATCCATTCCAGCGCGCGGGTCAGTTCGGTCTTGTCCTCGGGATAATCCAGCGGCTGGGTGGTGAACTTGATGTGGTCCTTGACGTACTCGGACGGCTTGCGCTTGATGTCGAGCCACGACTTGCGGGCGTCGTAGATCGCGTCCATGCGCCACATCAGGGGCAGGATCCAGCTGAAGGCGTGCTCGACGAACACGATTCGCAGTGTCGGGAACCGGTCGAAGACGCCGTCGAAGATCAGGCTCATCACCTGGTTGGCCGCCAGCAGGGAGTAGGTCACCATGAAGTCGTGGTTGTAGCTGGGGAATCCCACCGGGGGGATCGGCAGCTCGTCGAACTGGCTGCGGGACAGGTGGCAGCTCACGGTGATGTCATTTTTGGTGGCCGCCGCCCAGATCGGGTCGTACTTCGGGTGACCCCAGGACGGCCGCGGCTCGGCCTTGATCAAGATCTGCGCCATGAACGGGTGCCCGGCCCAGCGTTCGATCTCGCGCACCGACTCCTCCGGCTCCTCGATCGCAATGCAAATCGAGCCGCGCCACCGCTCGTGCCAGTTGTTCTGACTGTCCAGCCAGTGATTGGCCTGCCAGTCGTTGAGCGCGGCCGACATCGCGTGCTGCGCTTCGGGTAGACGCGCCGGATAGGCCGCCGGCTCCAGGATCGCGATGTCGGAGCCGGCCTCCATGATCAGCTGGCGAAACGCCAAATCCGGGTCGCTGCAAGGGAACTCGCCGTTGGGCGGAAACGAGTCCACCCGCATCGCATAGGAGTGCGCGTAGTCCGGGGCGTCATAGTAGATCTGCTCACCAACGGTGCGGGTGAGGAAGTACTTGCTGCGCCACGGCTCGGGGATGTACGGGAGCAGCTCTCCGCGCTTGGGGGCCGGGTGGACATCCGAGTCGACGCAGCGGACGGCTATGCGCTCGGTAGCGGGAACCCGCTCCTGCGAATGGGTCAACGTCATCTGGCTCTCCTCAGTCTTTCGCGATACTTCTACTGTGCGCCCACCCCGGCGGGGATGTCTATGCCATAGAGCTGGGCCGCGTTGCGCCAGCACAGCTTCTCGCGCTGCTCGGCGGACAACGCCCTGGGCAGCTTGCTGACATCGCCGCATTGCCAGTGTGGATAGCTCGAGCCGAACATCACCATGTCGTCCTTACCGGTGAAGCCGAACCATTCGCCGGCGAATTCGGTGTCGCCAGGACCATCGAGACTGCCCTGGACGAAGAACACGTGACCGGGCAGGTAATCGCTGGGAATCCGCGGGGCCCACGGTGTCTGCTCCAGGTGCGGGCGGCCAAAGGTGTCCATCCGCCAGATGAACGGCGTCACGAAGTCCGCGGCGCCATCGCCCCAAACGAACTTCAGGCCGTCAAATCGCTCGAACACTCCCTCGGCGATCATGTTCATCAGGTGATAGATGTAGTTCAGCGCCATGAAGCTGACGTACTGCTCGTAAGTCCTGGTATTCCCGTTCGGCGTCGGTGGAAAAGCGATACCCGAGCCGACCTCGATGTGCGCCGCAACGGGCAGTCCGGCGTCGACGGCGGCCTCCCAGATCGGCCAGAACTGCGGTTTGCCGTAGAGCTCGCGGGATTGCAGCGGGACGCCGATCTGGACCACCCGGGGATGCGCACGCCACCTCTCGATCTCGCGCAGCGCGCCGGGGATGTCGTCGGGGTTGACCCGGATGGTGCCGCGCAACCGCTCGCCGAACTGGCTGGACTCCAGCCAGTTCGACACCATCATGTCGTTGTGCGCGGCGTGCAGTGCGCTACCCAGGTGCCGGTCCGGCATGATGCCGCGCGCCATCGGATGCAGCACCGCCACATCGACGCCGCGCTTCGAAAACAGTTCATTGGCAACAAAATCCGGGTCCGAACCGGGATACTGGCGATCCGGGCCCTCGGTGTTGGGCGCGTACTCACCGCCGGGGGCGCCGTACCAGTCCATCTCGTAGTCGGGAAACCCGCGGCTCTTGAACGGCTCGCGCAGGGTCTTGCGCAGCGCCTTAGTGGACGGGAAGAAGATGTGCACGCTCGCGTCGATCAGCGGGGTGCTGGTTCCGTCGGCGTGTGTGATCACCAGAGCCACCCTTCGGCTGCGGAAGCAAAAGCCGGCCGCGCGAAATCATAGGATAGCCAATCTAACATTCTGCTCAGTGGTCCATCAACGGGTTTCCGGTAAGCATTTCGTTTAATCATCGTCGCTGGTGGCGGGCCTTTTGCGAGGGTAGGAGCAAGTATCGTTCTTTATTATGGATAATACCATTCTCCGAGTTGGCGGACGGACGCGATCCGCAGGCCTCGTCGCCCCGGCCGCCGATGCGATGGCTAGTTCGATGAACCCACTGTCACACCCGCGGCCCGCTCGAACGGTTTGATCACCGCCGTGAAATCGGAGTCGGGCCCCTCGTCGCGGGCGAGCGCCTCCCAGATCCGGCCGATCGTCTCGGCCTCGGCGGGCACCGCGAGCGCCCGCGCTTCGTCGAGGTAAAGACGCACATCCTTGAGCATCAGGCCAGCGGCGAAGCGTATGCCACGGGAAGGCCCATGTTTCCGAGTCCGATGAACCCGACCGCCACGCCGCGCCCCTAGTCCCGGTCCAGATCGGCGAACGTCTCACCGGCGATGCGAAAGCTGTCGACGGCGGCCGGCACGCCGGCGTAGATGGCCACCTGCAGGAAGACCTCGCGGATCTCCTCGCGGGTGACGCCGTTGGTCAGTGCCGCCTTGATGTGCGTGCGCAATTCGTTGGGCCGGTTGAGCACCGAGATCATCGCCAGGTTGAGCACGCTGCGGGTCTTCCGGGGTAGCTCTTCACGACCCCACACGGCACCCCAGCAGTATTCGGTGACGAGATCTTGCAAGGGCGCGGTGAAGTCATCCGCGTCGGCCAGGGCGCGGTTGACGTATTCTTCGCCCAGCACCTCGGAGCGGATGTACAGCCCCCGCTGGTAGGTGTCGCGATCCAATGCACTTCTCCCTTCAGTTCGGGGCAGCGGTCCCCGATGTCGTCGTCCGTACGCTGCCGAGGTTCCGATTGCCTGAGCGCAGTCTTGCACCGTGTCCGCCGGGCGCGGTCTACAGTCGAGCTTCAAATGGACCTGCCCGCCCGTGCTCTCGTTGCCGTGGGTGAGTGCCGCCGCATGATCGTCAACGAATATTTGTGCGGCGGTTGGGAATACGAGCTGATAGTGCGGAGCTGGGCGACTCTAGGCGTCGAGGAGAAGCGGTGACCGAAGCGAGCGCGGACATCTGGGAAGTGATGTCGACGGCCCGGACGATCAGGCGCCCGCTGGCCGAATTCGTCAACCTCGACCCCTGGGACAACGCGGCTGACGGCCTCGTAACCAGCAGTTAGATCGCTGGCGAAAGTCCGCCCTTGCCGGCCCCCCGGGTGTTCCCATGCCCGGATTCAGAGATTATTACTTCCGCAACCGAGAATGGTATTCTCGCCGTGACAGTCACGACGAGAGGCGGCGCGGATGCTGTTGGAGTTCGATGCTGACCAGCGACTGTGGCAGGACACGGTGCGCGACGCCGTCGCGAAGCAGTGCCCGCCGTCGTTGGTGCGCAGTGTGGCCGAAGAGGGCGTCGACCCCAGCCCGTTGTGGAAATCGTATGTAGATCAGGGGTGGACCGAGCTCAGCGATCCCGACAGCGCCGTCGAGCTTGCCATCGTGCTCGAGCAGCTCGGCCACGCCACCGACCCCACCCCGTTCCTGGCGACGATGAGCCAGTTCGGGCCGCTCGCCGCGGACCGCTTCGACCCCCACCAGTCGGGCACCGCGGTCTACGGCGGGGTCGGCGCGCACCGCGACGCCGAGGGTTGGGTAATGGAGGGCACGGCGCGGCACGTGCTCGACGGAGATCGCGCGGATCGGCTGGCGGTGGTGACCGACGCCGGGGTGTTCCTGGTCGCCTCCAGCCAGGTGTCGGCCCGGCGCGCGGCGGTGTTCGATCCGGTACTGCACGTCGCCGACCTGTCGTTCCCGCAGGTTCGGGTGCCCGACAGTGACCGGCTGACCGTCGACGCGGAACGCGCTCACCATTTCGCGCTGACCGGCATGGCGATCACGATGGTCGGCGCCTGCCAACGCATCCTGGACCTGGTGCTCGAGCACGTGAGTAGCCGCCAGCAGTTCGGCGTGCCGATCGGCTCGTTCCAGGCCGTGCAGCACAAGGCCGCCGACATGCACGTCGCTGTGCAACGGGCGCGTGCGCTCGCCTACTTCGCCGCGTTGACGATCGCGGCCGACGATCCCCGGCGCCGACTGGCGGCCGCGATGGCCAAGGCGTCGGCCGGCGAATGCCAGTCGCTGGTCTTCCGGCACGGTTTACAGCTGCATGGCGCAATGGGATTCACCTGGGAGAACGACCTGCAGTTTGCGCTGAAACGCGCTAAGGCGGGCGAGCTGATGCTCGGCGGCGCGGCGGAGCACCGGGCGCGAATCGCGGAGGAATACCGTGCAGCTGACTTTTGATTCCGACGTCGAGGAGTTCCGGGCGGAGTTCTCGGCCTTCCTCGACCAAAACCTGCCTGCCGCAAGCGAAACGCTCGAGCGCCCGCGGTCGGTCTCACACATGCCGCAGTGGGCCCGCGACTGGCAGCGGCTGTTGTTCGACAACGGCTGGTTGCTGCCCAGCCAGCCGCCGGAATTCGGCGGGCGCAACGCAACGGTCATTCAGCAGTTCGTCTACCTCGAAGAACTGAGCCGCCGGCGGATCTACCACAGCTTCAACCCGCAAGGTGTGAATATCGTTGCGGCGTCGCTGTTGTCGTTCGGCAGCGACGAGCAGAAGCGGCGTTGGGCGGTACCGATCCTGCGGGCCGAGATCACGGCGTCACTCGGCATGAGCGAACCGAGCGCGGGCTCCGACCTGGCGTCCCTGCGCACCCGCGCGGTGCTCGATGGCGATCACTTCGTGGTCAATGGCCAAAAGGTGTGGACCTCCGGTGCCCACGACGCCGACGTTTTGCTGACGTTCGTGCGGACCAACCCGGATGTGCCGAAGCACAAGGGAATCAGCGCGCTCGTCATCCCCACCGATACCCCGGGGCTGGTGCGCCGGCCGTTCCCGTCTATCTGCGGTGCCGACGATCTGGATTTCAACGAGGTGTTCTTCACCGACGTGCGGGTGCCGGCCGAGAACCTGGTCGGTGAGCTCGACCAGGGGTGGCGGGTGGCCAACGGGTCGCTGGGGCACGAACGCACCATGATGTGGCTGGGATTCGCCGATCGCCTGGAGAACATGATCGACGACTTCCATCCCAGCACCGACGTCGAGCGTGACCAATACGCCAGCACCATCATGGACAAGCAGGCCCTGCGGCTGTTGGGTTCGGCGGCCCTGGCGCGCGCCGCGCGCGGCGAAGACGACGTGGCCGCGATCTCGGTGCTCAAGCTCCTCGGTTCCGAAGCCGAGTTGCGTGGCATGGAACTGGCGCTGACCTCCGCTGGATCCGATGGGCTGGTGCACCCGGGCCTGACGGGGCCGTACGCGCACATGAACCTCGACCACTACTTCGCCAGTTGGTTCGAGCGCTACGCCCGCAGCTTTTCCGGCACCATCGCCGGCGGCACCTCCGAAATCCAGCGCAACATCATCGCCCAGCGGGTACTCGGCCTGCCGCGCGGCTAGGGCGGTCACAGGGCTTTCCGAGAGGCGATGCTGGACAAGGCGATCCGGTTCACGCCCCGGGGTGTGCGGCTGGCCGGGGAAGCGACGGTCGAACAGCCGACCGGCGCCTAGACCGGGTCGAATTTGGTGATCAGCCAGGCACCGTTGATCCGGGTCAAACTCACCAGCACGCTGCTGGAAGCCATCGCGGGGTCGGGATTGTCCTTGCTGGTGGTGCTCTGATCGACCAGCACCAGCACGACCGCCGAATTCGCATGCAATTCCTGGACCGCGGCCCCCAACACCCGGGCGTTGGTTTTCAGTGACTTCTGCTTGGCTGCCGGCGCCACGATCTGTTCGGTGAACTGGTTGTAGTACGACAGAAAGTCGCCGGACAGATGAGTCTTGGCGTTGGCGAAATCTTTGTCGAGCGAGTCGGGCGAGTACGACAGCAACGCGACGGTTCCGTCGGACGCCGCATTGGCGACCGCGCTCGCCACGCTGGCGTCGGTCTGCTTGTCGGGCCGGTACACCTTGAAGTACAGCCACGCCGCCGCGCCGCCGGAAAGCAGCAGCAGCACGATCAGCGTCACGGGAACGAGTTTGACCTTGCGCCGCCGACGGGGAGCGCTAATTTGGTCGCGATCGGTTTGTTCGGCAGCGTCGTCGGCGGTGTCGATGCTGGGCTGGTCCTCGCTCACGGAATGAACTCCACGTTGGACATCTTGTATTGCCCGCCGTCGTTTTTGACGGTCACCTTGAGCCGCCAATTGCGTGGTTCGTCTTTGGCGCCCGCGGCGTTGGTGATGCGCGACGTCGCCGCGACGAGAACCAACGCGAAATCCCCGTTCACGGATTGCACGGCCGCCGCATTCACGGTGCCCTGGGTGACCACTTTGGACTGCTCGACGACGGTCGTGAAATCCTTTGCACGCGCTTGGAAGTCGTCCCGGAACTGGCCGGTCGAGCTGTCGATCACCCGTTGGACGTCCTCCTTGGCCTTATTGAAGTCCATGGAAGTCAGGTTGACGACACCTTGCTTGGCTCCCGCGAGAAAGTTCGCGGCGCGCTGGTTGCGCTCGGTGGTTTCATGGCGGTTCCACATCATGTATCCGCTGGCGCCGACGAAGGCGCAGATGAGGACGATGACCGCCGCTTTCCACGCCACCGACCACGAGGGCAGCCGCAGCCGCCGTCGAGAGCGGGCCGGCTTGGCTTGCGCTTCTGTCTCTTCGGCGGTTTCGTCGGCGGCTTCGTCCGCGGTCTGGGTTGCGTCGGTGTCCGTTGCCTCGGCGGGGTCGGTGACGTCGTCGCCGGTCTCCGGCTCGGCGGCGCCGATTTCGCCCTCGACGGCGCCGGTTTCGTCCTCGTCGGCGTCCGGTGCCTCTTGCGCGGTCTCGGCCTCAGCCTGGGCCAGCGCCTCACGCCGGAGGCGGGCGGCACGAGCGCGGGCGCGCGCCGCGGCGGCCAGCGCCTCGGCTTCGGCGGCCTCGGCCTCGGCCTCCTCGAGCAACGCCTGCACGTCGGCTTTCGAAGTGGCCTTATCGTCCGGCGCCTTCTTCTCCTCAGCCATCGTGCCTACTGCCCGTCGCCGTCATGATCGACCGACTCCTGTACCCCTCACGCGGCTACCATCGCACGAGCGAGAACGGCCAGCTGTTGGTGCCCCCCGGTCCGCCGCCGCAGCCGGTGTCGAACGTCGAGTCGACCTGACCCGCCAGCGTCGCCGCGTCCCACGAGTAGACGTCATGCGAGGGAAAGAACTGGACCACGCAGCGCACACCGAAGGGATCATCGACGGCCATGGTGTAGCGGCCGTTGGACAGCTGGGCGTCCCCCCTCCAGGGCGCCGCTTGCCCGTTGGGCTGCGGAGTCGCGTAAACCTGAGCGCATCCCGGCGCCGGATGGACGCACGGGTTGATCGACCAAATCCAGCTGTGCCCGGGATCCCGGCTCGTGTCCACTCTGTAGTTGGCAAACAGCATGTCCGCGTGGGCGCTCGGCGTGACAGTCAGCGCGGCCATGGCCAGCGCAAGGCCGATTGCGAAAGTCTTCACCGATGCGTCTCCCTCTCTGCGCACGCGTTTGGCTCAAATATAAGACGCGGTCACGCTGAACAGGCCGACTCGCAAAATCTGGGCGGCTCAGTCGATGACCGCGGCTTCCTTGCGTTCGGTGATCGGTCGGGCGAGTTCCTGTTCGTCGCAGATACGCTGAAGCTTCTCCAGCGTTTCGTCGAGGCCGGCTCCGACCTTGCGGCCGGGCGTGAAAGATGCCGGCAGCTTGCGCATGCCCTGGATGACACCGATGGTCTCGTAATGAACGGTGCCCTCCGGGTCGCATTTGTAGTCGGGCATCCGGTCGAGGACCGCGGTGAGCATGGACTTGAACACCGTGCGTGCCACGTTCGAGCCGATGCACCGGTGGATGCCCAGCCCGAAGCTGAAGTGCCGGTTGCCTTTACGGTCGAGGATTATCTGGTCGGGGTCGTGGAACACTGATGGGTCGCGGTTGGCCATCGCCCACGAAATCCAGAGCCGCTCACCCTCTTTGAACTGGGTGCCGTCGAGTTCGGTGTCCTCGGAGAAGGTCCGGCCATCCCCGGGCGCGGGGGTGAAGTAGCGCAAGAACTCCTCGGTCGCGGGATCGAGCAGGGTCTTGCGCTCGTCGCTGAGCAGCTGTCGTTGCTCGGGGTGCTCCGAAAGCCATTCCAGCGAGTGGGCGGTCAGGGCCGTCGTGGTGTCGAAGCCGCCGCCGATGACCAGGCCCAGGTTCCCCAGGATTTCCAGCTCCGGGGCCGGCTCACCGTCGATGCGCATCTCGAGCAGGCCGTTGACGATTCCGGGCCTCGGGTTTGCGCGGATCTCGATCATGTTGTTGACCATGTCGAGCCCCATCTCGCGGTGCATCGCGGTGACGCGCTCGATGTCGGGGGAGTGCTCGGGCGTGTACACCGCGGCGTGCACCGGCTCGCTGTACATGTTCCACTTCTTCAGCGGGATGCCCAGCATTGCCAGTGTGAAGACGGCGGGCACGACATTGGCGAGGTCGTCCACGAAGTCGATGCGGCCACTTTCGATCTTCTCGTCGAGGCAGGCGCGGGTCACGTCGTCGATGAATGGTTCCCAGCGCTTGATCGCCGCGGGTGACAGATACGGATTGAGCACGGTTCGGTAGATGCGGTGCTCGGGGTCGTCCATCTCCAGGATCCCGCCGCGCACCGCGCTGACCCGGCTGGCCGTGGGGATCGAAATGCCTTTGTAGCCCCGGCGTTCGCTGTGGATGTCGTGATCGTTGGAGACGGCGGGGCAGCGGGCCAGCTCGAACACCTCGTGACTGCCGGCCGCCACCCAGTGGCCGCCATAGGTTTCCGTCCAGGCCATCGGGCACTTCGCGTGCATCTCTTCGGTGATCGCCTTGAACTTCGACCGGTACTCCGGGGAGTGCCGGTCGAAGTGGTACCGGTTCTTCTTGCGGTCGCTGTCATTGACGACGTCGTCGACGCTCAATGCTCTGTCTCCCTATGTCTTTCGGTAGCTACGGAGCCGGTGCCGGCTCAGGCGTCGTCGGTGATCATGATGGCCTGCTCCGGGCAGGACTGCGCGGCCTCACGCACCTGGTCCTCGCGATCGGCGGGCACCACCTCGTCGATCGCGGACGAACTGCCGTCGATGTCGCTGAGCTGAAACGATTCCGGAGCGATCATCGCGCACAGGGTGTGGCCCTGGCACCGTTGCGAATCCACCCAGACCTTCATGGGTTTTCTCCTCTCACACTTACCGGGCACCGCTGACGATTCGCCACCGCTCAGGTGTTGCGGCCTCCGTTGACGCCCAAGATCTGACCGGTGATGTAGCCGGCCTCCTCGGACACCAGGAACGCGCATGCCGCCGCGATGTCCTCGGGGGTGCCCATCCGGCGCACCGGCGTCCGCGCGATGGTCTCGTCGATATCGCCCAAGAATCCATTCTTCTCGGCCGCGCGCAGCATCGGGGTGTCGATGAAGCCCGGCGGCACCGCGTTGACCGTGATGCCCTTGGGTCCGTACTCGAGTGCGAGCGACTTCGTCAGGCCGTTGACCGCCGACTTGGCCGCCACATAATGACTCATGTACGGCGCACCGGAGTGCGTGCTCGACGACGAGATGTTGACGATGCGCCCCCATCCCGCCTCGACCATGTCGGGAAGCACCGCCTGGACGGTATGGAAAACGCCGTTGAGGTTGACGTCGATCACCCGCTGCCAGTCCGCGAAGGTGATGTTGTTGAACTTCTTGAACCCGTCGAGGCCGGCGGCATTGACCAGAACCGTCACCGGCCCGAGTTGAGTGCGGATGGCCGACAGCGCCGCATCCACTTGCGACCGATCGGTGACGTCAGCGGTGAAGGCGAACTCGGCTTCCGACGGCCGCAGGTCGATGGAGGCGACATTCAGACCGTCGGCCCGCAGGCGCCGCGCGACGGCGAGGCCGATGCCGGATCCGCCGCCGGTGACTACCGCAGTCTTCATGTGGACGCCTCTGCTCCGGAGGGGGCCATTTCAGTCACAAAGAATCTCCCTTGCAATTATGAGAACCTTACTCTCCGCGCGGAGCGGGGTGCAACATGCGCCCAACACCGCGTCCGGCCTGCGGGGAAAGGCCCTGGCCGACAGTGTACGGCCGGTTGCGGCCCTGGTCAGGGGCCCGATCTTATTCCTGAAACTTTCTTGAATTATCGAAACTCGAATGTAAGATTCGCCGGGGAAGAGAATGAAATTATCGTGACCGCCACCACACCAGGGGGTACGGAATGCCTGCCCAGAACACGGCAGAGCCCGCCACTGGGACCGCAGCGGACATCGCAATAACGGCCGTCTCAGTGAAAGGAGCCGGCGTATGAGGCCGCTCGAAGGCGTCCGAGTCCTCGAAGTCGCCATGTACGGGTTCGTGCCGTCGGCGGGCGCGGTGCTCGCCGAATGGGGTGCCGACGTGGTCAAGGTCGAGCACGCGGTGACCGGTGACCCGCAACGTGGACTGCGACAGACCGGGATGCTGCGCGTCGAAGGCGATCCCAACCCGAACATCGAGCACGCCAACCGCGGCAAGCGCAGCATCGGTCTGGACATGTCCGTGCCGGAGGGTAAGGAGGTGCTCTACGAGCTGGCTCGTCGCTCGGACGTGTTCCTTACCAGCTTCCTGCCCGACCACCGGCGAAAGTTCGGCATCGATGTCGACGACATCCGGGCGATGAACCCGAAGATCGTCTACGCGCGCGGCAGCGCGCTCGGCCCGCGCGGTGAAGAGTCGACCAAAGGCGGCTACGACATGACCGCCTTCTGGTGCCGGGCCGGCACGGCCGCCACCATCACTCCGGCCGGCATGCCGGGCATGATCGCACCGCCCGGACCGGCGTACGGCGACACCATCTCGGGTACCAACCTGGCCGGCGGCATCGCGGCGGCGCTGCTCAAGCGCGAGCGCACGGGCGAGCCGTCCGTCGTCGATGTGTCGCTGCTGGGCAGCGGGTTGTGGTCGATGGGACACACGGTTGCGCTGACAAAGCATCTGAACCAGCGGCTGGAAGCGCCGCCGCCGGGCGTGCACGGCGCGCCCAACAACCCGCTGGTGGGTTTGTACACGACGTCCGACGGCCGCTACATCTCCTTCGTGATGATGCAGCCCACCAAGTTCTGGGCCGACGTGTGCCGCCACGTCGACCTGCCGGAGTTGGCCGATGACCCGCGCTTCGACAGCGTGGAAAACATCGCCGCCAACACCGCGGACGCGGTCGAACTGCTGACCAAGGCCATCGCCGGCCGCACGCTGGCCGAGTGGAGCGAGCGCTTCGCCACGCTTTCCGGGCCATGGGCACCCGTGCAGGACACCTTGCAAGCGGCCGAGGATTCGCAGATCCGCTCGAACGAGTACATGGTGCGGGCGGGTGAACTCGAGCTGGTGGCCAACCCGGTACAGTTCGACGTCGCAGCGCCCGAGACGGGGCCGGCCCCCGGATTCGCAGAGCAGACCGACGAGATCCTGATGGAGCTAGGCCTCGACTGGGACCGCATCATCGAACTCAAGACGGCCGGCGCCGTCACGTGAGCACTACTTGGACTGGAGCCCACCCCGAAATGCTTGAGCCGACAGTCGCTTGCGTTAAGACGCAGCTGCCTTGCGCCCGTGCACCGATCGCGCAATGCGCGATAACGGTTATGCATTTTTCGCTCCACCCGGACGCGGCATGAGTCATAATCGCCGGACGCTTCAAGACGTAGAGCTCCTCGTTTTGCAGCGCCAACTCACGCAACAGAACGGAGGTCTGGCGTGAGCGAGGTCGCGGCTGTCACATCGCAGCTCGATGCCGGAACTTGGCTGCCCGCTCAGCATTTCGCACTCGTCAGCGCGCGTTTACGGCCGTCAATTCTGCTGAATTTACCGCAACCGTTGCGTCAGAACAAGACTGCCGGTCTCGTAACTTGGAAAGGGCCTGACGCCAATGGCGACTAATGGCGCCGACCACTGGTCAGCGGGATTGCCGCAGCTGAAACTGAAATGGGACTTCTCCGGGCCCATGCACGCCGTCGGCGCCTTGTTCGCGATGTCGGCCGATGCGGTCAAGTACGCGTTCCGCCGACCGTTCCAGTGGCGGGAGTTTTTGGAGCAGTCCTGGTTTGTCGCCCGGGTCTCGCTGGCCCCTACCCTGCTGGTGGCCATCCCGTTCACCGTCCTCGTCAGCTTCACGCTCAACATCTTGCTGCGCGAACTGGGCGCGGCCGACCTCTCCGGTGCGGGCGCCGCTTTCGGTGCGGTCACCCAGCTCGGCCCGCTGGTCACGGTCTTGATCGTCGCGGGTGCCGGCGCTACGGCAATGTGCGCGGACCTGGGGGCGCGAACGATTCGCGAAGAAATCGACGCGATGGAGGTGCTCGGCATCAACCCGGTGCAACGGTTGGTCACGCCGCGCATGCTGGCGTCGGGATTGGTCGCCTTTCTGCTCAACAGCCTGGTGGTCATCATCGGGGTCCTTGGCGGTTACGTCTTTTCGGTGTTCGTCCAAGACGTCAATCCCGGTGCGTTCGCCGCGGGCATCACGTTGCTCACCGGTGTGCCCGAGGTGGTCATTTCGTGCGTCAAGGCAGCGCTTTTCGGACTCATTGCCGGCTTGGTCGCCTGCTATCGGGGCCTGTCGATCACCGCAGGTGGCGCCAAGGCCGTTGGCAACGCGGTCAACGAAACCGTCGTGTATGCCTTCATGTCGTTGTTCGTCGTCAACGTGGTCGTCACCGCGATCGGCATCAAGATGACGGCGAAGTAGGGTTGCCATGGCACTGAGGGCTGCATATCCGCGCTTGACCCGCCAACTCGAGAGGCCGGTCGCCCTGATGGGGCGCATCGGCGATCACACCCTGTTTTACGGCAAGGCGCTCGCCGGGGTGCCCTTCGCGGCCACTCGCTACACGCGCGAAGTCATTCGACTGATCGCCGAGATCAGCATGGGCGCGGGCACTTTGGCGATGATCGGCGGAACCGTTGTGATCGTCGGCTTCTTGACGCTGGCGGCGGGTGGCACCCTGGCCATTCAGGGTTACACCTCACTGGGCAATATCGGCATCGAGGCGCTGACGGGCTTTCTGTCCGCGTTCATCAACGTGCGGATTGCGGCACCGGTGGTCGCCGGGATCGGTTTGGCGGCCACTTTCGGCGCCGGGGTGACCGCTCAGCTGGGCGCCATGCGAATCAACGAAGAAGTGGATGCGTTGGAGAGCATGGCCATTCGGCCGGTCGCCTACTTGGTGAGCACCAGGATCCTGGCGGGAATGATGGCTATCACGCCCCTGTACAGCATCGCCGTCATCCTGTCGTTCTTGGCCAGTCAGTTCACCACGACGTTCCTGCTCGGACAGTCGCAGGGTTTGTACCAGCACTACTTCAACACGTTCTTGAACCCGATCGACCTGTTGTGGTCGTTCCTGCAGGCGATTCTGATGGCGCTCACCATCTTGCTGATCCACACCTATTACGGCTATTTCGCGTCGGGGGGGCCGGCCGGCGTCGGCAACGCGACCGGCAACGCGGTGCGCACCTCGCTCATCGTCGTGGTGTCGGTGACGCTGTTGGTCTCGCTTTCTATCTACGGCACGAACGGCAACTTCAACCTGTCCGGTTAGCAGAGGATGTGACACAGCAGTGACGCAGAACGTTCCGGCGGGTCGGGGCGCGGTCGCGGGCCAACCGGCGCGCACCGGCCATGCGCGGCCGCCCGCCGGACGGAGTTACCTGCCACCGTTGCTCGGACTGGCCACCGTCCTCATCATCGGTCTGATCTTCGCCGTGGCGGTGGGTCTGTTTCAGGGCTCGTTCACCGAAACCGTGCCGGTGACGGTGATCTCGCAGCGTGCCGGCCTGGTCATGAACCCCGACGCCAAGGTCAAGATGCGCGGGGTGCAGGTGGGCAAGGTCTCCGCGATCGAGTCGCTGCCCAACGGCCAGGCGGCCATTCACTTGGCGATGGACCCGTCGCAGTTGCACTTCATTCCCGGCAACGTGCTCGTCAACATCGCGTCATCAACGGTGTTCGGCGCCAAGTCCGTCGAGCTGGTTCCACCCGAGAAGCCCTCGGCCCAACGGCTACACGGCGGCCAGACGCTGCAGGGGCAGCACGTCATGGTCGAAATCAACACGGTGTTCCAGCAATTGGTATCGGTCCTGAGCCACATCGACCCGCCGAAGCTCAACGAATCGCTGGGTGCGCTGGCGCAGGCGTTCAGTGGACGTGGACCGCAACTTGGCCAGTCGCTGAGCGACCTGGATTCGTTCCTGGCCAGGCTCGAGCCGAGCCTGCCCGCATTCCGTCATGACCTCACGGTCTTACCGGCGGTGTCCGACGCCTACGCCGACGCGGCACCCGACTTGGTGAAGACCGCCTCCAACGCGACCCGGATCAGCAAGACGATCGTCGAAGAGCAGCACAACCTGGATGCGTTGCTGATCAGCGCGATCGGCCTGGCCGACATCGGCAACGACGTGCTGTCGACGAACCGCCAACCGCTGACGGATGTGCTGCATCTGCTGGTGCCGACCACCGATTTGACCAATGAGTACGCCCCGGCGCTCAACTGCGCTTTCGCCGGCCTCGTACAGATCTCGCACGGGGCGCCGCTGTCGGAACCGAGCATCAACATCTCGGCGAGCCTCACCTGGGGCGCCGAGCGGTATCGGTACCCGACGAACCTGCCCAAGGTTGCCGCGACGGGCGGCCCGCAGTGCGTGGGCCTGCCGAAGCTGCCGTTCAATACTGCTCCGCCGCAATTGATTACCGATATCGGCGCCAACCCGGTGAATTACGGGAACCCACAGCTGTTGATCAACTCCGATCTCCTCAAAGAGCTGTTGTACGGGCCGATCGCCGGACCGCCGCGCAACTCCGCGCAGATCGGGCAACCCGGATGAGAACGAGCGCAACGCTGGTCAAGTTCACGATTTTCGCGGTCGTGATGGCGATGCTCACCGCCTTCCTGTTCTTCATCTTCGGCCAGTACCGGACGGGTGCGACGACCGAGTATTCGGCGGTGTTCAACGATGTGTCGCGGCTCAAGCCGGGGCAGTCGGTGCGGGTCGCCGGGATCCGGGTGGGCACGGTCAACAGCGTTTCGTTGCGACCGGACAAGAAAGTCGTGGTGAAATTCGACGCCGACCGCAACGTCGTCCTCACCGAGGGCAGCAGGGCGGCGGTCCGCTACCTCAACCTGGTGGGCGATCGCTACCTCGAGCTCGTCGACGGTCCGGGGTCGCCCAAGCGGCTGCCGCCCGGCGGTCAGATTCCGGTCAGCCGCACCGCGCCGGCGCTTGACCTCGATTTGCTGCTCGGCGGGCTGAAGCCGGTCACCCAGGGTCTGAACGCGCGCGATGTCAACGCGCTGACTTCCGGATTGCTGCAGGTGTTCCAGGGTCAGGGCGGGACTCTCGAGTCGCTGTTCGCCAAGACGACGTCGTTCTCAAACGCCTTGGCGGACAACGATCGAACGGTGCAGCAACTGATCGACAACCTCAACATCGTGATCGGCACGATCTCCAAGGACGGCAAACAGTTCTCCGGCGCGATCGACCGTCTCGAGCAGCTTGTCAGCGGCCTGTCGAATGACCGCGACACGATTGGGTCCGCCATTGACGCCCTGGACAAGGGAACCGCCTCGTTGGCGGATCTGCTCGCCGAGGCCCGCCCGCCGCTGTCCGGCACCATAGCCCAGTTGAATCGGCTGGCGCCGATCCTCGATGGCGACAAGGACCGCCTCGACGCCGCAATCGCCAAGGCGCCGCAGAACTACCGCAAGCTGGTCCGGCTCGGCGTGAACGGCGCCACCATCCCTTATTACCTCTGCCAGTTCGGGATCCGCGGCACGGATCTCAACGGCAAGACCGTGCGCGCCAACATCTACCGGTCAGATGCAGAAAGGTGCACAGAACCCTGATGCTCAAGTATCGCGGAGCTGCGCTCGTCAAGCCCGGACTCATCGGCGTCGTCCTGGCGGTGATGGTCATCCTGGTGGGCCTGTCGCCCGACCGATTCATCCAATGGGCAACGATGGTCCGCTACCAGGCGCTGTTCACCGAAGCCGGCGGCCTTGCGACGGGCAACCCCGTGATCGTGTCGGGAATGAAGGTCGGCACGGTATCGGATGTGAAGCTGCGTCACGGCGATGCCCTGGTGACGTTCGCGATGAAGGGCAACATCCTGCTCGGCTCGGAGACTTCCGCGCACATCCGCACCGGCACGCTGCTGGGTGAGCGGATGCTGACGGTGGAGTCCGCCGGCAGCGGCACGATGCATCCCATGTCGCTGATCCCGGTCTCGCGCACGTCCTCGCCGTATTCGTTGAGCGAAGCGGTCAGTGACCTGACCACCGACACGGCCGGAACCAACACCACGGCGCTGAATCAATCGTTGGACACGCTGGCGGCAACCCTCGACCAGATCGCGCCCCAGATGGGGCCGGCCTTCGACGCACTCACCCGGCTATCGCGAACTCTCAACAGCCGCAACAAGAATCTGGGCGAGCTGTTCAAGAGCGCCGGCGATGTCACCGGGATACTTTCCGAACGCAGCATGCAGGTCAACAAGCTCATCCTCAACTCCGATTCCCTGCTCCAAGTGTTGGTCGCGCGGCGGCAGGAGATCGTGGACCTGCTGGCCAACACCTCGGCGGTGGCCAAGCAGCTGACGGCGTTGGTACACGACAACGAAGCCACACTGGCGCCCACGCTGGAGCGGCTGAATCGGGTGACCGGGGTGCTGGAAAAGAACCGCGACAACATCGGCAAAGCTCTGCCCGGTCTCGCCAAATTCGAGATCACGGTCGGCGAGGCCATCTCCGGTATGTATGCCTACCAGGCGTTCGCCCCGAACTTCCTTATCCCGCAACTCTTCCAGGAGTTGATCGACTACCTCTGGGGATTCCGCACCTTCGATACTTCCAAGGGCCCCGGCTTCCCGTCGCCGATACCGCGGGCGCTGACCCCCTGGCCGTACAACTCCATTCCGCAGTGCCCTGGCTGCACATTGGGCGGCCGGATCGGAGGGTCACAGTGACCTCGCTGATCTCCCGGATGCCGCGCAGGCGACTGGCGGTCGTGACGGCGGTCGTTCTGGTCGGGCTGATCGTTGCCGGCGCCGCCGTGGCCATCCGCAACACGTTTTTCGGGCCCAAGACGATCACCGCCTATTTCACCACCGCAACCGCGATCTATCCCCATGACGAGGTGCGGGTCTCGGGTGTCAAAGTCGGCAACATCAAATCGATTCAGCCGCAGGGCACACAGGCCAAGATGGTCCTCAAGGTCGACCGCGACGTGCCCATCCCAGCCGACGCCAAGGCGGTGATCGTCGCCCCGAATCTGGTGGCCGCCCGCTACGTCCAGCTCTCACCGGCCTACCGCGACAGTGGGCCGGTCATGCGCGACGGGGCGGTCATCCCGGTCGAACGGACCGCCGTGCCGGTCGAGTGGGACGAAGTCAAAACCCAGTTGATGCGGCTGGCAACGGATTTGGGGCCCAAGAGCGGGGTCTCGGGCACATCGGTGGGACGGTTCATCGACAGTGCCGCCAACGCGCTCGACGGCAACGGTGACAAGCTGCGGCAGACACTCGCTCAGCTGTCAGGGGCGGGCCGGATCCTTGCCAACGGCAGCGGCAACATCGTCGACATCATCAAGAACCTGCAGACCTTCGTCGGCGCGCTGCGCGACAGCAACGTGCAGATCGAGCAGTTCAACGGTCGCCTGGCCACGTTGACCAGCGTGGTCAACGACAGCAAATCCGACCTGGACGCGGCGCTGACCGATCTGTCGACGGCGGTGGGCGAGGTGCGGCGATTCATCGCCGGGACCCGCAACCAGACCAGCGAGCAGATCGCCCGGTTGGCCGATGTCACACAGAATTTGGTCGATCACCACATGGCCCTGGAAAACATCCTGCACACCTCGCCGAACGCGTTCGGCAACTTCTTCAACGACTACAACGCCGACACCGGAACCATCGTCGGCGGGTTCGGGCTCATGAACATGTCGAATCCAACCTGGGGCGGTCAGCTTCTGCTGTCCACTCCAGGCTGCACGCAGATCGGCGCCATCGAGAACATCACCGCCGTCGAATCCGGCAAGCTGTGCTCCCTGTTCCTCGGACCCGGGCTGCGCCAAACCAGCTGGAACAACTCGCCGATCCCCCTCAACCCGTTCATACAGAAGTCGATCGATCCGTCCAAGGTTCTCTACACCGAACCGCGCCTGGCGCCCGGCGGTGAGGGCCCGAAACCCGGACCACCCGAGATCCCGCCCGCGGTGTCGGCCTACACCGGCCTGCCGGGTGATCCGGTGGGACCGCCGGGAGCGGAGCCGCCGGAGCGGATACCGGGCGCGGCGATGCCACTGCCGCCGCCACCGTCGACACCGGCGCCACCACCGTCGGCGCCGACCTTGTCGGGCATGCTGCTGCCGGGCGAAGGGCCACAACAATGAGCGCCGGGGTTGCGGCCAAGCGGGTCTTCGCCATTGGCTGCTGCGTGGCGGTGACGGCTACCGGATGCGCGTTCCACGGCCTGAATTCACTGCCCCTGCCCGGTGCGGTCGGACGCGGCCCGGGGGCCAACATCTACCACGTCGAACTCCCGAATGTCGGTACGATGGAATCGAATTCGCCGGTGATGATCGACGACGTGGTTGTCGGCAGCGTCGGTGCCATGAGAGTCAAAGGCTGGCACGCCGACGTCGAGATCTCGGTCAAGCGCGATGTGGTGGTCCCGGCCAACGTGGTGGCCACCGTCGGTCAGACCAGCCTGCTGGGCTCGATGCATGTGGAGCTCAACACTCCGCTGGGCCAGCAGGGAAGCGGACGGCTGCAGCCCGGCGCCACCATCCCGCTCAGCCGCTCATCGGCCTACCCGTCGACGGAGCAGACGCTGTCGTCGTTGGGAGCGGTCGTCAACGGCGGTGGGCTGGGACAGATCGGGGAGGTCATCCACAACTTCTCGGCCGCCCTGTCCGGGCGCGAGGGCGCGGTGCGTGACCTGATCACCCGCCTGGATACGTTCGTGGGCACGCTGGATGACCAGCGGGACAACATCGTCGCTTCCATCCAGGCGCTAAACCGGCTCGCCGGCACGTTCGCGGACCAACGCGACGTCGTCACCGAAGCGCTGCGCAAGGTACCGCCGGCGCTCGAGGTGTTGATCAAGGAGCGGCCGCGTCTGACGGCCGCCCTGGATCATCTTCGCGCGTTCAGCAACACCGCCACGCGGCTGGTCAACGACGCCCAGGCCGACCTGGTCACGAATCTCAAAAACTTGGAGCCGACCATCAAAGCGCTCGCCGACGTCGGACCGGATTTCGGCGCGGCCATCGCGGCCTCGTTCGTGTTCCCGTTCACCCAGAACTTCGTCGACCGAGCGGTCCGAGGCGACTTCTTCAACCTGCATTTCGATTTCGACATCACCATTCCACGGCTGAAGAAGGGGTTGTTCCTCGGAACCCATTGGGGACAGCTGGACATGCCGATTCCGCCGGTCCCCGGGGACCCGTATCGCCTCAATTACACACTCGATCCTTTGCATAACCCGCTGAGGCCGCCGTGGGTCGATCCCAACGCGTTGCCGCTGCCCCCGCCACCGCCGGGTGCGGTGCCCGGACCTTCATCGGCTTACGGCCCGCCGCCTGGTCCCCCGCCGAACGCGGCTCCGCTGCCCGGGCCTGCGCCGAACGCGGCTCCGCTGCCCGGGCCTGCGCCGAACGCGGCCCCGGTGCCTGACGCGGGTCTGGATCAATCGCCGGTGCCCGCAGAAGCGCCTTCGACGGGAGCGGGTGGATAGATGCTGACGCGCTTCGTTCGGATCCAGCTGGCGGTCTTCGTGATCGCGGGAACCATTGGCGTGATCGCGATGGTCCTGTTCTACATCCAGGCGCCGACGCTGCTGGGCATCGGCCGGATGACGGTGACGCTGGAGCTGCCGGCCACCGGCGGCCTGTACCGGTTCTCGAACGTTACCTACCGCGGGGTGCAGCTCGGCAAGGTCACCTCGGTGGGTTTGACACCGACCGGCGCGAAAGCGACGCTGTCGCTGAGCACTTCACCCAAGGTCCCCGCGAACCTCACGGCGGAGGTGCTCAGTGTCTCCGCGGTGGGCGAACAGTACGTGGACCTACGGCCCAAAACCGATTCGCCGCCCTACCTGCACGACGGCTCGGTTATCTCGGTGCGCGACACGACAATTCCGCAGCCGGTGGCCCCAATGCTCGAGCAGGTAAGCGCCTTGGTCCAAAGCATCCCGAAGACCAAACTCGGCCAGTTGCTCGACGAGTCCTTCCAGGGTTTCAACGGTTCCGGTTACGACCTGGGGTCGCTGATCGATTCCTCGAAGACGCTGTCCCGCGACGCCAATGGCGTCGTCGATCGCACCAAGGCCCTTACCGAAGACACCGGGCCGCTGCTGGACACCCAGGCGCGCACCACCGATTCGATCAGAACGTGGGCGCGCAGCTTGGCCGGCATCTCGGATACGCTGGTGAACAACGATTCTCACTTCCGGACCATCCTGCAGAAGGGTCCCGATACCGCGAACGAAGCGTCTCGGCTTCTGCAACAAATCAAGCCGACGCTGCCGGTGTTGCTCGCCAACCTGACCACCATCGGGCAGATCGGCGTCACCTACCACCCGTCGATCGAGCAGTTGCTGGTGTTGTTGCCGTCGGGCGTTGCCATCGAGCAGGCGGCCCAGGGTGAAAACCACCCAGACGGTAGGGCTTACGGCGACTTCGCGGCCACGGTCGACGATCCGCCTATTTGCACGGTCGGCTTCATGCCACCCAACACCTGGCGATCCCCGGACGACCTGTCCGACATCGACACCCCGGACGGGTTGTATTGCAAACTCCCGCAGGATTCACCGATCGCGGTGCGCGGTGCCCGTAACTATCCCTGCATGGGTCACCCGGGCAAGCGCGCGCCGACCGTCGAAATCTGCAACAGCGACAAGCCGTACATGCCGCTGGCGATGCGCCAGCACACGACCGGTCCCTATCCATTGGATCCAAACCTGTTGGCCCAGGGCGTCCCGCCCGATGACCGGATCACCACCAACGACAGGATTTTCGGCCCGGTCGAGGGTACGCCGCTGCCGCCGGGGGCGGTGCCGCGCGGCGCGCCCGCGGGGCCGCGGGGCGAAAATCCGCCACCGGGCACCGTGGGGGCCGCCGTTCCCCCGATGCCGTCTTCGGGACCGGCGCTGGCGCCGATGTCGAGAATGTCGGCGGATCTGCCGCCCATCGCGCCACTCGATGTCCCTGCGGCGGGGGAGCTTCCGCCGCCCCCCGCCGCGCCGCCGGCATTGCCTATTGCCCCGCTCGTTTCTCCCGAACCCGCACCGGCCGGTCCCGCGCCGGCCGACGCACCCGCCGACGGAGGACCCCAGGCCGCGCCAAGCTCGTTCGGAGCCAACGCATCTAAGCCCGCCCCGTCGGTCGCGGTGGCGAAGTACGACCCGCGCACCGGTCGTTATGTCGGTCCGGACGGGAAGTTGTACCAGCAGTCCGATCTCGTCGCTCCGAAAGCGCCGAGGACGTGGAAGGACATGCTTCCCACCTGAATTCGCTGCGAGGCAAAGCCCGCCCGAGGGTGGGGCGATGAAGCTATGACCGCGCGGTCAGGAGAGCTGGTCCAAGCGCAACGGCATCGTTATGTCAAGCCACTGGTTTTGCCCGCAGGCGCCGCTTGGGCCGACCGTCTTGTCCTTACCCGAGAGGACCCGCGACCCGATCTGGAATCCGCCGTTATCGTTCACCGGGTAGAAGAAGAAGGTTTGTATGCCGGGGAACGTGGTACCGTCCTCGCAACGCTCCCAGTTCGGCACTTCGCGCCTTACCTTCCACATCTCCCCATCCTTCATGTAGAGGGGCGCGCTCCAGCCCTGGTCGCTCGCCACCGAGCCATGGCATTCCATGGTCGAGTCGCAGGTCGAGCTGATCGTCCAAACTTGGTAGACCGTCGGTTCGCCGAAATACTGATCATTTCGCTGGGCCCAATCGCCAATGGACGTGGCGCGGTAAGTCCCGTTGAGCGCCACGTCTTCTTTGGTTATCGCCCGGGCCGGGGATGCAGTGCTCAAACCGCCGAATACGGTGGCGGCCAACAACGTTGCGGTGGTGAGTGTTCTGACTGAACGCATCAGGTGCTCCTCGAAGCGCGTAATCCGAGAGTGCCTATCGGGCGCCTTTTCGCCGTCGGTTGCGGCGTTCTCGAGCGATGACGTTACACCGCTTCGGCCTGCCAGGTAACGGTTGGGACAAGATCTGCCGCGCTCATCCAGACGGGTCGAATTTCGTAATCAGCCAGGAACCGTGGACCTTTTTCAGCGTCACAAGGACGCTGCTCTGCGTCTTCTCGGGATCTTTCCTGTGGGCGCTTGCCGTGGTCTGGTCGACGAATACCAGCACCACGGCCGAATCAGGATGCAATTCCGAGACTGCGGCCCGAACCACCTTCGCGGTCGCCGTCAGTTGTCCCTTCTCCGCCGTCGGCGCGACGACATCGTCGGTGAATTTGCTGTAATAGGTCAGAAAGTCGCCGGTGAGATGCGATTTCGCATTGTTGAAATCGCGGTTTAAATGGTCGTAGGAATACGTCAACGCGGCCACGGTGCCGTCTGATGCCGCCTGGATCGCCCGGCGCGCCGCCGCATCACCGACCTGCTGATCCGGCCGATACAGGATGAAGTACACGCCCGCAGCGACTCCCACGGCGGCGACGACCAACGTTGTCGCCACGATGGAACGCCACCTTGCCCAATACGGACGGGCCCGCCGTCGAATCGCTGCCAGCCGGCCCGAGCGTGCAGGTCCCTCGGCAGCGGGCGCCATTTCCTCCTCGTCGGCGGGTGAAGTCTGTACTCCGTCAATCTCTTCGATGCCGTCCACCGACGAGCCATGTTCGGCAGTCATCGCAGGAATTCGATTTTCGACATCTTGAGCTGGCCGCCGTCGCGGGCCATGTTGACGCTGAGCCGAAACAAAGCCGGTGGCGGTTTTGCGTTATCCGGCCCAATGGGATCGGTTTTCGCCGCCACCAGCACGACTCCCGAATTGTCGCTCAACGACTGGACGGCGACGCCTTCGATGGTGACCTTGGTCCCGACCTTGGTCTCTTCGGCCTTCTTGACCATCAGGGGCGACAGCACGGATAGCTGGTCTTTCTGGTCGCCCGTGGACGCATCGATCGTGCGCTGGACATCCTCCTTGGCATGAGCGGGGTCAATCGACATGAAGGCCGTGATCCCTTGCCGGGCGGCTGCACTGAACTCCGCGGCGAGTTGGCGATTATGCACCGCGATGTGGTGCTGCCACAGCATGTACCCGGTCGCGGCGACAGAGGCCGAGAAGAGCACGGAGCCGACGCCGACCGCCACTGTTTTCCGCTTTGGCCGCCGCAGCCACCGCGGCCGTCCCGGACGCCGGAGCCGTAGCCGCATCCGGGTCCGCGTCGCGGGGCGGCGACGCTCGACACCTGGGGAAGCACCGTCCTCCTCGTCCGCGTCCCCGGTTCCGGCGGCCCGGCGCAGTTTTGCGAGGCGTGCCCGAGCCGCCTCGGCGCGCGCTTCGGCCTGGGCGACGTCTTCCGCGTCCGCTTCCGGGACGGGTGCTACGGCGTCCGACTCGACCCCCGGCCGGGCGCGATCGGTCACTTCCGCCGCGTCATCACGTGGGTCGGCGTCAGGCCGTTCCGGATCGTGCACGGAGAAGCAGCTTATCACTGTGGCCTGGGCCCAATGCCGTCATCGTTCGGCCGCCTTCGTGGCCCTTACATGCGGAAATGCTCGCTCGCCGGGGAACGGGGCACGGGGGGCGATTGGGATGGTGGGGCGCCAGCCCTCGCCGGCCCAGGTGATCTTCTCCAACCAGGAGAATTTTCTTTTCGGGTGTGGCAGAGTAATCGGGTGCGATCAATCGTTGCTTTGGTTGCCGCATTGCTCGGCGCCGGGGTGGTGGCGGCGCCGCCAGCCTCGGCCGGGCCGACCGTCTGCGACTACCCAGCCTGCACCCCGGGCATCATGCCGCATCAGGTCCTCGGCGCGCCGTGTGACAACACCACTTACTACGCCTTCGGTGTCGCCGACGGATACGTTTCCTTCGCCTCGGAGCCCGGCCGGTTGATGTTCTGCGGCTCGCCGAGGCGATACCAGCCGCGATGGTTCCGCTCACCGCCGATGGCGGGGGTCAAGGAAGAGAATTCCGACTGCACGAACTATCTGAACTACGTGGCGCAGGCGCCTGACGGTCTGTTCCTGATCTGTATTGCTCACGACGGCATATCGAGCTGGGTCCGCGCTGACACGTAGCCGAGTCGCCGTCAGTCGCGGGATTTCCGAGGCAGACCGAGCAGGCGCCGGCTCAAATCGGTAACCCGCTCGAGCAAGGTCTCGTCGTCGATATCGGCTACCAGCGGATGCATGACCGCGGTGCTCAGCGCGCCGGAGAACATGGCGGCCTCGATCCGCCCGTCCAATCCCGCATCGCTCAGCAGAACCCGGTACAAACGGTCCATGAAACGTTGAAACGGCTTGTGCTCGGCCAGCAACCGGACGACGACGGGATCGAATTGCAGCGTGCGCACCAGCCGGCGGTCGCGGACCGCCATCTCAATCACGCCGACCAACAACGCATCTCGCGCCTGGGGCCCGTCGTCGTATGCTTCGGCGGCCTCGAGGGCGGGCTCGAGCCGGCCCAGTTCGCGCTCGGTCACTGCGATGACGATCTGCTCTTTGGTCCGGAACTGATGGTAGACAGCAGCTTTCGTGATACCGACGGCGTCGGCGATCATCTGCAGCGACGTACCGCTGACGCCGTGGGTGGCGATCAAATCCAGCGCGGCATCGAGCACCCGCGTCCGTGCCGGGCTGTGCTCGATGAGCCAGAATTGCTCATCGGTGTCCGGCTCTCGTACTACTCCCACGGACCGAGACTAGACGACGCTATTGACCCTGGCTAGCCGATCGGCTAGCTTCGCTCACGAACCCGGTTTCGGTGGGAATCTCGCGCGGGGAAGGAGTGCCGATGCCCGACGTCGGCGGAAACGATGCAGGCGCCAGCCAATCGGCGCGAACGGCCTCGCGGCGGACCGATGGCGAGCTGATTCTGCTCTGGACGTTGCCGGCGGCGCTGATCCTGTGGATCGCGTCCTTCTTCCTGTTTCCCGGGTTCAACCCGCCGATGTCGCCCACCATGCCGGCCGATCAGGTGGCCGCGTTCTACCGCGATCCGGCGCATATCCCGCAAATCCGTTCCAGCATGATCCTGTTCAACTGGTTCGGCGTGTGCCTTGTGCCGATCCTGGCCCTGATCGTGCTGCAGATTCGCCGTATGGCGCACCGGACGCCGATCTTCTCCTACGCCATGCTTGGGTGCGCGGCCGGCGGTCCGACGTTGTTTCTCGTCGCCAACGTCTGCTGGCTGCTGGCCGCCTTTCGGCCGGAGCGCAGCCCCGAGCTGACGCAGCTGCTCAACGATCTCGGCTGGATCACCTTCACCATTTTGGTCCCGTTCTTGATCGGGCAGTGCGTAATCCTGGCCCTGGCAATCTATTTCGACAACAAGTCCCGCCCGGTGTTCAGCCGGTGGGTGGCCCACTTCAACCTTCTGGTGGGGGCCGCTCTGGTGCCGGCGTCATTCGTCGGCGTGTCGCTGACCGGCCCGCTGGCCTGGGACGGCTTGCTGTCTTTCTGGCTGAAAAACGGCGCCATCGCCGTCTGGATCGTCGTGATGGGCGTTGTCCTGGGCCAGGCCGTTTATCGAGAGCGGTCCGAAAACCGGGAGCGCTCAGACGAATTGGCTACCGCATGAGCGCGGTGATCACACCGCCGACGCCCCCGGCGACGCCGCCCGCAGGGCCCTTCCATCACCGAATCGGCTGGCACCTGCGGCGCGACCCCAAGCGAGAACTGTGGCTGGCCTGGGGGGTGCTCATGGTGTTCTACGGCCTCTTCTTCCCGATGTTCTTCATCGTGGCGCAGGTCCAGCCGCCGCCGGAGCCCACCTGCGACCTTGCGACGCAGGCCCACTGGTTCGCCGAACGTCGCCTCGGCATACCCGTCGGCTTCGGCGTCGTCTTCGCCATCAGCGGCATGATCGCGGTCAACAACGCCCTCATCGCGTATTCGATGCGGCGCATGTCGGTCAGCCGCGCGTTCGCTTACTCGTATCTGCTCATCTACTCGCTCAGTGCGGTACCGGGGATGCTGTTGCTCAACATCGCGCTGATCGTCGGCACGCTGCGACCGGACCGCGACCCCCGGGTGATCGGCTGGCTGTATGACTTCGCGTTCCTGTCCTTTGACGGGACGATGGGAGTGTTCCTGGTCGGCTCGCTGATCTGGATGGTGGCGATACTGCTCGACAAGAATCGCGTGTTTCCTAAGTGGTTCGGCTATCTCAACCTGTGCAACGCGCTGACCGAGGTGGTCGTGGCGCCCTGCTGGATCTTCCGGCGCGGCGTGTTCGCGTGGGATGGCGAGATCGCGTGGTGGCTGGACATGGTGGTGTTCGGCATCTACCAGGTCACGTTCATCGTCATGCTGTTTCAGATGATCCGCCGCGAAGACTTCGGGACCGGCGTGCTACCGGACCTGCCGTCCCAGAAAGCGGTGGCGCAATGACCGGCCTGGCCGACAAGCCCGCACGCGTGCGGGCCGTGCCGGGCCAACCGGACATGTGGGCCTTTGTCCTGTTCGAGACCCTGGTATTCACAGCGTATTTCGGCTTCTACCTGTTCTCCCGAGGCCGCAATCCCGAGCTTTTCCTGCAATCACAAGCTCAGCTCGACCTGCGCGTCGGGGTCTTCAACACGTTGGTCTTGTTGCTCAGCTCATGGTCGGTGGCGCGGTGTGTCCAGTCGGCCCGCGCCGGGGCGTACCGGGCGGCTCTCCGAGATGTCTTCATCACGACGTCATTCGCAGCAATCTTCCTGTTTTTCAAGGTGTTTGAGTGGACTCGGTTGGTCCGCGCCGGCAATGGCATCGACAGCAATGACTTCTACATGTATTACTTCTTTCTCACCGGCGTCCACTTCGTGCACCTGTTGATCGGCTTCGTGGTCCTCGGCGTCATCATCTACCAACTTCGGAGCCCGGCGCGGCACGACCAAAATCTCGTCGAAACCTGCGCAACGTATTGGCACACTGTCGATTTCCTGTGGGTGCTCATTTTTGCGCTGCTCTACGTGGTGAGGTGAGCGAGTGAAACTCAACAAGAGACTGTTGTTCGTCTGGCTGATCCTGGCCGCCCTGACCCTGGCCTACCTGGGGATAGATCACTCCGCCGGAGGATTGCTGAGATCCAGCGCGGTGGTCACGTCGAGCGTCATCGTCACCGCACTGGTCAAGGTGCGCATCATCTTTCACGAGTTCATGGAGGTGCGAGACGCCCCGGCCCTGCTGTGCCGGCTCACCGACGCGTGGGTGGTGCTGATTGCCGTTGTGCTGCTCGGCAGTTACTTCGTCGGCAGGCAGGTCCGGTAGCCCTTGCGAGCGATGGGTCGCTAGCCGACCGGCGCGACCGCGTCGGCGGTGGTGAACCTCAAGTGCAGTTCGCTCAGGCCGCGCAGGATGTACGTCGGTTCGTAGGTGTAGCGACGCTCGGTGGCCGGCCCGTGATGGGCTTCGTTGATTTCGATGCGCGGCATCCGGTCCAGGATCCGCTCGATCGAGACACGGCCCTCGACGCGGGCGAGCGGGCCGCCGGGGCAGGAGTGCACACCGCGGGCGAACGCCATGTGTTCGCGAACGTTCTTGCGGCGCAGGTCGAATTCGTGCGGGTTGTCGAACCGGCGCGGGTCACGGTTGGCCGCACCCGGCAGGATCATCACCACGGTTCCGGCGGGGATGTCGATACCGCCGATGCTGGTCGCCTTGCGGGCCAGGCGTGAGTCGCTCTTCACCGGGCTGTCCATGCGCAGCGACTCCTCGATGAACCCGGGAATCAGGCTGCGGTCGTCACGCAACTGTTGCTGGATGTCCGGCCGGTCACCGAGCACCTGCAGGGCGGCGCTGAGCAGCTTGGCCGTCGTTTCCTGGCCGGCGGCGAACAGGAACGTTGCCGAGCGGACCACCTCGATCACCGGGGGCGTCGACCCGTCCGGATACTTCGCCGCCGCCAGGGAGGTCAGCACGTCGCCGCGCGGCTCGCGGCGCCGATCCTCGATGTAGTTACAGAACTTGTCGTCGAGCCACTCGAGGGGGTTGATGCCCACCGACTCGTGGTCCAAGGCGCCCACGCGTGCCTCGGGGCGGTCGGCGCCCAGGACCTTGCGGAACTCCTTGTGGTCGGATTCCGGCACGCCGAGCAGGTCGGCGATCACCAGAGTGGCGAACGGCTTGGAGTATTCGGCGATGAACTCGCACTCCCCGGTGTCGAGGAACTCGTCGAGCTGACGGTCGGCGAGGCGCCACATGAACTCCTCGTTCTGCTTCAGCCGGCTCGGGGTCAGCAGCTTGGCGAGCACCGACCGGGCCTTGGTGTGCTCCGGCGGATCCATGGTGACCATGTGCTCGTTCATCGGGAAGGAGCTGCGGTGCGCGTCGATCTGGGGGCTGATGTCGTCGCCTTCGGGCGTGAACGGGAGCGGCGGGAACGGGCCGCCGAGCGCGACGATGTTCGAGAAAGTGTCGGGGTCCTTATAGACCTCGCAGGCCTCGTCATAGCCGGTGACCGCGACGACGCCGTAGTGCGGCAGGCGCAGCACCGGGTTTTGGCTCCGCAGGTAATCGAAGTACGGATGCGGGTCCGGGACTAGAGACGGATCGGTAAAGAAGTCGATCGAGTCATAGTCGGTCATCTTCAGTGAGTCCCCCTGGGCTGGGTTTACCGGTGGTGTTCGGCGGCAAGCCGTATCGCCGCCCGATTACGAGATCAGAAATATGCTGAGCACCTGCTTAGCATGGCGGTAATGTCAGGGTCAAGGTTGAGGGCGCCGCGCCACGATACGATCCGTGTGGTCGGCACGGGATGGCACACAGTACGGAGCAGGGACATGACATCGGCCCGCAGGATCGGGGCGCCGGACGCGAAAAACCGTGGTCTGCTGCTCGATGCTGCCGAGCAGCTGATGCTCGAAGAGGGTTATGCCGCGGTGACATCGCGCCGCCTCGCGAATAAGGCGGGGCTGAAGCCCCAGCTGGTGCACTACTACTTCCGCACCATGGAGGAACTGTTTCTGGAGGTTTTCCGTCGCCGCGGTGAAGAGGCGCTTGAGGTGCACACCCAGCTGATCATGTCGCCGCAGCCGCTATGGGCGCTGTGGCGGTTCGGCACCGATCCCGCATTCACGCGAATTTCCATGGAATTCATGGCGCTGGCTAACCACCGCAAAAAGATGCGAGCCGAAATCGCCTATTACGCTGAGCGGCTGCGCGAAAACCAGCGCCAGGCGGTGACGGCCGCGTTGGAGCGTCACGGGGAAGTCAGAGAAGATATCCCGCCTGTGGTGTGGACGCTTCTGATGAGCAGCCTGTCGTGGTTCCTGGTTCTCGAGCAGGCGGTTGGGATTTCCGCCGGTCACGCAGAAACCGTGGAACTAGTGGAAAGTTACCTGCGCCGCGTGGAGGGCGAGCCGCAACCGATCGAGGGTGTGCCGGAGACCTGGCTGGTTCACCAGTTGCGCAGCGAACAGAGCACGCCTTTGGGGCCGTCCTTGGAAACGACGACGGCGCCGTCTACCGCAAGATCACAGTGAAGTCCCGGTGCGCCGGGCTCCGTGCCCGTGGTCGCCACGACCATCGCGTACACGTCGGGTTTGGACAGGTCCAGCTCATAACTCCACGGCTTACCCGGGGCGAGGTCGACCTCGACGTGTGGTGTGAACGAGTAGGAGTTGTGGCTGTAGTCGGAAAACTTGGCCGGCTCGTGGTCGAGGTAATAGATGCTGGTGTAGATCGGGTGCTGCGCGGTGACGGTGTACTTGACGTGGTGCATGACGGGGTCGTCGGCATGCGCCCGTCCGCTGCCCACCAGCACGCCCGCCGCCGCTAACAGACAGGCCAACGAGATGGCGGGGCCGACGCCCATCACCGTCTTCACGTTGATGGTCATGACGCTCCTCCGGATCCCGGGCGGGGTTTGGTGTTGCGGCCCATGACCCGTTCTGCGGCCTGCCAGTGTGGGTCGGCAACCCATAGTCGCGCAAAGGATGCTATCGCCTCATCAGGAGAAACTCCGCGGATTACGCGCTTTATCTCCGTGGCCGGGCGGCGGGCAAGCGACCTCGCGACCGCTCGCCAGCCCTCGTCGGGTGAGTCGAAGACGCCGCGGGGCAGCACCCGGTCCACCAGACCGATCCGCTCGGCCTCGGCCGCGCCGAGGGCGATTCCGGAACCGGCCAACAACAGCGCCTTGCTCCTTCCGACCAGCGCGGCCAGCCGCTCGGCTCCGCCCCAGGCCGGCATGATCTCCAGCTGCACCTGGTTGAAGGCGATCTTGACATCGTCGGCGGCCACGCGGATGTCGGCGGCGACCGCGACTTCGGCGCCGCCACCGAACGCGTGACCGTTGAGCGCGGCGATGACGGGGGCGGGGAAGTCCGCCAGCTGATCGCAGATGGACCGCATCCGTCGGGCCATCGCCGCGGCGTCGTCCTCGGTCCGCAGCGCGCTCAATTCCTTGAGGTCACCGCCGGAGACGAAGGCCTTGTCCCCGGCGCCCTTGATCACCAGCGCCTGCGCGTCCGCCGCCGCGTCCAGCGCCTTCTCCAGCTGGTCCATGGTGTCCAGACCAATGGCGTTGCGCGCGTGCGGGCGGTCGATGGTGACCACGGCCAACCCGTCGTCGATCTCCAGGTCCACCATGTTCGTGTGATCGCTCCTCGGCAAGAACCCGATATTGGCATTCTCTTTTCGCGAGAATAACATCATCGCTGCAGCCCACGAACTTTCGCCGGCGAGATTCGAGGTAACTCGGTGCGGAGCCCAATCGTGACCGCCACGGCGGTCCTGACCGTCGCCTTGGTCGCGTCGTGCACCTCGGGGCCGCCGACCCAACTCGCCAGCACGGCATCAGTCACCGTCAACGGCAACGACCGGAATTTTCACATCGTCAAATGCGGCCAACGCGAATGGACGCGGACGATCGACATCGGTAGCGATTTCGCCGGCGCCAAGCTGATCGTCGACGAGAACGCCCAACCGCCGACCCTCGAGTCGGTGCGCATCCAGAACCTGGGTGGCTTCACCGGGATGTACTCCCGGGGCGGCGACGGGACCGGCGACCTGAGCGTGTCGGGTGACAAATTCACCGTCAGCGGCAAAGCCAACGGCTACAAGACCGACAAACCCAGCGAACCGGCCACCGCCACGTACAGGATTTTCGTGTCGTGCTGACGCGTCGTACCGCGGTCCGGCGGGGCCACGTTGCGATTGGGCGGCTGTAGAGAATAGTATTCTCACAAATCAAGAAGGAGGATTTCATGGGGCAGTTGTCGCATCGGGAAGACGTCCCGTTTCCGATCTTTGACGCGGACAACCATCTATACGAGCCGCCGGAGGCGCTGACCAAGTTCCTGCCCAAGGCTTATCAGGACTACGTCCAGTACGTGCAGGTCAACGGGCGGACAAAGATCGCCATCCGCGGCCACATCAGCAACTACATTCCCAACCCGACCTTCGAGGTCGTCGCCCGGCCGGGCGCCTGGGAGGAGTACTTCAAGTACGGCAACCCGGACGGCAAGAGCAAGCGCGAGCTGTTCGGCGAGCCGATGCGCGCGATCCCGGCGTTCTTCGAGCCCGGCCCGCGCCTGGAGAAGATGAACGAGCTGGGCCTGGACCGCACGTTGATGTTCCCCACGCTGGCCAGCCTGCTCGAGGAGCGGCTGCGCGACGACCCGGTGGCCATCCACGTGCTGGTCCACGCGCTGAACGAGTGGCTCGACGACGTCTGGGGCTTCAACTACCAGAACCGCATCTTCACCACCCCGGTCATCACGCTGCCGATTGTCGAGAAGGCGATCGAAGAACTGGAATGGGCCGTCAAGCGCGGTGCCCGGGCCATTTTGATCCGCCCGGCTCCCGTCCCCGGCTTCCGCGGTCCGCGGTCGTTCGCGGTGCCCGAGTTCGACCCGTTCTGGGAGCGGGTCGTCGAGCACGACGTGCTGGTTGGCATGCACTCCAGCGACAGCGGCTACTCCCGTTACACCTCCGAGTGGGACGGCGCCGAACAGGAGATGTTGCCGTTCCAAACCAACGCGATGGGCATCCTCAACGAATGGCGGCCGATCCAGGATGCGGTGGGCTCGTGGGTGATCCACGGCGCGCTCTACCGCCACCCGAAGCTGAAGGTCGCGATCGTCGAGGCCGGTTCGAAGTGGATGACCCCGCTGTTGGACGGCCTGACCGAGGTCTTCCGCAAGGCCCCGGAGGCTTTCCCGAGCGACCCCGTCGAGATGGTCAAGAACCGGATCCATGTCAGCCCGTTCTTCGAGGACGGCATCGACGATCTGATCAGCCTCGTCGGTGTGGATCAGGTCTTGTACGGCTCGGACTGGCCGCACCCGGAAGGGCTGGCAGAACCGACGTTCTACGTCAACGCGCTGTCGCACCTGCCCGTTGACGACCAGGCCAAGATCATGGGCGGCAACCTCGGTCGGCTCGTCACGGTGTGACGTATAGCTTGCCCGGGGGAGAGCCGGCCAATCGGGCATGGCGGACCATCCCCGAGATGGTCTTGAGCGCATCGGACCGGTTCGGCGACGCCGAAGCAGTCGTCGACGGTCCGCTGCGTTTGACTTTCGCCCAGGTCGTCGAGCGAATCCGATGCGCCGCAGGGGCTTTCGCCGATCTCGGCGTCGAAAAGGGTGACCGGGTCGCGATCTGGGCACCCAACTCGGCCGAGTGGATCATCGCCGCGTTCGGGTTGCTCACCGCGGGCGGTGTGCTCGTCCCGGTCAACACGCGGTTCAAAACCGAAGAGGCCGGCGACGTCATCGGCCGCAGCAAGGTGAAGGCCGTGCTGGTGCAGAAGGGCTTTCTGGATCAGGACTACACCGCTCCCGCCGGGGTGCCGGTCATCGACCTGAAGTCCGACTTCCTGTCCAGCGGTTCACCGTTAGAGCGTCCGGTGAGCGGCACCGATACCTCGGACATCATCTTCACCTCGGGCACGACCGGGCGCCCCAAGGGCGCGATGCTCAACCACGGCCAAACGCTGCGCATGTACGAGGAGTGGGCGACGCTCGCGGACCTGCGTCAGGGCGACCGCTATTTGCAGATCAACCCGTACTTCCACACGTTCGGGCTCAAGGCCGGCCTCGTCACGTCTTTCCTGCGCGGTGCGACGATGCTGCCCGTCGCGGTGTTCGACGTCGACAGGGTCGTGAACCTCATTGAACGCGAACGCATTACGATGCTTCCCGGACCGCCGACGCTGTATCACTCGTTGCTGACGGTGGGGGACAAGTCCAAGCTGTCGTCGCTGCGTGCGGGGGTGACCGGCGCCGCCGACATTCCCGTCGAGCTGGTGCGGCGCATCCATGACGAGCTGCCGTTCCAGACGCTGATGACGGGTTACGGCCTCACCGAGGCCGGCAACGTCACCCTCTCGCTCCCCGGCGACTCCTTCGAGGATGTGGCCACCACCGCGGGCGTGCCATGCGACGGGGTCGAGGTGCGCATCGCCGATGACGGCGAGGTGCTGGTCCGCGGGTACGGCGTCATGCAGGGGTATCTCGACGAACCGGAGGCCACCGCCCAAGCGATCGACGACGAGGGGTGGCTGCACACCGGAGATTTGGGGGAGTTCACCGAGTCCGGTCGGCTGCGCATCGTCGGCCGGAAAAAGGACATGTTCATCGTCGGTGGGTTCAACGCCTATCCGGCCGAGATCGAGGGCTTCCTGCTCAACCACCCGGCCGTCGCGCAGGCGGCCGTCCTCGGTGTCCCCGACGAGCGGATGGGCCAGGTGGGCAAGGCCTTCGTGGTCCGTAACGCCGATGTCAGCGCCGAAGAGTTGATCGCCTGGTGCCGCGACCGGATGGCCGGATTCAAAGTGCCGCGCGCGGTAGAGTTCCTTGATTCACTTCCACTCAACGCCACCGGGAAGGTGATGAAGGACCAACTGCGATGAACAACGGCGACATTCACTCGATGGTGATCGCGTCGGACTATCGCGTCCCCGATCCGACCCGGGTGTGGCCGCTGCTGCAACGCAATAAGTCCGCCCTGGCCGACATCGGCGCCCACCACGTGCTGGTCTACACCTCGACACACGACCATGGCCGGGTGTTGGTGATGATCGGCGTCCACAGCCGTGAGCCGATCGTGGAGCTGCTGCGCTCCCGGGTCTTCTTCGACTGGTTCGATGAGGCCGGCGTCGAGGACATTCCGGCGGTCTTCGCCGGCGAGATCGTCGACAGGTTCATCGCGCAGCCACCGAAAACCCCTGCGGCGCCGGGTGTGGTGGTGGCCGCGATCACCTCGGTCAACGACGTGTCCCTGCTGACCTCCGAAGTCGGCATGGCGATGGACAGGTTCACCTCTGCCGGAATCCGAAAGACGTGGGTGTTCAGGGCTTTTGACGACGACCATGAGGTGCTGATCCTGCAGGAGTTTCCCGACGAGGAGAGCGCGCGGCGCTGGATCGACCACCCCGATGCCGCGGCGCAGTGGATGTCCGGGGCGGGCATCGGTGCCTACCCACCGCTGTTCGTCGGCCGATTCTTCGACATGATGCGCATCGAGGCGGACTGAGGGCTCGCCGGTGGTCGTATGCCTGTGCAACGGCGTCACCAGCCAAACCGTGACCGAGGCCGTGGAATGCGGGGCGTCGACCACCAAGGAAGTCGCCCAGGCATGTGGCGCGGGCGCCGACTGCGGTCGCTGCCGGCGCACGGTGCGGGCCATCCTGCGATCCTTTAGCCCGCAGCGAACGCCGAACTCCCGCTAGGAGCTTGCTGAATTAGGGGTTTGTGGGGCGGGGCGTCTCGAGCCGTCTCGCGGCGTGTTGGAGTCAGACCCTCGGGTCGACAGAAAAGAGATCGCCCCGCCGGGT
>NZ_MVHG01000080.1 GCF_002086125.1 Mycobacterium arosiense ATCC BAA-1401 = DSM 45069
ACGGCCCGAACGCCCCGGGCACGTCTCGCCAGGCGATCCCACACCGGTACCGATAAATAATGCCCTCGACCATCGAGCGGGCATCCTGAAAGGGCCTGCCCCGCTTGCCTGTCCGAGTCGGAAGCAAATCTTCAATCAACGACCACTGAGCATCGGTGAGCAACTGAAACCGCGACATGACTCAAGCCTCGGGCACAACATCCAAAATCTTTGCCAGACACGCCCTAGTTGAAGCGCTCGCCGGTCGGCGGGGGACGGCGCTGCGGAAGGTGCCCGTGCACGCCTTCGGCGTAGGCGGTTTCGGCGTGCTGGGTGAGGTCGACACCGGTGGTCTCGTCCTCGGCGCTGAGCCGGAATCCGATCAGGCGGTCGATCACCTTGCCCAACAAGAACGTGATCGCGAACGCGTAGAGCGCGACGACCGCGATCGCCAGTGCCTGCTTGCCCAGTTGGCCGAAGCCGCCCCCATAGAACAGGCCCCGCGGGCCCGTCGTCATGATCGCCGTGGCGAACAGGCCGATCAATGACACACCGACCACGCCGCCGACGAAGTGCACGCCCACCACATCGAGCGAATCGTCATAATTGAAGCGCAATTTCGCGCCCACCGCGAACGCGCACACGATGCCGGCCGCCAGGCCGACGACCGTCGCGCCGAGCGTGTTGACGGTCCCGCAGGACGGAGTGATGGCGACCAGGCCGGCGACCACACCCGATGCCGCACCGAACGTGGTGGGCCTACCGTCGCGGATCTGTTCGACCGAGAGCCAGCCGAGCATGCCCAGGCACCCGGCCACCAGGGTGTTGAGGAAGATGGCCGCCGCAGTTCCGTTGGCGGCCAAGGCGGAACCGGCGTTGAACCCGAACCAGCCGAACCACAACAGCCCGACGCCGACGAACAGCAACGGCAGATTGTGCGGCCGCATGGCGTCCTTTTTGAAGCCGATGCGGGGCCCGAGCACCAGCGCCAGCGCCAGCGCGGAGGAACCGGAGACGATCTCGACGACGAGCCCGCCCGCGTAGTCGAGCACACCGAGCTTGGCCAGCCAGCCGCCGGGCCCCCATACCCAGTGCGCGACAATCGAATACACCGCGATTGTCCACGCCGGGACCAAAACCACCCAGGCGGCGAACTTCGCGCGGTCGGCGATCGCGCCGCTGACCAGGGCGGCCGTGATGATCGCGAAGGTCAACTGGAACGTGGCAAACAGCAGTTCGGGCACCGTGCCGTGCGCGGTGTCGGGGGTGATGCCGAGCATGCCGAAATGCCGGAGGTTGCCGGCGAGTCCGCCGACCCCATCCTCGGAGAACGCGAGGGTGTAGCCGACCAGCAACCACGCCACCGTCACCAGCGGTATGGAGATGAAGCTCATCATGATCATGTTGAGCACACCGGTGGTGCGGACCATGCCGCCGTAGAAGATCGCCAGGCCGGGGGTCATCAGCAGGACCAGTGCGGTGCTGGCCAGCAGCCACGCGGTCGCGGCGGGATCGATCGCATGCATCAGGTGGGCTCCTTCTCCCGGCCCTGGGGTCACGGGACACCGGGATACTGCCACGTTCGGGCTGCCGGTAGGTTCGTTGGGTTACGAAAAGAGGATCAGGATCTGATGTGGCGCAGGCTCGAGGACGATTTCGCGAAGGCACTGCTGCGGCCCAGCTGTTAGTCGACCCGGTTGAGGCCGCGCGCCGGCTACTGGGCGCCACCCTGACCGCGCGGGGCGTGAGCGGGATAGTCGTCGAGGTCGAGGCGTATGGCGGCGTTCCCGACGGTCCGTGGCCCGACGCCGCCGCCCATTCGTACAAGGGCCTGCGGGCCCGCAACTTCGTGATGTTCGGGCCGCCCGGGCGGCTCTACACCTACCGCAGCCACGGGATTCACGTCTGCGCCAACGTCTCCTGCGGGCCCGACGGCACCGCCGGCGCCGTCCTGCTGCGCGCCGCCGCCATCGAAAACGGCACCGACGTCGCCCGCGCTCGCCGCGGTGAGTTGGTGCACACGGCGGCCCTGGCGCGGGGCCCGGGCAACCTGTGCGCGGCCATGGGAATCACCATAGAGGACAACGGCATTGACCTGTTCGTGCCCGACAGTCCGGTGACTTTGGAACTGCACGAACCGCTGACCGCGGCTGCCGGCCCGCGGGTCGGCGTGAGCCAGGCCGCCGACCGGCCGTGGCGGTTGTGGTTGCCCGGGCGCCCGGAGGTCTCGGCGTACCGCCGCAGCCCCCGGGCGGCGGCGCCGGGCGCCAGCGACTAGCGACGCCGAACGTCGAGTTGTTCCGGTGAGAACGCCGGTGAAACCGCACCACGAGTCGACGCCTTGCGTGGGCGCTCTGGAAGACTCGTACACCATGATCATCGACGAGCTGGGCTGGCGCGGCCTGATCGCGCAGTCCACCGATCTCGATGCGCTGGCCGCCGAAGCGCAGCGCGGGCCGATGACGGTGTACGCCGGCTTCGACCCCACCGCACCGAGCCTGCACGCCGGACACCTGGTGCCGCTGCTGGCGCTGCGGCGTTTCCAGCGCGCCGGCCATCGCCCCATCGTGCTCGCCGGCGGGGCCACCGGCATGATCGGCGACCCGCGGGACATCGGCGAGCGCACCCTCAACGAGGCGGACACCGTCGCCGAGTGGACCGAGCGGATCGGCGGGCAGCTGCGTCGCTTCGTCGACTTCGACGACTCACCCACCGGCGCCGTCGTCGTCAACAACCTGGACTGGACCCGCCCGCTGTCGGCGATCGAGTTCTTGCGCGACGTCGGCAAGCACTTTTCGGTCAACGTCATGCTGGACCGCGACACCGTCCGGCGGCGCCTCGAGGGCGACGGCATCTCCTACACCGAGTTCAGCTACATGCTCCTGCAGGCCAACGACTACGTCGAACTGCACCGGCGCTACGGCTGCACGCTGCAGATCGGCGGCTCCGATCAGTGGGGCAACATCATCGCCGGTGTCCGGTTGGTGCGCCAGCAGCTGTCCGCCTCGGTCCACGCGCTGACGGTGCCGCTGGTGACGGCCGCCGACGGCACCAAGTTCGGGAAATCCACCGGCGGCGGCAGCCTGTGGCTGGACCCGGCGCTGACCACGCCGTACGCCTGGTACCAGTACTTCTTCAACACCGCCGACGCCGACGTCATCCGCTACCTGCGCTGGTTCACCTTCCTGACCGCCGACGAGCTCGACGAGCTGGAACAGGCGACCGCCGAGCGCCCCCAGCAGCGCGCCGCCCAGCGGCGGCTGGCGCGCGAACTGACCGTGCTGGTGCACGGCGAGGCGGCCACCGAGGCCGTCGAGCACGCCAGCCGGGCGCTGTTCGGGCACGGCGAACTGGACCGGCTGGACGAGCCGACGCTGGCGGCGGCGCTGCGCGAGACCTCGGTCGCCGAACTCAAACCCGGTGGGCCCGACGGGATCGTGGATCTGCTGGTCGCCAGCGGCCTGTCCGAGAGCCGCAAGGCCGCGCGCCGCACGCTCGGCGAGGGCGGCGTTTCGGTCAACAACGTGCGCATCGACAGCGAGGAATGGGCGCCGCAACCGTCCGACTTCCTGCACGGCAAATGGTTGGTGCTGCGCCGCGGCAAGCGCACGGTCGCCGGGGTCGAAAAGCTCTAGCCGGACCGGCCGCGGGTGGGCGCCGCAAAACGCGTGCGTGCACAGATCTTTACCTCACCGTGTCGTTGACGTGACCGTAAGCGACCACTGTTGTCACGGTGAATTTCGCGACGCGTGTGCGGTCCACCGTCCTGCGGATCCTGGGGGTGGTCACCGGCCTGGTGGCGCTGGCCGCGGTTCTGTCGGCGCCGATCCGCGCGGACATGCTGGGCAACGCCTTCCTGTCGGCGCTGACGAACGCCGGGATCGCCTACACCCAGCCGACCAGCACCACGGCGATGGGGCAGTCGGTGTGTCCGATGCTGTTCGAGCCCGGTGAGTCGTTCGACGGGGTGACGTCCAAGATGGCCGAGGGCAACGGCCTGTCGTACGAGATGGCGGGCCGGTTCACCATCGTCGCGATCGCGACCTACTGTCCGGCGGTGATCGCGCCGCTGCTGGGTAACCGGCTGCAAAGTTAGGCGTGGCGCTGCCCGTATCCTCGGCAGCGTGGTCGACGACAGGCAACGGCAGCGCGGCGAACGGCGGGGGCGGCCGTCATCCAGCGGCTGGTCGGGTCCGGGCCGCGCGCGCCCGGTCCAACCGCACAGCGCGCCGCGCCGCGACGCCCAGGCCGAGCGCGCCCCGCAGGACGGCCCGCCGATACCGCCCGGCGTGGAAGCCAAGCAGCTGGCACCCGACATCCGCCGCGAACTGAGCACCCTGGACCGCGCCACCGCCGATGCGGTGGCGCGCCACCTGGTGGCCGCGGGTGAATTGCTTGACGAAGACCCCGAGGCCGCCCTGAGCCACGCCCGCGCGGCGCGCGCCCGGTCCAGCCGGCTCGCCACCATTCGGGAAGCGGTCGGCATCGCCGCCTACCACTGCGGCGACTGGTCGCAGGCGCACGCGGAATTGCGCGCGGCCCGCCGGATGGGCAGCAAGTCGCAGCTTTTGGCCTTGATCGCCGATTGCGAACGCGGGCTTGGCCGCCCGGAGCGGGCGATCGAACTCGCGCGCGGACCGGAAGCTGCCGAACTGTCCGGGGACGACGCCGACGAGTTGCGCATCGTCGCGGCCGGGGCGCGCGCGGACCTCGGCCAGCTGGAACAGGCGCTCACCCTGTTGTCCACGCCGCAACTGGATCCGGGCCGCACCGGCACCACGGCGGCGCGGTTGTTCTATGCCTACGCGGACACGCTGCTGGCGCTCGGCCGCGACGACGAGGCGCTGCAATGGTTCCTGCATTCCGCCGCGGCCGACGTCGACGGCGTCACCGACGCCGAAGACCGGGTCAGCGAACTCGGCTGACATGACCTCAAGTCAATCCAAAACCCTTGCGCAGCAATATGACTGCCTGCTTATAGATCTGGACGGCACGATGTTCCGCGGCCGTCGGCCCACCGACGGCGCGGTGCAGGCGCTGGCGCGGGTGCGCAGCCGCGCGTACTTCGTCACCAACAACGCCTCGCGCAGCGCCGACGAGGTCGCCGCGCACCTGACCGATCTGGGATTCACCGCCGACGCCGACGACGTCGCCACCAGCGCGCAAAGCGCCGCCCGACTGCTGGCCGACCAGTTGCCGCAGGGCGCAGCGGTGCTGATCGTGGGCACCGAGGCCTTGGCCAACGAGATCGCCGCCGTGGGGCTGCGCCCGGTGCGCAGCTACGACGACGACCCGGCCGCCGTCGTGCAGGGTCTGTCGCAGAACATCGGATGGCCGGAGCTGGCCGAGGCGGCGCTGGCCATCCGGGCCGGCGCGCTGTGGGTGGCGTCCAACGTCGACCTCACCCTGCCCACGGAGCGTGGGCTGTTGCCCGGCAACGGGTCGTTCGTGGCCGCGCTGCGGGCGGCCACCGGCGGCGAGCCCCAGGTCGCGGGCAAGCCGGCGCCCGGACTGCTGCGGGACGCGGCGGCCCGCGGCGACTTTCGCGCCCCCCTGGTGATCGGCGACCGCCTCGACACCGACATCGAGGGCGCCAACGCCGCCCAGCTGCCCAGCCTGATGGTGCTCACCGGGGTCAATTCCGCGCGGGACGCCGTGTACGCCAAGCCCGCCCAGCGTCCCACCTATATCGGCCACGACCTGCGCTCGCTGCATACCGACGGCAAGCGGCTCAAGGTCGGGCCGCAGCCGGGCTGGCGGGTCGACGTCGCGGACACCGTGATCACCGTCAGCGGTGACGGGCCGGACGACGGGGACGGCCTGTCGATCGTGCGCGCGCTGGCCGGCGCCCTGTACGCGCGCCCCGGCTCCGGCGACGTACGGGTCCAGGCCGGCGACGACCATGCCCGCGCCGCGCTGGGGCGCTGGTCTTTGGTGCGCACCGACTGACGGGTGACTAGCGTAGGAACGCGATGACTATCGATCCCGATCAGATTCGCGCTGAAATCGACGCCCTGCTCGCCCGGTTGCCCCAGCCCGGGGACGGTGAAGATCCCGAGAAGGTGCCGTCGCTCGACGAGCTCGAAGAGATCGCCCGCCGCCTGTCCGAGGCGCATGACGTGCTGTTGGCCGCGCTGGAGTCGGCGGAGAAGGGCTGAGTGCGCGGATGTCTCGACGCGCCCGGGTTGACGCCGAGCTGGTCCGGCGCGGCCTGGCCCGGTCGCGCCAGCAGGCCGCGGAGTTGATCGGCGCGGGGAAGGTGAGCATCGACGGGATGCCGGCGCGCAAGCCGGGCACCGCCGTCGCGGTCACCGCCGCCCTGACCCTTGCCGAGGACGGCGAGCGCGGCTGGGTCTCGCGCGGGGCACACAAACTCATCGGCGCCCTGGACGCCTTCGAGATCTCGGTCGCGGGCCGTCGCTGCCTCGACGCCGGCGCGTCGACGGGCGGCTTCACCGAGGTACTGCTGGATCGCGAGGCCGCCGAAGTGGTCGCGGTGGATGTGGGGTACGGCCAGCTGGCGTGGTCGCTGCGCAGCGACGCGCGAGTGGTCGTCGTCGAGCGGACCAACGTCCGCGAGCTGGCGCCCGAGGCGATCGGCGGGCCGGTCGACCTCGTGGTGGCCGACCTGTCGTTCATTTCGCTTTCCACGGTATTGCCGGCGCTAACTGGATGTGCCGCACCGGACGCGGATATCGTTCCCATGGTGAAGCCGCAGTTTGAAGTGGGCAAGGGCCTGGTCGGCGCGGGGGGTGTGGTGCACGACCCGGCCCTGCGCGCCGACGCGGTGCTGACGGTCGCCCGCCGTGCGAGCGAGCTGGGTTGGCACACCGTCGATGTCACCGCCAGCCCGCTGCCGGGGCCGTCGGGCAATGTCGAGTACTTTCTGCGGCTGCGCGCCCGGACCGACCGGCCGCTGGACGGCGAGGAGCTGGTGACGGCGGTGCGGTGCGCGGTGGAAAGCGGGCCACAGTGAACGAACACACTCCCCGCACCGTGTTGATGGTGGTCCACACCGGCCGCGACGAGGCCACCGAGACCGCGGGGCGTGTGCAGAAAGTACTGGGCGACAAGGGAATCGGGCTGCGGGTGCTGTCCGCCGAGGCGGTCGACAAGGGGCCGCTGCGCCTGGCCCCCGAGGACATGCGCGCGTTGGGCATCGAAATTGAGGTGGTCAACGCCGACCCGCAGGCCGCGGAGGGTTGTGAGCTCGTGCTGGCGCTGGGCGGCGACGGCACGTTTCTGCGGGCCGCCGAACTCGCCCGCAACGCCAACATTCCGGTGCTGGGTGTCAACCTGGGCCGCATCGGCTTTCTGGCCGAGGCCGAAGCCGAGGCCATCGACCGGGTGCTGGATCACGTTGTCGCGCAAGACTATCGTGTAGAGAACCGGTTGACGCTCGACGTGATCGTGCGTCACGACGGTGACGTCTCCGTGCACGGTTGGGCGCTCAACGAGGTCAGCCTGGAAAAGGGCCCCCGGCTGGGCGTGCTCGGGGTGGTCCTCGAGATCGACGGGCGCCCGGTATCGGCGTTCGGCTGCGACGGTGTGCTGGTGGCGACGCCCACCGGGTCCACCGCCTACGCGTTCTCCGCCGGCGGGCCGGTGTTGTGGCCCGATCTCGAGGCAATTCTGGTGGTACCCAACAACGCTCACGCGCTGTTCGGCCGGCCCATGGTCACCAGCCCGGACGCCACCATCGCGATCGAGATCGAGGGGGACGGGCACGACGCTTTGGTGTTCTGTGACGGTCGCCGCGAAATGTTGGTCCCGGCGGGCAGCCGGCTGGAGGTAAAACGTTGCGACACACCGGTGAAATGGGCCCGGCTGGACAGCGCCCCGTTCACCGACCGGTTGGTGCGCAAATTCCGGCTGCCGGTGACCGGGTGGCGCGGGAACTGACCGCTCTAGCGCAGGTGCTGACTGAATGCTGACCGAAATCCGCATCGAGTCACTCGGTGCCATCAGCGCCGCGGTCGGGGAATTCGACCGCGGCCTGACCGTTTTGACCGGCGAGACCGGTACCGGCAAGACCATGGTGGTGACCGGGCTGCACCTGCTCGGCGGCGCCCGCGCGGACGCGACCCGGGTGCGGTCCGGCGCCGATCGTGCGGTGGTCGAAGGCCGGTTCATCACAACCGATCTCGACGAAGCCGTGGTGATGAAGCTGGACGAGATGCTGGACGCCTCGGGCGCGGAACGCGACGAGGACGGCAGCGTGATCGCGCTGCGCTCGGTCAGCCGTGACGGCCCGTCGCGGGCCTACCTCGGCGGTCGCAGCGTGCCGGCCAAGTCGCTGGGCGACTTCACCGCCGGGCTGCTGACCCTGCACGGGCAGAACGACCAGCTGCGCCTCATGCGGCCCGAGGAGCAATGCGCGGCGCTGGACCGGTTCGCGAAGGCGGGCCCCGCGCTGGAGCGCTACTGCAAACTGCGCGACGCCTGGCTCTCCGCGCGGCGCGACCTCTTCGACCGCCGCCACCGGATGCGCGAACTCGCGCTGGAGGCCGACCGGCTGAACTTCGCGCTGGGCGAGATCGACGCCGTGGACCCGCAACCCGGCGAGGACGATGCCCTGGTCGCCGAGATCCGGCGGCTCTCCGAGCTGGACACGCTGCGCGAAGCCGCGGCAGCCGCCCGCGCGGCCCTGTCCTCGGATGACGTGGACGCCTCGGAGTTCAGCGCCACCGACAGCCTCGGAAAGGCAAGGGCGGCACTGGAATCCACCGGTGACGCGAAGCTGGTGGCGCTGGCCGGCCAGCTCGGCGAGGTGCTGACCGTCGTCATCGACGCGGCCGGTGAGCTGGGCGGCTTCCTCGAGGGGCTGCCGGTCGATGCCAGCGCCCTGGAATCCAAACTGGCCCGGCAGGCCGAACTGCGCACGCTGACGCGCAAGTACGCCGCGGACATCGACGGGGTGCTCGCCTGGGCCCAGGAGTCGCGGCAGCGACTCGCCCAACTGGACGTGTCGGAAGAAGGGCTGGCCGCGCTGGCGGGCCGGGTCGACGAGCTCGCGCGCGAATTGGCGCAGGCCGCGGCCGATCTCAGCACCATTCGGCGCAAGGCCGCCAAGCGGCTCGCCAAGGAGGTCACCGCGGAGCTGTCCGGGCTGGCGATGGCCGACGCGCAGTTCAGCATCGACGTCGCCGTCGATGCGGTGCCGGACACCGCATCGACGGGCGACGACGCGGCCACGCTCGTGCTGCCCTCCGGCGAGGCCGCCCGGGCCGGCGCCGACGGCGTCGACCGGGTCGAGTTCGGCTTCGCCGCGCACCGCGGAATGGAGCAGCTGCCGCTGGCCAAGAGCGCCTCCGGCGGCGAGCTGTCCCGGGTGATGCTCGCGCTGGAAGTGGTGCTGGCCGCCTCGGCGGCCGGCACCACCATGGTGTTCGACGAGGTCGACGCCGGCGTGGGCGGTCGTGCGGCGGTGCAGATCGGGCGGCGGCTGGCGCGGTTGGCGCGCACCCATCAGGTCATCGTCGTCACGCATCTCCCGCAGGTCGCGGCCTACGCCGACGTGCACCTGGTGGTGCATGGCGCGGGGCCGAGAGGGACCAGTGTGGTGCGGCGGGTCGCCGACGACGAGCGGGTGGCCGAGCTGGCGCGGATGCTGGCCGGGCTGGGCGAATCCGACAGCGGCCGCGCGCACGCCCGCGAACTGCTCGAGGCGGCGCAAAAGGACGAGATCTAACTGCCGGGTTCTCCCCGCGAGCGCGCGCCCCTCCCCGCGAGCGCGGCGCCCCTCCCCGCGAACGTGCGTGTTTGTACGCCGACACGCCGCATACCGCGTACAACTGCGCACCCTCGCGCGGCCAACCCGTTAGCAACCTGTGACTCTTGGGACACTAGATAACTTATGAGGCTGATGTTACGGCGCGCCTCCCGTCCACTCCGACCCTTCGCGGACAGAATCGCCCCCATGAAGATGTCAGGCCTGCTCTCCCGTAACCCCGCCCGGCCGGGCCTCGTCGGCACCGCCCGCGTTGACCGGAACATCGACCGACTGCTGCGTCGGGTGTGCCCCGGCGACATCGTCGTGCTCGACGTCCTGGACTTGGACCGCATCACGGCGGATGCGCTGGTGGAAGCCGATATCGCCGCGGTCGTCAACGCCTCGCCGTCGGTCTCGGGCCGCTACCCGAACATGGGCCCCGAGGTGCTGGTCAACAACGGGGTCACGCTGATCGACGAGGCCGGACCCGACGTGTTCAAGAAGGTTAAGGACGGCGCCAAGATCCGCCTGCACGAGGGTGGGGTGTACGCCGGTGACCGCAGGCTGGTCCGCGGCACCGAGCGCACCGACCACGACATCGCCGACCTGATGCGCGAGGCCAAGAGCGGGCTGTCCGCGCACCTGGAGGCGTTCGCCGGCAACACCATCGAGTTCATCAAGAGCGAGAGCCCGCTGCTGATCGACGGCATCGGCATCCCCGACGTCGACGTCGACCTGCGCCGCCGGCACGTGGTGATCGTCGCCGACGAACCCGGCGCCGAGGAGGACCTGAAGTCGCTCAAGCCGTTCATCAAGGAGTATCAGCCGGCGCTGATCGGTGTCGGCAGCGGCGCGGATGTCCTGCGCAAGGCCGGCTACCGCCCCCAGGTGATCGTGGGCGACCCCGACCAGATCAGCACCGACGCCCTCAAATGCGGCGCCCAGGTCGTGTTGCCCGCCGACGCCGACGGGCACGCGCCCGGGCTGGAGCGCATCCAGGATCTCGGCGTCGGGGCGATGACCTTCCCGGCCGCGGGCTCGGCGATCGACCTGGCGCTGCTGCTGGCCGACCACCACGGCGCCGCGCTGCTGGTGACGGCGGGCCACACCGCCAACATCGAGACCTTCTTCGACCGCACCCGCGCGCACAGCAACCCGTCCACCTTCCTGACCCGGCTGCGGGTGGGGGAGAAGGTGGTGGACGCCAAGGCCGTGGCCACCCTGTACCGCAACCACATCTCGGCGGGCGCCATCGCGCTGCTGGCGCTGACCATGCTGATCGCCGTCATCGTCGCCCTGTGGGTGTCGCGCACCGACGGCGTGGTGTTGCACTGGGTCAGCGACTACTGGAACCACTTCAGCGCGACGGTGCAGAAGTGGGTCACCTAAATGATCTCGCTGCGTCAACACGCCTTATCGCTGGCCGCGGTCTTCCTGGCGCTGGCCGTGGGCGTGGTGCTGGGCTCCGGCTTCCTGTCGGACACTCTGCTGTCCAGCCTGCGTGACGAGAAGCGGGATCTGACCACGCAGATCAGCGGGCTCAACGACCAGAAGAATGTGCTGAACGAAAAGCTCAGCGCGGCAAACAATTTCGACACCCAACTGGCCGGGCGGATGGTGCACGACGCGTTGGGTGGCAAGTCGGTGGTGGTATTTCGCACCCCCGACGCCAACGACGACGACGTGGCCGCGGTGTCGAAGTTCATCGGTCAGGCCGGCGGGACGGTGACCGGGACGGTGTCGCTGACGAGTGAGTTCGTCGAGGCCAACTCGGCGGAGAAGCTGCAGACGGTGGTGAACTCGTCGGTGCTGCCCGCGGGGCAGCAGCTGAGCACCAAGCTGGTCGACCAGGGTTCGCAGGCGGGCGATTTGCTGGGCATCGCGCTGCTGGCCAACCCCAACCCGGCGGTGCCCGCCGTGGACGACGTGCAGCGCAACACCGTGCTGGCCGCGCTGCGCGACACCGGATTCATCACCTATCAGGCGACCGACCACATGGGCGCGGCGAACGCCGCGCTGGTCGTCACGGGCGGCTCGCTATCCCAGGACGCCGGCAACAAGGGCGTCAGCGTGGCCCGGTTCTCCGCCGCACTGGCCCCGCACGGCTCGGGCACGCTGCTGGCCGGGCGCGACGGCTCGGCGACCGGCGGCGCCGCCGTCGCGGTGACCCGCGCCGACGCCGGGATGAACTCGGCCATCAGCACCGTCGACAACGTCGACGCCGCGCCCGGTCGCATCACCGCGATTTTGGGCCTGCACGACCTGCTGAACGGCGGGCACGCCGGGCAATACGGCACGGGCCACGGGGCGACGTCGATCACGGTGCCTCAGTAGCGGGCGTGTTAGCCGCGGCGCAGCGCGGTGGATGTTAGGGTGGGTTTCCGTGGGTCGGCAGGCCCATCTAGTTATTCGCTAGAACAATTTTCACGCCCTGCCCGTCTTCACGGAGGTCGCCTGTGCGAAAGCACCCGCAATCCGCCACCAAGCACCTCTTCGTCAGCGGGGGCGTCGCTTCCTCGTTGGGTAAGGGGTTGACCGCCAGCAGCCTTGGTCAGCTACTGACGGCCCGCGGGTTGTACGTGACGATGCAAAAGCTCGATCCGTACCTCAACGTCGATCCGGGCACGATGAACCCGTTCCAGCACGGCGAGGTCTTCGTCACCGAGGACGGTGCCGAAACCGACCTCGACGTCGGGCATTACGAGCGGTTCCTGGATCGCGACCTGTCCGGTTCGGCGAATGTCACTACCGGGCAGGTGTATTCGACGGTCATCGCCAAAGAGCGCCGCGGCGAATACCTCGGCGACACCGTCCAGGTGATTCCGCACATCACCGACGAGATCAAAGGGCGCATCCTGTCGATGGCCCAGCCCGACGCCCAGGGCAACCGCCCCGACGTGGTGATCACCGAGATCGGCGGCACGGTGGGCGACATCGAGTCGCAGCCCTTCCTGGAGGCGGCCCGCCAGGTGCGTCACGACCTGGGCCGCGAGAACGTCTTCTTCCTGCACGTCTCCCTGGTGCCCTACCTGGCGCCCTCGGGTGAACTCAAGACCAAGCCCACCCAGCACTCAGTGGCCGCGCTGCGCAGCATCGGTATCACCCCCGACGCGCTGATTCTGCGCTGCGACCGCGACGTCCCCGAAGCGCTGAAGAACAAGATCGCGCTGACGTGTGACGTCGACATCGACGGCGTCATCTCCACCCCGGACGCGCCGTCGATCTATGACATCCCCAAGGTGCTGCACCGCGAAGAACTCGACGCCTACGTGGTGCGCCGGCTCAACCTGCCGTTCCGCGACGTCGACTGGACCGAATGGGATGACCTGTTGCGCAGGGTGCACGAGCCGCACGAGATCGTGCGAATCGCGTTGGTGGGCAAGTACGTTGAACTATCCGACGCCTACCTGTCGGTCACCGAGGCGCTGCGGGCCGGCGGGTTCTCCCACCACGCCAAGGTGGAGTTGGTCTGGGTGCCCTCCGATGACTGCGAGAGCGGAGCCGGCGCCGCGGCGGCGCTGAGCGACGTGCACGGCGTGCTGATTCCCGGCGGGTTCGGCATCCGCGGCATCGAGGGCAAGATCGGCGCCATCCACCACGCGCGCGCCCGGGGGCTGCCGGTGCTCGGCCTGTGTCTGGGCCTGCAATGCATCGTGATCGAGGCGGCCCGCTCCGCCGGCCTGGCCGAGGCGAACTCGGCCGAATTCGACCCCGAGACACGAGATCCAGTCATCTCGACGATGGCCGACCAGGTCGACATCGTCGCCGGCGAGGCGGACCTGGGCGGCACCATGCGGCTGGGCGCCTACCCCGCGGTGCTGGAACCGAATTCCGTTGTCGCCCAGGCATATGGCGCCACCGAGGTGTCCGAGCGCCACCGGCATCGCTACGAGGTCAACAACGCCTACCGCGACAAGATCGCCGAAAGCGGCCTGAGATTCTCCGGCACCTCGCCGGACGGCCATCTGGTGGAGTTCGTCGAATACCCGCCGGAGGTGCACCCGTTCGTCGTCGGCACCCAGGCGCACCCGGAGTTGAAGAGCCGGCCCACCCGGCCGCACCCGCTGTTCGTCGCCTTCGTCGGCGCGGCCATCGACTACAAGGCGGGCGAACTGCTGCCGGTGGAAATCCCGGAGCAGTCATCGAACGGCATCCAGCACCGGGACAGCGCTGCGCGGCCGATACCTGAGCCCGCGGCCCGTGGCTGAACACGTCTTCTCCACGGCGTCATCCGAAACGCTGTACACCGGAAAGATTTTCGCGCTGCGGCGCGACCGGGTGCGGATGCCGGGCGGTAACGAAGTCACCAGGGAGGTGGTCGAGCACTTCGGCGCCGTCGCCGTGGTGGCGATGGACGACGACGACAACATCCTCATGGTGTATCAGTATCGGCACCCGCTCGGTCGCCGACTGTGGGAGCTGCCCGCCGGGTTGCTCGACGTCCACGGCGAGGCGCCGCATCTGACCGCGGCCAGGGAGCTACAGGAAGAGGCCGGCCTGCACGCCGGCGACTGGCGGGTGCTGGTAGATCTGGATTCCACACCCGGGTTCAGCGACGAATCGGTGCGCGTCTACTTGGCGACCGAATTAAGCCGAGTGGATCGGCCCGAGGCGCATGACGAAGAAGCCGACATGCAGCTGCAGTGGTTTTCCCTGGAGGATGCCGCGCAGCAGGCACTCCGCGGTGAGATCGTCAATTCCATTGCCGTCGCTGGGATTATGGCTGCATACGTGGTCACCAGAGAGTTCATGCGCACGCGCCCGGTGGACAGCCCGTGGCAGGACAAGCCGACGGCGTTCGCCGCGCGAAAGGCCGCGCAGTGACAACGGTGGCGCTGGACACCCAGTTACAGGGCTACCTTGACCATCTCACCATCGAGCGCGGCGTCGCCGCCAACACCCTGAGCTCGTATCGCCGCGATCTGCGCCGTTACACAAAACACTTGTCGGACCGTGGAATTCACGACCTGGCCAAGGTGGGCGAGAACGACGTGAGCGAATTCCTGGTGTCGTTGCGCCGCGGCGATCCCGACACCGGGGCCGCCGCGCTGTCCGCAGTGTCGGCGGCCCGAGCGCTGATCGCGGTGCGCGGCCTGCACCGGTTCGCCGCGGCCGAAGGGCTGGCCGAGCTCGACGTGGCGCGCGCGGTCCGCCCGCCCACCCCGGGGCGCCGGCTGCCCAAAAGCCTGACCATCGACCAGGTTCTGGCTCTGCTGGAGGCCGCGGGCGGCGAGAGCCCGGCCGACGGCCCGCTGACCCTGCGCAACCGGGCGCTGCTGGAACTGCTCTACTCCACCGGCGCGCGGATCTCCGAAGCCGTCGGCCTCGACGTCGACGACGTCGACACCCACGCCCGCTCGGTCTTGTTGCGGGGCAAGGGCGGCAAGCAGCGCCTGGTGCCGATCGGGCGTCCGGCCGTGGCGGCGCTGGATGCGTATCTGGTGCGGGGCCGTTCGGAGCTGGCGCGTCGTGGGCGCGGAACACCGGGAATCTTCCTCAACGTGCGTGGCGGCCGGTTGTCGCGGCAGAGCGCGTGGCAGGTCCTGCAGGACGCCGCCGAGCGCGCCGGGATCACCTCCGGGGTGTCGCCGCACATGCTGCGGCATTCGTTCGCCACTCACCTGCTGGAGGGCGGCGCCGACGTGCGCGTCGTGCAGGAGTTGCTGGGCCATGCGTCGGTGACGACGACGCAGATCTACACCATGGTCACGGTGCACGCGCTGCGGGAGGTGTGGGCCGAGGCGCATCCTCGGGCCCAATAGCGTTGTCGCAGCGGCCCACTCAGCCGACGAAGTCGGATTCGAGCACCAAATCCGACACCAGGGTTTGGTATTCCAGGTGTGCCTTGTGTTCGACGGTGTTGAAGCGTTTGCCCTGTTCCTGACGCATGTACGCGCGGTACTTCGGCGCGCCCGGCACCCGGACGTTGTCGGCGACCACGATCGAACCCGGATGCAACCAACCGCGGTCCAGGATGCTGTTCAGGTCGTCCAGGTAAGCGTCCTTGTCGTGGTCGAGGAACACGAAATCCAATGTGTCGGAGGCAAATCCATGCTGGTTGGCCAGCGCGTCCAGGGTGCGCCCGCCGTCGCCGATGGTACCGACCACGCACGTCACCCGGTCGGCGACGCCGGCGTGTGCCCAGATCTGGCGGGCGTTGGCCGCGTTGGCCTCGGCCAGTTCGACGGAGAACACCTTGGCCTTCGGGGCGGCCCGGGCGATGCGCAGGGCGCCGTAGCCGCAGTAGGTGCCCAGCTCGAGGGCGAGCGTCGGATCGGCGCGCCGCACCGCGGCGTCAAGCAGCAGCCCCTTCTCGTCGCCGACGTTGATCAGCATCGACTTCTCGTAGGCGAACTTGTCGATGGTGGCCAGCACGTCGTCGATGTCGCCGGGCCGGGCGTTGCGCAGGACGTACTCGACGGCGGCCGCCTCGCGCCCGTCACCGATCTGGCCCGTGGTGGTGATGTTGCGGTTCCCGGTGGCCATGCGCCAGACCGACCACCGCAGTAGAGGTACCCGTCGCTTCAGGTTCATAGCCGCCACCATAGGCCGGTTGCGGTGCACGGCCGGGCCCGCCTCAATGCCCGCCGATTGGTGCGGATGTGGCTGGAGTGAATAGGCGGTCGGGATGTGCGTTTCACCACCGATTTTTGCCCATATTGGCTGGTTGATTGCCTGCGCGCCGCCGGGTTTAGCGCGACGAACCCGTTAGACTTTCCGACGATGTTCACTTCCCGAACACCCCCGCCATGACCGAGCAGCCGGACAACGGCGTCGAGCTCGGCCTGACCGGGCGGCCGCCGCGGGCGATCCCGGAGCCACAGCCGCGCACCTCGCACGGCCCGGCCAAAGTCGTCGCCATGTGCAACCAGAAGGGTGGCGTCGGGAAGACCACGTCCACCATCAACCTCGGCGCCGCGCTCGCCGAATACGGCCGCCGGGTGTTGCTGGTGGACATGGATCCGCAGGGCGCGCTGTCGGCGGGCCTGGGCGTGGCGCACTACGAGCTGGACAAGACCATCCACAACGTCCTGGTCGAGCCGCGGGTGTCCATCGACGACGTGCTGCTGCAAACCCGGGTCAAGCACATGGATCTGGTGCCCAGCAACATCGACCTGTCGGCCGCCGAGATCCAGCTGGTCAACGAGGTGGGCCGCGAGCAGACCCTGGGCCGCGCGCTGCACCCCGTGCTCGACCGCTACGACTACGTGCTGATCGACTGCCAGCCGTCGCTGGGCCTGCTCACCGTCAACGGCCTGGCCTGCTCGGACGGCGTGGTGATCCCCACCGAGTGCGAGTACTTCTCGCTGCGCGGCTTGGCGCTGCTGACCGACACCGTCGACAAGGTGCGCGACCGGCTCAACCCGAAGCTCGAGATCAGCGGGATCCTGCTCACCCGGTACGACCCCCGGACGGTCAACTCGCGCGAGGTGATGGCCCGCGTGGTGGAGCGGTTCGGTGACCTGGTGTTCGACACCGTCATCACCCGAACGGTCCGGTTCCCGGAGACCAGCGTCGCCGGCGAACCCATCACCACGTGGGCCCCGCGGTCCACCGGGGCCATCGCCTATCGAGCGCTGGCGCGCGAGTTCATCGACCGATTCGGCGCGTGAACGCGACCGACACTGAGGCGACACAGCACAACGGCTCCTCCACCGGTTTTCAAGTCCGCCTGACCAATTTCGAGGGGCCGTTCGATCTGCTGCTGCAGCTGATCTTCGCCCATCGCCTCGACGTGACCGAGGTGGCGCTGCACCAGGTCACCGACGACTTCATCGCCTACACGCGCGCAATCGGCCCGCAGCTCGAGCTGGAGGAGACCACCGCGTTTTTGGTGGTCGCCGCGACCCTGCTGGATCTGAAGGCGGCCCGGCTGCTGCCGGCCGGGCAGGTCGACGACGACGAAGACTTGGCGCTGCTCGAGGTGCGCGACCTGCTGTTCGCCCGGCTGCTGCAGTACCGGGCGTTCAAGCACGTCGCCGAGATGTTCGCCGAGCTCGAGGCCGCGGCGCTGCGCAGTTATCCGCGGTCGGTGTCGCTGGAGGACCGGTTCACCGAACTGCTGCCCGAAGTGATGATCGGCGTCGACGCCGAACGCTTCGCCCAGATCGCCGCGATCGCGTTCAGCCCGCGGCCCGTCCCGACGGTGTCCGTGGCGCACCTGCACCAGGTGCAGGTCTCGGTTCCCGAGCAGGCCAGAAAACTGCTGGCCATCCTACAGGCGCGGGGCAGCGGCGCGTGGGCGACGTTCTCCGAGCTGGTCGCCGATTGTGAGGCGTCGATGGAGGTGGTCGGGCGCTTCCTGGCGCTGCTCGAACTGTATCGGTGGCGGGCGGTAGCATTCGACCAGTCAGAGCCGCTTGGCGTGCTCCAAATCTCGTGGACCGGGGAACGTCCGGTCGGTGAGGCCTTGGTAGAAGTGCGGGACGAATAGATGACCGAAGAAATGCCGGATGTCGATCTCGCCTCCGACATCGCAGGCATCCCCGACATCGCCGAGGTCGCGCCGATGGAATCCGAGGAACTCGGCTCGGTGCTCGAGGCGCTGCTGTTGGTGGTGGACACCCCGGTCACCGCGGAGGCGCTGGCGTCGGCCACCCAGCAGCCGGTGTACCGGATCACGACCAAGTTGCAGGAGATGGCCGAGCAGCTCACCGCCCGCGACAGCGGCATCGACCTGCGGAAAAACAGCGAGGGCTGGCGGATGTACACCCGCGCCCGCTTCGCGCCCTACGTCGAGAAGCTGCTGCTGGACGGCGCGCGGTCCAAGCTCACCCGGGCCGCGCTCGAGACGTTGGCCGTGGTCGCCTACCGCCAGCCCGTGACCCGCGCGCGGGTGAGCGCGGTGCGCGGTGTGAACGTCGACGCGGTGATGCGCACGCTGCTGGCGCGCGGGTTAATCACCGAGGCCGGGGCCGACGAGGACACCGGCGCGACGATGTTCGCCACCACCGACCTGTTTCTGGAGCGCCTCGGGTTGACCTCGCTGGCCGACCTTCCGGACATCGCGCCGCTGCTTCCCGACGTCGACACGATCGAGGACCTGAGCGAATCTCTGGACAGCGAGCCACGTTTCGTCAAACTCTCGGGCGGTCAATCGCCCGAGCAGGCGCTGACCTTCGACGTGGACCAGGATTGATGCACGAGGTTGAGGGGATCCGGCTGCAGAAAGTGTTGTCGCAGGCCGGAATTGCGTCGCGGCGGGCCGCCGAGAAGTTGATCATCGACGGCCGCGTCGAGGTCGACGGGCAGGTGGTGACCGAGCTGGGCACCCGCGTCGACCCGGACTCCTCGGTGATCCGCGTCGACGGGGCCCGGGTGGTCCTCGACGACTCGCAGGTGTATCTGGCACTGAACAAGCCGCGCGGTGTGCACTCGACCATGTCCGACGACCGCGGCCGCCCGTGCATCGGCGACCTGGTCGAGCGCAAGGTCCGCGGCAACAAGAACCTGTTTCACGTCGGGCGGTTGGACGCCGACACCGAGGGGCTGATCCTGCTGACCAACGATGGCGAGCTGGCCCACCGGTTGATGCATCCTTCCCACGAGGTGCCCAAGACGTATCTGGCGACGGTGACCGGGTCGGTACCGCGCGGGCTCGGCAAGAAGCTGCGCGCCGGCATCGAGCTGGACGACGGGGTGGCCAAGGTCGACGAGTTCGCCGTGGTGGACGCCATCCCCGGCAAGACGCTGGTGCGGGTGACGCTGCACGAGGGACGCAATCGCATCGTGCGCCGGCTGCTCGCGGCCGCGGGATTTCCGGTGGAGTCGTTGGTGCGCACCGACATTGGACCGGTCTCGCTGGGAAAGCAGCGGCCGGGCACCTTCCGGGCGTTGGCCCATCATGAGATCGGCCAGCTGTACAAGGCGGTGGGCCTGTGAGCGGAACGAGCGGAACGAGCGCAGCGAGTGACGGGAGTGCAGCGAACCGTCGGTCTGTGAGCGGAACGAGCGGAACGAGCGCAGCGAGTGACGGGAGTGCAGCGAACCGTCGGCCTGTGAGCGGAACGAGCGGAACGAGCGCAGCGAGTGACGGGAGTGCAGCGAACCGTCGGTCTGTGAGCGGAACGAGCGGAACGAGCGCAGCGAGTGACGGGAGTGCAGCGAACCGTCGGCCTGTGAGCGTTGTCGTCGCCATTGACGGGCCGGCGGGCACCGGAAAGTCCTCGGTGTCAAGGGGATTGGCCCAAGCGCTCGGGGCGCGCTACCTCGACACCGGGGCGATGTACCGGATGGTGACACTGGCCGTGCTGCGTGCCGGCGTCGACCCGGACGACGCCGGCGCGGTCGGCGGGATCGGGTCGACGGCGCAGCTGTCGGTGGACGGCGATCGGTGTTTGCTTGCCGGAGAGGACGTTTCCACCGAGATTCGCGGGGACGCCGTCACCGGCGCCGTCTCGGCTGTGTCGGCGGTGCCCGCGGTGCGCGCCCGGCTCGTCGAGCTGCAGCGCGAGATGGCCGCCAAGCCGGGCGACGTCGTGGTCGAAGGGCGCGACATCGGCACCGTCGTCCTGCCGGACGCGCCCGTCAAGATCTTCCTGACCGCGTCGGCCGAGACCCGGGCGCGGCGGCGCAATGAGCAGAACGTGGCGGCCGGGCTGTCCGACGACTACGCGGCGGTGCTGGCGGATGTCCGCCGCCGCGACCATTTGGATTCCACCCGGGCGGTGTCGCCACTGCGGGCGGCGCCGGACGCGGTGGTCGTCGACACCAGCGAGATGACCGAGGCCCAGGTGATCTCGCACCTGCGCGACCTGGTCCAGCAGCGAACCGGAGCGGTGCGGTGAGTCAGGACGGCACGTGGAGCGACGAAAGCGACTGGGAATCCGTCGATTTCGTCCTGGACGAGCAGGACGAGGCCGGCCCGGCGCCCGTGGTGGCGGTGGTCGGCCGGCCCAACGTCGGCAAGTCGACACTGGTCAACCGGATCCTGGGCCGGCGCGAAGCGGTGGTTCAGGACGTCCCGGGCGTCACCCGCGACCGGGTGTCCTACGACGCGCTGTGGACCGGCCGCCGGTTCGTCGTGCAGGACACCGGGGGATGGGAGCCCGACGCCAAAGGGCTGCAGCAGCTGGTGGCGGATCAGGCCTCGGTGGCGATGCGCACCGCCGATGCGGTGATCCTGGTGGTCGATGCCGTCGTCGGCGCCACCGCGGCCGACGAGGCCGCCGCCCGGATCCTGCTGCGGTCGGGCAAACCGGTCTTCTTGGCGGCCAACAAGGTTGACAGCGACAAGGTCGAGGCGGACGCCGCGATGCTGTGGTCGCTGGGGCTCGGTGAGCCGCACGCGATCAGCGCCATACACGGCCGCGGGGTGGCGGATCTGCTCGACGCGGTGCTGGCCGCCCTACCCGAGGTGTCCGAGGTGGCGCCCACGTCCGGCGGCCCGCGGCGCGTGGCGCTGGTCGGCAAGCCCAACGTGGGCAAGAGCTCGCTGCTGAACAAGCTGGCCGGCGACCAGCGCTCGGTGGTGCACGACGTCGCCGGAACGACGGTGGACCCGGTGGACTCGCTGATCGAGCTGGGCGGCAAGGTGTGGCGGTTCGTCGACACCGCGGGCTTGCGGCGCAAGGTCGGCCAGGCCAGCGGGCACGAGTTCTACGCTTCGGTGCGCACGCACTCGGCCATCGACGCGGCCGAGGTGGTGATCGTGCTGATCGACGGGTCGGATCCGCTGACCGAGCAGGACCAGCGGGTGCTGTCGATGGTCATCGAGGCCGGCCGCGCCCTGGTGCTGGCGTTCAACAAGTGGGACCTGGTCGACGACGACCGCCGCGAATCGCTGGAGCGCGAGATCGACCGCGAACTGGTGCAGCTGCGGTGGGCGCCACGGGTCAACATCTCCGCCAAGACCGGCCGGGCGCTGCAGAAGCTGGTGCCGGCGATGGAGACCGCGCTGGCGTCGTGGGATGCGCGGATTCCGACCGGCCCGCTGAATTCCTGGCTCAAAGAGGTGGTGGCGGCCACCCCGCCGCCGGTGCGTGGCGGCAAGCAGCCGCGCATCCTGTTCGCCACCCAGGCCACCGCCCGGCCGCCGACGTTCGTGCTGTTCACCACCGGTTTCCTGGAGGCGGGTTACCGGCGCTTTTTGGAGCGCCGGCTGCGCGAGGCCTTCGGGTTCGAGGGGTCGCCGATCCGGATCAACGTTCGGGTGCGGGAGAAGCGGGGAGCGCGGCGGCGCTGAGGAGGTCGCATGGCAGGCCGGCCGACCGTTTACGGTAGGCTTTCGACCTGCTGCCGGTGCACGCATCGGCGCGCGGGCTGTGGCGCAGTTTGGTAGCGCACTTGACTGGGGGTCAAGTGGTCGCAGGTTCAAATCCTGTCAGCCCGACGTAGAAAATGCGGTCTGAGCTGTAGTGACGTGATTAGCTCAGGATGAGATGACGCGGAGTTGGGGACCACTTGGGGACCACAAGTGCCGCTCAAGCAGGTCACCCGCGTTGATGACGGACTGCCGGTCGGGGTGCAGATAGCGCTGCGTCGTCGTCAGCGTTCCGTGGCCGGCCATCTTGCGGAGGGCGTGTACCGGGACACCGGCATCGGCCATCCAGGTCAAGCCGGTATGCCGCAAGCCGTGACGCGTGAGCTGCGGGTGGCCGAGTTGGGTGACCACGGCGTCCCAGGAGGTGGCGTCCCGCAGCGTGGCGGTAGTGATCCGTCCGCCCCTCGGACCGGTGAAGAGTCGTGCATCGGGATTGTTTCCGGCGAGCTCAATCCGTCGCCGGATGAGGTCGCGGACCGGGGTGATCAACGGGACTTCGCGAGCGCGTTTGCCCTTGGTGTTCTTGTCCACCAAGCCGCCCGGCGACGGGGTGGTCTGCCGGCGGACCGTCCAGATCCAGTCGTCGGTGTTGATGTCGCGCACCAGGCAGCCGGCCACTTCGCCGATGCGGGCCGCGGTGCAGGCCTCGAAGATCACCGCATCACCCCAACCCCGATAGCGGCCGGCCGATCGGGCGACGAGCGCGTCGGCAAGCACGGTGAGGGCGGTCCAATTGGGGAGCGCGAGTGCCCGTGGGTTGTCAAGTTCGTCTTCGGTGAGCTTGTATTCGCGCTGCCAACCGGTGACTCGGGCCGGGTTGCGGTCGATTATGCCGTCTCGCAGTGCTTGTTCCATGACACGGACGAGCACGGCCAGGCTGTTCTTGACCGTCGACCGGCTGCACTCGTCGACAATCCAAGCGTGCACGGCTCGATCCACTGCGCCATTGGTAATCATGGCAATGGGCAGGTGCCCGAGGGTGGGGACGACGCGCCTGCGCCAACCCGCCAAGTAGGGATCGGTCGTCTTAGGCTCCAGACCCCGCAGCGCCAACGCCATGTTGGTTGTGCCGTACTCAGATAGCGTCGTCGTGGCCATCTTCGGGTCGACCCCTTGCGCCGCGGCGCGTTCCATCCGGGTCGCCCAGTCGACTGCGGCTTCGCGTGTTGCAAACGATGCGGATTTCGAGGTTCGGCTATTCGTGGCCGGATCGATCCACCGGACCCGAGCGCGGAAGGGGGTTGTTCGGCTGGGGCGCTCCTCGATGTCTACCGATAACGAAACACCAAGTGGCAGTGTGAGTTCGTCGGCCATCAAGCAACCTCGCCGGGATCAACATGCCGACGGGACAACCAGGCCTCGACGTCGTCGGAGTTATACATGTACACCCGGTCCGAAACGCGAACGAAGGCCGGACCTCTGGGGGGACGCGATGTTCGCCAGCGCCGGACGGTGGAAGCATCGACGTGCAGCAGCTCGGCAAGTTCGGCTGAGCTGTACCAGTGCCCGTCTAGCAAGGCCATCGCGCTACGTTCCCTTCCCGCATCGGCCGGCGCGAGCTTCGGGCGCCGGGTGCCGTGCGGTACCTCATTCTTAAAGGTTAGGGCCGGCGATAGGGTTACGCGACGGCGGAACGCGACGGGAATCGGCGAATTTGGTATTCACGGTTTTTCCTGTGCTCATGCGACTTTGCCGGAAAATGTACTGCCGGAGGACAACGGTCCTTGCATGTGGTCTATCTCGCGGATGGAGCCGGGTGCTGGACTCTTGATTGTTGCGGGTCGTCGAGGACGTCGAGTAGCAGGGCTGGCACGAGGGGGCGACTTGCTCGGGTGGGGGG
>NZ_MVHG01000081.1 GCF_002086125.1 Mycobacterium arosiense ATCC BAA-1401 = DSM 45069
CCCTGCACCCAACAATCATCCCCAAAGCCCCCCGACGACCACGCCCGCCACGCGGAACTAATTCAGCAAGCTCCTAGCTGCCCTTGATTCCCACCGCGTGGCGCAGCTGCGCCAAAAATTGATCGGCGTCGTCGCTGCGCACGATGTAGTGCGAGATCGCAATCCGGATGACCGTCGCCGCCTTCACCGCCGCGTTGGGACCCGGCATATGCCGCTGCAGGCCCTCGCGCATCTGCGGGATGACCCAGGAGAACTGGGCGATGGTGTGCTCGGGCTCGACGTCGACCATCCGCACACCGGAGTACGAATGCTGGTATTCCACGATGAACCGCAACACTGCGTCGAGCTTGTCCACGCCCTTCAGGCCCGCGGTGGCCCGCACCAATCCGCTTTCGAAGATCTGGCGCTCGTAGGCCGAAAAGGCCGACAGCAGCTCTTCTTTGGAGGCGAACCAGCGATACAGCGTCGGGCGGGACACGCCCGCCTGGGTGGCGACGTCGGACAGGCTGAGCTTGGTCTTGCCGTTACGGCCGAGCACCTCGGCGGTGGCCGCCAGAATCCGCTGGCGGGTCGAGGTGTCGTTATCGGCGATCGTCGTCGCCCGGGCCGGCTGGCTCATGATTCAAACTCTACGAAGTATCGCCGAGGTGTCATGGTCATTCGCTCCCACGTTCGGCCCGAGGCGGGCGCCGGCGCACCAGCACCGACTGCTGGATGGCGCCGACCGCGCCCTGCTCGTCGAACAATGTGCCGACGGTCGTCCCGATGCCGTCCGGCCCGTAGCTGGTCTGAGCCCGGATGCCGATCCAGTCGCCGTCGGGAACACGAAACACGTGCACGGCCAGATCGGTGTTGAGGAACGTCCATTTGGTGATGTCGAGCTTGCTGCCGATGCCGTTGGCGCAGTCGGCCACCGCGAACAGCCGTTCCAGCTGCGTCATGGACTCGCCGTTGACCAAATCGACGGTCGGGCTGATCCACGATTCGCCGGGGCCGTCGCGCAGCGGCTCGGTCAGCCACAGCCACTCCAAGCTGTGCACATAGTTTCGGTCCCAGTCCCGCGCCTTCAGGTTGCGGTCGAAGGCCTCGGCCCGTGGCCGCGGCAGCGGGGCCGCGGCGTGCGCCAGGGACCGCGTGTCCTGGCGCTGCAACCGCCAGCCGGTGGCGCGCGCCACCGGCCGCGGGGTGCCGTCGGGACCCGGGGCCAGCATTTCGGCGCCGAGCAATTCGATCTGCCTGCCGGGGCGTTGCACCTGCGCGCGCACCCACAGATCGCCCTCGGCCGGCACCCCACCCAGCAGGTCGATCACCACGCGGGACAGCCGGGTGTCGTCGCGCTGTTCGCACCGCTCAAGCGCCCGGACCAGCAGCGCCGACACCGGACCGCCGTGCTGAATCGCCGCCGACCAGGTGCCGCGCGCCAGATCGGTCGCCCGGAACTTCTCGCCCGGCACGGCGGCGTCATCGCAGGCCGGGTCGAGCAGCTCGTAGTAGGCGTCGGTCATCGTCAACCTCTCGGTCAGGGCAGGCCGGCGCCGGGAGTGTTCACCGTGACCGCGTCCAGCCGGGAAAGCCGGGTGCCGACCAGGCGCTGAGGATAAGCCTCCGTGCTCGACAACAAAAACAGCGTGCGGCGCTGCGGGCCGCCCAGCGCGCACGCGACGGCGACCCGCTCGCCCATGTCGATTCGGTCGGTCACCTCGCCGCCGGCCACGATCCGCTCGAACTGATGGGCCAGTGTCATCGACGCCCACACCCCACCCTCGGCGTCCAGCGCGATGCCGTCGGGCGGCCCGTCCAGGCCGTCGGCGAAAACCCGCCGATCGGGCAGCCCGCCGTCGGCGGCCATGGAATACGCGGTGAGCCGCCGGCCGGTCGATTCGGCGACGATCAGCGTCTTGCGGTCCGGGGTGATCGCCATCCCGTTGGGGAAGTCGAGGTCGTCGGCCACCACGGTGGCCCCGTCGTCGGGGTCGAGACGGAGGATGACGCCGCCGCGCAACGCCTGGCAGCCGATGTAGGCGCGGCCCGCGTCGTCGATGACCATGTCGCCGAGGCTGGCCGGCGCCACGTCCGCGAGATCGGCGACGGTGACCACGGTTTCGCCGTCATAGCGCAGCACCTGCCGGTCCTCGGTCGAGGCGATCAGCAGCGACCCGTCGGGCCGGAAACCCAGGCCCGACGGCGAATGTCCCGGCAGCGGCAGCGTGGTCAGCGATCCGCCCATGGTCGCGGTGTGCACGGCTTCGCCCAGCATGTCGGAGAACCACAGCAGGCCCTCGAACCAGCGCGGGCCCTCGCCGAAGCAGAAACCGTTGGCCACCGGCTCGGGGATCATTGGTCCCCGCCCCGCGCGACGCGATCTGCTTTACAAAACATCGAAAAAGTGTCATGCACCGCGGGTGCCGGTGTCAATTGGCGGATCGGGCGGGCTCCGGTGCCACCGCCCATTTTCGGCGGGCGTGTCAGCGCAAAACAGCACATATCTCCTGAGTTCTTGCAGGGCGCTCACATCACCCTCTGCGACGGCTTTGTTTTGTTCGCCGGACCCACCCGTTGACGCCCAAGCCGCACACGATTACCGGTTTACGGATGAACGGCGGAACGGGTGGCTATGCGCCGATGTAGTGATTCGGGTTCAGTACATACTTAGTCGCTGCGCCAGCATCGAAATCCGCATAGCCGCTGGGCGCCTCGTCGAGCGGTATTGCCTTCGCGTTGACTGCGGCGGCAATGTGCACCTTGTCGTGCAAGATGGCGGCCATAAGTTGCCGGTTGTATCTCATCACCGGACACTGTCCCGTGGTAAACGATAGCGACTTCGCCCATCCGGTGCCCAAACTCAGAGACAGCGCTCCCGCCTTCGCCGCCTCATCGGCGGCTCCGGGATCTCCCGTCACATAAAGACCGGGGATGCCCACGCCCCCTCCCGCGGCGGTGATGTCGAACAGCGAATTCAGTACGGTAGCTGGCGCCTCTTTCGCGCCCGGGCCGTGACCCTGGCCGCGTGCTTCGAATCCGACGGCGTCGATGGCTGCATCGACTTCGGGAACCCCGAGCAGCTGTTCGAGCTGGTCCTCGATCTTGGCGGTGCCGACATCGATGGTTTCGGCCCCTAACCTACGTGCCTGGGCAAGCCTCTCGAGATTGAGATCGCCGACAATGACGACTGCGGCGCCGAGCAGCTGAGCAGCCGCGGCGGCTGCCAGTCCGACCGGCCCAGCCCCGGCGATGTAAACCGTCGAGCCAACAGTGACTCCCGCGGTGACGGCGCCGTGGAATCCGGTCGGGAAGATGTCGGAGAGCATCGTCAGATCCAGGATCTTCTCTAGAGCCTGATCGCGATCAGGGAATCTCAACACGTTCCAATCGGCGTAGGGGACGAGTACATACTCGGCTTGACCACCGACCCAGCCGCCCATATCGACGTAACCGTAGGCGCTGCCGGGTCGATCGGGGTTGACGTTTAGACAGATCCCGGTCTTGCCTTCCTTGCAGTTCCGGCAACGACCGCAGGAAATATTGAACGGCACTGACACGATGTCGCCGACCTTCACGAACTCGACGTCCGGTCCTGTCTCGACGACTTCCCCGGTGATTTCGTGACCCAAGACCAGACCTATTGGCGCTGTGGTACGCCCCCGCACCATGTGCTGGTCGGAACCGCAAATATTGGTGCTGACAGTCCGTAGGATGACGCCGTGAGGCAACTTGCGCCCGACATTGTCGGGGTGGACTCCTGGACCGTCCTTCAACTCGAACGTGGGGTAGTCGATGTCGATGACCTCCACCACACCAGGACCTTCGTAGGCTACTGCTCTATTTCCTGGCATACCATCTCCTCCTCACCGCCGTCATGGGTTGCTGGGCATACGGTTTGATTAGGTCACTCTCGATGATCAGACTCTCAACACGCCCTAAATTGACTATCGTTAGCATCCAGGATCCCCTCGGGGCTGAGGGCGGCGCACTGAAGCTGCCGACCGCGCAAAGGATTTCAGGTCGAATCCAGGCTGGCCAGCCTCAGTAGGCCGCGGCCGGGGATCACCCGAAAGAAGTCGCCGCGCTGCCATGTGGTCGGATGTTCGATTGACGGACTCCACGCATGTGAGGAGGTCGTCGTCGAAGTGGAGAATGGAGAATGCTCCAGCAGACTGATCCCCCAGCACGATGCGGGTTTCATTTGCGCCATAAAGGCCGGCGATTTGAATTTTCAGGTTGTACTGTTCCGTCCAGAACCATGGAACATCGTCATAGGCGTCAACTACCCTGCCGGTTAGGCGTCTTGCGATGAATTGGGCCTGGCATACGGCGTTCTGAATCGACTCGAGACGCACGTGCCCAGTCGCGTATGCACAAGGGTAAGCAGCGCAGTCGCCAAGTGCGCTGATCCGCGAATCGCTGCTAAGCAGTTGAGAATTCACAACGATGCCGTTGTCTACATCGAGGCCTGCATCGTACGCCAATTCGACGTTCGGTACGACTCCGATCCCAACGACTACAAGATCTGCATCGAGATGTTCTCCGGTGTCCAGCTCAACCGAGCGCACGTTGCCAGAGCTGCCGTGCAGCCCCACAACAGAGCTGCCGAAGATAAAGTTGGTTCCGGACTGGCGGTGCACCGCAGCGGTATACGTCGACAGTTCCGGTGATACGGCACGTGACATTGGGCGATCGAGGGCCTCAACGACGGTGACCTGATGGCCACTTGATGCAGCAACCGCTGCCAGTTCCAGGCCGATGAATCCGCCACCGACCACAACTACATCGCGGCAGCCGCTGGACAGCATTGTCCGAATGGTGACGGCGTCGCCTAGTGTGCGCAGCGCTAGAACGTTGCAGAAGTCTGCACCGAGACCGCCGCTCAATAGGCGGGGACGTGCCCCGGTAGCCATGACGAGATGGTCGTATCGGAGTGCGATGCCCGAGGCCAGCGTCGCGGTGCGTGCGATCCGGTCTACTCGCGTACACGCGTCACCGCAATGCAGTTCGATCTGATTATCCTGATAATAAGTGTTTCCACGGAGCGATAACTCATCGGCGGAAATCTGGCCTGTTAGAAAGGATTTCGACAAGGGCGGCCGTTGATAGGGCATCGTTCCCTCGTTGTCGATGAGGTGAATCGTGCCCGCATGACCAGCCTCTCGAAGCGAGCACGCGAGCTGCACTCCGCCGTGACCCGCACCGACAATGACGATCGCACCGTCGACCATTATCGGGCTTTTACGACTCGCAGCACGAGCCAGTCGATGTGACCGGCGATCGGAGCCGTGCATGACGCCCAGCGGTAGGTTCCGGTATCGGTCGTCCTCCGCTCGTCGCAATAGTCGTCTTCGGCCCCGCAAGATCGAGCCAATGCGCAGCGACGCCCCTCGAGGACTCTGCGCCAGGGCGCCACCGGAACATTTCCAACACAGTCGGCGACGATGCCCATCCTGTTGTGACCCGATGTAGAGCGCGTCGATGAAAAACCTTGCCTCGCTTTTGCTGTGACCTTTGCGCAACTGTCACGGTCGAAAAGGTTTTTGTGCATTTCGCCTGAGACCGACCCTTTTGCTTTATCGCGTACGCGGCCTAGGCGGCAGTCACCGCAAGCGGCAGCGAGGCAAGGCCGCGCAACGTGTTATTGAGTTGACGCACGACCGGGCCCTCGGCTCGAATCTTACTGACTTGTTCTGCGAAGGCGGTCAGAATTACCTCCCCTTCTAGTCGGGCTAGCATCTGACCGATACAGCTATGTATGCCGAAGCCGAACCCGACGTGCCCCCGCCCATCTCGGCCGATATCGAAACGCTCCGCGTTGTCCCACTGGCGATCGTCGCGGTTCGCAGCACCCAGGAACAGCAAGACCTTTTCGCCTTCGGCGATAGTTACATCATCGAAGTTGACGTCGCGAGTGGCCGTGCGGAAGAACGTTTGAACTGGTGACTCGTAGCGGATGACTTCCTCGAAGGCCGCTCTTGCCTTCGTCGGATCCGAGCGCAGGCGGGCCCATTGTTCCGGGTGCTCGGCCAGACACCATAAGGCGTTGCCGATGCCGCTAACAGTGGTGTCTACGCCGGCCGACAGAAACGACCGCACAATGCGTGCGGCCTCGTCCTCGGAATACCCTTGCTCGGCGGCAACTTGGTGTATCTGTGATCCCAGTCCGCCTGGGTGCAGCGCTGCGTGCGAACAGCTGTCGTTGATCCAATCGGAAACCTCAGCCGCGTTCTCCATCGCGCGTGCGAAGTGGCGGTTGCGTGGCCCAAATGCGTTGAACACGATCGCCCCGTAACGTAGCAAGTTCTCCCGCCCGTCCTTGCGAATCCCGATGAGATCTGGGAAAACAGCGATCGGGAAGATCTCTGACAGTTCGGTGACACCGTCGAAGTGCTTTCGGCTCACCAGTTTTCCCACCATGGTGCGCGCCTGCTCCATCAAGTCAGCCTTGAGGTTGCGAACCACCCCCAGGGTGAGCACCTTTGTTATGACGTGGCGGGCTCTGGTGTGGTCAGGAGGATCGGCCTCCAACAGCAGGCTGGGGGGTCGCCACGGAGACTCCTTCTGGAAGTTGGCTAATCCCACGCCATTCGAAGAACAGAAGGTTTCATGATCACACAGTGCCGCGGCGACTTCGCGGTGGCGTGCGATCGCCCACACGTCATAGCGCGACAGCCAAACTACCGGTCCCGCTGCGCGGAGGGCCCGATGGTCATCGTAGGGATACTCGAGAAACGCGTCGGCGAATGGATCGACGTCGCTGATTGGAATAGATTTAGCCATCCCCGTCCTGACCCTCCGTCCACGGTTGTCGGGAAATTTTCACCAGCGTGTTCATCATCGTTCCGAATCGTGACAGTCGCGGGGACAGCTTTCGAGAGCATTTCCATTGAATGGAAAGGTCCCACGCGTCTGGTCACGGCCGCTGGACAAGCGCATATTGAGCGCGAGATGCCTTGTCCGCGAACTCAATAAACCAGCCTCGGCGCGCACGGTGCACTACCGAATCGTCGTGGTATTCCGCGAGGCACTGTGGCTGGTGGGTCAAGCGACTCGGTCAGCTGCGTATCAGCGGCACCCGCGTCGGCGGTCACAACATCGATCTTCGATCAAACCTGCGTCGGCGGGATGTCGACCTGGATCTCGTCGAGATGGTCGGCGATCAGCACTTGGCATCCCAGGCGTGAGCGGGTCATGTCGCGGATCGCGACCGTGGAGTCGAGCATCTCATCTTCGTCCTCGCTAAGTGCGGGAAGGCTTTCGAGATACGGCTCCCTGACGTAGACGTGGCAGGTTGCACACATTGCTTGACCGCCGCACTCACCGATGATCCCGCGGATTCCGTTGTTGACCGCAGCTCGCATCAGCGAAGTTCCTGGCTCGGCGTTCACGACATCAGCGTCGCCACCGGGTTGGTGGAAAGTAATCTTCGCCATCGCTGATCCTTTCAGTCTTCCCAGGTAACGGGAAGGGTGATGGCTCCTCGGAACACCCAGCCCGCCCAGGCGGTTTCGCGTTGATCGTCGACCCGTAGGGATCGGAATCGCTCGTATAGCATCGGAACTGCGGTCTGACCGATGGATGCCTTGGCGGCCCAATGCCCGGCACACAGATGCACGCCGCTGCCGAACGCGAGGTGGGGCTGCTTGCACCGGGAAATGTCGAACGCCGCAGGGTCGCCGTCGAAGTGAGTCTCGTCGCGGTTAGCCGATGCGATCACAACGCCGATCGGGGCACCGCGCGGAAGTGCGACACCGCCGAGGGTCACGGCGCGAGTGGTTTCGCGCGGGTACATCCCGACCGGGGATAGCCAGCGCGCGCACTCGTCGAACACCGTGGACCAAAGTGATGGGTCCGCGAATACGCGTTGCTTCTGGTCGTAATGGCCGTCGAGCGCCCAGACCATGTTCGTGACCATGTGCTGGGGCTCATTCATCCCGCCGGAAATGATGAGTTTGACGTTCGCGGCGACTGCTTCTCGGGTTAAACCACTCTGCGTTAGTGCCGAGGTGAGTGAGTGGTTCGGATGGGTTGCGTAGAAAGGGATGAGCTCATCGAGCAGATCGTCCACTTCCCCGCGAGCATTGTCAGCCTCGACCCAGCCGTCGGCGTGGTCGAGTAGATTTCCGAGGCCCGCGATGAACGCATGCGACCAATGGCGCATCTGCTCGGGTGTCACGTCGGGCATCCCGAGGAGGTCAATCAAGTTCTGAGCCGCTACCGGGGCGGCGTAGTCACGGTTGAGGTCGGCCTTCGCCGGGCCTACATCAGCCAGCACGTCGAGGTATTTGTCTGCGTTGCGGGCGAACACCGGTGCCCATACCTCATTGACGGCCTTGGGCCGAAGGGAGGGATTGATCGTGCGGCGTTCGGCGGCGTGTTCGGGATCATCCTTGCGCAACATGGGTTTACCGCCCAGGGCGCGTGTCATCGTAGCGCCGCTTACTTGCGCAGTATAGGTTTGCTGGTCCAGCTCAACGGCATGGCAAACGGCGTGGGTGGTGATCAGGTACTTGCCGACCGACGGAACCCACGCGACCGGGCACTCACGCCGGAGACGCGCATAGGTCGGATACGGGTCGACCGCCAGTTGCTCCGGTGTCACCCAGTCAGCGGTGGGCGTCGATATGGCGATCTCCTCGAAGGCCGCTGCCTGGTCCGCTGCCGCGGTGTCTGGCACCGCGGCCACGGTGCCCACCTCACAACAACCCGTCGGTGAGGGTTGCGGATACGTGTGCGTCGACGTTTCGGGCGGGCTGGCCATGGTCAACTCCCGGAATAAGGGCTAGCAACATCGGACTGCTGATGAAATCAGTCCACCAAAAGCAGATCTGCTAGTAAAGTACAAAATTCCGACAAAGTTCCCCGAACGAATCGAAGAACTGTGCCAACCTTCACCCTTCGCCAGCTCGAGCTTTTCGCGGCCTTGCCCCGGTACCCGACGTTGAGTGCAGCTGCGGCCGCCCTGCATATCTCCGAATCGGCACTCTCCCATGCGGTCTCAGAACTCGAACGAGCTGTGGGGGAACAGTTATGTGTGCGGCGGAAAGCAAGGGGCCTTCAGGTGACCCCCGCTGGACAGTTCTTTGCCGACCGTGCCCGCGCATTGATCGCAGACGCGGACGAACTGGTAAGCCAGCTGGCGGCGCGGCGGGGCGAATTGATTGGACCGGTAACGGTCGGCTGCTATACCGGCCTCGCGACTACGGTGTTACCGCCAGTACTCGATGGCTTCGCCCGTTCGCATCCGAAAGTACAGATCAGCATGCGTATAGGCACCGACGACGAGTTGTGGCCCATGCTGTCCTCAGGTCGAATCGACGTCGCGTTCGTCTACGACCTGTTCGTGCCAGACGGCCTCGCTAGGCGTGCGATCTACGAGACTGAAGTACTCGTCGTGTTGCCCCAAAATCACCGCTTCGCCGCACATGAGTCGGTCGATTTATCCGATCTGGCTCCTGAGCCATTCCTGATGCTGGACACCGCCCCCGGCGCCGCCAATACGCGACGGATTTTCGCCGAGCGCGGCCTGGAGGCGAATTTGCGGCTGGCGGTGCCCACGTTGGAGCTGTTGCGGGTCCTGGTAGCCCGAGGGCTCGGATACACCCTTCTGATGTGGCGGCCGAACTATTCGATGACCACCCTTGAAGGTCGCCGCGTTGTCGCACGCCCGTTGCGACCCCGCGCCGGGGGAAGTGCGGTCGTGGCTGTCTGGCCCGAGAAGATGACACTCAGTCCTCGGGCCGCGGCCTTAATCGACCATCTGGGTGTTGCCTTGCAGCCCCGAGAGGAGGACTTGCCCCTCAGTTAAATGCACTGCCTCGCAGGTAAGACCATCGTTCGAGGTTGCACCGGCGCCCCGGGCGGGGTACGGATCATAGTCGGCGATGCTGCCGTCTGCGACCATTGTGTTGTGCTGATAGTCGGCATCAGCATGGGGGTCTAGAAGCTGTTTCTGCACAACATAATTCGCAATCACGAATCGTCGCATACGGGCACGAATCGCTGGGGCACTGCACCGCATTGTGGGTCCACGAGGTGGTCTGGGCGATGAGCGACTACGCGCTGCTGACCGTATTCGCGTCTCAGCCGGACTCCGTACACTCATGAATCGATCTGTCTGCACGATGGCGAAGGACAATGTGAGCGCTCCCGAAGCATTTGATTCCGATCAGTCGACGACTGCGCTGCGGCTAAACTTCTGGACTTTTATTGAAGCGGCCAAGCGCCGATTGAGCGGCGAATTTGGATTCACTCATGAGGGCGCGACCGAGGTTCTGCTCACGCTCAATCGCGCGTCGAACGCTGTGACCTACGACTTGGAAACCGCCGTTCATCGTCCTCGGGGAATCTCATGGGCGTCCTTCCGTTTACTTTTCGTCGTCTGGATCGCCGGTCCGGTCGAGCCAAAGAAAGCAGCTCAGCTTGCAGGAATGGGCAAGGCAGCTGTTTCGAACCTGAGCAAGCCTCTTATTGCCGGCGGTTGGCTAACGCGCGCCCCAGCCGATCAGGACGGCCGCTCCGTCCGGTTGGCCCTCACGGCGGTGGGCCGAGAGTGGATGCACGGGATCTTTCAGCAGCAGAGCGAGCGTGAGCAGGCATGGGTCAGTGTCCTCTCAGAAGCCGAGCAGCGCACCCTGATCCAGCTGCTCAACAAACTGATTGCCGATCGCACCGATTTCGACCTCCGCGTCCGATCCTAGGTACGCGCGTTGCGAAATTGCGCTCGGTGGCCGAGGTAGTTAATGTATGAACTACATTTCCGGCACCACACATGAGGAGCATCGTGGCCTACTACCGGAAAGTCGGTGCGATCCCGCCGAAGCGGCATACCCAACACCGATGCGTCGGCGGTGAGTTGACCTACGAAGAATTGATGGGCGAGGAAGGGTTCTCGTCGGACTCGTCACTGCTGTACCATCGTCACATTCCATCCGCGATCGTCGACGCGGCACCTTGGGACCTTCCCAATCAGGCGACGGTCCCTAATGATCCGCTCAAGCCGCGGCACTTTCGCCTGCATGAGCTTTTTGCCGAACACGTCCAGTCCACTACCGACATCGTGACCGGACGTCGTCTCATTCTCGGGAATAGCGACGTTCGCATTTCCTATGTGGTCGCCCGCGCAAATTCACCGCTGTACCGTAACGCGATCGGTGATGAGATCGTATTCGTCGAGTCGGGCGGTGGAGTCGTCGAGACCGTGTTCGGTGCGCTAACGGTGCGAGCGGGCGATTACGTGCTACTTCCACGGGCGACCACACACCGGTGGTTGCCCGAAGCCGCTAACGCCCTGCGCGCCTATGTGATCGAGGCGTGTAGCCATATCGCGCCGCCTAACCGCTATTTGTCCAGGTTCGGACAGCTGCTCGAGCACGCCCCATATTGCGAACGGGATTTGCACGGTCCCACTGAGACGTTGCTGCGTGATGGCACTGATGTGGAGGTGCTTGTCAAGCATCGTGGCCAGCGCGGAATCGCTGGCACCCGCTACGTCTATGCCGAGCACCCCTTCGATGTAGTCGGTTGGGATGGCTGCTTATACCCCTTTATCTTCAATATCGCCGACTTCGAGCCGATCACAGGTCGGCTGCACCAGCCACCCCCGGCTCACCAGACGTTCGAAGCTCAGAACTTCGTTATTTGCAATTTTGTGCCACGCAAGGTCGACTACCACCCTCTGGCGATACCGGCGCCTTACTACCACGCCAACGTTGACTCGGATGAAGTGATGTTTTACGTACGCGGCACATACCAGGCGCGTCATGGGTCCGGGATCGGGCCGGGATCAATCTCACTGCATCCGGGTGGCCATTCGCATGGTCCTCAACCCGGTGCATACGAAGCCAGCATTGGCGCACAGTATTTCGACGAAGTTGCAGTCATGGTTGACACCTTCCGCCCGCTCGAGCTTGGCGAAGGCGCGCTCGCCTGTGAGGACGACGATTACGCGTGGACGTGGGCGCGTCGCGGGGGGGCGCCGTAGTCTTCCTCACGAATTCTTCGGCACTGCTGCGCTCTTCGACCTTCGACACCGAGAGCGGCCCCGGCACAGATGTTGCTTCGCGGGAACCGTCGTCGCAGTTTTGTTGATACCGGGAGCACTTGCAGCCCACCGTTGGTCAGTCGTTCGACGGCGTGCGTCGATTTTTTCGGCGCCACAATCGGCGCGCTCACGGCTTAGTTGAGGTTCGAACTGAAACCCAATGTCTGCGTTCGCGTTCGTTCTAGAGTGCTGCGGCGATATCGGCCGCTGCTTGCACGACAAGGGGCCCTACCTCCTGGGCGTCAAGTGGTTCGAGAGCGACAACACCTACACTGGCCCGCAATCCTGGGACGCCGCGGATCGGTGCTGCCACGCCGTGGGCACCGGCCTGCAACTCGCCCGACGAGCACACCCACGCCGGGTCCGCGCTTGGTAGTCGGATCGCGCGGCCGGCAGCACCTTGATCGAGGGTGTGCCTGGAACCGACACGGTAGCCGACGTGGTAGGTCGGCCACGACGGTTCGACGACGACGACGGCTTGCGCCTCTTGGCCTTCGGCCACAGTCAAATGTGCGGTCAATCCCGAGCCTTCGGCCAGCCTGCGCAATATCGGCGTAACCGCCAACCGCAGCTGAGGGATTACCTTGCCGGCGAGACCCATTACACCGAGGCCCAAATGAATTCTCGATCCGTCGCGGCGGACGAGGCCTTGGTCCTGCAATGGACCCAGTAGCCGGTACACCGTTGTCCGACTGGTCCCTAGTGCGGCTGCGAGGTCACCGATTGTGGGCGCCTCAACTTGTGCGTCGGCTACGGCGTTTAGTAGGGCAAGACCGCGCTGCAAGGTGAGGGAACTGTCTTTGGATGGGGAATGCAGGCCCGATTTCGCGAGATGTCGGGCCTCTGTCACTGGGTTTCCTCCGCCGTTAATACTTGGTTGCGACTAGCGCTAAACGCAACGACTGATCCGCCTCATTCAGATGCGATTGCGCTGATCACCACCAAGTTACCGTGCCCGCGGGCGGACATGTCGTCCACTCGGCCAGTCGCACCGATCGGGCCATTCCTAGCTGACTCCGAGCAAAGCGCCGGTCGGCGTACCTGCGGACGGTGGCGCCGGATGGAGCCATTTTCTTAGCGTCCCCCACGAAAGTCCTTGCCAACCGAGCCACAGTAAGTATGCTAAACGCGCAACGCATACAGGACAAGTGCGTTCGATTATCGGACATCATCGGTGGGCGGAGTAGGAACATATAGTGACAACGGCTACGCATGTGCGGTTCAGCGATTACGCTCGCGATCTACTTGAACCTCCGCTTGGGGCGGTCGCTGGCTTCGCCCGCATGTGCGCATTGACCGGGAAAGCGCTGTTTCGCAGGCCCTTTCAGTGGGATGAGCTAATCCTGCAGTGCTGGTTCATCATGCGGGTTGCGTTGTTGCCCACTATTGCGGTCTCGATTCCACTAACGGTTCTCATCGTCTTCACCCTCAACACCCTTCTGAGCTCGTTTGGCGCGGCGGACATCTCAGGTGCTGGCGCGGCCCTGGGTACGGTCACACAGCTGGGTCCGCTGACCACGGTATTGGTCGTAGCCGGTGCAGGATCGACGGCGATCTGCGCGGACCTGGGCGCCCGCACCATCCGCGAGGAGATCGATGCGATGGAGGTGCTCGGTATCGATCCGATCCACCGCCTCGTGGTGCCGCGGGTCGTTGCGGCAACCGTCGTTGCGACGCTGCTAAACGGCACGGTGATCACGATCGGTTTGGTCGGTGGATTCCTTTTCGGGGTCCAACTCCAGAACGTGTCGGGCGGGGCGTACCTTGCCACGCTGACCCTGATCACCGGGATGCCCGAGGTAATCATTGCGACGGTCAAGGCAGCGTTGTTTGGGGTGATCGCCGGCCTGGTGGGCTGCTACCGGGGTTTGACGGCCAAAGGAGGCCCAAAAGGTGTGGGGACCGCGGTCAACGAGACGTTGGTGTTATGCGTGGTCGCGCTGTTCGCGGTCAACGTGGTGCTTACTACCATTGGCGTGAGATTCGGGACCGGGCGCTGATATGTCTGTTTCGATCGTTCTGCGCACTCGCCACCCGCATGCGCTCGTCACTCTTGAGCGCTATGTCGGCGGCGCGGTCAGGGCCCTTGATCAGGCTGGACATCTGACGAGATTCGCTTTGGCGGCGACTTGGTCGATGGGGTGGGCGCTGCGCAACTACCGCAGGGAGACAATCCGGCTGATAGCGCAGATCGGGATGGGTACTGGTGCTATGTCCGTCATCGGCGGCACGGTCGCGATCATCGGCTTTACCACGCTGTCAGGTGGTTCGGTGGTTGCCGTGCAGGGTTTCGCGTCGCTGGGAAACCTTGGGGTTGAGGCTTTTACCGGATTTCTGGGTGCACTGGCCAATGTCCGCATTGTCACGGCGGTGGTGACTGGTGTGGCGCTGGCGGCCACGGTCGGTTGCGGTGCCACCGCTGAGCTGGGCGCCATGCGGATCAGCGAGGAGATAGACGCCCTTGAGGCAATGAGCATCAAAGCGGTGGCCTACTTGGCGTCCACCCGGATTTTGGCCGGTATCTTGGTGATCGTTCCCTTGTACGCGACGGCGCTGGTGATGTCGTTTCTAGCGGCGCAGATCGTCACGACGTTCTTATACGGCCAATCAGCTGGCACATACGAGCACTACTTTCAAACATTTCTCCGCACCGAGGACGTGCTGTGGTCCGGCGTTGAGGTCTGTGTCATCGCAGTAATCATCATGATCACCCACTGCTATTACGGATATACCGCCAGCGGCGGTCCAGTCGGGGTGGGGGAGGCCGTAGGCCGATCGATGCGCTTGTCGCTTGTATCGATTGTGATGGTTGTCCTGCTGGCGTCCTTGGCGCTCTACGGCGTCGACCCCAATTTCAACCTGACCGTGTAGCCGCCGTGATAGCCCGTACGAAGGAACGAAAGTCACGCGTTTGGCCCAACAGATTGGCCGGTGTGGGCCTGGTGGCGGTGTTAGCGCTGGTCATTGCCATAACGTATGGGCAGTTTCAAGGCAATTTTACAGCTAAGTCGCGATTGACCACTTTGTCTGACCGGGCCGGCCTGCTGATGAATCGCGGATCGAAGGTTACTTATAACGGCGTACCAGTAGGCCAGGTGGCCGACGTTTTCGAGGTGCAGCATGACGGGAAACCAGCGGCCAAACTGATCCTGGAGGTGGACCCGAACTACGTCGGCCTGATTCCGGCCAACGTAGTCGCCAAAATCCAGGCAACCACGGTTTTCGGAAATAAATACGTATCGTTGACAGCTCCGCCAGAGCCAACGCCGCAACGAATCTCATCCACCGATGTCATTGTCACGAAATCGGTAACCACTGAAGCGAACACGTTGTTCCAGACCATTACCCAGATTGCGGAGCAGGTCAACCCAGTCGAGCTGAATTTGACGCTGAGCGCGGCCGCAGAAGCATTGAGCGGGCTGGGTGCGAAGTTCGGGCAGTCGATTGTCAACGGCAATGCGATCCTCGATGAGGTGAACCCGCAGATGCCGACAATCCGACACGACATTCGACAGCTAACAGCTTTGAGCGATGTGTATGCCAACGCTGCACCGAATTTATTCAACTTCCTCGACAACGCGGTGACTGTGGCCCGAACGTTGAACACTCAGCGGGACCGGCTGGATACCGCATTACTGGCCGCGATTGGTTTCGGTAAAACTGCCCAAGATGTCGTCAACCGCAGCAAGCCTTTTTTGGAGCGCTTTCTTAGTGATATTGTGCCGACCAATCAGCTGCTGGATACCTACAGTCCAGAAATCAAATGCACGATCCGCAATTATCACGGTCTGGCTGACAAGCTCGGGGCCATCGAAGGCGGCCGTAACGGGTACTCGATGGTGGTCAACCTGGCCGTCACGGGTGTTGAGAACCCATACATCTATCCCGACAACTTGCCGCGGGTAAACGCCAGGGGCGGGCCGGGTGGCGCGCCAGGTTGTTGGCAGCCGATCACTCACGACCTGTGGCCGGCACCATATTTGGTGATGGACACCGGAGCCAGTATTGCGCCCTACACCCATTTCCAACTCGATCACCCCATCCTCAATGAATATGTCTGGGGCCGGCAGTTCGGGGAGAACACGATCAACCCATGAAAAAAAGGCGCCCGATTTTGAAACTCGCTGCCGTGGCGGTCGTGCAGCTGTTGTTGACTGCCGCCATCGTTGTGATCTTCGGGCAACTGCGCTTCGAGAAAACGAACAGCTATACCGCAGAGTTCGCCAACGCTACGGGGCTACGGGCGGGTCAGTTCGTTCGGATTTCCGGCGTGGAGGTGGGCAAGGTCGGCAGAGTCGATTTGACCGACGGCGACAAGCACGTAGTCATCAAATTCTCCGTCGATGACTCAGTACAGCTGTACGAGTCCACGACAGCCAAGATTCGCTATCAGGACCTAATCGGAAATCGCTATTTAGAGCTCGGGCGCGGCGTGGGCGAAAATCGGGTGCTCCCCCCGGGCGCGCTCATTCCAATATCTCGCACCGAGCCCGCCCTGGACCTCGACGCGCTAATTGGCGGTTTCAAGCCCCTATTCCGCGCACTGGATCCACAAAAGGTTAACACCATCGCGTCGTCGATTGTCACGGTATTTCAGGATGAGGGCGGCACCATCAACGACATCCTCGACCAAACCGCGCAACTCACTGACCATTTGGCAGAGCGAGACCAAGCTATCGGTGAGGTAATTACCAACCTCAACAACGTGCTCGACACCACAGTCCGGCACCGCAACGAGTTCGACGCCACGGTCAACAACCTCAAGGTACTGGTCAGCGGGCTGGCGGGTCGGGCCGATCCGCTCGCTGCCGGTGCCGCCCACATCAGCAGAGTAGCGGGGACGCTGGCCGACCTGCTGGCAGAAGATCGGCCGCTGCTGCACGACACAGTGGGCCATGTCGAGGCCATCGCAACGCCGTTGGCGGGCCAACGCGACCAGGTCGATGATGTGCTAACGAAGTTGCCCGAAGCTTTCAATGCCATCGGCCGCATTGGCGGCATTTACGGCGACTTTTTCAACTTCTACCTCTGTGACATGTCCATCAAGGTCAACGGACTTCAACCGGGCGGCCCAGTTCGCACTGTGCGGTTGTTCAACCAACCCACGGGCAGGTGCACGCCGCAATGAGAGCTCTTGAACCTGCGAACCGCTTGCGCACCGGCGCCCTAGCTATCCTTCTAGTGGTCGTCGGACTCGGCGTGGGACAAAGCTTCACCAGTGCTCCAATGCTTTTCGCGACTCCCCGGTATTACGGGCAGTTCTCCGACAGCGGGGGACTCAGCGTGGGCGACAAAGTTCGCATCCTCGGCACCGATGTCGGCGATGTCCAGGAGATCGCAATCGAGGGCAATCACGTTGTAACCCGGTTTTCGCTGGGAACCCACACCATTGGGACCGAAAGTCGGCTCGAGATCAAGACCGACACAATTTTGGGCAAAAAGGTGCTTGAGATCCAGCCACGAGGTAGCAAAGTTTTGCGAGCCAACGGAGTACTACCCGTGGGCCAAAGTACCACTCCATATCAGATGTACGACGCATTCTTCGACGTCACCAAGGCCACTGGCGGCTGGGACACCGACACCGTCAAACAATCACTGAATGTGTTGTCGCAGACGATCGCCCAGACCCATCCCCACCTCAGTGCCGCGCTGGACGGCGTAGCCAAGTTCTCCGACACCTTGGGCAAACGCGACGAAGAGATTGAACATCTGCTGGCTCAAGCCAAACAGGTCGCCGGTGTGGTCGGTGATCGCAGCGAACAGATTAATACGTTGCTGGTCAACGCGAAGGCACTGTTGGCCGCATTCAACCGGCGTGGTCAGGCAATCGAAGCGCTACTGGGAAATATCGTCAGAGTGTCAACGCAGGTGCGCGGCCTCATTAGTGACAGCCCGAATCTGCACCACGTGCTTGACCAGCTGAACATCATCACCGACTTGCTGGCCAAGCACCAAGATGATCTTGCCAGTGTGCTCACTACCATTCGCAATTACACTGCAGCGCTGAACGAGGCGGTAAGTTCGGGACCCTACTTCAAGGTGCTGATCGCCAATTTGCTGCCCGGCCAGATTTTGCAGCCGTTCGTGGATGCCGCGTTCAAAAAGCGCGGGATTGATCCCGAGCAGTTCTGGCGTAGCGCCGGACTGCCTGCATTCAGGTTCCCCGACCCCAATGGCACTCGGTTCTCCAACGGTGCCCCCCCGCCAGCGCCACCCGTGCTCGAGGGCACCCCAGATCATCCAGGACCGGCGGTGCCGCCAGGATCGCCGTGCTCCTATACCCCAGGGGCAGAAGAAATTCCCCGACCCGGCAATCCGCTGCCATGCGCGGGCGCCACCATCGGACCTTTCGGCGGCCTGGAGTTCCCTGCGCCGCTGAACGTTGTGACGTCACCGGCTAACCCTGCTGGTCCGCCGGCCATGCCGGGGATCTCCAGCGCCGGGCGGCCGGGCCAGCCAGTTCCCGACGCTCCTGGCACGCCTGTGCCGCTTGCGCCAGGTCTGCCGGGCGCGCGTAGTGGACTAATAGGACCGGCACCAGCGGCGCCCCCCGTGGTGAATCCGCCAAGCGCGGCGACACCGCCCGCAACGCCAGGGCCCCAACTACCGGCTCCGTTCACGATGCCCGATGTTCCGGAAAGAGGCACCCAATGAGCACCGTCTTCGACATCCGCAACTTGCGGCCGCCGAAGCGGTCACGGGCCTTCGTGGTCATCGTCGCGCTCGCGGTGGTGCTCGGTCTGGCGGGGATGCTTTTGGGCTCGCGCTTTTACCACAAGCTGACCAGTAACACCGTCGTGGCGTACTTCACGCAGGCAAACGCGCTCTACCCCGGGGACAAGGTCCTTATCATGGGCGTGCAGGTGGGCGCGGTCGACAAGGTTGAGGCGGCCGGCGAAAAGATGAAGGTCACACTTCACTACGCAAGCAAATATAAGGTGCCCGCCAATGCCTCAGCGGTGATCCTGAACCCCTCGCTAGTCGCCTCGCGGACAGTCCAGTTGGTGCCGGCCTACGACGGGGGCCAAGTGCTAACTAATGACGCGGTGATTCCGGTTGAGCGTACCCAGGTGCCGGTAGAGTGGGATGACCTGCGTAATCAGATCACCGACATCGTTGACAAGCTCGGCCCGACGCCCGAGCAGCCAAAAGGCCCATTCGGTGACATCATCGAGTCGTTTGCCGACGGGCTCGCTGGTAAGGGCGAACAGATCAACACAACGCTCGCCAATCTGTCGCGCGCCGTGACGGCAATCAAGGAGGGTCGCGGGGACTTCTTTGCAGTTCTGCGCAGCCTAGCGATGTTCGTTAACGCTTTGCACAAAGACGACCGGCAATTCGTTGCGTTAAATCAGAACCTGGCGCAGTTCACCAATAACTTGACCGGCTCCGACCAAATAGCTACCGAGGCGATAAAGCAAACCGACAGTCTGTTGTCCACCGTGCGGACGTTTTTGTCCCAGAACCACGGCGTGTTGACTAACGACGTCAACAACCTCGACAAGGCAACCACAGCGATCCTTCAAAAAGCTCCGAGGGAGGGCTTGGAAACGGCTCTTCATGTGTTACCAAACCTTGGTTCGAGCGTTCTCGGGTTCTATGAACCAGCCCACGGCGGACTATCTGGGGTACCCGCGCTTCCCTCCTTCGCCAACCCTCTGCTGTTCGTCTGCAGCATGATTCAGGCCGGGAGTCGGCTCGGTTACCAAGATTCCGCCGAAATGTGTGCGCAATACTTGGCGCCGGTAATGGATGCAATGAAGTTCAACTATTTGCCGTTTGGGATCAACCTCTTCAGCACTGCTGACCTCCTGCCGAAGAACATCGCATATTCCGAGCAGCGGCTACGCCCGCCGCCTGGGTACAAGGACACCACCGTGCCGGGAATCTTCTCGCCGGACACGCCATGGTCGCACCGCAATTTTAACCCGGGCTGGCTTGTCGCCGCTGGCATGCAAGGGACTCAGGTTTCCCCCGGAACCGCGAGCATGCTCACGCCCGAATCGTTGGCTGAACTGATGGGTGGCTCCGACATCCCACCTCCACCGCCAGGTCAGAACATGCCCGGACCGCCCAATGCCTACGACGAGAACAACCCCTTGCCGCCGCCGTGGTACCCGCAGCCGCTGCCCTCGCCCGGACCCGCGCAGCCCGCAGCTCAAGTGCCCCCTGCTCCGGAAGCGGGTCAATGATGCGCGGAGCAGCAAAAGCCATACGGATTTTGACATTGCTGGTCGCAGCCGTTGTTCTGGCTTCCTGCGGGAGCTGGCATGGCATTGCCAACGTGCCGCTGCCCGGCGGACCGGGCAGCGGGCGAGGGTCATACACCATCTATGTGCAGATCCCAAACACGTTGGCGCTCAACACAAACAGCCGCGTGCTGGTTGCTGACGTCTTCGTTGGCAGCGTGCGGGCAATCAGGGTGCGAAACTGGGTCGCGACGCTAACCGTGGATCTGGAGAAAAACGTTCGGCTGCCCAAGAATGCCATCGCAAAAATCGGGCAAACCAGCCTGCTGGGCTCCCAGCACCTTGAGTTGGCGGCGCCGTTAGACCCAGAGCCGCAGCCACTGACGAACGGCGACACCATTCCGCTGAAGAGCTCCTCGGCGTATCCGACGACTGAGCAAACGTTGGCCAGCATAGCGCTGGTGCTGCGCAATGGAGGCCTGCCCAACCTTGAGGTCATCCAAAACGAGGCCTATAACATCCTGAGCGGACGAGCTGGTCAGATTCGGGCGTTCCTCGAAAAATTGGATACCTTCACCAACAGACTCAACCAGCAACGCGATGACATTACCCGCGCCATCGATTCGACTAATAAGCTTCTCGGATATGCAGCGCGCCGGTCGGATGTGCTCGATGGAATTTTCACCGAATTTCCTCCGCTGATAAAGCACTTTGCTGATCAGCGCGACCGGTTCGCAGATGCGGTGGATGCGCTGGGACGGCTAGGCGACGTCGCCGACCAGACCATGACCGCCACGCGCAGCGATCTGGAGCAGAACCTGCGTTTGCTGCAGCGCCCGCTTAAGCAGCTCGGTCTTGCCGCACCGGATTTGGTTGGAGCGCTACGGCTTTTAATGTCCCTGCCTTACAACATCGACAGCGTGCCCAAGGTCGTGCGCGGCGACTACCTCAACGTTTCGGCCACATTCGATTTGACCTTAAGCACCATCGACAACTCGTTTCTCACGGGGACCAGATTTTCGGGAGCTTTGCGGGCGCTTGAGCAGTCCTGGGGTCGTGATCCGGCCACGATGATTCCCGATCCACGGTTTACGCCCAACCCGGCCAACGCGCCTCCGGAGCGAGGCGAATAACTGATGTTAACTCGCTTCGTTCGCATCCAGTTGGTCGTGTTCAGCGTTCTCAGTGTGATCGCGGTGGCGGCTCTGGGCTGTTACTACTTGCACATTCCACGCCAGCTCGGCGTTGGCCAGTACACGTTGACCGCGGACCTGCCCGCGTCGGGGGGCTTGTATCGAACGTCCAATGTGACGTACCAGGGAATCCAGATTGGTAAAGTCACGAGGGTTGAGCCCACGCAGCGGGGCGTCCGCGCCACTCTTAGTATCGACGACCGCTACCAGGTGCCGATCGATGCCTCCGCCAACGTGCACTCACTGTCTGCACTAGGTGAGCAGTACCTAGACCTGGTTTCGTCCGGCCATCCCAAAAAATATTTCTCGCCCGGTCAAACGATCAGGCACGGCACGGTGCCGCGTGACATCGGTCAGACGCTAGACGCCGCCAATCGCGCCGTGTCGGTGTTGCCTAAGGAAAAGCTCGCCGCGCTGCTGCGCGAGACAGCACGGGCGGTCGGTGGACTGGGTCCAGTGTTGCAACGGTTGCTCGACTCGACCCAAGCCATCGCTGGCGGCTTCAAGACCAACATGTTAGATGTCAATGACATCATTCAGAACTCGGCACCGATTCTAGATAGCCAAGTCGAATCCAGTGATCCGATCGCGAAGTGGTCTCACAACTTAGACGTCCTCACCGGCCAAGTGGCGCAAAACGACCACGGCGTGCGAGACATTCTGTCGCAAGCCGCTCCGGCGGCTGATCAGGCCGCCGAATTGTTCAGCGGCGTGCGGGATTCGCTACCTCAAACGCTCGCGAACTTTGAGGTGGTCGCCGACATGCTCAAGCGCTACCACGCCAATCTTGAGCAGATTCTAGTCTTCCTGCCGCAGGGCGCCTCCATGGTGCAAAGCGCGACAGTCGACAATAACTTGACGTTGGACTTGAACTTTTCGCTGAACAATCCACCCGTCTGCCTCACCGGGTTTCTCCCGGCAACTCAGTGGCGCTCGCCAGCCGATACAAGTTTAGCGCCGTTGCCCGAGGGCACGTACTGCAAGATCCCGCAAGAGACTCCCGCTAACGCCGTTCGCGGTGCACGTAACCTTCCGTGCGTCGATGTTCCTGGCAAGCGAGCTGCGACGCCAATGGAATGCCGTAGCCCCAAGCCCTACGTTCCACTGGGCACCAACCCTTGGTTCGGGGACCCCAACCAGATCCTGACCTGCCCGGCACCCGCGGCACGCTGTGATCAACCGGTTAAACCAGGTTTGGTGATCCCGGCACCGTCGATCGTCAACGACGTCAACCCAGCACCCGCGGACCGCGTCTCAGGGACGCCACCTCCGGTAAGCGACCCCCTATCACGGCCGGGCATAGGTAGCGTGCAGTGCAATGGACAGCAACCCAACCCATGTAACTACATTCCGGGTGGACCTCCATTGGCCATCTACAATCCCCAAAGCGGGGAGTTGGTGGGCCCCGACGGTGTCGAATACTCCGTTGAGAGCTCGACTAAAACAGGGGACGACGAGTGGAAGGAGATGCTGGCGCCGGTCAGCTGAACCCCACGACAAGCAAAACTCAAAGTTTCCAACGCCGGCTTCAATCCGGTGAATGCTCGGCTTGTGGGCACGCGGAACCGAAAAGCGTGACAGCCGTAAGTTCAAGGCGGATAGTATCCGCCTTGAATCCGTGAACCAGACAAGTCCCACTAACCCAAAAGGAAGCAGCGAAAACGACGGTCACTTAAGGCGCGCCGAACCCTAGTGTCCCGAAGATCGTACGTCAGTGCGTCATCCGCTTTGGCGCAGCGCCGGCAGCTTATGACTAGGCGAGATCACCCGCCCGGCACTAACTAGTGGGTGACCATCCTCTCCAGCACAGGCGCGGCCGTTTTCGCCGCTACGTGGTCGTACTGCACACCCGGTGCCAACTCGACGATCCGGAAACCGCTACCAGTGATCGCGCTCGTCGAAAGTCCTCAGGTGTGCTTGCCGAAATTCCTCACCTGTGAGCAGCGGTCAGTGTAGTTGTTG
>NZ_MVHG01000082.1 GCF_002086125.1 Mycobacterium arosiense ATCC BAA-1401 = DSM 45069
GCGGGGCGGCCTCCACTTCCGAGGCCGCCCCGCCCAGCCCCGCAAGTCCGGGCCCGCCGGCACTCGTTAACGTTGACGCCCCGCCCGCACCGAACATGCCCGGATTCATAAAATTCATGAACGGGCTCAGCAGGGATTGGAACTGGCCCAGCCCGCTTGACCCCAGCCCGCCGCTCAACGGTGAGGAAAGCCCTTGTAACGCTTGGGGAATGCTGCTGACCAACTCCGGGCCCATCGACAGCATCGTCTCGCCGTCCAAACCGGCGGGCAAGCCGGCGTTACTGGCGAAATTCATCGGCTGCTGTCCGGCTGAGGTGCCGCCCGACTGGCCCAATGCGGCCGCTTGCGCCGCCAGCCCCATTGGATCAGAGTTCGGCAGCGGCGGGACGAACGGGACCAGCGTGCCGGTGATGCCAGAGGCCTGGCCGGCGAAGCCATACATCGTCGAGGTGTCCTGGGACCACATCTGGGCGTAGTGAGCCTCGTTGGCCATGATCGCCGGGGTGTTGAACCCCATGAAGTTGGTCGCAACCAGCGCCGCCAGCTGGGCGCGGTTCTCGGCGATCACCGGCGGGGGCACCACCCCCGCCCGGGCGGCCTCAAACGCCGCCGCCGCAGCAGCCGCGGCCGCAGCCGCCGCCTGGCATTGCTCGGCGGTGGCGATCATCCACACCACGTACGGTGCGGCGGCCAACGCCATCGTCATCGACGACGGACCCAGCCACGCCGTGCTCGTCAGCGCCTCGATCACCGCCTGAAACGCCGCCCCTGCCGAGCCCAGCTGCGCGGAAAGCGCCTGCCACGCCGCCGCCGAGTCCATCAAAGACGCCGAACCCAGGCCGGCATACATCCGGCCTGAGTTGATCTCCGGTGGGACCTCGTAATCCATGGCTGGGGGCCGCGACCCGCGGGTTAGACCATCGCGACGGTGTTGATCGCCTCGGTCGCGGCGTAGTCGGCCGAGCTGGCACCCATCGTCGAGACAAACATCGCATGAATCACCGACCCGATCGCCTGAGTCACCTGGTACACCCCGGCGTGCGTGCCGAACGCCGCGGCCAACAGAACCGAGGCAGGCTCGGGCGCCGGCGGCACCACACCCAGCGTCGGCGCCGCGCCCGCAGCGTTACCCGCCGCTACCGCCGACCCGACCCCCGCCAACCCCGAAGCCGACGCATCAATCCCCGCAGGTAACGCCTCGACAAACATAGAAATCCTCCCCGCAAACAGCCGACTGGACCATTAACCCGGTCTGATGACAAAAGTGTATCGGCGCGCACCGACTTATGCGCGGCCCATCAGCGATCTAGCCCAACCCGGCATCGGCTACTTGGACGTAAATTCCCGATTCGCCCGATTCGGCGGTATTCATCAAGAATCCGCGGCCCCGCGGCATCGAATGCCCCTTCCATTTCCCCTTCACGAAACCGGGGTCCGGGTCAGAATCCATGACCAGCAGCGGCTCGGTGGCATCCCGAAGCAGCCTCAGTACCGGATCAGCCCCCAGCCCCGCCATGAACGCCCCGAACAGTCGGGTGTAGACGATGTGCAACCCCACGTCGGCGCCCGCCTGGACGAACGGAGCGATCGGGACCAGCGGAGAGTCGTAGCCGGCCGGCAGCCGCTCAGAATCATCGATGATCAAAAAGACCTCCGGGCCCTGCCAGTTCCGCTGGCCGATCTGATCGACCGACACATCGTCGCTGGGCATCCGCGGCGCAAGCACCTGGGCCAACTCATCCATGCGCTGCTTGACCGCCGTCGGTGTCGACGCGAAGCGGTGCACATACGACGAATCCAGCACACCCAGCAGCTGGCGGCGCGGATCAATCAGCCACACCTGCGCGGCCGGGCGGCGCGCCTGCCCTCTCCCCACCTGGCCTGTCGACGTCTCGGCGCCCGGGGCGAAGACCCGTCCAATCTCGCGCATCACCGTCGCGCACGCCGTGGTGCGCCCACACTTGGTTTGCCCCGTGATCACCAGATGCTGGCCGTCGAAGAACACCGGACGCTCGGTCTCATCGAGCGCCCACACCATCGCCGACGCCGCCCGGCCATCCCCGCTCGCGCGGGCGGCCAGCTCGGCCCGCGCGACCCGTTGCGGCAGCCGGCGCACCTTCGCCGCCGGGGTAAACCCGCTGGCCACCCGGTCCACGGCATCGGCCACGCTGCGTGAGTCGAACACCTCGCCAGCGGTGGACTCCAGCGCCGGGCGCGCCATCAGGGTGTGCAACCCCACCGGGTCCCAGCCGGCGCGCTCGTAGTTCTGTCCGATCATGCCGCGCCCTGGCCGGCCCGAAGGGACCTCGGCGGCCAGGCGCGGCTTGGCCACCAGTTGGGCATCGTTGATATCGGCCAGGCGCAGCTCGACTCGAGACCCGAAGTCCCCGCGTACCGACACCTGCAGGTCGGTGCTCTTGGAGACCGCGGCCACCACGTGAATACCGAACGTCGGCCCTTCCTTGATCAGCCGGTTCACCTTGTCTTCGACCAGCGCCGGATACTCACTAGCCAGCGCCGCGTAGTTGTCGATCACCAAAAACACGTCGCCGTAACCGTCATCGGGCATCGGCCCGGGCTCACGGCCAGACTTGCGTCGGCGAAACACCTCCATCGACATCACGCCGGTCGCCTCGAAACTGCGCTTACGTGAGGCCAGCAGCGCGGCCATCTCCGCCACGGTGCGGCGCACACCGTCGCCGTCCAGCGACATCGCCACACCACCGACATGCGGCAACTCCGCCACACTGCCCAGTGCCGCCGAGGAAAACGCCAAGCAGTAAAACTGCACCTGCTCGGGGGTATGGGTCATGGCCGCCGCGCAAATCAGGTCCTGCAGCGCCGTCGTCTTGCCCGAGCCCTGAGCGCCGACGATCACCACATTGGCTCCCGGGCCCGACACGTCAATCGTCAACGGATGCTGGTCGTGCTTGAACGGCCGGTCCACCAGCCCGATCGGGAACACCAGATTCGGGGTGCGCGCATAGTCGCTGTCCCAGCGCCGCCCCAGATGGGTGTTCACCAATTTCTCCACACTCCACGGCGCATCCAGCGGCGGCTTCCACAGCCGGTAGGGCTCAAAGTCAATCCGGCGCAGTTGGTCGATGATGATGCGCCCCACCTGTGGGCGCATTAGCGCAGTGACGGCCTCGGCGTCCTCGCTGTCGCGGGGCGCCTCGATCACCTCGGCGACGTCGCCGCCCGCATCGTCGGTGGCCGCGGAGGCCTCGGATTCATCGGGCAGCGGCAGCGGGGTGAAATCCGTGGAGAACAATTGCGGCGCAAAATAACTGACCGACGCCCCCTCAGCTTGGGGGCCGCCGTCGAGGTCTTCGGTGCCGGGCTTGCGGTACTCACGCCACAAGAACTCGCCTTGAAATTTCGTCAAGGTGCTATTCGACGGGCTGCCCTCTAAGAAGTAGCACTGTCCAGAACCCTTGAGGTTCACCGCGTTCGGCACGCCGATCGCCGCGGCGGCCTGCGGTGTTTTCGTTTGCAGGGCCAGCCGATACCCCATGTTCTCCAACAGCGCCTCAGCGCGGGTGTCGATCTGCTGGCTGGCCATGTGCAGATGAACCCAATACGCCCGGCCCTGCCGGCAAATTCGATCCAGCGCCACCTGGATCTCACTACCCATCAACTTGAACAGCTCGGCGAACTCGTCGATGACCACCATCAACACCGGCAGCGCAGGCAACACCTCGGCGGCCCCCGACGACAACTGATCCGCGCGCAGCTTGTTGTATTCGGTCGCATCATCAGCACCGGCCAAATCGCACAAGGCTTTACGCCGGGCGATCTCGCCGTCGAGCGCGTCGACGAAGCGGCCCATCAAACTCTGGTCCTCTTCGAGGTCGGTGATGATTTGGGCCACATGGGGCACCCCAACGAACGGCCGCACACCCGAGCCGCCTTTGAGGTCGGCCAACATGAACTGCAGATTCTGCGGCGGGTGCCCCAAAATCAGCGACTCAATCAGCGCCCGCAACATCATCGTCTTGCCCGAGCCGGTGGTGCCGGCCATCACCCCGTGCGGGCCCTGACCGCCCTGGGAGCCCTCTTTGAGGTCGACGAAAAACAGCTCGTTGTTATCGGCGCGGTTACCCAGCGGCACCTTCAGCCGCTGCGGAGAGTTGATGTCGCTGCGCGAGGCCCACAACCTCTCGAAATCAATATTGGCGGCGTCCTCAATGCCGTAGTACGACAGAATGTCTCGGGCCATCACCCGCTGCCCGGTGTTGATTTCGATCGCCTCATAGGCCTCGGCCAGCCGCCACCGCGACATCCGCTCGGCGAACGTCTCGGCCGCGTCGCGACTGATCTGATCGGCGTAGGCGAAAAACTGCGGCTCGTTGCCCTGGGCGTCCCACGTCACCGGGTCGCGCGGCACCGCGTTGATCACCGCGTTCTCACCGATATACAGCACCCGGCGCGGATCACGGCACGCCGGAACCCGGCCTGAGCCGCGCACGTCGAAAAACGTCAACCCGTTGACCCCTTCGGAGCTTCCGAAACGATCCCAACCCACCTCGGTGTCGCACACAATCAACGTGTGCGGCAACGGGTTAATCGGGTCCTTGGACGCTCCCAGCCGGGCCCGGAAGTCCCCGCGCCCACGCAACGACAGCGCATCCGCCTGCGCGGCAAGGAAATCGGCCACCGACCCATACACCATGCGCACCGGGCCGGCGCCATCCTCGACCACTGGGTCACCGGCATGCGGCAGCCACTTCACCCAATCCCACTCGGCCACATCAGAAGTCACCACCACCAGCCGCAAATGATCAGGGCCGTGAAAAAACACCAACTCGCAGATGATCGCGCGCATCAACGCCAGCACCCGCTCGCGCGGCCCGCGCAGCTCATAGCCGGGCTCCACCATCAACGACACCAGGGCGGGCACCCCATAAGCCACCGTCTGGTACTGCATGAACTCCTGGAGAACCTTGCCCGTCACCGGCTCGAGCTCGATATCGGTCGGCGCGTCCTGCGGCTCGGCGAACATCGCGGTATGCGACTCCACCAAATCCGTCATGCCCACCCCCACCCGGGCCACCCCGAACCACGTATCAGAACCGTTGGGTTTGCGCTCCCACATCCGTACACTGCCCACGCTGGCTTCCAGCGTGTCCGGTGCGGGGTGATACCAGCGGTAGTTCTCATCCAACCGGTCAGCCAACTCCGAAGTGGTTCCCCGCAGCTCGTCCATGACCATGCAAAAACGCGCCCGCAGGGCATCGAGCTTCGAGCGCGACATCTCCTGCGACCCGCCGCGCCCGCCGAACAGCATCGCCATCAGACCACCGACCATCACGATCGGAAACAACGAGCCCGCCCCGGTAAACGAGCGGGCCCCGCTGGCGAACGACACCCACACCATCGCGCCCACCAAACCCATCAAACCGACAATCAACACCACCGACCACAGCGGTTTGCTTTGCGGCGGCGGAACTTTCAGCGGTGTCGGCAGCTCAATGGTTTCAGGGCGAAACGACGGCGCCTCAGCGGCCTCCTTGCGGGCAAACCCATGCTTCACGACTTCGGCACCTCCAATTCAGCCGGGTTGGCATCGACAGGCAGCGTGTTGTGGCGCACCAGCGCATCAGCGCGCGACAGCGCCGGCCCGGCGGCCAGCAGCCGTAACGCCAGCCACGGCGCCGGGCTCGGGGAATGTTTCTTCAAACCAAGTGCGTTCATCGTGTCCTCCTCGCGTGGCACCCCGAAACGCACACCTGATTCCGAGATCCACCACAACGACTCCACCGTGGCAGCTGACGGTGAATTACCGGTTGACACCACATAATTGGCGAACTCGGGGCCCAAATACACGCGGTCGGCCTGCATCTGCGTGCCCGGGGTTTTCACCAAGTCCACCACCTTGTCCACCTGGGCTTCGGCCACCGGGATGGTCGGCCCGGCGATCACCGACGTCGTCGCCATCGACTCCCCGCTGACTTTCTCCCAGTGCCAGCAGGTCGCCGCGTTGAGCTGGCTGTCGATCACCTGCGGCGGCGCCGGCGGGAATGCCGACAAATCCAGCGTCTGCACCACCGGCAACTTGGCCAACACCGGCCCGGCCACCACCGGCATCACCGCACCTGCCGGCCCGGCATTTTGCAGCACCTGAGCCACCACCGCCGACACCGGCTGCACGCCATCGGTCAGCACCACCGAGTAGGCCGTCTGACCGCCCACCTGAGGAGTCGACACCACCGTGCCGATCGGGCCCGGCGCCCCGGCGAACCGTGCCGGCAACCCAGCACCCGGGATCACCGGCACCGACAACTCCGGGCCCACCGGAATGGCATCAAACAACGCCCGGCTCATCGGGCGCGACCCCAACACCGCATCCTCGCCCAACCCCAGCGCCAACAGCACCGCCCGGGCGCCCTGATTAATCAGCGACCGGCGGCCATCGCGGATCAACCACACCGCATCCCCATAGCGGCGCACCATCGCATCATCAGGGCCCAGCACATGGCGGCGCGACCCCAGATCCGGCTCGCCGTCAATAATTGTCACCGTCACCGGCTCCGGTGCTGCTGTCCCGAACGCTTTGGTGATCTCATCGCACACCAGCCACGACGAGCGGCCCGGCGACGTCGCCGCCATATCCTGCGGCGCCCCCGCAATACCGACCAGCGGTCCCCGTGGGTGCGCTTCAATCTCGCTGCGGCGCACCCGAACCGGGTTCGCCGCCTCCCCGACGATCAGCCGCGCCGACGACAAATTCAGCGCCGGATACAGCTTGTCCCCCACCCGCACATACAGCGCACCCGAATCCTGATCCGCCAAAATCCGCGCCTGCCCCGCCGAACCAGCCGGGCGCACAAACGACCAAAACAACGCCCCCAGACACAGCACCGCGGTGATCGTCACACCCGCCAACATCGCCATCGACTGGCGCCGGCCCGGTTCGGCCTCCATCCGCACCCGCCGCCGCGTCATCGCCAACACCGCCCGGCGAGCAAAAAACATGTGCCCCGACACCTGCACCCGTGTCGACAACCCCAAACCGCGGCCGCGCCAGCGCGACTCGTCGGCCTTATCGACTCCCGGCTCAACCACCGCTACATCCCCACCGTAAAATCGTTACCCGACAATTCTTTTCACTACAACACGTCCACGTGGGAAGCCCGAATACTGGACATGGCCGCCCGGCGTGGGTGCCTCGATCACTTTCGTCGAGGACACCGCGAGTTGCACATGCTCAGGCCCGCGGCCCGAGAAATCGGAAAATACCAAATCACCGGCCCGCACATCAGCGCGGTCCACCGGCGTGCCCACCCGAATCATGTCGTAGGTCATGCGCGGCAACCGCACGCCCGTGTGAGCGTAGGCGTCCATGACCAGTCCCGAGCAGTCGTATGTTCGTGGCCCCGTCGCCCCCCACACATACGGGCAGCCCAGCTTCGTCTCGGCGTACTGCACCGCCCGCAATGCCGTCGCGCTGCCTCGGCGATCGCCGCCGAACATCCAGGCACCCGGCTCACCACTCGGCTCCCCGCCGCCGCTGCGCAGGCTGCCCATCAGTGACGCAGGTATGCCCGATGCCAAGCCAGTCACGCCACTCAATCCGCTGAGGCCGCCGCCTGCGCCGCCGCCCGACGCTAAACCGCCCAGCCCGGACAGGGGCATACCCCCCATCCCCGCTAACCCGGTGCCGCGATAGCCCGCCGCCAGCTCGCGGAGCCGCAGCGCCAACAACCGGTTTTGCGCCGTGGTCTGATCCAGCTGACGCTGCATCGCCGCCAAATGCTGATCCATCGTCGCCATGATCAACTGCGCGCCCGCCGGCGAGCGCCCCAACCCAGCGGTCGCAGCCCCCACCGCGCGGGCCTGATCACGAATCAGACCCGACGCCGCCCGGCCCTGAGCGCCAACCGCCCCGCCGTCGGTGACCGCCTGCCCCGAGCCCTCATCAAGACCATCCGTACCCGTCTGGGCCTGCTGGTAGGCGCCACCAGCAGCCGTCGCCCCACCAGTCAGGCTGCTGTCCCCACCCGGGGCGGCCGGCACCGGGCCCCGCCCCGCGCCGGCGGCAAACACCTGCCCACCCTCACCGCACCCCCCGGCTGGAAACAACCCATGACCGCGAGTCAGCAGCCGATCAACCCCAGCCACGAACTCCCCAACACTCACCCACCAAAATTAACCTGAGCAAATCCCCCCGGCCACAGCCACGCACAATTGCCCCTCACTGTAGGTTTTCGCCGTCGGCGACATCTCCGGCTACCGCTGACCTGCGATGCTCCCGGTTGTCTCGCGGCGGTTCCGGCCTGGCTTGTCTCACGAGCCACTTCATTTCCTACGAGCCCGGCGATCAGTGTTGACCGAGGGTCTCCAGGCATATTGGCGACGACATCGCGCTGCACGAAGTCAGTCGAGGTGCCGGTCGACATCCATCCGTTGGTGCAGTATGCGCACCACATTGATCACGTCGCCGGTGACAATCCGGTAGTAGAGCGTGTGCGATCCAACAGCGTGCTTCCGGTAGCCAGGGCGGAGTTCGTCGCAGGCCCGTCCGATCATCGGATTGTCCACCACTCGTTCGATCGCGCGCTGGATTTCACGGACGTATTCCTCGGCCTGATCGTCATCCCAGCGCTGGCAGGTGTAATCCCAGATCTGTTCCAGGTCGGCGCGGGCGGCGGGCGAAAGTACATACCGGGTCACCGGCGGCGAGATTGCTCAGCTCGCTTGCGCGCAACGAACTCATCGAAGTCGAATGGTGTCGGCTCACCACTTCGTTCGCCGGCGTCGAGTGCCTTGCGCAATGCGCGCAGGCGGGTCTCACGATCCTCAAGCAGCCGCAGAGCAGAACGCACGACGTCACTGGCCGAGCGGTAACGACCCGACGCCACCTCCTCATCGATGAATGCGCTGTAATGCTCGTCGAGGCTGAACGACGTATTCTTACCCACACATCAGATGATACCAACTATTGGTATCCTCGCCCTAGTTGGCCACGGTAGTGGCTGCGAAGGTTGACGGATCCGCCATCGCCCACCATCGTTCGAGAGATTCCGCCACGGATCGCCAGACCCTACACCTCTCGTCACCCACCACCACCTCACCTGTAGGTTCTCATTTCGTGTGTCATATCGCGGTCGTGCGACCTGCGGTGATGCAGGTTGTCTCGCGCCGTGTCATCTGGCTCCTGTCTCAGTTTCGTGTCATTTTTTCACCGACGGTCTCAATCGTGATCATGTCTCTGGCGGCCGGCCAAGCCGCCGAAACAACGGCTGCATCACTTCCGTCACTGTGACGCGAGTGCACCAGCCTCTCGCTAAGCACATCTCAACCATTCCGGGCCGTATCCGTCATGCCGTCACATTGACACCTCGCGACGACGGGCGCGACAAACACTCTGTCGCGCAACGCATTACACGGGCCGCGCTCCGCTTTACGTAGCCCGTGTACCGAGATGGCGCCCAGATGCTGCTCCGACAACAGCTGGCAGGGTCGCCGACTCTCTTGGTTTGCCGGATTCTGGCCCGAATCGAGCGCATCCGCGCCATACCGACTAAGAAACGGCCACCGGCGCGATCCTCACACCTCGGCCGCGGGGACCGACCCTCAGGCATTTGCGTCACGACGACGTTTCTTTCGAATGGCGTCAGACCCAATCATCCTGTCCGCCTGCACGTTCCATGTCGCGTGGTGGATAGTCGTCATTGTCCATGAAAGAAGCCTATTTTCGATAATTCCCTCTGCTGCAACGTATTTGATCTCCTGTGGCGGAGCTCGCCGACGCTAGATGTGCCAGCGCCGATGACCGATCATCAGCCGGTGGGGTACCGGCATCGTTGTAACTGCACCACTCGCACGCCCCGTTTCAGCGCGGCGGCAAGGTCGTACCGGTTTTAGTTCGAGTTCGCGCCGCCCCGCGGCCCGCTCGGGAATCAGTGAAGCAATCCAAGCCAGTGGGCGACGGTGCCAGCCAGGCTGTGTTTCGAAATGTCCGTGATCACCAACGTAACCGCAGCGACGACGAGCGAGGCCATCGCTATCCATATCGCTGTCCTGGCCATCCGAATGGACCGTAGCGACGACGTCAGTGACGCCGCCGCCGTCAGGATGCCGCGGTAATCGTTGTCCGCGGCCCGCAGCGTTTCCAGCGTTCGCGTCTGTTCATTCAGCAGGTGTTCGTTCATGTTGATCGACTCACGTGACGGACCGCCGTGTTTGGCATGTTCGGCGACGAGATAAGGCGAATCTTCGAAAAAGAACTGTGCGTGGTCGCGCTGCGAGCCGTGGGCGTTGTATGCGCGAATATCTCGGTCGATGCTGCTCATGTCGATGCTGAGGGTCAGCAGGCTTGCCCGCAGTCGTTCCAACTGGCCGTGTTGGCGAGCAGCGTCTCGCATCGACGCGTAACGCGCGTCGCACACGTCGAGCATTTCGCTGATCGACAATCGCAGAAAGTAGTCCTCAATCGCCTCTTGGACGTAGTGCGCTATTGAGCTGTCACTCTGGCCATATCCATGGGACGTCAGTGTCGTCGCGAGGCCGTCAACGATTTCGGATCGGTTACCCCACAGCGCCCACGTTCGGCGATCCTCCATGTCTGAATCGGATGGTATCTGCCGTTCCCCGAGGGTCATTGCCGGGAACTTGGTCGACCTCTGAACGTAAACCGTATGCGGCAAACCGAGGGCGCGGACAGCTCCCTCAACCCCTTCAGCTGGACGCGTCTCGGGGTAGGCGCTTATCTCGTTGAGCAGTACGACGTCGAGTAGGGGCTGCGGCTGTCCATTTGTCGCAAAGAACCCTGGCCATTTGGCGGAGAACCATTGCCGTGCAGCGTCATGCAGGCGACCCCGTTCCTCTTGCACTCTTCGAAATGCCACAAAATCCGGCATCAGGGGACGCGGCCACTCTCCACCCCATTTACCCCAATACATTTCAGGCTGGTAATCCCGGTGCCAGGCCGCGTCGAGCCGAGATATCGCGGCGTCATTGAGGTCGAACTTCGCCATGACAGCCGTAATGCCTTGGCTGATCTGCAGTGCTTTGAGTTCGACTCGGTCGAACTCTATGGGCATCTTGCGGCGGACAGCATCACCGACCATGACGTTGCTGCCGCGACGCACGACTTCACCGAGATTCCACCAGGGCCAACCGTCTCCCGACCGGGCCTCGTCGAGCGTGGGCATGTAGTGGCGGCCGTACATTCGCAACCGTTTTGTGTCCCAGCGGTTTCGCTTTATCGCTCGGTCCAGGTTCCCCTTAACACTCGGTGTGAAGAGCTCGACGATGAACAGCGACGGGATTTGAACATGATCAGTGGGTGGAACTGTGCACAGATCCTCATCACCCCACCGGAAGCCAGCTAACGCCCTTCGGTGGCTGCGGTACTGCATGTTCAGGTTGATGAGATAGTCGAGCGGCGTCAGGAACCGGTCAGGCGCCAGCTTGGCGGCTCGCGTACGTCGCACCCAATAGAGAACCTTCTCGACGCGTTCAAAGTGGCGGTCGCGCTCGTCCGAGGCGGGCTTGCGCCTCGACCGCGCGGCAGCGGGGTCTTCGCCAGCTGTCCCGTCTTCTGCCGACTCGCCCGCGTCCGTCATGGTGACGATGTTAGAAACGCGCGCCGACAGCAGTCGCGCCGACGCGCGGGGCGGTGCGCCCCGATCTCATCAGGTTTCGGATACACGTTCGCCCGCCGGTAACAGACCTGCCAACCCGGATGTGTACCGATAATGATCAATTACGCCGGATCGTCAACGTCGGCTGCGCCAGCATGGCGCATCGACATACAGTGAGCGATTCCCACTGGGGAGTCGGTCTGTCGGCGCGCGGACTTAGCTGGGCGAGGACCGCCGCCCGTACCGCGGCTGATGACGTCATCCTCGCTCGAATCCACGCGGCGTGATGGGCAGGTATGCCCGGCCGCTGGTGGAGTAGAGCCGTCGATCGCGCTGGCGGGCAGGCAGCGCGACACTGCGGACTTCGCTGCCGGCTGCTGCAGCTGATATCGACCACTCCCGAGGGATGTGGTAACCAGCGACGTGGTGGATGGTGCCGTCAACCGATCCGTCCGGCTTCAGCTTTATCAGCTCGTGGGCCGCACGCTTGAGGTGGTTCATAGCCCGCATTGTGGCTCCGTATATGGCCATCTCGACAGCCGCGTTGCTGACGTAGTTGATGGTCCCACTCTCGCCGAGGTAACGGCGGCGGGCCACGCTCCAGAGGGAGTCGAGCGCATAGGTGATGAGCACCGAAACCGATAGTTCACGGCCGGGATTGGAGTCCTCCATCGTCAGCCACCAATGCGCTTCGTCCCTGGCCGCGTTGGGTGAGGCCTTCTTGTGCAGATAAACGTGGGTAGGGCCTTCGTGCAAAATGACCGGCTCGCCGTTCGTCGGCTGCCAGGCGACCTTTGCCTCGGCATCATCGACGGCGACGGCGCTCACGCCGTGCTTGACGGCGTTGTAGACAAAGGCGTCACCGAGGACTCGGTTCGCGCAGTCGATCAGTAGCATTGCCAGGCTGTCGATGGCGTCCTCGAACTCAGCGTCGGTGAGTTGGATGCAGGAATCGACGCGGTTCACGCCGCCCAGGAACACCGTGGCGATCTGCTCGCGGTCGAACCCGTTGTTCAGCGCGGCGGCGAGCTTCGCCTTGTACTCGGCGAAGTCGTTTGAGGCCGACATTCCCAGCCAGGGGCATTCGGGGTGCTCCACATGGGCGAAAAACAGCCGCAACAGTGCCTCGGAGGCGTGGTTTGCGATCATCACGGCCTCCATGCGGATGTACCGCTGCCGGGGGTCAGGCCCGGGCGGGGGCATCGGCCCAAAGGGCGCGGTTCCGATCACCCGGTCACTCCCATATAGCGGCGCGAGTTGGTCGTCACTGCACGCCATGAGCGACAGCGACTCGGTGCGCATCTTGATGAACTCCGCGGGGTCGGCGGTGTAAAACACGGCATTTAGTTCTGGATATTGGCCGGGGTCGAGCCGACGTCCCTTCGGATCGTCTTTTTCCCACGGCTTCTGACCACCTCGATACTTGCCCATGAGCCGAAGTGTAGGAACGGCCCCCGACGATACGGCTCGCCGCGCGGTAACGCTCCCTTCATTCCGCTCTACACCAGCAGCCTGTCGGCATGCGCGCGTAGGCTTCACGGTCGATGAAGAAGCACACGTTCGCCCTCCACTTGCCCTCGACAGTCTCCGCTCAACAGGCTGCACAGGAGGCGATGAAGCACATCGAGCATGCGTTCTACGCCGATTACACCTGCCACGGTGGAAAGCCGACGAAGGATTCGCCCGGGATGAAAACGTGGACCTATAGCTACCTGGTACGGGGCTAGTGGAGGCGCCATGAGCCTGAGCACATTCGACAAGACGCGCGCCAGCCGGACCGAGGACGAGTTGCGCGCGCTGGTGGATGTTATCCACGCGTCTCCATTGGCAACACAGGAGACCAACTGGCTGGAGTGGAAGTGCCTAGATCTCGGCGCCACAGATGGTGTCTTCGCGATCGCAAAGACCATTCTTGGCTTCGCAAATCGAGCAGTCGCCGTCGCGGAACTTGCATGCGAAGGGGTGGCGTACATGGTCGTAGGCGTCGAACCGCAATCGGCTCCCGGCATCACCGCCGTCGACCACGCAACACTGGGACAGAAGATTAAGTCGTATCTAAGCGGGCCACGGTGGACCCCACACTATGTCGAATACCGCGGCTCGACTGTGCTCGTCATCGTGGTCGAACCGCCCCGAAACGGCGACCGGATCTTCGCTCTGATGAAGGAGTTCACCAAGGGCACAACAAGTTTCAAACGAGGCACTGTGTTTCATCGCGGCACCGCCGAAACCGAGCAAGCGGGCCCCGGTGAAATAGACATGCTGGCTGATCGCTGCGCGGCGAGCGCCGTCGCTGCTGATATGGCGCGACTAGCCGACGCCCAGGACGCCTGGAAGGACGCCGAGCATTCAAGGCAAGCGCGGGCGGTCGGAATCGTGCCGGCGCAATCGAACCTCGGTCGGACCGGGTGGCGCGTCGGCAACAGCAGCGACCATGCGGTTACGAACGTGCGAGTACGGACAGCCATCGGTGGGAGAGTCACCGTGTATCACGGTTCAGGGCCTGAGCAAGTCGACGAGCACGAAGAGGCAGTCGTGCCAGCGCACAGTACGTCTCAGCTGACAATCAGACCGGCCGATTCCGAGGGCTTGTTCACGGACCCTTCTGAGGCTGGACGCTTACAGGTCACTTTCGAGGACGCCAATGGCCACATCTGGGAACGCATCGGTTCCCAGCTCAGAGAGCTCAACTAACGTCATTCGCCCAGTGCCAGTGGCTCCTACCGGGTTTCGGTACACGCCACGAAGATGACTGGCTGGAAAGACAGCACCCTTTACCCACTATGGCCCGGTTATGGCCCGGGCGGCCAAGAAAACGCATCTACCTTGTGGTCCCGGCTGGGATCGAACCAGCGATGGGTCTGAGGGTTGGGCGACACGTTGATGGACAACCGCTGATATCAATACACTTCGCCAGCTTGAGATGTGTCGTTGCAGCCATCCCATCTGCGGGGTTGGCCACCAATATCGTTGGTGCACAACACATTCACGAGTCCCGTAACTCGCAGGGCGGGCGAGTGGGGTACGCCAACGTGGCGTCCAAGCTTAGCCCTACTAACCGGATTCCGAACTTCGTGGCAGTTCCGCCACTTTACGCCATGAAGTTTGGAAATCCGCTACTTAGAATTGGAACCTACACTGACGACGACTAGAACCGCCGAGTCTACTGGTGGTGTGTAGGTTCCCATTCTCGGTGTCATATCGCCTAGCTTTGAGCTGCGGTGATGCGAAGTTTCACACGCCGTGCCACCCGGATTTTGTTCCACTTTCGTGTCATATCCTTGGCCTGCCCAGAAGGATTCCTGCTCAGGCTGCCCTATTCGCGGCAGCACTGCGGCGCGGCCCGTCCTGCTGCTCTAGGCGGGTGCTCCATCAGTGAACCAACCCCGCTCAAGGCCGTGCTCGTCGGCGTAGCGGTCGAGCCTTTCTTCCACCCGACCGAAATACGGCATCAATGCCAACTGGCTGAGCAGATACCACGAGGCGGGTGTGGCGCACTGCAGCGCATCGGTCGTCAGCTCGTCGACTTCCTCGCGTCCTACACGGTCGATTTGGATTTCGAGCGCGGCATCTCGACGTGCGCGACGCTCACGTTCTGCCTGCACCTCAGCTTCACCGGAGAACCAGGAGCCCCCGTGCTCGCCTTGTGCACGCAGGTCGTAGGCTTCGTCGCTTAGCGCGTTTCGCCGCTCGGAGAGATGCGCGTAGTCGAACCGGGGCGAGAGGCGGGCCTGGCGGTAGAGCCACGCCAATCCGATGTGCTCTGGACGGTCTTCGGAACGGGCAGGCCACTCGATCGCAGTTCTGTTGGTGTCCGGGTCGCGGAGCACGAGCGCGCGAACTTGGAACCGCGCGAATCGTGTTGTCGCCGAGGCCGTCAGGTAGCGCAGCAGGTTTTCGTCGAGCCGGCCGCCGCGAGCTTGCCTCCAATTCGCGAACCACTGCCACTCAGTCGGCATGAGCTGCCCGAAATCCTCGATATCAATGGGCCCGAACTGCAAGATCTCGATGGCTCCCGGGTCATCGCGTATGGCTTCGTGGAGGTCTCGCGCATAATCATCATCGCCGGCAGCCAAGCGGATCAGCTGCGCCACCTGCCTGATCTTGCTCATGACTGCACCCTCACAATCTGCCCCTGCCAGTACGCATCGGCGATGCCCTGCATCGGCACACCCAGCGGCGGGCTGCCACTGAGCTCGAGTTCGGCCACGCGGGACGCCGGCGGATCGGGTGCGCGCGGAGGGTTTTTCGGATTTGCGGGCGTGACGAACTCTTCTTCACCGACGACGACCATGCGGACATCGTGAAATCGCTGCGAATAGTTCTGGTCGACGAGCTTCCACTTGCCCGGCATGTCGGCCGGTTCGAAATCGCCGACACATAGCCAGGTATCGGTTTCGGCGGTGTACCACTTCGCGGCGTCTTGTTCGTCCGGCTTACACATAACGACATCGATCTTGAAGTCGGCGCGGAACTTGTTTCGCAGCCCGTGCAGCCAGTGCCCGGTGTCGAAGGTCAATGCTGCGACGGGGTAGTGGGGTTGACGGCGTAGCCACTCCAGATACAGCGCGGCGTGCACCGGGTAACGGACATCGAACGCGCTCCACGGTTGTTCGTCCGACAGGTTCAGCGCCGCGATCATGCCGACTCGGCCGTAGATGGCTGTGGACAGCGGCTGGTTGATTCCGATTACGTAGACCGCTTTGCCCCAGGTGTAGAAGTTATCCCCGATGAAGAAATTGGGGGTCGGTGACCGAACGCCATTGCGATACACGTCAGCGGGCGTCGTCAAGGGTGGGTGGCCGTGCGCGGGCAGGTAGTCCTTGGCCCTGTTCGTCGGCACGTACTTCATGACGAGCGGCTTGCTGACCCGGGTGCCGTCAGCCTTACACATCGGTGTGGGCGCCGTATTGATGGCGACGAAATCGTTCCAGTCCGTTGCCGACGCTCGGATCGCTTGCCTGATCAAGTCCTCGAGATCGTCCCCGCTGTACAGGCTGTAATTGTCGTGCGGTGAGAGATCGCGTAGGTCAGGCACGTGTACGGCTTCCCGTCGATGCCCCCTTGCGCGATGACGATACACGCCCAATTGGCGGTTCTTCGACAACTCGCAGTTTGCGACGCGGTGAAAGGTCGTGAGCGAAACCAGGACGCAGATGCGCATTTTGTGGAGCCAGGCGTCGGCTGCCCAGGGATAATAGGAGCCGCGTCTATGGCGACAAGCCTGCGCGCATGGGCATCGAGAACCTCGTGCTCTACAACCTCCACTACTCGTTTATGGGGCAACACTCGTCCGCCTCTGGGTCGGATGCGCGAAAAGATTAAAACCCAGGCTGTTAAAAGGTGGCGTGTGAAAGCGTTCCGAGTGAAAGGCGCTGATCGCGACGTATGTGGCTGGCGGCGGATCGGGGTCACTCATGAATCACAGCTCGGCTGGCACACACGCCACAATCAGTCCTCCCGCAGCCTCAGGCCCCACGCAGCTGCGAGTCTATCTTTCGACGCGTTTGCCAGACCGGCGAGGCACAAGGCGCGTCCGCCGATAATGTCGTGATATGTCTAATGATTCGGGGTCGTGGCAAGAGTCGAGGGCGAGGCGATGAGCGCACACGAATTCCGCGGCGACGACTCCGGCTATCTGTGTTGGCTTGGCACCCACCCCGAGGGCTACCTGATCAACATCCACAAGAACCACAACCCGACCGATTCGCGCCTGCACCACGCCAGCTGCTACACACTCCGCAATCAGCGCGGCACGCTGACCGACCCCTACATCAAGGTGTGCGCCGATCAGGTGGCCGACCTTGCGGCGTGGGCGACTAAGGTCGTCCGCGCGGAAATTCAGCCATGCCGCAGCTGTAATGCCCGTCCTCGCCACACACTCACGCCCGCGATCGGCACGACATCGACGGGCGCCGGTCCGATACCTGCCGGCCGCTTACTCGCGCCCTCGCCGGCGCCGGGCAGCTCAGTCGTCGAGGCGTGGGCCGACGACTACATCCACTTCGAGAACGAGCCTGAGTGGCAAAAGCTCCTGCGCAACAACATCACGACTCAATGCGCGCAGCTCGCCCCATCGGCCGACGAGGTCCTACACGCCATGTTTTACGGCGACAAACCGCCGCGCATGGACATCGAGAACCTCGTGCTCTACAACCTCCACTACTCGTTTATTCGGCCCGGCCGCAACGGGATTCGCTTCGAACACGGACTCGATACACCTGAGGCACCCAATGGGCAGGCGTATCGAGTGAGCTACCGCTACGCGCTCGCACCCCGATCGGCCGGCTTCACCCATTGGGAGCAAGGCCGCACAGTAGCGTCGTTCGGCTGGACCGAACTGGGAGAATTCCGTCGCGAAAAAATCCCGGCCCAGGTCTGGTTAGCGCTCGCCCGCCGCCGCAGCGGGCAGCCGGAACCAGCGCTCGCGGCTGGGACCTCATTCGCTGTCAAAGTACAAATCCGGCCGCCGCACCTCAATTCACCCGGCCCGAACACCGAGCTGGTGAAGGGAATCATCGACGGCGTCGTCAGCGCATTCCAAGCGCACACTGACACGTCGACCTCGGGCGAGGTCGCGGCACGGCTCGCAAAAGCCCTTCCCGCCGATCCCGCAGAGATCGAAGCCCTGCTGCTCGAACGCCGATGGGCCCTGCTTGGCGCCGCGCAACGCCTTGTTTTCCTACGGGGTGACGCCGTGCAGTGGAACCCCGCCGACGACTGGTGTGACGCCGGCGAGCTGCTCGTCGCGCCGCACGCGCCGACCGGAACAGGCTGGGCGATCAGCGGGCAGATCGTCGAACTCTCGCGCCGACCCAATGCACTCGCCACAAGCTTCGACGCCTGAGGTCGTCGATAACTACGCTTACGTTGCGCGAACTCTCGCAACAACTCGTGCAGCGTCGTCACAAATGATCGGCCGAAAGCGCGGCGGCAACCCGCTCAAATGCCTTCCTTTGTTTAGCTATTCGCGCTTCTCGCTGAACTGGATCTGCCGTCCATAACGCTTGCTTCCCGGGATGAATGCTCTCCACCACCTGGAGCTTCCGCTCCTTCACCAGAGTCGGGTGCGCCTTCTCGAGGCGTCGCCAAGTATCGACCGCATCGTTCCCCTGAAGCAGCACAATCAAAAGGTCTGGCAGCCGATCGATTAGATCGGCGAGAACCGCAGCTCCCTGCTCCCGCTCGGCAGCCCGCGGGGCTCGGTTTATGTACCAGGGGTATGCGTTCCACGGCAGTACCTGCCGCACCGGAATCCCGAATTCGTTGAACAAATGCCACTGGCGTTCGGCGGTCGGATCGTCATTCTCGATGCAAAGAAAAGAGGACCCTTTCCCCTTCTGCGTCTTCGGGCCCGGATCGCGCAAGACACTCAGGACGGTCGCATCAACGCCACCATGTAGCGGTGCCACTTCAGGTACCCAGCCGCGACCGTTCGGTTCCTGCAAGGCAGCGACGAATTCATTAATCGACGCTATGTGAGCATCTTTCCGATGCGCTCGCTGCTGCTCCCGAAATTTTGGATCGGCCATTCGACGTGCCACATCAGCAGGCTAGGTGACAGCCCCGGTCTGGTGAGCGGGATCGCCGATAAGGCCGCAGATACAGGCCCCCCCTTCGGCGAGGTGCCGTCTCACTTTCGTGTCACATATGACATCGAGATGACACGACAGATGAGAATGTGACACCGAGTTTGAGAACCTACATCACCTCACCACATCCCTGCGATGCTGCGGTACAACGCAGTGGCCTTGGGCAGCTGACTCTGGATCTCGGTCAGATAGGCCCTGCGGCCGTGCGCCACCGCCGCTTCCGCCGACGATTCACCCGGGCGCTGCTGTAACCAGAAGATCGACTTCCAAATATCCGGTGACGACGGGCCGCCGTGGTGCGCGAGCCGGTCAAAAAATCCTGAGATCGCTGTGTTGGGATTATTGCGGCCCGGATAGTCCGCATCCTGCTGAAAAATGCTCCTCCACAACCCATTCGGGCTCACAGCCCGAGGACGGCACCCGCTTTCTTGCATCGCCGTAGACAAGATCGCGATCGTCTGGTGAGGCGAGTAGCCGCGGCGCTGGGCTTCACGGATGATCGCCGCCGCCACCTCACGCGGAGAGGAATCCAGCGTCAGCCCGCCGAGCGGAGTCCCCACATCGCCAGGCGGTGCGGCTTCAGCGCTGCGCGATCCTCGCGCCCCATGCACCGATCCAACCAGACGGCTCCAACCTCCTGGCAAACCCCGTAAGCCCCTCAATCCGCTGAGGCCGCCACCTGCGCCGCCGCCCGACGCTAAACCGCCCAGCCCGGACAGGGGCATACCCCCCATCCCCGCTAACCCGATGCCGCGATAGCCCGCCGCCAGCTCGCGGAGCCGCAGCGCCAACAACCGGTTTTGCGCCGTGGTCTGATCCAGCTGACGCTGCATCGCCGCCAAATGCTGATCCATCGTCGCCATGATCAACTGCGCGCCCGCCGGCGAGCGCCCCAACCCAGCGGTCGCAGCCCCCACCGCGCGGGCCTGATCACGAATCAGACCCGACGCCGCCCGGCCCTGAGCGCCAACCGCCCCGCCGTCGGTGACCGCCTGCCCCGAGCCCTCATCAAGACCATCCGTACCCGTCTGGGCCTGCTGGTAGGCGCCACCAGCAGCCGTCGCCCCACCAGTCAGGCTGCTGTCCCCACCCGGGGCGGCCGGCACCGAGCCCCGACCGGCGCCGGCGGCAAACACCTGCCCACCCTCACCGCACCCCCCGGCTGGAAACAACCCATGACCGCGAGTCAGCAGCCGATCAACCCCAGCCACGAACTCCCCAACACTCACCCACCAAAATTAACCTGAGCAAATCCCCCCGGCCACAGCCACGCACCCCCAGTTCGGCGCCCGGTCAGTGGCCGCCCTGCGGATAAGTCGGCGGCCCCAACGGCCCGTACGGCCGATACGGTTCCGGCACCATATCCCCATGCCACAGGTAAATCCCTGAACCCGGCAGGTACTCGTCCCAGCCGTAGGGCGGCGGATCACCCGACCACCCCGGCGGATAGAACTTCGCGCCGGGAAAAGCCGACTGCGGCACCCACACGCCCGAGTTGGGGCCCAACTCGATATAGGAGTCGGGATTGCCGTGCTCGTCGACCACCGTCGGCGGACCGAGGGCGCCCGGCGGAAGCACCTTGTAGTCGGGGATCTCATCAGACCTCACGAAATAGTGCGGAACCTGATCCGGATCCTTTGTCCTGTCGTAAATATCCACCCACGGCGGCGAATCAGGAAAGTTGGGCGGACCCATCCCGCCCTTGCCGGCGTAGTACGGCATATGGTGCTTGTCGCCAGGCTTCCACTTACCCGACGAGTCCAGCGGCACCGCCGGCGGCGAATCCTTCGCCCCACTAGAGAGAGTCTGATATCCCGCGCCCACCTGTCGCAACGTCGCCGACACACTCTGGTACTGGCTCTTAGTCGACTGCAACTGTCCCTGCATCGCCGACAAGTGCTGATCCATGGCGGCCATCAACAGCTGCGCACCCGCCGGCGACTTGCTCATCGGCATCAGCGCGGCTGCCGTCGTCCGGGACTGGTCACGAATCAGCCCCGACGCCACCCGGCCCTGCTCACCGATCGCGCCGCCCTGGGCCGCGGCCTGCTGCAACTCCTCATCCAAGCCCGCAACACCGGTCTGCGCCTGCTGATAGGAACCAGCGGCCCTCGAAACACCAACCCGCAAACCGCTGCCACCATCAGGCGACCCCGGCACAGAGCCCCCACCCCCGGACGTAGGCAATGCCTCGCCCTCACCGCCAGCCGGATACAGCTCCTGCGCACGTGTCAGCAGCCGATCAACCCCAGCCACAAACGCCGCAATACTCACCCAACAAAATTAGCTGACCCAACCCCAGCCAGGCCACACCCAAGCAGGCCAAAAGTGCGGGCCTCATTGGTGGTATCGCCCACCTTCTGTTCCCATATATTTATGGCACCCGATGAACTGCTCGACATCCTCAAGACCGAAACTGGCCATTGCTCGACGATCGCTCCCCGATCAGCAAAATCGGAAGGTGAACAGGCACTCGGAGACAACTCAGCGACGGGAGCACCTGCTGAAACGGCTTAGGTCAACACCAAGTCCCTTAACGGCGCCCGCACTCCAGCAACCCAGGCCGCGTACACCACGTTGAGCAGGTCCGCGCCGTGCCGCTCCCAGCACAGCAGCGCCTCCAACCGGCGGCACTTAACGAATTCCCTTGTATAGCTGACGACCTGGTGGGGGTTTTCCACGCCGTTCAATCCTGGCCGCTGGGCCACCATCATGACCAGCGCGTCCTCGTGTTCTTCGCCCAGCAACGCCCACTCTTCAGCCTTGGGCCAACGCTGCGCGACCAGCGCATGCGCCACTGACTGAGCAACCGGCGATAACTCCTCACCTGGAATCCCGAATGCCAACTGGCGGGTCAACTCTCGGCAATAGTCACGCACCATCGACTCGTCGGCTGCCACCAAGTCCGCGTACAGCGCCGCGTCCACGGTCTGCAGCCGATGCGACCGCGACGGCAATAACTCCGCAGCCGGATTATCCACCGCGCCAACCGGCTTCACACCAGTCGCTACCTCGGTCACCGCCGGATGCTCCGCCAAGAACTCCGACGACCACGCCCACGTCGTAGCCACCGCGCCCACGCTATCCCCACACTCCCGCGCCGCCCGCACCGCTTTATCGGCCGGGTTCACCCAGCCAAACCAGCGGGCATCGAACTCTTCGCTATGCCCGCCAGCCACCGGCATCGTCTTCCGCAAGAACACACCCGGCGGGATGTAGGCGGCACCGTCGTTAGTGGCCACCCACAACGTCGGCATCCCCGAGGTGTTACGGCCAACGGCCACAGCCCAATCCAAGCCAGGATCTGTCACGCTCGCGGCTCCGGCCAGCTCGGCCACCGCCATCCTCGCCAGCTCCAGATCCGACGCAGCCAAATCGCGGCGCACCGCCGCGGCTTCACGCCGGCCCGCTACCGGCATCAACCCAGTGCCCGGCCCAGACCCTGACGACCCGCCACCGGCCTCAGCAGGAACCGACGGTGCAGCCGGCGCCGAACCAACCGGCGGCGCACCCGACGTGCCCTGTGGAGGAAGAACCGACCCATACGACGTCAAGCCGCCGCCCGGAATACCAGCCGCCGGTGCGGGCGCCGGCGTCGAAGCAGCAGTCGGGGGCGCAGCAGGCACCGGAGCAGCCGCCGGCGCCGCCGACGTCGGAGCCGTCTCCACCGGCGCGGCCAACGGCGTCAACGGAGCTTGTGTCACAGGCGGAACAGCACCCGCCGCCGAAGCACCAGCGGCCAGGCCGCGGCCGAAATCCATTCCCAACGACGGCATTGGAGATCCCTGCAACCCAGGCGCGCTCAACCCAGTCGGCGGTGCCATCCCCCCGGGGAAGCCGCCGAAACCTCCCATCAGCCCCTGCAACGGGCCCATCGGAAGCCCACCGCCCGAGCCCCCACCAGGCATACCCGGCCAACCCGGCAACCCGCCCCCCATAAACGCCGTCAA
>NZ_MVHG01000083.1 GCF_002086125.1 Mycobacterium arosiense ATCC BAA-1401 = DSM 45069
AGACAAGCCACACCCCACCCGGAGGTTCTCCTCACATCAAGCCAACACGCCTGCTACCAACGTCTGGTCCGAGTACAACTAGGGCGCGGCGTCCGGCGTCGGCGACAATCCCGCCGAGGCCAGTTCGTCGTCGGTGGGCAGGCGCAGGGAGACAAGTCCGGCGTACGTATCCGGTTCCAGTTCCACCCGGTTGACGGTGACGTGCACCGGCACCCAGTCCCCGTCGTTGCCGGGCAGGCGCAACACCCGGCTGGTGGCACCCCCGCTGAATTCCCTTGTCATGGTGGACATCAGGTCCTGGTCATCGGGGTGGACCCGGGGCTTGCCCGTCTCGCTGCTGCGCCAGTCGTAGAAGGTGCAGGGATCGTCGAGCCATTTCAGCAGCGACCAGGTGTTGAGGTCGATCAGTGCGCGGTGCACCCCGGCCTGGGCCAGGCCGCTGAGGATTCGTTGTGCCAGATCGTCGGTCGATACCTCCGGGCCCTTCAGTTCGGATTGCCAGTTGATTGCCCGCGCCACCAAATGCTCCCGGCCGTCGGGGCCCGGTTCCAGAATCGTGCGCGCGACAAAGCCAATCCGGATGGACTCTCCCCGCCAGTCGGTGAGATCCCAAGTGCTGCAGAGTGTTTGGTCCGGCTTGGCTCTGACCGCCATGGCCAGAACCTTGGTTTCGTTCGGGTTGAGTTCGCGCGACGGCAGATCCTCGGCGAAAGCCCTGCCGAAGGTGACTTCGACCTCGGGATTCTTGCCGCTGTTGATCAGCGATTCGCGGGTATCGGTGGCCACGCCCAGGGTCAGGTCCCACTTCAGCGGCCCCGGGACGGGTCGCTCGGGCGGCTCGGCGTCAGCGGGGCCGGTCCAGACATGCACGCCGTGGATGAACCCGTCGGACATCACCACGGGTTCGGTGCGAATGATGCGGTCTCGCTTGGGCGTGATGCTGGTCAGGGCCTGGCCGGTCTGCACCGACTCGGCGATCGCGGTGCGAACCGCGGCGAGATAGGGACTGCGGCGCAGGAACGTGGTGATGGGGACGAGGTTCTTGAGTTGGCGGCCCTGCGCCACGACGGTGGGATCACCCCCGAGTGTCTCCACGAGCAACCAGTCGTGGGCCATGCGGCCGATCTTACGGCGCGGGCTCGAATGCATGGGAGTGCGGCCTTGCGCACACAGCCCGGCAGGCCGATCGTCACCCGCCGGGACCGCCGTTGCGCGGGCCCGCCGCCAGCTCCGCGAGAACCAGCTTCAGCACCAGCACCGCGCCAGCCTTATCGAGGGGGTCGTTGCCGTTGCCGCACTTGGGAGATTGCACGCAGGATGGGCACCCCTTGGGGCACTCGCACGCCTCGATGGCGGCGGCCGTCGCCCCCAACCAGGTGCGGGCCTGGCGAAAGCCCCGTTCGGCGAACCCCGCGCCGCCCGGATAGCCGTCGTAGACGAAGACGCTGGGCAGGCGGGCCGGATCGGGCCCGACGGCGGTGGACAGACCGCCGATGTCCCCGCGATCACAACTGGCCACCAGCGGCAGCAACCCGATCGCCGCGTGCTCGGCCGCGTGCAAAGCTCCGGGGATCCGCGTCGCCTCAATACCATTGCGCTGCAACGCATCTTCGGTGATCGTGTACATCGCCGCCATGGTGGCCAACGTGTGCTCCGGCATGTCGAGTTCGATGAAGTCGATCACCTCTCCGGACAGCCTGCGCCGTAAGTACCCCACCACCTGATGGGTGACCCGGACCGGCACCAGGCCCAGGGTGACCGGCCCGAAGGTCAGGCGCTCGCCGCTGCCGGTGATCGCGATGTCGGTGATCTCCCGCGCGTACGTCGCGTAACCGGGATCCTCGGCGTGAACGAACGCGATGCCTTCCTCGGAGTCCAGCGAGTCCACCACGTAGCTGTCGCCCTGGTGCAGGTACACCGCGCCGGGATGGACGGTAGCCGGCGCCTGACCCGCGCCGGCGTTGCCCAGCAACCTGCCGGTGTCGGCCTCCACGATGACGATCTGACCGCCCGCCGAACCCCGGATGTCCACCGCGGCATGGGGTTCCAGGCCGGGCGCCGGAAAGTACCTTCCGCTGCGCCGCCGCAGCAGCCCGTCATCGACCAGGCCGTCGGCCACCTCGGTGGCGCCGAGGCTGCGCACCTCGGCATCATCCAACGGCAGTTCGGTTGCCGCGCACAGCAGCTGCGGACCCAGGATGTACGGGTTGGCAGGGTCGATCACGACCCGCTCGACCGGCTTGTCCAGCAGCGCCGCCGGGTGGTGCACCAGATACGTATCGAGCGGATCGTCCCGGGCGACCAGCACTACCAGCGCGCCCTGGCCGCGCCGCCCGGACCGGCCGGCCTGCTGCCAGAACGAGGCGACCGTGCCGGGAAAGCCGGCGAGCACCACCGCGTCGAGGCCGGCGATGTCCACGCCCAGCTCCAGCGCGTTGGTGGTGGCCAGGCCCCGCAACCGGCCCTCGGCGAGCGCCCGCTCCAGCGCGGTGCGGTCCTCGGCCAGGTAGCCGGCCCGATACGACGCCACCGTGCGGGACAGCTCCGGAGCGATGTCGTCCAGCCTCGCCTGGGCGCCGAGCGCGGTCAGTTCCGCGGCGCGGCGGGACCGCACGAACGTCAGCGTCTGAGCGCCCTCGGCGATCAAGTCGGCCATCACCCGCGCCGCCTCCGCGCCGGCGGATCGCCGTACCGGTGCGCCGTTCTCGCCGGTCAGGTCGGCCCGCAGCGCGGGCTCCCACAACGCCACGGTCCGGGCGCCCTGCGGTGCACCGTCCTCGGTGACCTCCTCAACCGGAAGCCCGATCAGTTCGGCGGCCGTCGCGCCCGGCGAATCCGTTGTCGCGCTGGCGAAGATGACCGTCGGTGACGACCCATAACGGGCGCACAACCGCAGCAGGCGGCGCAGCACCATCGCCACGTTGGAGCCGAATACCCCGCGGTAGTAATGACATTCGTCGACCACGACGAAGCGCAGACTGCGCAGCAGGACGGCCCAGCGGGCGTGGTTGCGCAGGATCGACAAGTGGATCATGTCGGGGTTGGAGAACAACCACCGCGAACGTTCCCGTGCGAAGCGGCGGACCTCGGTCGGGCTGTCCCCGTCGTAGGCGGTGGGGGCGACGTCATGCAACCGCGGAATCGCCGTCGTCAGCGCGTGCGCGGCGCGCAATTGATCGTGGCCCAGCGCTTTGGTCGGCGACAGGTAGAGCACCCGGGTGCGCGGATCGGTCGCCAGCGCGTTGAGGACCGGAAGCTGGTAGGCCAGCGACTTGCCTGAGGCGGTACCGGTGCCGAGCACGACGTGACGGCCCGCGTACGCCAGGTCGGCGGCCGCGAACTGATGCGACCACGGTGATGTGATCCCGCGCTCGGCGAACGCGCCGATGACGTCGGACTCGGCCCAGGCGGGCCAATCGCGCGGGCGGCCGCTGCGCGGCGGCAGTTCGGCGACGTGACGCAGCGGATGCTCGTCGGCCGGGGTCCCGGCGAGCGCGGCGGCCAGCAGCTCGCTGCCGAAACTCGCCATCACTCTTCCTCCGGCATCCGATTGTGAATCGGCCGCCGCAGCGGCCTTCGAATCGGCGGAAGACGCAAGTCTGTCGCCGACGCGATGAACATGGTTGACTATTTGCGGTCGCAGCTTCTGTGTTCGTGTCACACTTTCGCAGGATCGACGTTGCGGCCGCGGTTCCTGCGAGGTTAATCGGTCGGGTGAAGTTCCGGCGACTCAGCGAGGTATGGCGGTCGTACCAGGCCCGGGGCATCGAAAGGCGATGCCCCGCACCCAGAAGAAAAGGAAATATCGAGAGATGCCACAGGGAACTGTGAAGTGGTTCAATGCGGAGAAGGGCTTCGGGTTCATCGCCCCTGAAGACGGTTCCGCGGATGTGTTTGTCCACTACACGGAGATCCAGGGTTCGGGCTTCCGCACCCTCGAAGAGAACCAGAAGGTCGAGTTCGAGATCGGCCATAGCCCTAAGGGCCCCCAGGCCACCGGAGTCCGCTCCGTCTAGACCGAGAGCAGACCTCAACGGATACCCCTCGTGCAGACCCGCCCAGCGGGTTCAGCCGGGGGGTTTCCTCTTTTTTGCGGCAACCAGGCGTGCATCCCTGCCGATACCGGACGCGCGCCGGTTGCCTCAAGACGCGGGCGGGCACCCTGGCCTACTGTCGGTGGCGTGAGCCAGCTTTCCTTCTTTACAGCGGAGTCGGTGCCGCCCGCGGTCGCCGATCTTTCCGGAGTGCTGGCGGCGTCCGGGCAGATCGTCATCGTCGGTGCCACCGGTGAAAATGCCGTCGCGGGTGCCAGGTTGTCGGTGGTCGTCGACCAGCCGTGGCGGGCGTCGGCGCTCGCCGAGATGATCCGAGAGGCGGGTCTGGTCGCCGAGACCAGCCGGACCGACGAGGACAGCCCGTTGGTGCGCACCGCCGTGGATCCCGCGCTGATCACGCTGGCCGCCGAATGGACGCGCGGAGCGGTCAAGACCGTGCCGCCGCGCTGGCTGCCCGGGCCGCGTGAGCTGCGGGCGTGGACGCTGGCGGCCGGAAATCCGGAGGGCGAGCATTACCTGTTGGCCCTGGACCCCCACGCGCCGGACACTCATTCGCCCTTGGCGTCGGCGTTGATGCGCGTCGGGATCGCGCCCACCCTGATCGGCACCCGGGGCGGCCGCCCCGCGCTGCGGATCAGCGGACGCCGCAGGCTATCGCGCCTGGTAGAGAACGTGGGGGAGCCGCCCGAGGGCGCCGAGGCGTCCGCGCGGTGGCCGCGCGTCTAGCCGGCGGATATCGGTCGAATCTCCGCCGTTGTCGCGGAGGTCAGTTTGCGCAGGCCCGCCCGAGGGTGCGAAATTGTCAGGTGCCGCGGGGCGAAGGAACGGTCGCGTACCTGAATTTCACCGGAATTTTCGACGCCGACCTGTCATTCTTCCTGCAGTGGTCTCGCAGGGGGGACCAATCACGGATGGAGCGTAAGGGCAGTTGGCTGACCCGAAATTAAAGGAAACCGGTAGCGGCGGGAACGGCAGCCGCCGGCGACTCGTGATTGTCGAGTCGCCCACCAAGGCGCGCAAACTTGCCGGCTACCTGGGCTCCAGGTACATCGTCGAGTCCTCGCGCGGCCACATCCGCGACCTGCCCCGGGCCGCCGCCGACGTGCCGGCGAAGTTCAAGTCGGAGCCCTGGGCGCGCCTTGGGGTCAACGTCGACGCGGACTTCGAACCGCTGTACATCATCAGCCCGGAGAAGAAGAGCACGGTCACCGAACTCAAGGGCCTGCTCAAGGAAGTCGACGAGCTCTATCTGGCCACGGATGGCGACCGCGAGGGCGAAGCCATCGCCTGGCACCTGCTAGAAACCCTCAAGCCGAACATTCCGGTGAAGCGGATGGTGTTCCACGAGATCACCGAGCCGGCCATCCTCGAGGCCGCCGAAAACCCGCGCGACCTGGACATCGACCTGGTCGACGCGCAGGAAACCCGGCGCATCCTGGACCGGCTGTACGGCTACGAGGTCAGCCCCGTGCTGTGGAAGAAGGTCGCGCCCAGGCTGTCGGCGGGCCGGGTCCAGTCGGTGGCCACCCGGATCATCGTGCAGCGCGAACGCGACCGCATGGCGTTTCGCAGCGCCTCCTACTGGGACATCGTTGCCCAGCTGGACGCCAGCGTGTCCGACCCGCAAGCTTCGCCGCCCATCTTCACCGCCCGCCTGACCGGCGTCGACGGCCTGCGGGTGGCCACCGGCCGCGACTTCGATTCGCTGGGTCAGCTGCGCAAGGCCGACGAGGTGACCGTTCTCGACGAGGCTCGGGCCACTGAGTTGGCCGCGGGCCTGCGTGGGGCACAGCTGTCCGTCGCGTCGGTGGAGGAGAAGCCTTACACCCGGCGCCCCTACGCCCCGTTCATGACCTCGACGCTGCAGCAGGAAGCGGGCCGCAAGTTGCGGTTCTCCTCCGAGCGCACCATGAGCATCGCCCAGCGGCTCTACGAAAACGGCTACATCACATATATGCGTACCGACTCCACCACCCTGTCGGAGTCCGCGATCAACGCCGCCCGCACGCAGGCCCGCCAGCTCTACGGCGCGGAATACGTGTCCCCGTCGCCGCGGCAGTACACCCGCAAGGTCAAGAACGCCCAAGAGGCGCACGAGGCGATCCGGCCCGCCGGCGAGACGTTCGCGACCCCGGACGCGGTGCGCCGCGAGCTCGACGGGGACGACTTCCGGCTCTATGAGCTGATTTGGCAGCGCACGGTGGCCTCGCAAATGGCCGACGCCCGCGGCACCACGCTGAGCCTGCGGATCGGTGGTCAATCGGGCGGACGTGAGGTGGTGTTCTCGGCCAGCGGTCGCACCATCACCTTCGCCGGCTTTTTGAAGGCCTACGTGGAGACGGTGGACGAATTGGCCGGCGGCGAGGCCGATGACGCCGAGAGCCGGCTGCCGCAGCTGACCCAGGGCCAGCGGCTGGACGCCATCGAACTCACCCCCGACGGCCACGCCACCAACCCGCCGGCTCGCTACACGGAGGCGTCGCTGGTCAAGGCGCTCGAAGAGCTGGGCATCGGCCGGCCGTCGACGTACTCGTCGATCATCAAGACCATCCAGGACCGCGGCTACGTGCACAAGAAGGGCAGCGCCCTGGTGCCGTCCTGGGTGGCGTTCGCCGTAACCGGTTTGCTGGAACAGCATTTCGGGCGCCTGGTCGACTACGACTTCACCGCCGCGATGGAAGACGAGCTCGACGCGATCGCCTCGGGGCAGGAGCGTCGCACCGACTGGCTCAACAATTTCTACTTCGGCGGCGAGCACGGGGTGGCCGACTCGGTGGCTCGCGCCGGTGGCCTGAAGAAGCTCGTCGGCGTCAACCTGGAAGGCATCGACGCCCGAGAAGTCAACTCCATCAAGCTCTTTGACGACGAACAAGGTCGGCCGGTCTACGTCCGGGTGGGCAAGAACGGGCCCTACCTGGAACGAATGGTGACCGGCGACCCCGATGATCCCAGCGGCGAACTCAAACCGCAGCGGGCCAACCTCAACGACTCGCTGACCCCGGACGAGCTGACGCTGGAGGTGGCCGAGCAGCTGTTCGCCACGCCGCAGGAGGGTCGTGTGCTGGGGGTGGACCCGAAAACCGGTCACGAAATCGTCGCCAGGGATGGCCGGTACGGGCCATACGTTTCCGAGGTCCTGCCGGAGCCGCCGCCCGACGACGACGGCGGCGCAGCGCCCGCGAAGAAGGGCAAGAAGCCCAACGGTCCCAAGCCCCGCACGGGCTCACTGCTGCGCACGATGGATTTGCAGACTGTCACGCTCGAGGACGCGCTGCGGCTGCTCTCGCTGCCACGGGTGGTCGGTGTGGACCCCGACACGGGTGAGGAGATCACCGCGCAGAACGGCCGTTACGGCCCATACCTCAAGCGCGGCAACGATTCTCGCTCGCTGGCGACCGAGGAGCAGATGTTCGACATCACCCTCGAGGAAGCGCTGAAGATCTACGCCGAGCCCAAGCGCCGCGGCCGGCAGGGCGCCGCCGCGCCGCCGCTGCGTGAGCTGGGCGCCGATCCGGCGACGGGCCGGCCGATGGTGATCAAGGATGGCCGGTTCGGCCCCTACGTCACCGACGGTGAGACGAACGCCAGCCTGCGCAAGGGTGATGACGTCGTCTCGATCACTGACGAGCGCGCCGCTGAACTGCTGGCCGATCGCCGGGCCCGTGGCCCGGCCAAGCGTCCCGCCAAGAAGGCGACTCGCAAGGCCCCGGCCAAGAAGGCGGCGGCGAAGAAGGTCGCCAAGCGCAGCTGATTCGGCTCGGGGTTTCAGTACCCCGGGCCGATGGCCTCGCCGGACATCTCCTCGGTCCGCGGCCGGGCCGGCGCGGAGTCGGGCGTTCCGGCCAGGTGCACCGGGCGCGCCAGCTGGGTCGGCGCCCGCCGGCCGCGCAGCTCGACCACCTCGCCGACGTCCCAGCATAGGGCCTCGGCGTCCAGCGCCCCGCTGACCGCGATCGCCGACGCGAGCACGTGGCCGGGCTCGAGCTTGGCCAGCTCGGTGAGCCGGGCGGCCTCGTTGACCGGGTCGCCGATGACGGTGTACTCGAAGCGGGCCTGGGCGCCGATGTGACCGGCGATGGCCCGCCCGGACGACACCCCGATGCCGAACTCCGCCGAACCGATCACCGGCAGCAGCGCGTCGTGCAATTCCCGGGCCGCGGCCAGCGCCCCGCCGGGCGAGTCGGGGTGTTCGATCGGCGCACCGAAGATGGCCAGCGCGGCGTCACCCTGGAACTTGTTGACGAAACCACCATGCTTGCCAACGGTTTCCACCACCACCCGGAAGAACTCGTTGAGCAGGTGGACGACCTCGGCGGGTGGCCGGGTCGAGGCCAGCTGGGTGGAGCCGACCAGGTCGACGAACAGGACCGCGACGTCGCGTTCCTGGCCGCCCAGCTCGGTGCCGCGCTCCAGCGCCCGGCGGGCCACGTCCTCACCGACGTAGCGGCCGAACAGGTCTCGCAGCCGCTGCCGCTCGGACAGGTCGCGCACCATGTCGTTGAAGCCCGCCTGTAGCAGGCCGAGCTCGCTGGCGTCGTAGATCTGCATGTGCGCGTTGTAGTTTCCGCGTTGCACCTCCGAGAGCGCCCAGCGCAGCTGGCGCAGCGGATCGGCGATCGACATGGCCGCCAGCAGGGTGCTGACCAGGCCGATGCCCAGCGCCGCCAGCGCCAGCAGCAGGATGGGGGTGAACAGCTTCTCCGGCGTGGCGTGCAGCAGCGAGGTCTTGTCGGCCACCACCGCCAGCACGATCGCCAGCACCGGCACCGCGGTGGACAGCATCCAGGTCAGGATCTGGCGCAGGATGACGCCGGGCGCCTTGACGTTTTCGGGCACCCCGCTGCGCAGGGCGGCCACCGCCACGGGCCGCAGCACCCGTTCGGACTGCAGGTAGCCGATGATCGAGGTGGCCGCGGCGCCCAGCCCGGTGGCCACCGCCACCACGGGTGCGGCGTATCGGGCCACCGACCAGCTGGCGATGATGAACACCACGCTGCCGATGGCCCAGGCCACGATGCTGATCAGGGTGCGGTAGAAGGGCATCCGCAGCGCGCGGCTGCGGGCCAGTTCGGTGGCGGCCGGGTCGGCCTCGGCGAGCATGTTGTCGCGGCGCTGCCACCGGAACACGGGCAGCAGCAGCCGCAGCGTGAAGGCCAGACCGGTGAGGAACACGACGACCAGCGCGGTCGCGAAGATCGCCACGTTGAGCACCGGCAGGTCCTGCAGCTGGATGCGGTCCTCGGGCGGCAGCGCGTAGCGCAGGAAGCCGAGCACGAACAGGGCGCCGATGATGTCGGCCTGCAGCATGCTGAGCGAGAACAGCGGCCACGGCGTGCGCATCACCCAGCGGACGAATGCGCTGATCCGCCCCGGTAGTTCAGCCGCCGTTGTCACGAACCCACCGTATCGGGCGGCGCCGACCTCCCGGAAACATAATTTCGATCTCGGCAGGTCGACCGGGGCGCCCCGAGGGCGCCGAATATTACGGAATGGTCGCGGTACGGTGGCCGTTCGGTATCTGTCGGCACCGCCACTACTGTTACCGGTGATGTCCGGGGTGTTTACGCGGCTGGTAGGCCAGGACGCGGTGACGGCCGAGCTGCTGGCCGCCGCCCGAGCCGCTCGTGGTGACGCGGGCCACAGTGAGTCCGGCGGTGGGACTATGACACATGCATGGCTTATCACCGGGCCACCGGGGTCGGGGCGCTCGGTGGCGGCGCTGTGCTTCGCGGCCGCGCTGCAGTGCACGTCGACCTCTCAGGACGGCGAGCCCGGGTGCGGGCGCTGCCACGCGTGCACGACGACCATGGCCGGCACCCACGCCGACGTGCGCCGGGTGATCCCCGAGGGCCTGTCCATCGGCGTCGACGAGATGCGCGCGATTGTGCAGATCGCCTCGCGGCGCCCGGCCACCGGGAACTGGCAAATCGTGGTCATCGAGGATGCCGACCGGCTGACCGAGGGCGCCGCCAACGCCCTACTGAAGGTGGTCGAGGAACCGCCGCCGTCGACGGTCTTTTTGTTGTGCGCGCCGTCGGTGGATCCCGAGGACATCGCCATCACGTTGCGTTCCCGGTGCCGGCATGTGGCGCTGGTGACGCCGTCGGCCGAGGCGATCGCGCGCGTCCTGGTCGACAGCGACGGCCTGACGCCCGACACGGCGAACTGGGCGGCGTCGGTCAGCGGCGGTCATGTGGGCCGGGCGCGGCGGCTGGCCACCGACCCCGAGGCCCGGGCGCGTCGCGAACGGTCGCTGACGCTGGTGCGCGACGCCGCGACCCCGTCGCGGGCCTACGCCGCCGCCGAAGAGCTGGTTGCCGCGGCCGAAGCCGAGGCCGTCGTGCTGACCGCGGACCGCGCCGAGGCTGAGACCGAAGAGCTGCGCACGGCCCTGGGCGCCGGCGGCACCGGCAAGGGCACCGCGGGCGCCATGCGCGGCGCGGCCGGGGCGATCAAGGACCTTGAGCGACGCCAGAAGTCGCGCCAGACCAGGGCGTCGCGGGACGCGCTGGACCGGGCGCTCATCGACCTGGCGACCTACTTCCGCGACGCGCTGATGGCCTCCGCCGTAACAGGGGGAGCCGCGGCGGTGCGGGCCAACCATCCGGATATGGCCGAGCGGGTGGCTGCGCTCGCCGCCCACGCCCCGCCCGCGCGGCTGCTGCGCTGCATCGAAGCGGTGTTGGAGTGCCGCGAGGCGCTGGCGATCAACGTCAAACCCAAGTTCGCGGTCGACGCCATGGTCGCCACCATCGGCCAGCAACTGCGCGATTGATTTCGTAGTGTCCGCCCGGCTGCCGTAGACTCGTGCCGCCCGGCGTGCGGGTATGCCGCCTTAGCTCAGTCGGTAGAGCGATTCACTCGTAATGAATAGGTCGGGGGTTCGATTCCCCCAGGCGGCTCCATCTTTTTCGGCGGGCGCGTTCAGGCCGGCGCGACGAACCCCACCGGGCCCGACGCGATGCACAACGCCAGCGCGGTGGTGTTGGCCCGCACCGTGATCGTGTCCCCGGCGCCCGGCAACCGCGCGAAGACCCGGTTGAGTCCGGGATGCACGGGCACCTTGACCTCGGGGCCCTGCGTCAGCGACAACATCATCGAGCCCTCGCTGTTGGCCAGGTAGTTCAGCTCGACGGTCCAATCGGCGGGCAGCAGCGGACCGTCGAGGATCAGGCGCGCCGGCTGGTCCGGCTGGGCGAAATAGCCGCACCGCGGCATCGGCCCCGGCGCGATGGTCCGAACCCAGCTCACCCGCGCCTCGATCAGCCGGCCCGAGCCGTCGAACATGCGCAATTGTGTTGTCGCGGGCGCGAATTCGGGCCGATCCCGCAGCAGAGCGAACAGGTGGCTGGCCAGATTCTCCGGCGCGGCCACCCGCTGCAGCACGAACGGGTCGACCTCCTGATCCAGCAGCGGCGCGTCCGAGGCCGCGTGGGCCGCGGCCAGCGACGCGCGGGCGTTGCGCAGGTAGGGCTGGGCCGGGTTGTCGCGCCAGCTGGTCAGGAAGGTGGCCGTCGAGTACAGGCTGCCGGCCACGAACAGCACCGCCAAAACCATGGCCGCCGCGGTGCGTTTCGGCGACGCGTCGAGCCAGCGCGGCCCGGCCCGGCGGTTGGGCGCACACAACGCCACGGCGGCCAGCAGCGCCAACACCACGACCAGATCCGGCAGGTAGCGCAGCGTCTGCGCCAGCTCCAGCGCGGTCTGCTTCGACGACCGCATCAGATAGATCGGCACCTGGCAGGCCACGGTGTAGCCGACGGCGACCACCCAGACCGGCCCGATGCGCTCCTTGCGCACCAGCGACACCGCCAGCGTCCCGGCCAGGACCAGCCACCCGAGCGCCATCACCGACGGCGGCGGTGTGGCCCAGGGCGAGGCCGGCGCCCACCGGTCCCAGTGCCACGGCCCGCCGGCCAGCCCCGGCTCGATGCCGTGTGTGATGGACCGCGCCAGCAGCCGCCCTGTCATCGACAGGTCGGAACTCCACCGCTGCTGATTGACCACGGCCAGATACAGCGCGATCCAGGCGGCGGTGAGCGCCAGCGCGGCGATCCACAATCGCAGGCCGGCCCGCCAGAGGGTCGCCAGCGCCGATCCCGGGCCGCGATCGCCGGTCACGTGGCCAAGCAGCGCGGCCACCGCGAACGCGACGAACGGGATCACCGCCGCCTTCTCGAAAAACAGCAGCCCGCCGAGGTAGACCAGCACGCCGGTCACGGCGTACCGCTGTTTGCCGGTGCGCACCAGCAGCACGGCGTCCGCGCACACCCAGGCCAGCGCGGCCAGCATCGGCAACGAGTTCAGCGCGGCCGCCCACCACGCGAACCCGGGCACCGCCAACGGGGTGAACAACGCGAACGTGAACGGGATCAGCAGCACCGGCCGCCAGCCCAGGATGACGTGCAGCGCGCGCAACAACGCCAGCGAGGCCAGCAGTTGCAGCACCAGCAGGCTGACCGCCGGCCACGTCCAGTCCAGCGGCGCGAGCCGGATGATGCTGCCCGCGAGCAGAAATGCCCCGGGCATGACGTGCCCGTCGTGGTCGTCGAACAGATACGACGGCGCCAACAGGTTGTGGGTGCCGGCCTTGCCGATCAGGATCAGGTCGTCCCAATAGAAGTAGCCGCCGAACGCCAGCACCGCGCGCACGGCCAGCTGCACCGCGATGAGCGCGAACGCCACGACCGCTATGTATGGTGGGCCGGTGCGTGCACTGGTTACCGGGGCAGCCGGATTCATCGGCTCGACGCTAGTCGACCGTCTGTTAGCCGACGGTCATGCGGTGGTGGGGCTGGACAACTTCGCCTCCGGCCGCGCGACCAACCTCGAGCATCTGGCCGACAACCCGGCGCACGTCTTCGTCGAGGCCGACATCGTGACCGCCGACCTGCAGGCCATCCTCGACGAGCACCGCCCGGAGGTGGTGTTTCACCTGGCAGCCCAGATCGACGTGCGGCACTCGGTGGCCGACCCGCAATTCGACGCTTCGGTCAACGTGATCGGCACGGTGCGCCTGGCCGAGGCCGCACGCCGGGCGCAGGTCCGCAAGATCGTGCACACCTCCTCGGGCGGATCCATCTACGGCACCCCACCGCGCTACCCGACGCCCGAGAGCGTGCCCACCGACCCCGCGTCGCCGTATGCCGCGGGCAAAGTGGCGGGCGAGATCTACCTGAACACCTTCCGCCACCTGTACGGCCTGGACTGCTCGCACATCGCTCCGGCTAATGTCTATGGCCCGCGCCAGGATCCGCACGGTGAAGCCGGCGTGGTGGCGATCTTCGCCCAGGCGCTGCTGTCGGGTAAGCCCACCAAGGTTTTCGGCGACGGCAGCAACACCCGCGACTACGTCTTCGTCGACGACGTCGTGGACGCCTTCGTCAGGGCGTCCGGCGACGCCGGGGGCGGGCAGCGGTTCAACGTCGGCACCGGCATCGAAACCTCGGACCGCCAACTGCATTCGGCGGTTGCGGCCGCCGTCGGGGCGCCCGACGACCCGGAGTTCGCGCCGCCGCGGCTGGGTGACCTCAGGCGGTCATGCCTCGACATCGCTTCTGCGGCAGAGGTTCTGGGGTGGAAGCCAAAGGTGGAGCTGTCCGATGGGGTCGCCCGCACGGTGGAGTACTTCCGGCAGGCGCAGGTCGGCTAGGCCGTTTCTGGTGCCTGCGCGGATTCGATGGCCACGGCGCGGGCCAGCCGCGCGTAGCGCAGCTCCAAGTCCTTGAACCGCATGTACGTGCTGAGCGTGGTGAAACAGAACGCCATGATCAGTGCGTAGAGCATCAGGTCGGTGCCGCGGCGCACCCCGAACCACTGGGCCACCACCGTGGTGTCATCGGGCCGCAGCACCGCATAGATGCCACCCAGCACGAACCCCACGTAGCCGACTTTGACCCAGGCGCGCGCACGCGCGTTGCGGCGTGAGCGCAGCAGATAAACCAGCAGCGCGACGATCGACCCGATCAGCAGCACCTGAATCCAGTTCATGCTCCAACCCTTTCATCTGAAAGCTATTTCGGGATCCGACCACGCAGGAACCCGTCGAAGATGATGTTGACGCCGTTGAGCAGGGGCTGTCCCTTCGACCTCGAGTACTCGGTGTAAAGCACCTCGATCGGCTCTTCGGCGACGCGCCAATGGTTTTCGTCGATCAGCATGATGAATTCGTTGGCGTGGCTCATGCCGCTCATGGTGATGTCCAGCCCGTCGGCGACCTTCTTGTTGAACACCCGCAACCCATTGTTCGTGTCGGTCAGGCCAAGCCGGCGGCCGCGCCGGCTCAACCGCGCGGCGGTCTGCAGCACGATCCGTTTCACCAGCGGCGGCCGGGCCCCCTGCTGCGTGCCGAACCGGGTGCCGATGACGACGTCGACGTCCCCGACGCGCAACCGGTCGACCATGGTCACCAGGTCCTTGACGCGGTGCTGGCCGTCGGCGTCGAACGTGGCGAAGATCTGGGCCCCTGGCTGCTTGCGGGCGTACTCGACGCCGGTCTGGATGGCCGCACCCTGCCCGAGGTTGATCGGGTGGCGCACCAGGTGAGCCCCGGCCCGCCAGCCGATCTCGCCCGTGTCGTCGGCGCTGCCGTCGTCCACGCAGACGACATTGTCGAATACCGAGCGCACATCGGCGACCACCTCGCCGATGACTGCTGCTTCGTTGAAGGCGGGGATGACGACCCAGACGACCGGCGTTTCAGTATCCATCTAAGCCCACAAGGTACACGCTGGTGAAGGCCAAATCAGCCGGTAGAGCGCGTGGCGCGCGACAGCGCCACGAGATGGACGCCGATGCCCACCACCGGGCCGCACAGCAACCCGACCACGGTTCGGGTCTGCAGGGACAGCGGCAGCAACAGCAGCAATCCCGATGCGACCGTGGCGCCGACCCAACCCAGGGAGTAGGCCCGGTGCAGCGCGGCGGCCACCGCCGCCGCTCCGGTTAGCGTCAGCATGGCGATCGCCACCGCCGCCGCGGTCAGCCACGCCAGTAGCGCGCTGCCGGCCTGGTACTGCGCCCCGAAGGCCACCCGCAACAGCCAGGGGCCCACCACGCCCGCGGCCACCACCCCGATCGCGCCGATCGCCCCGACGATCGCGGCCGGGGCGAGCAACGCGCGAATCCGATCGCTGCGCTCGTCGACGAAATGCGCAATCAGGTTGCCCTGCATGGCCGTCAGCGGCACCAGCAGCGGCGCGCGGGTCAGCGTGACGGCCAGGATGATCACCCCGCCCTGCGCACCGAGCTCGGCGCTGGTCAGCTTCAGCAGCACCGGAAAACCCATCACCAGGATGGCGCTGGCGCCGGCCGCGGTGATCGAATGTGCCGCGCCCCGTAAGAAAATCGCGGTGCCGCCCGGGGTGAGCAGCCGGGCGGTTGCCCTGGTCGCCGGCGAGGCCACCAGCAAGATCAGCCAGGCGACCGCCCCCGCCACCGTCGACCACAGGAAGCCGGCCAGGCGCCACCCGAGCGCCACGGTGGTTGCGGCCACCGCCACCCGCAGGACCGCGTCGGTCACCATCAACGCGCCGTAGCGCGTCCACTGGTTGGTGCCGGCGAGCATGCCCAGCAAGGTGGCATGCACGCAGAACCCGGCCAGCCCGACCGACAGCAGCGCCACCGACAGCGGCCGCGCCTCGACGAACACCCGACCGCTCCACAACGGCGAACTGCCGGCGATCAGGACGGCCGCGGCCACCCCGACCAGCATGGCGACCCGCATCGGATGGGTGCGCCTGGTCGGAGCGACCTCGAGGTAGGACCCCCCGACGGAGCAAGCACGCACCTCGCGGGTGGTCTCTTGGAGCAGGCCGAAGCCCGCGCCGGTGACCAGCCCGAACGCCCCCCAGAACACCCCGAACACCGAGAAGCCGCTGGGCGCCAGGTCGCGGGCGGCCAGATAGATCACCGCATAACCGCACAGCGCCGTCACGGCGGTGGCGGTGCCGACCCTGGCCATGCTGCCGCGCGCCACCGGCCCCTGCGAGGCGCTGATCTCGGTCATCGGGACGGCGGCGCTTTCGGCCGACTGCCCCGATGTTTCGCCACAATTTGAAAATTCTATGCGGCCCGTAGCGGTCCGCCGGCCGCGACGATCCGGTTAACTACTGTGGACGGCGGCCGGAAAGGGACCATGTCCGCATTGCGCACCTTCGGGGTCTCGCTGTTGGTCACCGCGGCGGCACTCGGCCTCGGATATGCCTACGGCGGCTTCAAGGGTCTTTATCTGCTGCTGGTGCTGGCCGCCCTCGAGGTTTCGTTGTCGTTCGACAACGCCATCATCAACGCCTCGATCCTGAAGCGGATGAGCCGCTTCTGGCAACGGATGTTCCTGACGATCGGCATCCTCGTCGCCGTGTTCGGCATGCGGCTGCTCTTTCCGCTGCTCATCGTGTGGGCGACCGCGGGCCTGGATCCGGTGCGGGCGATGGAGTTGGCGCTGCATCCCCCGCCGCGCGGCGCGCTGCAGTTCCCGGACGGCTCGCCCAGCTACGAAAAGCTCGTCATCGCGGCCCACCCGCAGATCGCGGCGTTCGGCGGAATCTTTCTGTTGATGCTGTTCCTGGATTTCCTGTTCTATGACCGAGACATCAAGTGGCTCAAGTGGATCGAGATCCCATTCGCACGTATCGGCCGGCTGGGGCAGGTGTCGCTGGTGGTCGCCGGTCTAACGCTGGTTGGAGTGGGCACCCGGTTGACGCACTCCGGTGACGAGGCGGCAACGGTGCTGACCGCCGGGCTGCTGGGCATGGTGACCTACCTGGTGGTCAACGGATTGAGCCGGGCCTTTCGGCCATCCGACACAAAAGCCGACACCAAAGCCGACACCGGATCGGGCGCCCCGGCCGCCGCGACCGGCTGGGCCGGCCTGACGCTGTTCCTTTACCTGGAAGTCCTCGACGCCGCTTTCTCTTTCGACGGCGTCACCGGCGCGTTCGCCATCACCTCGGACCCCGTCGTCATCGCGCTGGGGCTGGGCCTGGTGGGCTCGATGTTCGTCCGGTCGATCACCATCTACCTGGTTCGCCAGGAAGCGCTGGGCCGGTACGTGTATTTGGAACACGGTGCGCACTGGGCGATCGGGGCGCTGGCCGTGATCATGCTGGCCTCCATCGAGCCGCGGTTCGAGGTCCCCGAGGCGGTCACCGCCTCGGTCGGGGTGGTGGTCATCGCGGCCGCGCTGGGGTGGAGCATCCTGCGCAATCGGCGCTACGCCCGCGCGGGCGTGATCAGCCCGACGCGCGTCAGTGCCCCTGGGTCTTGAACCGCTCGATCGAGCGCTGGATCTCCGCCTCGGCGTCTTCGCGGCCAACCCAGTCCGCGGCCTTGACGAACTTGCCCGGCTCCAGGTCTTTGTAGTGCACGAAGAAGTGCTTGATCACGTCCAGCTCGAACTCGGGAACGTCGCCGATGTCCTGGATGTGGTCCCAGCGGTGGTCGCCGGCCGGCACGCACAAAACCTTGTCGTCGCCGCCCTTCTCGTCGGTCATCCGGAACATTCCCACCGGGCGGGCCTCCACGATCACGCCGGGGAACACCGACTGCGGCAGCAGCACCATCGCGTCCAGCGGATCGCCGTCCTCGCCGAGGGTGTCTTCGATGAAGCCGTAGTCGGTCGGATAGGCCATCGCGGTGTACAGGTAGCGGTCCAGACGTAGCCGTCCAGTCTCGTGGTCGACCTCGTACTTGTTCCGCTGGCCCTTTTGGATCTCGATGGTCACGTCGAATTCCACCGCTCGGCTCCTTGTCTGTTAGGAAGGCGTCTGTTGGGGAAGGTGTCTGTTCGGGGGTAGGCCGAATTTGCTCTGGTACACCCTAGTCGAGCGCATCGGCGCCGATTCGGCAGAATGGGTCACCAGAGGAGTCAGGAGAGTCATGGCCCGTACTCGCTGGCAAAAATCCACCCCAGTGTTCATCGGGTTGGGCGTGCTGGCGTTTGTCGCCGCCGTCGTGGTAGCGGCAACGTTTTTCACCACGGCCGGGCACGGCGCCAACAGCGCGCACGCCCCGATCCCGCCACCGCACGCACCGACGGTGAAGCCCGGCATGGTCCCGGTGAGCGAGACCGCCGAGCTACCCAGCGGACCTGGCGTGGCCGCCATGCTGGCGCCGGTGGCGGGCGACCCCAACCTGGGCCACCTCGGCGGCCGGGTCACCGACGCCATCACCGGCAAAGAGCTGTGGCAGGTGGCCGCAGACATGCCGCTGGTGCCGGCGTCGACCAACAAGGTGCTCACGGCGGCGGCGGCGTTGCTGACGCTGGACCGCCAGGCCCGGATCAGCACCCGCGTGGTGGCCGGCAGTCAAAACGCCCAGGGCCCCGTCGTGCTGGTGGGCGCGGGCGATCCCGCGTTGTCGGCGGCGCCGCCCGGCGTCGAGACCTGGTACCGGGGATCGGCGCGGATCAGCGACCTCGTCGAGCAGATCCGCCGCAGCGGGGTGACGCCGACCGCGGTGCAGGTGGACACCTCGGCGTTCAGCGGGCCGACGATGGCGCAGGGCTGGGACCTCGCAGACGTCGACAACGGCGACATCGCGCCGATCGAATCGGTGATGATCGACGCCGGCCGCATCCAGCCCAGCACGGTCAACTCGCGGCGGTCCCGGACGCCTGCGCTCGATGCCGGCCGGGAGCTGGCCAAGGCGCTGGGCCTGGATCCCAACGCGGTGACGATCGCCACCGCGCCCTCGGGAGCGCGGCAGCTCGCGGTGGTCCAGTCGGCGCCACTGGTGCAGCGGCTCTCCGAGATGATGGACCACTCCGACAACGTGCTGGCCGAGAGCATCGCCCGGGAGGTGGCGGCCGCGATCAACCGGCCGCGCAGCTTCGCCGGCGCCGCCGACGCGGTGACCAACCGGCTGACCACAGCCCACGTCGACACCGCGGGTGTCGCCCTGCTGGATTCCAGTGGACTCTCGGTCGACGACCGGTTGACGGCCAAGACGCTCGACGGGGTGCTGCAGGCCGCGGCGGGGCCCGACCAGCCGCCGCTGCGGGCGCTGCTGGATCTGCTGCCGGTCGCCGCCGGCAGCGGGACGCTGGCCGATCGCTTCACCGACGCCTCCACCGCCCAGGGCCCCGCGGGCTGGCTGCGGGCCAAGACCGGCTCGCTGACCAACATCAACGCGCTGGCCGGAGTGCTCACCGACCGCAGCGGCCGGGTGCTCACCTTCGCGTTCCTCTCCAACGACGCCGGCCCGAACGGCCGCAACGTGATGGACGCGCTGGCGAGCCGGCTGTGGTCCTGCGGGTGCTCATGACGCCGGCGTCGGACCTGACGTTGGGCACCGCGGTCGACTGGCGGTTTGCGGCCACGGTGGGTCGGCGGCTGGCCAGGCCTGGCCCGCCATCCAGCGACTACACCCGCCGTCAGGTGATCGACGAACTCGCGACGTCGTCGGTCAAGGCCGAACCGTTGGTGCGCGACGTCACCGGCCTGATCACCAACGGCGTTGTGCCGAATGCCCGGATCGTCGACCGCCCCGATTGGATTGCCGCGGCCACCGAGTCGATGCGGGTGATGATGAACGGTGCCGAGAAGCCGCGCGGCTTTTTCACCGGCCGCGTCACCGGCGCGCAGACGGGCGCCGTCCTGGCCTACGTGTCCTCGGGGATTCTCGGCCAATACGACCCGTTCGCCACCGACAACGGGACGAAAATCGGCTGCCTGCTGCTGGTCTATCCGAACGTCATCGCCGTCGAGCGGCAGCTGCGCATCGACCCGTCCGACTTCCGGCTGTGGGTCTGCCTGCACGAGGTCACCCATCGCGTGCAGTTCACCGCCAACCCGTGGCTGCCCGATTACATGACACAGGCGCTGGGCCTGTTGACCCGCGACGGCGGTGAGGACATGGGACAGGTCATCGGCCGGCTCGCCGACTACGCGCGCAACCGCGCCAGCGGGGCGCCGGAATTCGACGCCAACTCGGCGGGGATCCTCGGCCTGGTGCGCGCGGTGCAGTCCGAACCGCAGCGGCAGGCGCTGGATCAGTTGCTGGTGCTGGGTACCCTGCTGGAGGGCCACGCCGACCACGTCATGGACGCCGTCGGGCCGATGGCGGTGCCGTCGGTGGCCACCATCCGCCGCCGGTTCGACGAGCGTCGCCACCGCAAGCAACCGCCGCTGCAGCGGTTGTTGCGCGCGCTGCTGGGGCTCGACGCCAAGCTCAGCCAGTACACCCGCGGCAAGGCGTTCGTCGACCACGTGGTGGGCCAGGTGGGCATGGCCCGGTTCAACGCCATCTGGACGGGACCCGAGACGCTGCCGCTGCCCATCGAAATCGAAGAACCCCAGCGATGGATCGACAGGGTGCTGTAGGCCAGCTGCGCGCGGCTGTCGAGGCGTTCGTCAAGACCCACCTCGACACCGACGAACCGTGGTGCGTGGCGCTGTCGGGTGGGCCGGATTCCCTGGCGCTCGCCGCCGTCGCCGCCCGGCTGCGGCCCACCACGGCGGTAGTCGTCGACCACGGGCTGCAACCCGACTCGGCCACCGTCGCCGAAACCGCGCGGCATCAGGCCCTGGCGTTGGGATGCGTTGCGGCCCAAGTGATTCGGGTGCAGGCGGGCGGCCAGGGCGGCCCCGAGGCGGCGGCGCGCGCCGCGCGCTACGCCGCGTTGAGCGCCCATTGCTCCGGCCCGGTGCTGCTGGGTCACACGCTCGACGACCAGGCCGAGACCGTGCTGCTGGGACTAGGTCGCGGGTCCGGTGGGCGATCGATCGCCGGGATGCGTCCCTACGATCCGCCGTGGTGCCGGCCGTTGTTGGCGGTGCGCCGGGCGGCCACGCACGCCGCGTGCCGGGAGCTGGGGCTGGCCCCGTGGCAGGACCCGCACAACAGCGACCGCCGCTTCACCCGGGTTCGGCTGCGCACCGAGGTGCTGCCGCTGTTGGAAGACGTGCTCGGCGGCGGGGTGGCCGAGGCGCTGGCCCGCACCGCGACGGCGTTGCGGGAGGACTCCGAGCTGCTCGACACAATGGCCGCCCGGGCGCTGCCCGGAGCCCGGGCGGACGCGGGCCTGCGGGTGCCGGCGTTGGCGGCGTTGGACCCCCCGATGCGCCGCCGGGTGATCCGGGCCTGGCTGCTGGCCGGCGGGGCAACGGGCCTGACCGACAGGCAAATCCGGGGGGTCGACGCCCTGGTCACCGGTTGGCACGGGCAGGGCGGGGTGGCGGTGGGCTCGTCGTTGGCCAACGAGCGACTATTCGCGGGACGCCGCGACGGTGTGCTGATGCTGTGGCGTGAGCCGGTCGGCAAGCCGGTCCATTAGCCGCAATACCGGGGCTGCCGTTGGTTATTCGCTCGCCGTCGTGGCACTCTGTGGGCGTGGCCCAGATCTCCTCGGCGATCACCCCCGCTCAGCCCGCGGAGCTTTATCCCGGGGATATTGAGTCTGTCCTGCTTACGTCGGCGCAAATTCAGGCGCGAATCGCCGAACTCGGCCAAGAGATCGGGGATTACTACCGCGACATCGCGACGGAGACCGGTCAGGACCTGCTGCTGATCACCGTGCTCAAGGGCGCTGTGATCTTTGTCACCGACCTGGCCCGCGCGATCCCGGTGCCGACCCAGTTCGAATTCATGGCCGTCAGCTCGTACGGGTCGTCCACGTCCTCCTCGGGCGTCGTGCGGATCCTCAAGGACCTGGACCGCGATATCGAGGGCCGCGACGTGCTGATCGTCGAGGACGTCGTCGACTCGGGCCTCACCCTGTCCTGGCTGTTGCGCAACCTCAAGACGCGGCGCCCGCGTTCGCTGCGGGTGTGCACGCTGCTGCGCAAGCCGGACGCGCAGGGCGCCCATGTGGACATCGCCTACGTGGGCTTCGACATCCCCAACGACTTCGTCGTCGGATACGGCCTCGATTACGACGAGCGATACCGGGACCTGTCCTACATCGGCACCCTGGACCCCAGGGTCTACCAGCAGTAGATCCGGTCGGGCTCAGTCACATAGCGATGCGCTAATCCAACTCCCACACCGCGGTCACCGAGAAGTTCACGGTCTGCTGGCCGGGTTCCAGCGGAACCATGGACGGCATCGCTCGGGGCGCCCCGGCCGGCGGCGGGGTGTTGCCGGTGGCCTCCGAGATGGACAGCACCCGTCCCAGCCGAAGCCCGGACAGCTGGGCGTACTGCTCGGCGCGGCTCTTGGCGTCGTTGAACGCGCGCGTCCGGGCGTCCTTCACCAGCTGCGAGTCGTCGGCGATCGAATAGCGGACCGACTTGATCCGGGTGGCGTCGCCGCCGGTGCCGACGATGAGGGCCAACAGCCGCGACGCGGCGTCGGTCGGGTGGATCTTGACGGCGATGGCGTTGGTGGCGCGGTATGCGGTGATGGCGGCGGTGGCCCTGGGCTCCGGGTTGTTGTATTCGCCGGACAGCGTGACCTCGGTGGTGCTGATGTTCTTGCGGTCGACGCCGGCGCCGGTCAGTGCGTTAATGACCGCCTGCTGACGGTCGTTGGTCTGGTTCATCGCGGTGGTGACGTCGGGTGCGGTGAATTCGATGCCCACGTCGGCGGTCAGGGTGTCCGGGACGCCCTGGACCTGGCCGGTACCCATGACCGTCACCTGCCGGGGGTTGGCCCCGGGCTGCGGCGCGTTGTGCTTGTCGCACGCCGACATCGCGGCGATCGTCAGTCCTGCCGCGGCCGCGGCGATCGATCGGCGGGCAAACCTCGATGCATTCGGTGCGACGGGCATGACTGGCACCCTAGCGTCCGGACCGGAGTCAGAAGGGCGGGTCGTCCGGCACGGGCTGGGGCAACGGCTCGTCCGGCACCCAATCGCTCGGCAGTTCCTCCGGTTCTCTGGGATCGTTCACCCAGGTGCAGAATGGACTGGTGCTAGGTGTACTCGGACCAGACGTTGGTAGCAGGCGTGTTGGCTTGATGTGAGGAGAACCTCCGGGTGGGGTGTGGCTTGTCT
>NZ_MVHG01000084.1 GCF_002086125.1 Mycobacterium arosiense ATCC BAA-1401 = DSM 45069
GTGCACCCGGGCCCGTCCGCCGGCGCGCCGCCGCCACCGCGCCTGGCACCGCCCCCGGCACCCGAGCAGGCGCCCCGGCACGGCGGCGACCCGCGGCCAGACGGCCCCGACGGCGGACGGGAAGGCTCCTCGACGGGCGGCCAGTCGGTCGCCGATCTGCTGGCCCGCCTGCAGGTGCAGCCCTCCGAAGGCGGCCGGCGACGCCGCCGCGAGGGCTGAGCTGGGAGCTTCCTCACATTGGGTATCGCCTGGTAATCGACTACAGTCGTAGTGACCGAACGGTACCCACCAGGTGGGACCGGAACGAACAAGATATCTGTGAGGTCGTCTGCGATGGTGCAGTTCGACGGTCTGCGCCCGGCTCGGCTGAAGGTGGGAATCATCTCGGCCGGAAGGGTCGGCACCGCCCTCGGTGTCGCGCTGGAGCGCGCGGACCACGTCGTGGTGGCTTGTAGCGCCATCTCCCATGCGTCGCGGCAGCGCACCCAACGCCGGCTGCCCGACACGCCGGTGGCGACGCCGCCGGACGTGGCCGCCGGTGCCGAGCTGCTGCTGCTCGCCGTTCCCGACAGCGAACTCGCCGGGCTGGTGTCCGGGCTGGCGGCGACGTCGGCCGTGCGGCCCGGAACCATCGTGGTCCACACCTCCGGCGCCAACGGGATCGGCGTCCTCGAGCCGCTGGCCCGGGACGGCTGCATCCCGCTCGCGATTCACCCGGCGATGACGTTCACCGGCTCCGACGAAGACATCAGCCGGCTGGCGGATTCCTGCTTCGGCGTCACCGCCGCCGACGAGGTCGGGTACGCGATCGGGCAATCGCTGGTCCTGGAGATGGGTGGGGAACCTTTCTGCGTGGCCGAAGACGCCCGCGTTCTGTACCACGCCGCGTTGGCCCACGCCGGCAACCACCTGGTGACCGTGGTCGCCGACGCGCTCGATGCGCTGCGCGCCGCCCTGCGCGGCAGCGAACTGCTCGGCCAACAGTCCGTCGACGACCAGCCGGGCGGCATCGCCGAACGCATCATCGGCCCGCTGGCCCGGGCCGCCCTGGACAACACCCTGCAGCGCGGGCAGGCCGCGTTGACCGGCCCGGTCGCCCGTGGCGACGCGGCCGCGGTCGCCGGGCATCTGGCGGCGCTGACCCAGGTCTCCCCGGAGCTGGCGCAGGCCTACCGGGTGAACGCCCTGCGGACCGCCCGGCGCGCGCACGCACCCCAGGACGTCGTCGAAGTGCTGTCGTCATGAGCCCCGGCAGGCCGCCGGCCTTCGCGGCGGGTGAACTCAACCTCTACTCCGGCCCGCGCGACGTCACCGACGTCAGCCGGGCCCTGCGCCAGACCGGCCGCCGGGTGATGTTGGTGCCCACCATGGGCGCGCTGCACGACGGGCACCTGGCGTTGGTGCGTGCGGCCAAGCGGGTGCCCGGTGCGGTGGTCGTGGTGTCGATCTTCGTCAATCCGCTGCAGTTCGGCGCCGGCGAGGACCTCGACGCCTACCCGCGGACCCTGGACGACGACGTAGCCCTGCTGCGCTCCGAGGGCGTCGAAATCGTCTTCGCCCCCACGGCCGCCGCGATGTATCCCGACGGGCTGCGCACCACCGTGCAGCCCGGACCGCTGGCCGCCGAGCTCGAGGGCGGCGTTCGGCCCACCCATTTCGCGGGCGTGCTGACCGTGGTGTGCAAGCTGCTGCAGATCGTGCGCCCGGACCGGATCTTCTTCGGCGAGAAGGACTATCAGCAGCTGGTGCTGATCCGCCAGATGGTTGCCGACCTCAACATCGACACGCAAGTCGTCGGGGTGCCGACCGTCCGGGAGTCCGACGGTCTGGCGATGTCGTCGCGCAACCGCTACTTAGACCCCACCCAACGCGAACTGGCCGTGACGCTTTCGGCGGCGCTGACCGCCGGCGCGCATGCAGCGCACCATGGCGGCGCGGCCGCACTCGCCGCGGCGCGCGCGGTGCTCGACGCCGTGCCCGATCTGACCGTCGACTACCTCGAGTTGCGCGACGCCGGCCTGGGCCCGGTGCCCGCCCACGGCTCGGCCCGGCTGCTGGTCGCGGCGCGGCTGGGCGCCACCCGGCTGCTGGACAACATCGAAATGCAGATCGAAACACCCGCCGGCACCGCTGGGCCGGACGGACAATACGCCCAATCATCCTGGAGGAATTGATGCTACGGACGATGCTGAAGTCGAAGATCCACCGGGCCACCGTCACGCAGGCGGATTTGCACTATGTCGGCTCGGTGACCATCGACGCCGATCTGATGGACGCCGCGGACCTGCTCGAGGGCGAACAGGTGACCATCGTCGACATCGACAACGGCGCCCGGCTGGTCACCTACGCGATCACCGGCGAACGCGGCAGCGGGGTGATCGGAATCAACGGCGCGGCAGCACATCTCGTGCACCCGGGCGACTTGGTGATCCTGATCGCCTACGGCACCATGGAAGAGGCCGAGGCGCGGGCGTACCGGCCCCGGATCGTCTTCGTCGACGCCGACAACAAGCCGATCGACCTCGGCGACGATCCGGCGTTCGTGCCCTCGGACGCGGCCGAGCTGCTGGATCCCCGGATCGTTGCGCGGTAGCCGTGCTGCTGGCGATCGACGTCCGTAACACCCACACCGTCGTCGGGCTGATAACGGGGTCTAAAGAGCACGCAAAAGTCGTGCAGCAGTGGCGGATTCGCACCGAAGCCGAGATCACCGCCGACGAACTGGCGCTGACCATCGACGGCCTCATCGGCGACGACTCCGAACGGCTGACCGGCGCCGCGGCGCTGTCGACGGTCCCCTCGGTGCTACATGAGGTACGGCTAATGCTCGACCAGTACTGGCCGTCGGTGCCCCACGTGCTGATCGAGCCCGGGGTGCGCACCGGCATTCCGCTGCTCGTCGACAACCCCAAGGAAGTCGGAGCCGACCGGATCGTCAACTGCTTGGCGGCTTTTCACCGGTTCAACAGCCCCGCCATCGTCATCGACTTCGGGTCCTCGATCTGTGTGGACGTCGTGTCGGCCAAGGGCGAATTCCTCGGCGGCGCGATCGCGCCCGGATTGCAGGTGTCCTCCGATGCCGCCGCGGCCCGCTCGGCGGCGCTGCGCCGGGTGGAGTTGACCCGGCCCCGTTCCGTGGTCGGCAAGAACACCGTCGAGTGCATGCAGGCCGGTGCGGTGTTCGGTTTCGCCGGGCTGGTCGACGGCCTGGTCAGGCGCATCCGCGAGGACGTGGACGGCTTTGCCGGCGACGACGTTGCGATCGTCGCCACCGGTCACACCGCGCCGCTGCTGCTGCCCGAACTGCAGACGGTCAGCCACTACGACCAGCACCTGACCCTGCACGGCCTGCAACTGATCTTCGAACGCAACCGCGACGCCCAGCGCGGCCGGCTCAAGCCGGCCCGCTGACGTCACCGCGCCATCAAAGCCCGGTCCTTTAAGCTGGCACGTCGTGAGTGCCGACGACCTAGACATTCCCGAGCAGTACCGAATCCGCCGCGATAAGCGCGCTCGGCTGCTCGCCGGGGGGCATGACCCCTACCCCGTCGCCGTCGAACGCACCCACACGCTGGCGCAGGTCCGCGCCGCCCACCGCGACCTGCCCGTGGACACCGCGACCGACGACGTGGTCGGTGTCGCCGGCCGGGTGATCTTTTCCCGCAACTCCGGCAAACTCTGCTTCGCCACGCTGCAGGAGGGCGACGGCACCAGCCTGCAGGTGATGATCAGCCTCGACAAGGTCGGCCAGCAATCCCTCGACGCGTGGAAGGCCGACGTCGACCTCGGCGACATCGTCTACGTGCACGGCAACGTGATCAGCTCACGGCGCGGCGAATTATCCGTGCTGGCCGACTCGTGGCAGATGGCGTCCAAGTCGTTGCGTCCGCTGCCGGTCGCGCACAAGGAGATGAGCGAGGAGGCGCGGGTACGGCAGCGCTACGTCGACCTGATCGTGCGGCCCCAGGCGCGCTCGGTGGCCCGGCAGCGGATCGCGGTCGTCCGGGCGATCCGCAACGCGTTGGAACGGCGCGGGTTTCTCGAAGTCGAAACCCCAATGTTGCAGACGCTGGCCGGTGGCGCGGCGGCGCGGCCCTTCATCACGCATTCCAATGCGCTCGACATCGATCTCTACTTGAGGATCGCGCCGGAACTGTTCCTCAAGCGATGCGTCGTCGGCGGTTTCGACAGGGTTTTCGAACTTAATCGCGTGTTCAGAAACGAAGGTGCGGATTCAACCCATTCTCCGGAATTCTCCATGCTGGAGACCTACCAGGCGTACGGCACCTATGACGATTCGGCAGTAGTGACGCGCGAGCTTATTCAAGAGGTGGCCGATGAGGCGATCGGAACCCGACAACTCTTGCTGCCCGACGGCAGTGTGTACGACATAGACGGAGAATGGGCTTCCATAGAAATGTACCCGTCACTGTCCGCGGCGCTCGGTGAAGAGATCACGCCCGACACGTCGGTCGAACAACTGCTCGGCATCGCCGATCGCCTCGGCGTGGAGATCCCCCGCGATCGGGGCTACGGGCACGGGAAAATCGTCGAGGAGCTCTGGGAGCACACGGTCGGCAATGAGCTCTTCGCGCCGGTGTTCGTGCGGAATTTCCCGGTCGAGACAACGCCTTTGACGCGCCAGCACCGCAGCATCGCGGGCGTCACCGAGAAGTGGGACCTCTATGTGCGTGGGGTCGAGCTGGCCACCGGGTACTCCGAACTGAACGATCCCGTCGTGCAGCGCGAGAGGTTCGCCGCGCAAGCGCGTGCCGCCGCCGCGGGCGACGACGAAGCTATGGTGCTCGATGAGGATTTCCTCGTAGCACTCGAGTATGCGATGCCGCCATGCACGGGAACGGGAATGGGTATCGACAGGTTGTTGATGACTTTGACCGGCCTGTCAATTCGAGAGACAGTTTTGTTCCCGATTGTTCGGCCGCAGTCGTAGTTCAAAGTTTCAACTGTGCGGCTTAGGTACAGATTGAGTATGCTTCGCTGTTATGGCAGATTGGTGACCGGGGAGGTCGATCCAATCTGCTCAGTATCCGCTCAGGACGAAATGCGAGGGTAAGCCAATGGCAAAAAAAGTGACCGTCACCTTGGTCGATGATTTCGACGGTGCCGGCGCGGCCGACGAAACGGTGGAATTTGGGCTTGACGGGGTGACCTACGAGATTGATCTTTCGTCCAAGAATGCCGCAAAACTTCGCGGCGATCTCAAGCAATGGGTGGAGGCCGGCCGCCGGGTCGGCGGCCGGCGGCGCGGGCGTTCCGGCTCGGGACGCGGGCGCGGCGCGATCGACCGTGAGCAGAGCGCAGCGATCCGCGACTGGGCCCGCCGGAACGGGCACAACGTGTCGACGCGTGGCCGCATCCCGGCCGACGTGATCGACGCATTCCACGCGGCGACGTAGCGGCCGTACAAACCGGCGCCCGGGCCCCGAGCCCGGGCGCCGGTTTGTCGTTTCGCTGGGCGCGAAACAATAGTCGGGCGGCCTGGGAAACGAATTGGAAGTCCACGACGTTTCTTCAGTTACGGCGCGCGACGCCGCAGGCAGTCGCAGGTGAGATGGTCCTGGAAAGACGACCCGAAGACCGGGCGGGTCCGCAGTGAAGATGGCGCCGCCAAGGTTAGGCCCGCCGGCAAGCCGACCATTACAGTGGAAGCAGGTACGCGATTCCGGCCACAGGACACCGGCAGGATTGCTCGAAGGGCCGCTAACTAGTTTGTACCGATGTTGAGGGAGAGCAGGTAACCCGATGTTTGAAAGATTCACCGACCGAGCACGGCGGGTCGTCGTCCTGGCTCAAGAAGAGGCCCGGATGCTCAACCACAACTACATCGGCACCGAGCACATCCTGTTGGGTTTGATTCATGAGGGTGAAGGCGTCGCGGCGAAGTCGCTGGAGTCGCTGGGCATCTCGCTCGAGGGCGTGCGCAGCCAGGTCGAGGAAATCATCGGCCAGGGGCAGCAGGCGCCGTCCGGGCACATTCCGTTCACGCCCCGCGCCAAGAAGGTGCTGGAGCTGAGCCTGCGCGAGGCGCTGCAGCTCGGCCACAACTACATCGGCACCGAGCACATCCTGTTGGGCCTGATCCGCGAGGGTGAGGGCGTGGCCGCGCAGGTGCTGGTCAAGCTCGGCGCCGAGCTGACCCGGGTGCGCCAGCAAGTGATCCAGTTGCTGAGCGGCTACCAGGGCAAGGAGGCCGCCGAGGCCGGCACCGGTGGGCGCGGCGGCGAGTCCGGCAGCCCGTCGACGTCGCTGGTTCTCGACCAGTTCGGCCGCAACCTGACGGCCGCCGCGATGGAAGGCAAGCTGGACCCGGTCATCGGCCGCGAGAAGGAAATCGAGCGGGTGATGCAGGTGCTGAGCCGGCGGACCAAGAACAACCCGGTGCTGATCGGCGAGCCCGGCGTCGGCAAGACCGCCGTCGTCGAGGGCCTGGCGCAGGCCATCGTGCACGGCCAGGTTCCCGAGACGCTGAAGGACAAGCAGCTCTACACCCTGGACCTGGGTTCGCTGGTGGCGGGCAGCCGCTACCGCGGTGATTTCGAGGAGCGCCTGAAGAAGGTGCTCAAGGAAATCAACACCCGCGGCGACATCATCCTGTTCATCGACGAGCTGCACACCCTGGTGGGTGCCGGCGCCGCCGAGGGCGCGATCGATGCGGCGAGCATCCTCAAGCCGAAGCTGGCCCGCGGCGAGCTGCAGACCATCGGCGCCACCACGCTCGACGAGTACCGCAAGTACATCGAGAAGGACGCCGCGCTGGAGCGCCGCTTCCAGCCGGTGCAGGTGGGTGAGCCGACGGTGGAGCACACCATCGAGATCCTCAAGGGTCTGCGCGACCGTTACGAGGCGCACCACCGGGTGTCGATCACCGACGGCGCGATGGTGGCCGCGGCCACCCTGGCCGACCGCTACATCAACGACCGGTTCCTGCCCGACAAGGCGATCGACCTGATCGACGAGGCCGGGGCGAGGATGCGGATTCGCCGGATGACCGCGCCGCCAGACCTGCGCGAGTTCGACGAGAAGATCGCCGAGGCGCGCCGGGAGAAGGAATCGGCGATCGACGCCCAGGACTTCGAGAAGGCGGCCAGCCTGCGCGACCGCGAGAAGCAACTGGTCGCCCAGCGCGCCGAGCGCGAAAAGCAATGGCGCTCGGGCGATCTCGACGTGGTCGCTGAGGTGGACGACAACGAGATCGCCGAGGTGCTGGGTAACTGGACCGGTATCCCGGTGTTCAAGCTCACCGAGGCCGAAACGACCCGGCTGCTGCGCATGGAGGACGAGCTGCACAAGCGGATCATCGGCCAGGAGGACGCCGTCAAGGCCGTCTCCAAGGCGATCCGCCGCACCAGGGCCGGGCTGAAAGACCCCAAGCGCCCGTCGGGTTCGTTCATCTTCGCCGGCCCGTCCGGTGTCGGTAAGACCGAGCTGTCCAAGGCACTGGCCAACTTCCTATTCGGCGACGACGACGCGCTCATCCAGATCGACATGGGCGAGTTCCACGACCGGTTCACCGCGTCGCGGCTGTTCGGCGCGCCCCCGGGATACGTCGGTTACGAAGAGGGCGGTCAGCTCACCGAGAAGGTGCGGCGCAAGCCGTTCTCGGTGGTGTTGTTCGACGAGATCGAGAAGGCCCATCAGGAGATCTACAACAGCCTGTTGCAGGTCCTCGAGGACGGCCGGCTCACTGACGGCCAGGGCCGCACGGTGGACTTCAAGAACACCGTGCTGATCTTCACCTCGAACCTCGGCACGTCCGACATCTCCAAGCCGGTGGGCCTGGGCTTCACCCAGGGCGGCGGTGACAACAACTACGAGCGGATGAAGCAGAAGGTCAACGACGAGCTCAAGAAGCACTTCCGCCCGGAGTTCCTCAACCGCATCGATGACATCATCGTCTTCCACCAGCTGACCCGCGACGAGATCATCCGGATGGTCGACCTGATGATCGAGCGCGTCGGCAAGCAGCTCAAGGCCAAGGACATGTCGATGGAGCTGACCGACAAGGCCAAGGCGTTGTTGGCCAAGCGCGGCTTCGACCCGGTGCTGGGTGCCCGTCCGCTGCGGCGCACCATTCAGCGCGAGATCGAGGATCAGCTGTCGGAGAAGATCCTCTTCGAAGAGGTCGGTCCGGGTCAGATCGTCACGGTCGACGTCGACAACTGGGACGGCGAAAGCGCCGGCGAGGACGCGACGTTCACCTTCACCGGGACCCGCAAGCCGCCGGCCGAGCCGGACCTGGCCAAGGCGGGGGCGCACAGCGCCGGCGACCAGGGGCCGGACGCGCAGTAGCGAACCAACGGAAAACGGGCGGCGCGGCGATCGCGAGCGCGGCGAAGCCGGGCGAAGCGGGTCGCCGCCATCGACCTTGTCTCAGTCGGACTACCGCCCGTTTTCGCTGCACCCTACACTGACCGTTGTCATCGACGTGTCACGGAATCTGGTGAGAATCCAGAACGGTCGCGCCACTGTGCAAAGTCAGACCCGAGACTCGTCACACCCAGCGGGGACGCGTTATCCCCAGAAGGAGCCGATTGTGTCCCATCCGCAGCTAACCGGCAGCCGCACCCGATCGATCGATCTTTCGGCGGCAAGCACCGCGCTTTGGCTGGCGGCGACCGTCTTCCTCGCGTTGCTGGCGCTGTACTTTGTCGGCGTCGATCAGGGGGCGGTGTCGTTGTTCGGCAGCGACTCGCACGTGCACGAATTCGTGCACGACGCGCGGCACCTCCTCGGCTTCCCCTGCCACTGACCCGGTCCCGTGGAGAAACGCCTAATCGCGGGCGGTCTTCTGGCGGGTGCCGTCGGCGCGGTGCTGGCGTTCGTTTTCGCCCGCCTGTGCGTCGAGCCCGTGATCGGCCGCGCGATCGCCTTTGAGGACGGCCGCACCGACGCCGAGAACGCGCACGGCGTGCACGAGCACGGGGCCGAGCTGTTCACCCGCGGCGTGCAGTCGGGCCCGGGACTGGGATTCGGTGTGCTGATCTTCGGCCTCGCCATGGGCGCGCTGTTCGCCGTGCTGTTCAGCGTCGTCTACGCGCGAACGGAAGTCGGCCGGCCGCAAGCGCTTTCGCTGGCCTTGGCGGCCGGCGCGTTCGGGGCCGTGTACCTGGTGCCGTTCGTGAAGTATCCGCCGAACCCGCCGGCGGTCGGGCAGGCCGACACGATCGGGGCGCGCACCGGCTGGTACCTGGTGATGGTGCTGGTGTCGGTGGTGCTGGCAATCGGCGCGGTAGTGCTGGCGCGGCGCCTCGCCGCCCGGTTCGGTGCGTGGAACGCGAGATCGCTTGCGGTCGCGGCCTATCTGGTGGCGATCGTCGTGGTGGCGGTGTTGCTGCCAGGGGTGGACGAGACACCCGAACCGCTGCGCGACGCCGCGGGGACCATCATCTACCCGGGATTTCCCGCCGACGTCCTGTACGAGTTCAGGTTGCTGTCGCTGGCCACGCAGCTGGTGTTGTGGGCGGGGATCGGTCTGATGTTCGCCGTCATCAGCGGACGGCTGCTCGCGGTGCGGACACAGCACGCGTCGAGCATCGCGGCGTGACCGGCGTCGTCCGGCTTACCATGCTCTCGCATGGCATGACGGATGCCATGGCGGACGGCCGCTTTCCCTCAGACGAACCGCTGAATGCGATCGGCCGCCGCCAGGTCGAACAGGCGGCCGGCGTCGCCGGTGCCGCGCAGCGCCAGCTGTCCGGACCCGAACGGCGCGCCCGGCAGACCGCGAAACTGCTTGGCCTGCATGCCCAGACCGAGCCCCAGTTGGCCGACCTTGACTGCGGACGGTGGCGCGGCGAAGCGCTCGCGGCCCTGCCGCCCGCGGAACTCGAGGCGTGGCTGAGCCGGCCGGGCGCCGCGCCGCACGGCGGTGAATCGATCGCCGACCTGATCTCGCGTGTGTCGCACTGGCTGGAGTCGTTGACCGCCAACCCATTACGCACGGTGGCGGTGACGCATCCGGCGGTGATCCGGGCGGCGATCGTGGCGGCGCTGGACGCCGCCCCGGCCTCGTTTTGGCGGGTCGACGTGCAGCCGGTCGGCCGGGTCGTGATGCATTTCCGGGGTGGTCGCTGGACCTTGCGCCTGTGAACCAGGATGTGGCAACGCGTGCCGGCCTGAATTCCGCGTCCGGAGGTTCGTGTAGCCAGGCCGTGGAGACCGCGGACCAGGCGGCGACGCTGGTGTAGGGCCCGCTGGGCTGTGCGCGTGTCCGGACCCGTCGGTCGCCTTCAACGGCGTGCTCGAAATCTTGGGATGAGCCAGTAGCAATCCCGCGGGTGACAGTGGACCGCATCCCAGGACTGCGCGATCGCCGGCCAGTCCGGATACTTGCAGCCCCCGCGTCTTGTGGCGGTGTTCGAGTCGATCAGGTCCGCCCAATCGCGAGCGGATTCGATCCGTGCGACGCGGACGCGCGTGACGTCGAAATGCAGCTCCCATCGAGGACTTTCGCGTCTCAGGTTTTCGCCGCAGACCGTCCATGAGTCCTCGCCATCAGCGAGCGGCGTAGAGGTCCAGAATGCGTTATCTGGCAACGGACTCAACGGATTTCGATTGCGGACGCTTGGTCTGCCTAACTCGCTGATCGTCCCATGATGAATCTGCGGCGAGGCAAACGTGAGTAGCCCTTTCAAAGCCGCAAGCCCTTCGGCGTCGTACTGGCGAAGCCGCGGTTCGTTCACATCGAAGTGCGCTACCTCGAGGCACTCATAGGATTACAGATAGCGGCTGACCGCTCAGCTGGCTTTTTGGATGAGGGCTACCGGCCCACCGGACCCGTAACCGGAAAGGATGCCCTTGATGAACAGGCGTCCCGGAAAGGTGTCCAGGAGCGATTCGCGGCTGCTCATGCGCGTTCGCGTACTGGCTAGCGAGGGGCGATCAGCGCGAAGGCCTGCTTGGCGATCTTCAGCATCCAGCCGGTCACCGTCGGCCCATGATCGCGCGGCCAGTTGAGCTGGAAGCTGACCACCCAGGGTTGCTGCGTCTTGTCCACGGCGTACCAGCTGAACGTCAGATCGCCCGGCAGGCCACCGGCTTTCGCGCCGATGTAGCGCCAGACATTGTGGTCGAGCTGGATGCCCGCGACCGCGGACAGGATCTCGCGCACCGGTGCCGCCTTGCCGGCGGCGTCGGCCTGCAGCGCCGCATGAACCCGGCAGATGTCTTCGGCGTTGCCGTACCACTCCGCGCCATGGGAGGACGCCGGCGAGTGCGCCCGCATCGGATCCGGGTCGTACGGTGTCGAATTCGCTTGCTCGAGCAACTGCCCACGGACTTGCGGCGACCCGTGCTCCCATCGGCTGCGCAGGTCGGGCCTACCCCAGCCGATGGAGAACAACTCGTACATGGTGGGGAACGGGGTCATGCTGGCCGGGTCGTGATGCCCGGCCGTGGCGAGCGCTTGTTCGATCGCGTGCGTGCCCATCCGCCCGATCAGCAAGTCGGTGGCCATGTTGTCACTGGTGGCGATCATTTTCTCGGCGGCCGTGCGCACCGAAACATGCGCTCCGGCAGGCAATGCCAATCCCGACGAGCCCACGGCGCGGCTTTTTTCGGTGACGGTCAGCTGGTCATCCCAGGACACCGTGCCGTCCTTGATCGCGCCCGCCAGCGCGTGCAACACGTAGAGCTTGAAAATGGATGCCAGCGGCAAAGATTGGTGCGTGTTGGTGCCGGCCACCGGGTCGCAGTGCCCGTCGTTGACCTTGGCGACCTGATAGGAGTAGCGCGCGCCGGTCTTGCCCAGCACCGCGTCGATGTCGTGCCAGGAGTTGATGGTGGGCGCCTGGGTGTCGAGGTCGAAATGATCCACGTAACCGCCGTCGTCGGTGTGGATCCGGATGTCTTGTCGGGCGCCGTAGGACGAGGTCAGGTGCAGGGTCGCCACGCTCGCGCCCAGGTCGACGCCGTTGAGGGTGAACGGACGGTCCCACCACAGCGCCTCCATGGTGGCCTCCACCGACTCGACCTTGTCGGGTGCGGCGAGGGTGCCGACCCCGACCGGGCCGATGGGCCAGTCCGAGTTGAGCATGTCGAGCGTCTGCTGGGCCCGGATGCCGGGCGGGGTCCGGATGTCGATCTGCCGTCCCGGATTCGCCGCGTTCGCCTGCGGGGAGGGATTGGGGGCGCAGCCGGGCGCCAGCGTCACTACCAGTGCGGCGGCCGCGCTCAGCGTCAATGCGCGGCGCCGGGCCGATATGCCGCTAGCCAGCCTGCTTGTTGCCGGCAACGTCCATCACAACCTCGAATTCCAGCAGCGAGGCCCCGGTGGCCACCGGCTTCGCCCGCTCCCCCGAGTGCGCTTCGATGGCGGGCCCCTGTGCCCACGCCTGGAATGCCTCTTCGGACTCCCACTGCGTCACCACGAAGTAGCGGTTCTCGCCCTTGATGGGGCGGAGCAGCTGGAAGCCGAGGAAGCCGGGCTGGTTGTCGACGGCGTGCGCCCGGTGGGCGAACCGCTTCTCCAGCTCCGGGCCGGCGTCGGCGGGTACTTCGATTGCGTTGATCTTCACCACTGGCGACATGCCGCAAGGCTACCCCCCATCCCGGCGCCGGGGCCGTGGGCGGTGCACGCAAGATGGTGCTATGCCCGGCGATCTGTTGACGTGCCACGGGGGAGACGGTGACCCGCTGGTGCTGGCGCACGGCCTGATGGGGCGGGGAACCACCTGGGCGCGCCAGCTGCCGTGGCTGACCCGGCTGGGCACCGTCTACACCTACGACGCGTTGTGGCACCGGGGCCGCGACGTCGCCGATCCGCACCCGATCAGCACCGAACGGTTCGTGGCCGATCTGGCCGACGCGGTGAGCGCGCTGGCCGGTCCGGTGCGGATGGTCGGGCATTCGATGGGCGCCCTGCATTCGTGGTGCTTGGCCGCCGAGCACCCGGAACTGGTGTCCGCCTTGGTGCTCGAGGACATGGCGCCGGACTTCCGCGGCCGCACCACCGGGCCCTGGGAACCGTGGCTGCATGCCCTTCCGGTCGAATTCGATTCCGCCGAACGGGTTTTCGCGGAGTTCGGCCCGGTCGCCGGCCGGTATTTCCTGGAGGCCTTCGACCGCACCGAAACCGGTTGGCGGCTGCACGGGCACACCGCGCGGTGGATCGAGATCGCCGCGGAATGGGGCACCCGCGACTACTGGGCACAGTGGCGCGCGGTGCGAGCCCCCGCGCTGCTCATCGAGGCCGGCAACTCCGTCACCCCGCCGGGCCAGATGCGACAGATGGCCGAAAGTGTGGCCGCGGCAACGTATTTGTATGTCGCGCGAGCGGGTCACCTGATCCACGACGAAGCGCCCGGGGAGTACCGCCAAGCGGTGGAGTCTTTCCTGGCCACGCCGCGTCCGCGACGCTGATCACAGCCGTACGGCGCCGCCCGAGATGAAGACGGCAACAACATATGATAACTTCTTCAACTGTTCGAATAGCGAAGTTCTGTAGTTGTCGGGGATTGGTGTCGTGTCGGAGCCGTTGTACAAGCTCAAGGCCGAGTTCTTCAAGACGTTGGCGCATCCGGCGCGGATCAGGATTCTCGAGCTGCTGGTGGCGGGGGACAAATCGGTCGGCGAGTTGCTGCCCGAGGTTGGCCTCGAAGCGTCGAATCTGTCGCAGCAGCTGGGCGTGCTGCGCCGGGCCGGCGTGGTCGACGCGCTCAGGGACGGAAACACCATGATCTACTCGATCGCCTCGCCGGACATCGCCGAGCTGCTGTTGGTGGCGCGCAAGGTTCTCACCGGGGTGCTCAGCGATCGCGTCGCGATGCTAGAGGACCTGCGCGCCGGTGGCGCGGAGTAGGGCGGGGTAGGTCGGTGGGCTGGATCGGCAAGGCCCTGCGGGTGGGCCGCATCACCGAACCCGCCGCGCCCGCGCCGGAGACGTCGATGAAACCGATTGCCCAAGTGCGTGGTTCGGTTCAGGTCCGGCATGTCGACGCGGGTTCGTGCAACGGGTGCGAAGTGGAGATATCCGGTGCGTTCGGACCGGTGTACGACGTCGAGCGGTTCGGGGCGCGTCTGGTGGCCTCGCCGCGCCACGCGGATGCGTTGCTGGTGACCGGCGTCGTGACACGCAACATGGCCGGGCCACTTCGGACCACGGTCGCCGCCACCCCGCACCCCCGCCGGGTGATTGCCTGTGGCGACTGCGCCCTGAACCGGGGTGTCTTCAAAGACGCCTACGGCGTCGTCGGCGCGGTGGCCGACGTGGTGCCCGTCGACGTCGAGATCCCCGGATGTCCACCAACCCCGGACCAGATCGTCGCCGCGCTGAGGTCGGTGACCGGCAGGTGACCGTAGAACTGGCGACCAGCGAGGCGATCGGGCCGGAGCTGGTGCGGCGCAGCGACTTCGGGCCCGCCCTGGCGGGTGCTCTGACATCGCTGCTCGGTGCCGGCGGCGTATGGGCGGGCCTGCTGGGAATGTTCGGCACGGTTCGTGCGGTTCACGTCGGCTGGTTGCTTCCGCTGTCCGGTGTGCAGCTGGATCTGGATCCGCTGGGCGGGTTCTTCATGTCGATCGCGGGGGCGGTCGCGGTCGTGGTCGGTGTCTACGTGATCGGGTACGCCCGGCACGGGCACCTGAGCCGGGCCACGCTAACCGCATTGCCGGTGTTCGTCGCGGCGATGCTGCTGGTGCCCGCCGCGGGGGCGGCGACCACGTTTTTGCTCGCCTGGGAATTGATGGCGGTCGCGTCATTGGTGCTGGTGCTGGCCGAGCACACCCGCGCCCAGGTGCGCTCCGCTGCGCTGGTGTACGCCGTGATGACCCAGTTGGGTTTCGTGTCGATCCTGGTCGGGTTGGTGGTGCTGGCAGCCGCCGGCGGCGCGGACCGGTTCTCCGACTTGCACCGGGTCTCGTCGGGCACCTGCACCGCCGTATTTGTTCTGACAGTGGCCGGGTTCGGGTCCAAGGCCGGTCTGGTGCCGTTGCACGCGTGGTTGCCTCGGGCACACCCGGAAGCGCCCAGCCCGGTGTCGGCGCTGATGAGCGCGGCGATGGTCAACCTCGGGGTGTACGGCATCTGCCGGATCGATCTGCAGCTGCTCGGGCCGGGGCCACGCTGGTGGGGACTCACCTTAATGGCCATCGGCGCCATCTCCGCGCTTTACGGCGTGGTGCAGGCCTCGGTGGCCACGGATCTCAAACGGCTACTGGCGTATTCGACAACCGAGAATCTCGGGTTGATCACGCTCGCGCTGGGCGCCGCGACCCTGTTCGCGGCGTCGGGCGCCGCCGGGCCGGCGGTGATCGCCTCGGCCGCCGCCATGCTGCACCTGATGGCGCACGCCGCGTTCAAGAGTCTCGGCTTTCTGGCGGCGGGGTCGGTGCTGGCCGCGACGGGGCTGCGTGACCTCGATCGGCTGGGCGGGTTGGCCCGCCGGATGCCGGCGACCACCATCCTGTTCGGCGTGGCCGCGCTCGGGGCGTGTGGATTACCGCTCGGGGCGGGGTTTCTCAGCGAGTGGTTGCTGGTGCAGTCGCTGATCCACACGGCGTCCGGCCATGCCACCCTCCTGGCGTTGACCACGCCGCTGGCCGTGGGTGCCGTCGCGCTCACCACGGGTCTGGGTGTGGCGGCGATGGTCAAGGCGTTCGGGATCGGGTTCTTGGCCCGGCCGCGTAGCGACCGGGCCGCCCGGGCGCGTGAGGCGTCGCCCAGCATGGTGGCCGGTATGGTCGTCGCGGCCGCCGCCTGTGTGGTTCTCGCGCTGGTGCCCTCGGTTGCCGCGCCCGCGCTGCGCCGGGCGCTCGCCGCGCTACCCGCGGCGCGGGCGGCGCAGTTCACCGATTTCGGCACCGTGATACGGCTGCCCGGTCTGCAGGGGTCGGTGGCGCCCGGGATCATCGCCGCCGCCTTGGTCGTGGCCGCGTTGATCGCGGCGGCGCTCGCGCAATGGCGTAGGCGGATTCGGCCCGAGCCCGCCGACTTGCCGCTGTGGGCTTGTGGCGCGGACGATCTGTCCGCCCGCATGCAATACACCGCAACCTCTTTCGCCGAACCGTTGCAGCGAGTCTTCGACGACGTGTTGCGGCCCGACACCGATATCGAGATCACGCACGCCGCCGAGTCCAGATATTTCGCCGAGAAGATCGTCTATCGCACCCGCATCGCCGATGCGATAGAAGAACACTTCTATTCACCGGTGCTGCAGATGGTTGCGACGGCCGCGGCTATGGTGCGGCGCGCCCACACCGGCAGCATCCACCTGTACCTGGCATACGGCGCGCTCGGCGTCCTGACGGTGCTGGTGGTCGCTCGATGAGCGCGCTGTCCTATGCCGCGGGTTCGGTGCAGCTCGGTGCCGTGGTCGGCGGTTCACCGCTCGTAGTGGGCCTGACCCGGCAGGTGCGGTCCCGCTGGGAGGGACGCATCGGTGCGGGGGTCCTGCAGCCGTGGCGCGACATCGTCAAACAGCTTGGCAAGCAACAGATCAAACCGCTCGGAACGACGGTGGTGTTCGCGGCGGCGCCCGTAGTGGTCGCCGCGTCGACGCTGCTGGTCGCGGCGATCGCGCCGCTGGTCGCGATCGGATCGCCACTGGACACCAGCGCCGACATGGTTGCCGTCGTCGGCCTGCTGTTCTTGGGCACCGTGGCGTTGACGCTGGCCGGAATCGACACCGGCACGTCGTTCGGCGGCATGGGGGCCAGTCGCGAGATCACCATCGCCGCGTTGGTCGAGCCCACCATCTTGCTCGCCGTCTTCGCGCTCTCCGTGCCGGCCGGGTCGGCCAATCTCGGTGCGCTGGTTGCACATACCGTCGCCCATCCCGGTCAGGCGGTGTCGCTGGCGGCGGTGCTGGCCTTCGTCGCCCTGGTGATCGTGATCGTCGCCGAGACCGGGCGCCTTCCGGTGGATAACCCGGCGACCCACCTCGAGCTGACGATGGTGCACGAGGCGATGGTCCTGGAATACGCCGGCCCCCGCCTCGCTCTGGTCGAGTGGGCGGCCGGCATGCGTCTGACCGTGTTGCTGGCGCTGTTGGCCAACCTGTTCGCGCCGTGGGGCATAGCGGGCAGCGAGCCCGGCGCGATCGACATTGTCGCGGGGTTGGCGGCGGTGGCCGCGAAAGTCGCCGTCCTGGCGGGAGTCCTGGCCACCGTCGAGCTGTTCATGGCCAAGCTTCGGCTCTTCCGGGTGCCCGAATTGCTGGCCGGCTCATTCGTGTTGGCGTTGCTCGCGGTGATCGCCGCCAATTTCTTCGGGGTGCCGGCATGACGGGCAATACGTTTGCCGTACTGGTCGACTTCGCGGCCGGGGGGATGATCTTGGCCGCCGTGTTGGTCGTGTGGCGCCGCGATCTGGGCGCCATCGTGCACCTGCTGGCGTGGCAGGGCGTCGCTCTGTCGGCAATCCCCATTCTGCGCGGCGTGTACGCCCGCGATGCCGCGCTGATCGCCGTGGGCCTAGCGGTCTTCGCGTTGCGGGTGGTGATACTGCCGCGGCTGCTGGCCAAGGCAGCCCGCACCACGCCGGATCGTCACCGCGAGGCCACGCCGTTGGTCAACACCGCGACATCGCTGCTGATCACCGCCGCCCTGACGCTGGTGGCGTTCGCGGCCACGCACTCCCTGGTGCACCTGCGGCCGGGGGCGACAACCGCCGCGGTCCCGGCCGCTTCGGCGGCGGTTCTGGTCGCGCTGTTCGTCATGGTCACGCGGCGGCATGCGGTGTCGCAGGCCGCCGGGTTCCTCATGCTGGACAATGGAATTGCCGCCACCGCGTTCTTGCTCACCGCGGGCGTTCCGCTCATCGTGGAACTCGGTGCCTCGCTGGACGTCCTTTTCGCCGTTCTCGTGATCGGCGTGTTGACCGGGCGCATCACCGGTGCGTTCGGCGGCGCCGACCTCGACGCTTTGCAGGAGTTGCACGACTGATGACCGGTTTGCTCCTCGCCGCGATGCTGTCTCCGATCGCCGCGTCGATCGCGACCTGGATCGGCGGGTGGCGCCGGGCAACCGCGACTGCGACTGTGTTCTCGGCGGCGACCGTCCTGGCGTGTGGGGTGGCGCTGGCCTGTGCCGCCGGATCCGGGCCGCGGCTCGCCCTGGGCGGCCTGCTGCGGGTGGACGCGCTGAGCGTCACCATGCTGATCGTCATCGGAACCGTTGCGACACTGGCCACTTGGGCCAGCATCGGTTATGTCGACGCCGAACTCGCCCACGGCCACACCGACGCGCGCGGTGCGCGAACCTACGGCGTGTTGACGGCGGCGTTTCTGGCGGCGATGGTTGTTGCGGTGTGCGCCAACAACATCGGAGTCGTCTGGGTCGCAATCGAAGCCACCACGGTGATCACCGCCTTTCTCGTCGGGCATCGTCGCACCCGTACGGCGCTCGAAGCGACCTGGAAATACGTGGTCATTTGCTCGGTCGGGATCGCGATCGCTTTTTTTGGGACCGTGCTGCTGTATTACGCCGCCGAGCATGCCGGCGCGCCCGCCGTGGCGGCGCTGAACCTCGACGCGTTGACCGCGTACGCGGCGAAGCTCGATCCTGGCACCGCGCGACTGGCCGGCGGGCTGCTACTGATCGGATATGGCGCCAAGGCCGGGCTTTTCCCGTTCCACACTTGGCTGGCCGACGCCCACAGCCAGGCTCCCGCGCCCGTTTCGGCGCTGATGAGCGGGGTGCTGCTATCGGTAGCCGTCTCCGTACTGGTACGCATCAAACCGATCGTCGACACGGCGACCGGGCCCACCTTCTTGCGGTCCGGCCTGCTGGTGATCGGACTGGCGACGCTGGTCATCGCCGCCCTGATGCTGACCGTGACACCCGACATCAAACGCATGCTGGCCTATTCCTCGATGGAGAACATGGGCCTGATCGCGATCGCCGCGGCAGCCGGCACCACGCTGGCGATCGCCGCACTGCTGCTGCACGTGCTCGCGCACGGGATCGGGAAGACGGTGCTGTTTTTGGCCAGCGGTCAACTGCAGGCGGCGCACAATTCCACCGCCATCGCCGACATCACTGCGGTGCTGCGGCGCTCCCGCCTGATAGGGGCGTCCATCGCCGTCGGGGTGATCGTGTTGCTCGGGTTGCCGCCGTTCGCGATGTTCGCTAGCGAGCTGGCCATCGCCCGATCGCTCGCCGATGCGCGGCTGAGCTGGATTCTGGGCGCGGGCATGCTCGCGATCGCGATCGGCTTCGCCGCACTGGTGCGTAACTCGGGCCGTATTCTGCTCGGCAGCGTTACCGGCGCATCGCAGATTGCGCCGAAAATCGTTGTGCCGGAAACGATCGCCGCGGCGTTACTTGTTGGTGTCGCGGCGTCGATAGCCCTCGGGGTAACCGCCGGTCCGCTCACCGAGCTGTTTACCGCCGCCGCCAGGATCGTCGGTGCATCGCCGTGAGCCACGATTTCGCACGACACAGGGTGTCGCAGGACGAGCTGGCCGATGTGTCGGAGCAGCTGTTGGACAACGGATTTCGGCTGGGTTTGGTGGCCGCACACGACGACGACGGCGTGCTGCGCATCGTCTACCTGTTCCTCGCCGGTGCGCCGGACCGCCGCATTGAACTGGAATGCGTTGTGCCGACTCGTGACCCGGTGGTGCGCTCGCTGGCGTACCTGTCGTTCCCGGCCGGCCGATTCGAGCGTGAGATGGCGGATTTGTACGGGATTCGCCCCGTCGGGCATCCCAAGTTGCGGCGGCTGGTGCGGCATGCGCACTGGCCCGAGCATTGGTATCCCATGCGGTGCTCCGCCGCACCACCTCCGGAATTCGAGGGTGACGGGCATTTTCCGTTCGTCACCGTCGAGGGGCCGGGCGTCTATGAAATCCCGGTGGGCCCGGTGCACGCGGGACTGATCGAGCCCGGCCACTTCCGCTTCTCGGTCGCCGGTGAAACCATCGTGCGCCTCAAGGCCCGGCTTTGGTTCGTGCACCGGGGCCTGGAAAAGCTGTTCGAGGGCCGCCCGACCGGCGGTGCGGTCGAGCTGGCCGAACGGGTCAGCGGCGATACCTCCGCCGCCCACGCGCTCGCCCACAGCCTTGCCATCGAAGACGCGCTCGGCGTGGAAGTGCCCGACGGGGCGCACCGGCTGCGGGCTCTGCTCGTCGAGCTGGAACGTCTTTACAACCACGTCACCGACCTGGGCGCGCTCGCGAACGACGTCGGGTTCGGGCTGGCCAATGTGCACGCTCAACGCGTTCGCGAACAACTGCTGCGGCTCAACGCGTCGGTCACCGGACATCGGCTGCTGCGCGACGCGGTCCGCCCCGGAGCGGTCGCGGTGAAAGCGCTGCCCGATCCCGGCCTGTTGCGAGCCATTGCGGCCGACGTCGCCGAGGTGGCCGAACTGACCCTGCGTAACTCCGTGGTCTACGACAGGTTTTCCGGTACCGCCGTGCTGTCCCGCGAGGACGCTCAGGCGCTCGGCTGTCTCGGCTACGTTGCGCGGGCCAGCGGGGTGCACACCGACGCCCGGCTCGAGCATCCCATCACGACGCTGCCCGTCGTGGCGGCCGGATCCGACGTGGGTGACGTACTGGCGCGCTACACGGTGCGGCAGCAGGAATTCGCCGCGTCCACCGACATTGTGTGTCACTTGGTCGAATCACACAGCGGCTCAAACGAATACGAAGTGGCAATGCCCACGCCGCGCCAGGCCTGCAGCGGGGTCGGCATTGTCGAGGGCTGGCGCGGCACCATCGTTCACCGGGTGGAAACCGACACCGCCGGCCGCATCACTCGCGCGAAAATCGTCGACCCGTCGTGGTTCAATTGGCCCGCGTTGCCGGTCGCGATGGCCGATACCATCGTCCCCGACTTCCCGTTGGCCAACAAAAGCTTCAACCAGTCCTACGCCGGCAATGACCTTTGAGGGCCGCCGCTACTCCTCGCCGGCCAGCGCGAACCGGCCGTCGCGCGTCTGCGTCACCAGGCCGTCGGCGAGCAGCGAATACAGCGCCCGGTCGCGCTGCGCGGTGTCGGTAAGCCACGCCACATCGAGCTCGGCCCTGGTGACCGGGAAATCCTTGGCGCGCAACACATCCAGCAAGCGGCCGCGAACCTGACGGTCGGTGCCGGCGTAGGTCTGGGCGCGCCGCGGCGGGCCCTGGGCGGCGGGAAAGCCGGCGTGCCGCCATGCGCACCGGTCCAGCGGACACAGCCCGCAGCGCGGCGCGCGCGCCGTGCACACCGTCGCGCCCAGTTCCATCAGCGCCACGGAGAACTTGGGTGCGGTCCCGTCGTCGGGCAGCAGCGCCGACACGTCGGCGTGATCGCGCGTCGCGGACGGCGGACCCGCGTCCGCCAGGCCGTGCACCACGCGCGCCACCACCCGGCGAACGTTGGTGTCCACCACCGGAACCCGCCGGCCGTAGGCGAAGCAGGCGATGGCCCGCGCGGTGTAGCTGCCGACACCGGGCAGCGTCAGTAGGGTGTCGACGTCCTCGGGAACCTCGTCGCCGTGGTCGCGCGCGATCACGATCGCGCACTCGTGTAGCCGCTTGGCCCGTCGCGGGTAACCCAGCTTGCCCCACGCGCGCAGCACGTCGGCCGCGCTGGCCGCGGCGGTGGCCGACGCGGTGGGCCAGCGCCGCACCCAGTCCGTCCAGATCGGCAACACGCGGGACACCGGCGTCTGCTGCAGCATGAACTCGCTGACCAGAATCTGCCAGGCGTTCACCCCGGGTTCACGCCAGGGCAGATCGCGGCGCGAACTTTCGTACCAGTGAACAAGATTGGTGACTGATATGAATCCTGGGCCCGCAACCGGCATTTGCGGCATGATGTCAGCCATGCCTAACAGCAGCCCGGTAACCGCTTGGAAGTCACTCCAAGAGGGTAACGAGCGATTCGTCGCCGGTAAGCCGCTGCATCCCAGCCAGAGCGTCGAGCACCGGGCCAGCCTGGCGACCGGGCAGAAGCCCACCGCCGTGGTGTTCGGCTGCGCGGACAGCCGGGTGGCGGCGGAGCTCATCTTCGACCAGGGCCTGGGCGACATGTTCGTGGTGCGCACCGCCGGGCAGGCCATCGATTCGGCTGTCCTCGGCTCCATCGAGTTCGCCGTGGCGGTGCTCGACGTGCCGCTCATCGTGGTGCTGGGTCACGATAGCTGCGGCGCCGTCAAGGCGGCCCTGGCCGCGATCGACGAGGGCACGATACCCGGGGGTTTCCTGCGCGACGTGGTGGAACGCGTGACGCCGTCGATCCTGATGGGCCGCCGCGAGGGCCTGCGCCGCGTCGACGAGTTCGAGGAACGTCATGTGCGCGAAACCGTGGCGCAGCTCGTGTCGCGATCGACCACGATCGCCGAGCGGGTGGCCGCGGGCACGGTCGGGGTGGCCGGGGTCACCTACCACCTCGCCGACGGCCGGGCGGCGTTGTGCGACCACGTCGGCGACATAGGCGAATAGGGCACCGGCCCGGCCGAAGCCCGGGCGCCACTAACACGGCGGTCGGCCAGCAAACCCGGCGACACGCCGAGGCGGGTCAGCCGAATCGGTGTGACCTGGGCTTACGCTGCGAACGTGCTCGATCTGGAACCGCGTGGCCCGCTACCCACCGAGATCTATTGGCGGCGCAGAGGCCTGGCCATTGGTATCGCGGTCGTCGTGATCGGGATCGTGGCCGCTGTCGTCATCGCCTTCATGGGAAACAGCGCGGGAGCCAAGCCCGCCAACGCGGACAAAGCCAGCGCCGCCGCGAACAAGCCGGGATCGCCCGCGCCGCAGGCGCCTCCACCGCCCGGACCCGGCGGGCCCGCCCCGGCGGTGCCGCCGGCGCAGGGACAGAACCCCGAGACC
>NZ_MVHG01000085.1 GCF_002086125.1 Mycobacterium arosiense ATCC BAA-1401 = DSM 45069
CCCTGCACCCAACAATCATCCCCAAAGCCCCCCGACGACCACGCCCGCCACGCGGAACTAATTCAGCAAGCTCCTAGACGCGATCGCCAGACCGCTGTCACACCCGTGCGCCACACTGGCGCCATGCTCGATCTGTTCCTGCCCGCCGAATGCGGCGGCTGCGGGGCGCCGTCGACCCGCTGGTGCGACGGGTGCGCTGCGGAGTTGGCGGTGACCGCCGACCAGCCGCATGTGGTGGCCCCGCGCATCGACCCGGAGGTTCCGGTGTTCGCGCTCGGCCGCTACGCCAACGCGCGCCGGCGCGCGATCCTGGCGCTCAAGGAGCAGGGCCGGGCGGATCTGGTCGAGCCGCTGGCGCGGGCTCTGGCCGTCGGCGTGCACCGGTTGCTGTCGTGGGGCATCGTGCCCACCCCGCTGACCGTCGTGCCCGCACCTACCCGGCGCTCGGCCTCGCGCCGGCGCGGCGGTGACCCGGTCGCCCGGCTGGCGCGGGCCGCGGTGGCCCGGCATCCGGAGATCGCCGTCGTTCCGGCGCTGCGGCTCAAGGCGCTCACGCGTGACTCGGTGGGGTTGGGCACCGCCGCGCGCGAGCGCAACATCATCGGCCGGGTGGTGCTGCGCGGTGCACCGCCGCGCACCGAAGTCATGCTCGTCGACGACATCGTCACCACCGGTGCGACGGCGCGCGAGTCGGTGCGGATCCTGCAGGACGCCGGGGTTCGGGTCGCCGCGGTACTTGCGATCGCCGCGGTCTGAATGGGCTCGGGCGCGCGCAACCCGTGAACCAGCCAAGAGCTTGTGAAGAACAACAGCTCGACCAAAGTAGTGGCATCGGCAGGCGAACACGAGCTAACGTCGAGAACAACGAAGAACGACTTATCGGTCTGACTCACTGGTCACGATTCTCCAGGTGGGGGCCCATCCGCGGGAAGGGGTGAGTAATCGACACCTTGCACCGGCGGGCAGCCTGCGGCGGTAGCCAGTCTCGAACCGCTCTCACCTCGTCGGCGCATCAAGCAGCCGGGCACGCAGGACGCGTGCGACGTGAAAAGAGAAACGAGTTGTCACGTATGTCAAGGCTATCCGTGGATTCCGGTCAGATTCTGGACCAACCGTCCAGCACCGATGAGCAAGCCCCGCCGACAACCACAGCCGATGTTGTGTTCAAGGGCCGCAACGTTGAAATCCCCGATCATTACCGTCTGTACGTCTCGCAAAAACTCGCCCGGCTCGAGCGGTTCGACCGCTCCATTTATCTCTTCGATGTCGAGCTCAAGCATGCGCCCAATCGGCGCCAGCGCAAATCCTGTCAGCGCGTGGAGATCACCGCTCGCGGCCGGGGCCCGGTGACCCGGGCGGAGGCGTGCGCCAACAGCTTCTACGCCGCGTTCGAGTCCGCGGTCGACAAGCTGGAGAACCGGCTGCGCCGGGTGAAGGACCGTCGCAAGGTTCACTACGGGGACAAGACCCCGGTGTCACTGGCCGCGGCCACCGCGGTGCCGCCTCCCGTCCCGCTGGACAGCGGGCCGCAGCCCGCGCCCGCCGAGCACGACGGCGCGGAGCCCGACCACGAGCCCGGGCGGATCGTGCGGACCAAGGAGCACCCGGCAACGCCGATGACGGTTGACGACGCGCTCTACGAGATGGAGTTGGTCGGGCACGACTTCTTCTTGTTCCACGACAAGCAGACCGAACGGCCCTGCGTGGTCTACCGGCGGCACGCCTACGACTATGGCCTGATCCGACTGAGCTGATCGGGCCTTTTTGAGGTACGGCGGCCATTTGGGTGCCGTCGCCTACCATGGGAGTCGCTCAAGAAAAGACTCCTACCAACAGGGGCACATCCCAAAGGGGACAACACCGTGCTGTCGAAGTTGCTGCGCCTTGGCGAAGGTCGCATGCTCAAGCGTCTCAAGCGGGTGGCTGACTACGTCAACACCTTGTCCGACGAGATGGAGAAGCTCACCGACGCCGAGTTGCGGGCCAAGACCGACGAGTTCAAGAAGCGGCACGCCGACGGCGAAAGCCTTGATGACCTGCTGCCCGAGGCCTTCGCGGTGGCCCGCGAGGCGGCCTGGCGCGTGCTCGACCAGCGTCCCTTCGACGTGCAGGTGATGGGGGCGGCGGCGCTGCACTTCGGCAACGTCGCCGAGATGAAGACCGGTGAGGGCAAGACCCTGACCTCGGTGCTGCCGGCCTACCTCAACGGCATCGGCGGCAAGGGCGTGCACGTCGTCACCGTCAACGACTACCTGGCCAAACGTGACAGCGAGTGGATGGGCCGCGTGCATCGGTTCCTCGGCCTCGACGTCGGCGTGATCCTCGCCCAGATGACGCCCGACGAGCGCCGGGTCGCCTACAACGCCGACATCACCTACGGCACCAACAACGAGTTCGGCTTCGACTACCTGCGCGACAACATGGCGCACTCGCTCGACGACCTGGTCCAGCGCGGACACAACTTCGCCATCGTCGACGAGGTCGACTCGATCCTGATCGACGAGGCCCGCACCCCGCTGATCATCTCCGGTCCCGCCGACGGCGCCTCGAACTGGTACCTCGAGTTCGCCCGGCTGGCGCCGCTGATGGAAAAGGACGTCCACTACGAGGTGGACCTGCGCAAGCGCACCGTCGGCGTGCACGAGCTGGGCGTGGAGTTCGTCGAGGACCAGCTCGGCATCGACAACCTGTATGAGGCCGCAAACTCGCCGCTGGTCAGTTACCTCAACAACGCGCTGAAGGCCAAGGAGCTGTTCAACCGCGACAAGGACTACATCGTGCGCGACGGCGAGGTCCTGATCGTCGACGAGTTCACCGGCCGCGTGCTCTACGGCCGCCGCTACAACGAGGGCATGCACCAGGCCATCGAGGCCAAGGAGCACGTCGAGATCAAGGCCGAGAACCAGACGCTGGCCACCATCACGCTGCAGAACTACTTTCGGCTCTACGACAAGCTCGCCGGGATGACCGGTACCGCCCAGACCGAGGCGGCCGAGCTGCACGAGATCTACAAGCTCGGCGTGGTGCCCATCCCGACCAACAAGCCGATGATCCGCACCGACCAGTCCGACCTGATTTACAAGACCGAGGAAGCCAAGTACATCGCGGTGGTCGACGACGTCGTCGAGCGGTACGAAAAGGGCCAGCCGGTGCTGATCGGCACCACCAGCGTCGAGCGCTCGGAGTATTTGTCGCGGCAGTTCGCCAAGCGCCGGGTGCCGCACAACGTGCTCAACGCGAAGTACCACGAGCAGGAGGCGACCATCGTCGCCGTCGCCGGCCGCCGCGGCGGCATCACCGTCGCCACCAACATGGCCGGCCGCGGCACCGACATCGTGCTGGGCGGCAACCCCGACTTCCTCACCGATCAGCGCCTGCGCGAGCGCGGCCTCGACCCGGTCGAGACGCCCGACGAATACGACGCCGCCTGGCACGAAGAACTGCCCAAGGTCAAAAAGGAGGCCGCCAAAGAGGCCGAAGAGGTGATCGAGGCCGGCGGCCTGTACGTGCTGGGCACCGAACGCCACGAGTCGCGGCGCATCGACAACCAGCTGCGCGGCCGCTCCGGCCGGCAGGGCGACCCGGGCGAGTCGCGGTTCTATCTGTCGCTGGGCGACGAGCTCATGCGCCGGTTCAACGGCGCCGCGCTCGAGGCGATGCTGAACCGGCTGAACCTGCCCGACGACGTGCCCATCGAGGCCAAGATGGTCACCCGGGCGATCAAGAGCGCCCAGACCCAGGTGGAACAGCAGAACTTCGAGGTCCGCAAGAACGTCCTGAAGTACGACGAGGTGATGAACCAGCAGCGCAAGGTGATCTACGCCGAGCGCCGCCGGATCCTCGAGGGCGAGAACCTCAAGGAGCAGGCGCTGGACATGGTCCGCGACGTGGTCACCGCATACGTCAACGGAGCGACCGCCGATGGCTACGCCGAGGACTGGGACTTGGAAGCGCTGTGGACGGCGCTGAGGACGCTGTACCCGGTGGGCATCGACCACGCGACGCTGACCCGCCGTGACGCCGACGCCGACCAAGACGACCTCACCCGCGAGGAGCTGCTCGAGGCGCTGCTCAAGGACGCCGAAAACGCCTATGCCATAAGGGAAGCCGAGCTCGAGGAGATCGCGGGCGAGGGCGCGATGCGCCAGCTGGAGCGCAACGTGCTGCTCAACGTCATCGACCGCAAATGGCGCGAGCACCTCTACGAGATGGACTACCTCAAGGAGGGCATCGGGCTGCGCGCGATGGCCCAGCGTGACCCGCTGGTCGAGTACCAGCGCGAGGGCTACGACATGTTCATGGCGATGCTCGACGGCATGAAGGAGGAATCGGTCGGGTTCCTGTTCAATGTCACCGTCGAGGCGGTGCCCAGTCCGCAGGTCGCGCCGGTGGAAACCCCGGAGGGGCTAGAGGAATTCGCCGCCGCCGCGGCCGGTAAGCAGAGCGCCACCGCGACGGCCGTGCGCGACGAGGCCCCAAGCCAGTTGCGCGCCAAGGGCATTGACAACGAGGCGCCGGCCATGACCTACTCCGGTCCGTCGGAGGACGGATCGGCGGCGGTGCAGCGCAACGGCGGTGGCGCCAAGGCGCCGGCCGGGGTCCCGGGTGGTGCCAGCCGGCGTGAGCGGCGCGCGGCGGCACGGCAACAGGGTCGCGGCGCCAAGCCGCCCAAGTCGGTCAAGCGCCGCTGAGCGGACGCCCGCCTCGCCCGCCGCGTGAAGTTACCTTCACGTTCGATGGCGAGCGTGCGGCTACCTTCACACCGGGCGGCGACGCGGCGGGCGATTTGAGGCATCCGCCTCATGCGCCGCGGCGGCGTGCGCGCGGACCATTCGTGCATGACCGGTTTACGCACCCCGCTGGACGCCGCCACCGCCGTTCTGCAGCACCCCGTCCTGCCCGCCGGAACTGACGAACGCATCGTCGGTTTCGGTGTGATGGGCCTGCCGTTCGCCAGCGGACATTACTTGGCGCTGCGGCAGTTTCCCGCGACATCGTTCTCGCCCGGCTATCGATCAGTGTGGCATCGCGACCCCGACGGCGTGTGGACCTTCTACGCCACGACGCCGGGACCGCAAAGCTGCGCCCGGTTCTTCAGTGCGGCCACCGCGCACGAAGCGGTCCAATGCGACATCGACGTCGCGTGGGTCACCCCGTGGTCGCTGTTCGTCGCGATCCCGAACCTGCTCGCCTGGCAGATCGATATGCGCGCCACCGCGTCGACGCGACTGATGAGCGCGATCGGCGGACGGCTGCCGGCGCGCGCCTGGACCAACCGGGCGGCGCTGGCCGTGCTCGGTCGAATCGCCGGCCCGATCCTGCGCGCCGGCCGGGTCCGGCTGGCCGGAATCGCACCCAACGGCCAGCGATTCATGATCGCGCCCGCGCGGGTGTGGGCGGTCGCCTGCTCGCGCGCGGTGCTGAACGGCGTCGACCTGGGACCGGTGGGACGGCTACCCCGGCAGGCGAGGCTGGGTGGTTTCCGGCCGCCGCAGCGCGGGGTGTTCGCGGTGGGCTCCGGGCATTTCGAGACGTTCGACGCGGCCCGGCATCAGGCCGTGCGGCGCACTATTCCAATCGGGTGACCGCGCGGCGATTAGCTGGGCACAATGACTCTCATGCCGGAGCGCGAATTACCCACCCACGCGGAGTTGCTGGCGGCGTTGTCGGTGGCGATCGACCTCGGCCTCGGCCAGCCCGCCGAGCACATGCTGCGCGCGGCGCTGATCGCGACCCGGCTGGCCGACCGGCTCGGCTTGGACGGCGACCAGCGCGACTGCGCCTACTACACCACCCTGATCATGTGGATCGGCTGCCACGCGGACTCCCACGAATATGCGCGATGGTTCGGCGACGACATCGCGGTGCGGCACGACTCGTATCTGATCGACTGGTCCGGCATCCCGTACCTGCGCTTCCTGGCGAGCAACGTGGGGCGCGGCCAGCCCTTGGCCCACCGGCTGAGCGTGATGGCGACGCTGTTCGCCAACGCGCGCGGTCACATCTCTCGGCTGATCCACTCGCACTGCGCATCGGCGGCGCTGCTGGCGGACCGAATTGGGTTGGGCCCCAACGTGCAAGTCGCGCTGGCGTTCGCGTTCGAGCGTTACGACGGCGGCGGGCTGCCCACCGGCGCGCGGGGGGACGACATCCCGATCCAGATGCGCATCGCCCAGCTCGCCGACATGGTCGAGGTGCACCACCGCACCTTCGGCGTCGCGGGCGCGGCGGCGATGGTGAGCGGCCGACGCGGCGGGCAGTTCGATCCGCGGGTGGCCGACGCCTTCCTGCGCGACGCCGACGCGATCCTGGCCGGCCCGCCCGCCGGCGATGCGTGGGCGGCGGCGTTGCGCGAGGCGCCCGATCGCCATCGGCGGCTCGACGACCAGTCGCTGGACGCCTTGCTCGTCGCGCTGGGCGACTTCGTCGACCTGAAATGCCCCTTCACGCTTGGGCATTCGCGGGCCGCGGCCCGGCTTGCCGGGCAGGCCGCGGGGGCCGCCGGCCTCGACCGCGACGCGGTCGCGCTGACCCGGCGCGCCGGCCACGTCCACGATCTGGGTCGCATCGGGGTGTCGAACCGAATCTGGTCGCGGCCCGGGCCGTTGAGCGCCGCGGAGTTCGAGCGGGTGCGGCTGCATCCCTATCTCACGGTGCGCATCCTCAACCAGGTGCCCGGGCTTACCCGGCTGGCGGAGGTGGCCGGCAATCACCACGAATGCCTTGACGGCTCGGGCTACCCACGCGGACTGGCCGCCACCGCGCTGGGCCTGCCGGACCGCATCCTGGCCGCCGCCGTGTGCTACCAATCCGCCTGCGAGCCAAGGCCGTATCGAGAACAGCTGTCACCGCCCGCGGCCGCCCGCCGGTTGCGCGGCCGGGCGCGGGCCGGCGAGCTCGACCCGGTCGCCGTCGAAGCGGTGCTGCAGGCGGCGGGCCAACCCACGCGACGGCCGGCCGCGCGGCCCGACGGGCTGACCCCGCGCGAGATCGAAGTCCTGTGCCTGGTCGCACGCGGCGCCTCCAATAAGGACATCGCGGCGTCGCTCGTGATCAGCGAGAAGACCGCCCGCAACCACGTCGAGCGAACGTACGCCAAGATCGGCGTGTCCAACCGCATCGGCGCCAGCATGTACGCCTTGCAGCACGGGCTGGCGAACGCCGGACAATGAGGCAATCGCCCCATGTTCTTCCCGGCCGATGAGGCGCACAATCAGCTAATGAAGCGTTACCTGACAATCGGCTACGGCGCGGCCGCTTACTTGCTCTTTCTCGCCGTATTTCTGTACCTCGTCGCGTTCCTGGGCAACTTCTGGGTGCCGCGAACGGTGGACCACGGGCTCTCGGCGCCCATCGGCCAGGCGGTGTTGGTCAACATGATTCTGCTCGGCGTGTTCGGCCTCCAGCACAGCGTCATGGCGCGGCCGGGGTTCAAGGCGCGGTGGGCCGGGGTGGTGCCGCCGTCGATCGAGCGCAGCACCTACGTGATGCTGGCCAACGTCGTGCTGGTGCTGCTGTACTGGCAATGGCGAACGATGCCGGCCGTCATCTGGGAGGTAGAGCTGCCGGCCGGGCGCCTGACGCTGTGGACGCTGTTCTGGCTCGGCTGGGCCATCGCGCTGGCGTCGACGTTCATGATCAACCACTTCGACCTGTTCGGGCTCCGGCAGGTGTATTTGGCTTGGCGCGCAACGCCTTACACCAGCCTCGATTTCCGCGTCCGGTTCTTCTACCGCCTGGTGCGGCACCCGCTGATGCTCGGCTTCATCATCGCGTTCTGGGCGGCGCCCACCATGACGGCCGGACATCTGCTCTTCTCGATCGTGATGACGGGCTACATCCTGGTGGCCACGCAGTTCGAAGAGCGCGACCTGGTGGCCGCGCTCGGCGACGACTACCGCAATTACCGGCGTCAGGTGCCGATGCTGCTGCCGCTGGGGCGCCGGTCGCGCGGTGGCCCCACCCAACCGGCCGAGCTGCACTAGATCTTCCGGAGGCAAGAAGTTTCGCGCCCCGCGACACCGGCGGCGCGCGACCTGTCAGGATTGACGGTATGGACGTCAAGGAGGTGCTGCTCCCCGGGGTCGGCCTTCGCTACGAATTCACCGACCAAAAGGGCGACCGCATCGGCATCATCGCGCGGCGCAGCGGCGATTTCGACGTCGTCGTGTATGCCCGCGAGGATCCGGATGAGGCCAAGCCGCTGCTCCACCTCAGCGACCAGGAGGCCGAAGCCGTGGCCCAGATCTTGGGGGCGCCGCGGATCGCCGAACGGTTCACCGAGCTGGCCCGCGAAATACCCGGGCTCGAGACCGGCCAGGTGCACATCCTGGCCGACAGCCCGTTCGTCGATCACCCGCTGGGCGACACTCGCGCCCGCACCCGCACCGGGGCGTCCATCGTGGCGATCGTGCGCAATGACGAGGTGCTCGCCTCACCCGGGCCCTCCGAGATGCTGCACGACCAAGACGTCCTGATAGTCATCGGCACCGAAGACGGAATCGCGGGCGTCGAGAAGATTATCGACAAAGGCTGAGCCGGTGCAGATTTCGGGGACGCTGCTGCTCCAACTCGGCGCCCTCCTGGCCACTCTGGCCATAGTGGGCGCCGCCGCACGCCGGTTCGCGTTGTCGCCCATCCCGGTGTACCTGCTGGCCGGCCTGGCCCTGGGCAACGGCGGCATGCTGCCGGTGGCCGCCGGCGGACAGTTCATCACGACCAGCGCACCGATCGGCGTCGTGCTGCTGTTGCTGACCCTGGGCTGCGAGTTCTCGTTGGCCGAATTCTCTTCCAGCATGCGCCACCACCTGCCGTCGGCGGCCGTCGATATCGTCCTCAACGCCGCGCCGGGCGCGATCGCCGGCTGGCTGCTGGGGTTGGACGGCGTGGCGATCCTGTGCCTAGCCGGCGTCACCTACATCTCCTCGTCGGGCGTCATCGCGCGGCTGCTCGAGGATTTGCACCGGCTCGGCAACCGGGAGACGCCGGCCGTGCTGTCGGTGCTGGTGCTCGAGGATTTCGCGATGGCCGCCTACCTGCCGCTGTTCGCGGTCCTGGCGGCCGGCGGCGGATGGCTGCAAGCCGTCGGCGGCATGGTCGTGGCGGTGTGCGCCCTGTTGGCCGCGTTCGCCGCGTCCGCCCGGTGGGGTCACCACGTCGACCGGCTGGTGGAACACCCCGACTCCGAACAGCTCATGCTGCGCGTGCTGAGCATCACCCTGATCGTGGCGGCCGTGGCCGAGTCCCTGCACGCCTCGGCCGCCGTCGGCGCGTTCCTGGTGGGCCTCACCCTGACCGGTGAGACGGCCGAGCGGGCCCGGCAGGTGCTGGGCCCGCTGCGCGATCTGTTCGCCGCCATCTTCTTCCTGGCCATCGGCTTTTCGGTGGATCCGCACGAGTTGGTCCCCATGCTTCCGGCGGCGCTCATCCTGGCCGGGGTGACCGCGGCGACCAAGGTGGGCACCGGGGTGTTCGCGGCCCGGCATGACGGCGTGGCGCGGCGCGGGCAACTGCGCGCGGGCACCGCGCTGATCGCCCGGGGCGAATTCTCGTTGATCATCATCGGTTTGGCCGGCAAGTCGCTGCCCGCCGTCGCCGCGCTGACGACGTCCTACGTGTTCATCATGGCGATCGCGGGGCCGGTGCTCACCCGCTACACCGGCGGCCCGCGGGCGGCCGATGCCGCACCGGCGAGCTGATCCCGGCCCGGTCAGCCGAGCGGTGTCAGCCGATGTGCAGGGCCACGACCATCCACCGGGCATTGCCGGTCACGCTCACTTGTTCGACCCGGCAGGCGATGGCGTGAATCCGGTTGCCGCGGCTGTAGGAGCCGAAGACTTCGGCCGCCGAGTCCGGGTCCCGGTGACCAGCCGGCTGCAGCCGCATGCGGCGCAACACGGCCGCACCGTGAGCGCCGGCCCGGCCCGCCGTCGAGCGGGCGATCGCGGCCACCGAATCCACCAGGCTCGGCGCCAGCAGCGAATTCAGCTGGGCGGCGGGCCGGCGCCGGTCGATGACTTCCAGCACCCGGCGCAGTGCGGCGTCGGCGAAGACGGCCGCCTGACGCAGCCGCGCCGACATGATCGCGCCGCAATCCGGTGCGGCCGGCCGGCTGGGCTGGCCGGTGTAGGACCGCGGCGGTGTGTGGCTGCTGCGGCGGCGCACCGGGGGACGCGAGGATTGCCGGCACTGCGGGACGGGGTGCCGCACGTCCTGCGTCGGCGGCTCGTAATCGACGACGGGTATGACGGTGAAAGCGTCGGCTGGATTCGCAACCGGATTGGTGTTCAAGCGCACTCTCCAAGTCTTCGGCCGGACCGCGAGCCTGCTGGAGAGGGGCAGACAGTGGTTAGTCAGTGGTCATCATGGCACAACTCGAGCGCACGCGTACCCACGCTGAGTTGCCGCGGCGCCACCCGGTTACCGTGGGCGACACGGGGCCCCCAGGGCGCAGGGCCCCCCGCTCACGGGCGACGAACTGACCAGGAGGACAGCGCCGCATGGTGAGTCGGTTGTCCCCGGCGGACGCGTCGTTTTTTCGGCTGGAGAACACCGCCACCCCCATGTACGCCGGATCGCTGGCGATCCTGCGCCGCCCCCGTGCCGGCTTGAGCTACGAAACGCTGCTGGCCACCGTCGAGCAGCGGCTGCCGCAGATTCCGCGCTACCGGCAGAAGGTCCGCGAGGTGCGGGTCGGAACGGCCCGGCCGGTGTGGCTCGACGACAACGACTTCGACATCACCTATCACGTGCGGCGTTCGGCGTTGCCCTCGCCGGGCAGCGACGAGCAGCTGCACGAGCTGATCGCGCGGCTGGCCGCGCGGTCGCTGGACAAGTCGCGCCCGCTCTGGGAGATGTACCTGGTCGAGGGCCTGTCCAAGAACCGGATCGCCCTGTACACGAAGTCGCATCAGGCGCTGATCAGCGGCATGTCCGCGCTGGAGATCAACCATGTCATCGCGGATCGGACGAAACGCCCGCCCCGGTTTCCGGAGGACATCTGGATCCCGGAGCGCGATCCCGGCAACATACGGCTGATATTGGGCGCGGTCGGCGAGTGGGTGACGGGCCCGGGCGCCCAGCTGCAGGCCGTCGGCTCGATGGTCGGTGGACTGGTGACCAACCACGGCGACCTGCTCGACGCCGGTCGCCGGGCCGTCGACTTCGTGCGCAACGTGGCCCGGGGTACCGCGCCCAGCAGCCCGCTCAACGCCACCGTGTCCCGGCATCGGCGCTTCACCGTCGCCCGCGGCAGCCTCGACGACTACCGCACCGTGCGCGCGCGCTACGACTGCGACGTCAACGACGTGGTGCTCGCGGTGATCGCCGGCGCCCTGGGCAACTGGCTGATGTCGCGCGGGGTGGCGGTGTCGCCGACCGCGACGGTGCGGGCGATGGCGCCGCTGCCGGTGTACGGCGACGGCGACCTCGACGCCAACGGTCCGGGTCAGGCGATCAGCCAGGTGATGCCGTTCCTCGTCGACCTGCCCGTCGGGGAGCCGAACGCCGTCGTGCGGCTGTCGCAGATCGCGCACGCCACCGAGTCGGACCCGACGGCCGCGCGTCTGGTGGACGCCAGAACCATCGTCACGCTGTCGGGCTTTGCCCCACCGACGTTGCACGCCATGGGCATTCGGGTGGCCACCGGTTTCCCGAGCTTCTCCAAGCGCACGTTCAACCTGCTGATCACCAACGCGCCCGGCGCCCAGTCGCAGATGTACATCGCCGGCACCAAACTGCTCGAGACCTACGCGGTGCCGCCGCTGCTGCACAACCAGGCGCTGGCCATCGGGGTGACGTCTTACAACGGCGAGCTGTACTACGGGATCAACGCCGACCGCGAAGCCATGAGCGATGTCGAGCTGCTGCCCGGGTTGCTGCATCAAGCGCTCGAAGAACTGCTGCAGGCGGCGCGGTCCTAGTCGGCGGTGAAACGCCTGCGCGAAGCTATCATTCGTTGCTGTGAGCACCGCGAAAAGCGACGGCGCGCCGGCGAAGCCGGACAGCTACTATCAGCGCCCGCCGCTGAGCTGGCGACGCCCGTCGTCGACTACGCGGCCACGCTGAGCTAGCCGCCATGACCGTCGTCTATATCCCCGTAACAGTGCCGATGCTGGCGCAGCTCGTCGCCGACGGTTCGTTGTGGCCGGTCAATGGCACGGCGTTCGCACTGACACCGACGTTGCGTGAGGCCTACGCCGAGGGTGACGACGACGAGCTTGCCGACGTGGCGTTGCGCGAGGCGGCGCTGGCCTCCCTGCGCCTGCTGGCGGCCCAGGGGGCCGAGGCGCCGGCGGATTCCCCGCCGCCGCGCCGCGCGGTGCTGGCGGCCGACGTCGAGGGCTTCACGTACCGCCCCGACCTCGACGATGCCGTGGTCAGGTTGGCGGGGCCGGTTCCCATCGACCGCGTGATCGCCGCCTATGTCGACAACGCCGCGGCCGAACCGGCGGTGGCGAAGGCCATCGAGGCCGTCGACGCCGCCGACCTGGGCGACGAGGACGCCGACCTGATCGTCGGCGATGCCCAGGATCACGATCTGGCCTGGTACGCCAACCAGGAGCTGCCATTTCTGCTGGAGCTGATGTGACGCCGAAGGCGGGGCAGTCCGCGCCCCAGCGCTAGCTACGACACCGTAGGTTACGGTACCGTAGGTTTCGTGAAGCGCACAGAATCGATCACAATGTGAGCGTCAGGTACTCGCCGCGTAGTGAGCAGGAGCTTTCCCTGGGCAGACGTAACCCATCGATCACGGGCAACGTCGTCGACACCACGCGACCTGTTGTCGCCGGCGCGGACCGGCATCCCGGCTGGCATGCGCTGCGCAAGCTCGCCGCGCGCATCACCACGCCGCTGTTGCCCGACGATTACCTGCATCTGGCCAACCCGCTGTGGTCGGCGCGCGAACTGCGGGGCCGGGTCCTGCAGGTGCGCCGCGAGACCGAGGACTCCGCGACCCTGGTCATCAAGCCGGGCTGGGGCTTCAACTTCGATTACCAGCCGGGCCAGTACATCGGCATCGGACTGCTGATGGACGGGCGCTGGCGCTGGCGGTCGTATTCGCTGACCTCGGTCCCGGCCGGTGAAGGCCGGCGTCCGGCGCGCACCGTGACCATCACCGTCAAGGCGATGCCCGAGGGGTTTTTGTCGTCGCACCTGGTGGCCGGTGTCGAGCCGGGCACCATCGTGCGGCTGGCCGCGCCGCAGGGCAACTTCGTGCTGCCCGACCCGGCGCCGCCATCGATCCTGTTCCTCACCGCGGGCTCCGGCATCACGCCGGTGATGTCGATGCTGCGCACCCTGGTGCGCCGCAATCAGATTGGTGACGTCATCCACCTGCACTCGGCGCCCACCGCAACCGACGTGATGTTTCGCGCGGAGCTGGCGGCCCTGGTCGCCGGGCACGCCGGCTATCGGATGCGGCTGCGCGAGACGCGCACCCAGGGCAGGCTCGACCTTTCGGAGCTGGACCACGACGTGCCGGACTGGCGCGAACGCCACACCTGGGCCTGCGGTCCGGAAGGCATGCTGGCCGAGGCCGAGCGGGTGTGGTCGGCCGCGGGCGTCGGCGAGCGCCTGCACCTCGAGCGGTTCGCGGTGTCCAAGGCCGCGCCCAGCGGCGCGGGCGGCACCGTCACCTTCGCCCGCAGCGGGCGCACCGTCGGCGCCGACGCGGCGACGTCGTTGATGGACGCGGGGGAGAGCGCCGGGGTGCAGATGCCTTTCGGGTGCCGGATGGGTATTTGTCAGTCGTGCGTGGTGGGTTTGGTCGAGGGTCACGTGCGTGACCTGCGAACCGGCCAGGAGCACGACCCGGGGACCCGGGTGCAGACCTGTGTGTCCGCCGCTTCCGGCGATTGCGTGCTCGACATTTAAAGGCTACTCATAGGTAACCTACGGCTTCGTAGGTTACGATAGCGTAGGTCTGGAACACGATGAGGACCCAACAAACCACCGCAGGGAGATGACGACGTGGCCATTACAGACGTCGACGTATTCGCCCATTTGACCGACGCCGACATAGAAAACCTGGCCGCGGAGCTCGATGCGATCCGCCAGGACGTGGAAGATTCGCGCGGCGAGCGGGACGCCCGCTACATCCGTCGCACCATCGCGGCCCAGCGCGCGCTGGAGGTGACCGGCCGGCTGCTGCTGGCCGCCAGCTCGCGGCGCTCGGCCTGGTGGGCGGGGACCGTGACCCTGGGCGTGGCCAAGATCGTCGAGAACATGGAGATCGGCCACAACGTCATGCACGGCCAGTGGGACTGGATGAACGACCCCGAGATTCACTCCTCGACATGGGAGTGGGACATGAGCGGGTCGTCCAAGCACTGGCGCTACACCCACAACTTCGTGCATCACAAGTTCACCAACATTCTCGGGATGGACGACGACGTGGGCTACGGCCTGCTGCGCGTCACCCGCGACCAGCGCTGGAAGCGTTTCAACATCCTCAACCTGGTGTACAACACCCTGCTCGCGCTGCTGTTCGAATGGGGAGTCGGCCTGCAGCACGTGGAGCTCGGCAAGATCGCCAAGCGGCGGATGGACCACGAGGAGGCCCGGGAACGGATAGACGAGTTCCTGGCCAAGGCGAGGCGCCAGGTGCTCAAGGACTACGTCGCGTTCCCGGCGCTGACCTCGCTGTCACCCGGCGCCACCTACATGTCCACGCTGAAGGCCAACGCGGTCGCCAACGTGATCCGCAACGTGTGGGCCAACGCGGTGATCTTCTGCGGCCATTTCCCCGACGGCGCCGAGAAATTCACCAAGACCGACATGATCGGCGAGACCAAGGGGCAGTGGTACCTGCGCCAGATGCTGGGCAGCGCCAACTTCGAGGCCGGCCCCGCGCTGCGCTTCATGAGCGGCAACCTGTGCCACCAGATCGAGCACCACCTGTATCCGGACCTGCCGAGCAACCGGCTGCACGAGATCTCGGTGCGGGTGCGCCAGGTCTGCGACAAGTACGACTTGCCTTACACCACAGGCTCTTTCCTGTTGCAGTACGCCAAGACGTGGCGCACCCTGGCCAAGCTCTCGCTGCCGGACAAGTACCTGCGTGACGATGCCGACAACGCACCGGAGACCCGCAGCGAGCGGATGTTCGCCGAGCTCGAACCCGGCTTCCTGGGCACCGATCCGGCCACCGGACGCCGGCGCGGCCTGAAGTCCGCGATCGCCGCCGTGCGCGATTGGCGGCGCGGAAAGCGGGCGGCCGCCGCGCAGCTCGCCGACGACGACCTGGCGGCCTAACCGCCCGTTGGCTTTTCGGGTACAGCTAGCGGCGGAGATGCTCGATGTTGACCAGCTTACGGGCCTGGGCGGTGTCGCACCGGATTTCCCGCGCAGCACCGGCCGGCGTCGCGTCGATGACCGGCGGCAGATGACGCCGTCAGGCAGACACCGCTGACGGGGAACCGGCACCGGCGTTGGCAGCAGTGGGCGCCGGTGCCGCCGCGCCGGCGCGTCTGGTCAGGTGATCAATCTGGATGTATACGGCGTAGAGCACGAAGACCGGCAAAACCATGTATGGGACGTTCTCGCCGACCAATTTGAACCACAGGCCGTAAGCGCCCTGGCCGATGTCGTTGAAGCCGGCACGGATCTCGCTCACGTAGTACACAACGGTTCCGGTGAACAGCACCGTGATGCCGAAGAACGTCAACCAAAGGCTTTTGATCCGCGACTCGTCGGGTAAATCCCTGCGCAACAAGCGAAGCCAGGCGATAGTTAGCGCGATGCCGACGAGCACGGCGGCGAACTCCAATCCGAAGATCCACGGGTCGTCGCTGCGGTAGCGGGTGTCGGCCAGACCGTACTGCCACCAGAGCCATCGCCACCCGGGGTCCGTCGTGGGAGCCCACAGGTTGAACGGGTGCCCGAGCAGAAACGGCAACTCATACGTCAATTGGCTGCCGGCCGTCAGCGGTATATAGATCAGCGTCAGCTCGGCCGCGAGCTGCAGACGTGAGCGCTGCTCGCCTCGTGCCTTCCAGAACAGGATGAGAGGCAACAGCAGCACTGGGATGCCGAAGATCAGGTTTGCGGCGACGTCCACCGTCAGGGTCGCAGGCAGCAGTCTGGTGGCCTCGGCGACGGTCATGAAGACGAAGACGACGCCGACGACCGAAAGAAGACCGATGTAAGCGCGTTGACGGTGCGGCGCGAAGGGGCGGGCGAGTTCCGGGGATTCCATGGCACTACCTTCTGCCTCGACGACGGTGTCAAGTAGTTGATATCAGGTAGTTGACTTTATGGGACGGCCACCGCAACCGTCAATACCCTCGCTGACCTGGGCGGCACTCAGGCGGTAACCTTCTCGGCCAGCGCCGCCACCTTCGCGTAGAGCCCCTCTGCCGCGCTGAGCAGTTCGGCGTTGGGCTCGACGACCATCAGCGACGACGGCTTGACGTAGGACAGGCTGCTGCCCGAACCCTCCTCGAGCAACAGCAGCTCGACGGGGGCGAACAGCCCGGCCGTCACGTCGTGGCGCAGCATGGTGATGGCGATCAGCGGATTGCCGAGGATGACGCGCAAGGCCCTGCGGTCGATGCCGGCCTTGGTGATCCAGGCGCCGTGGTCGACCGTGCCGAACAACATGAATCCGCTTGGGCCGACACGGGATTCGACGCGCTCCCGATACGACTCCCAGTCGCCGGTGCCCGTCGCGATGTCGTTGATCGACACCGGTTGCTCGCCGATGTCGGCGAACAACGCGGCACGCAATTCGTCATAGCCCTTGGCGCTGTCGTAGCGCACCCGAACGCCGTCGAAGCGGGCTTCAGACGATGACATTTTCGACCTCCTCTGGTTCGAACAACGAGCGGTGTTCGTCGATGAAGTCCTCGATCGTGCGCGCGGGGCGTCCGGTTATCCTCGGGGCCGCATCGCTGATGCCTGCCAGGCGTCCCTCTCGTTGGTCGATCGTCACCGCCTCGAAGTGCCTGAGTTTGGCCGTGTCATCGGGTATACCGATCAACTCCAGGAACGCCTTTACGGTGGCTTGTTCGAAAGGCAGGTTCTTCGCGAGGACGCGGCCGACCTCCCCGGCGAGCTCCCGATGGCTGTACTCGACCGGCCCGGTCAATATGTAGGTCCGGCCGGCGTGCTCCTCGGGTTTGGACAGGATGGTGGCGGCCGTCGACGCGATATCTTGACCGGCGATCGGTGCGAAGCGGCTGTCGGCGTCAAAAGGCATGACGTAGCGGCCGTTTCGGATCAAGGGGGCGATGTAGGTCAGCCATTCCATAAAGAATGTGACCCGCAGATTGGTGGTCGGGACCCCTGACCAGTCGAAGATCTGCTCGGAGAGCCAATGGTTCTGCGTCGCCTTGCTCCGCGCTGCGGGGCGCGACTGAATGTGCGACATATTGACGATCAATTCCAGACCTGCCTCTTTGGCGGCCTGGGCGAACATGACGGCCGCTTCGACCAGTCCTTCGGCGACTGGGAAGTTGAAGTAGGCGCGCTGCACGCCGTCGAGCGCCATGCGAATATCGCGGAGGCTGCGCAAGTCGGCGACAACGACTTCGGCGCCATCATCGCGAAGACGTTGAGCGCGAGCGTCATCCGTGCGAACCAGCGCCCTGACCTTCAGGCCGCACTCGACCAGACAGTCGACCATCGGTCGGCCGGTATCGCCATTGGCGGTCGTCACGAGGATTCGCGCCATCTCCCCGCCGCCTAGCCCAACCGCTCGATGATGGTGGCGTTGGCCATGCCGCCGCCCTCACACATCGTCTGCAGACCGTACCGACCGCCGCGCTGCTCGAGCGCGTTGACCAGGGTCGTCATCAGGCGAGCGCCGCTGGCGCCCAACGGATGACCGATCGCGATCGCGCCGCCATTGACGTTGGTCTTGGCCAGATCCGCCCCGGTGTCCTGCGCCCAGGCCAGCACCACGGGCGCGAACGCCTCGTTCACCTCGAACAGGTCGATGTCGGCCAGCGTCAGGCCGGCGCGCTGCAAGACCTTCTCGGTGGCCGGAATGACGCCAGTGAGCATGTAGAGCGGCTCGGAGCCCACCACCGTGGTGGTGTGGATCCGGGCCAGCGGGCGCAGCCCCAGTTTCTTGGCGGCCTCGCCGCTGGTGATCAGTACCGCGGCGCTGCCGTCCGACAGCGGCGAGGAATTTCCGGGCGTGATCTCCCAATTGATCTGCGGGAAGCGGGCTTTGGTCGCGTCGCTGTAGAACGCCGGCTGCAACCCGGCCAGCGTCTCGACCGTGGTGCCGGGACGGATGATCTCGTCGGTGGCCAGCCCGGCGATCGGAATGAGCTCGTTGTCGAAAAGCCCTTCCTTGGTGGCCCGGGCGGCCTTCTCATGGCTGCCGGCGGAGAACTCGTCGAGCTGGGCGCGCGAGAAGCCCCACTTCGCGGCGATCAGTTCGGCGCTGATGCCTTGGGGCACCAGGCCGTCGGTGTAGCGGCGGGTCATGTCCTCGCCCATCGGGTTGCTGCCCGGCGACACCTGGGAACCCATCGGCACGCGGCTCATCGACTCCACGCCACCGGCGATGACGATGTCGTAGGCCCCGGCGATCACTCCCTGAGCGGCGAAGCTGATGGCCTGCTGGCTGCTGCCGCATTGGCGGTCGATCGTCACACCCGGGACCGACTCCGGGAACCCGGCTCCCAGCAGGGCATTACGGGCGATGTTGGCCGCCTGGTCGCCCACCTGGGTGACGGCGCCGGCGATGACGTCGTCGACCTGGGCCGGCTCGACGCCGGTACGTGCCACCAGTTCGCGCAGGCTGTGCGCCAGCAGATCGGCGGGCAGCACCTCGTGCAGCGCGCCACTGGCCTTGCCCTTGCCGATCGGGGTGCGGACGGCTCCGACGATGACGGCGTCGCGGTTCATGACTCCTCCTCGAGTCCATTTGATCTAGGTATAGATCGGTGTACCTAGATAAACACCTCGGTATGCTTAAAGCAACCCAGGTGCGGAGGTGATTTAGATGACACTGCTGCAAGGACCGCTGGCCGACCGCGACGCCTGGTCGGCGGTGGGCGAGTGCGCGATCGAAAAGACGATGGCGGTCCTCGGAACCAAATCAGCGATGCTGATCATGCGCGAGGCGTACTACGGCACCACGCGATTCGACGACTTCGCCCGCCGGGTGGGCATCACCAAGGCCGCTACCTCGGCGCGGCTGAGCGAACTGGTCGAGCTGGGGCTGCTACGACGCCAGCCCTATCGCGAACCCGGTCAGCGCAGCCGCGACGAGTACGTGCTCACGCAGGCCGGCATCGAGTTCATGCCGGTGGTGTGGGCGATGTTCGAGTGGGGGCGGCGCCATCTGCCGGGCCACAACCGGCTGCGGCTGACCCATCTGGGCTGCGACGCCGAGGCGAGTGTGGAAATCCGTTGCGCAAAAGGCCATCTGGTGCCGCCCGACGAGCTCGGCATGCGCCTGGCTAGGCAGTCTGGTTGAGCGCGGCCGGGCGGCGCCGAGCGTGCGCAGTTGTACGCCTATTACGGCGTGTCGCGGTGCCAACACGCACGCTCGGCACGGCCGTCACTGCTCACGGAGCGCGGCCAGCAGCCGCCGCGCCGCGGCGACGCGCCGGAGGGCGGGCCCGGTCAGGTTGTCGAGCGCGCACTCGGGGTCGGCCGGCGGACCCATGTGTCCGCAGCCGCGCGGGCAGTCGGCGATGGCCTCGGCCAGGTCGGAAAACGCCATCATGACGTCGTCGGGCTGGATGTGGGCCAGCCCGAAGGACCTGATCCCCGGTGTGTCGATCACCCAGCCGGTGGTGCCCAGCGGCTCGGTCAGCGGCAGCGCCACCGACTGCGTCGAGGTGTGCCGTCCCCTGCCGATGTCGGTCACGTCGCCGACGGCGCGGTCCGCGTCGGGCACCAGGCGGTTCACCAGGGTGGATTTGCCGACGCCGGAATGGCCGAGCAGCACGGTGATCTTGCCCGCGAGCAGGTCCGCCACCGCGGGCAGGGGATCGTCGCGGCCGGCCTCGACCACGGTCAGGTCCAGATCGACGAACTGCCGGGCGAACGGCTCCGGCGGGGCGAGATCGGTCTTGGTCAGGCACAGGATCGGCGTGAGTCCGCCGGCGTAAGCGGCTATCAGCGTTCGGTCCACCAGGCCGGTGCGCGGCGGCGGGTCGGCCAGTGCGACCACGATCAGCAGCTGATCGGCGTTGGCGACCACCACCCGTTCGGTTGGATCGGTGTCATCGGCGGTGCGCCGCAACACCGTTCGGCGCTCACCGCGACGCACGATGCGGGCCAGCGTGTCGGGGCGTCCGGACAGATCGCCCACCACGTCGACGTCGTCGCCCACCACGATCGGGGTGCGACCCAGCTCGCGGGCCCGCATGGCGGTGACCCGGCGATCGACGTCGCCGCCCAGCACGCATCCCCAGCGACCGCGGTCGACGCTGACCACCATGGCCGCCTCGGCGTCCGCGTGGTCGGGACGGGTCTTGGTCCGCGGTCGTGAGCCGCGGCCGGAACGGATCCTGACGTCGGACTCGTCGTAGTCGCCGGGTCTCACATGCCGCGCTCTTCCCCGGGCTCCAACATGCGGGCCCACAGCCGCGGGAAGTCCGGCAGCGTCTTGCCGGTGGAACCGATGTCGTCGACCTCGACGCCGGGCACCCGCAACCCGATGATCGCGCCGGCCATTGCCATCCGGTGGTCGGCGTAGGCGCGCCAGGTCCCGGACTTCAATGGGGTCGCGGTGATCACCAGGCCGTCGGGAGTTTCGGTGCAGTCGCCGCCCAGCCGGTTGATCTCCTTGCGCAGTGCGGCGAGCCGATCGGTCTCATGCCCGCGCAGATGCGCGATGCCGGACAGTCGCGACACCGATCCCGGCGTGGCCAGCGCGGCCAGGGCGGCCACCGACGGTGTCAGCTCGCCGACCGCGCGCAGGTCGACATCGAAACCGCCGTAGTCCCCGGACCCGCGCACCTCCAGGGATGAATCATTATGGGTAACAACGGCATTGAGCTTGTGCAACACGCTCAGGATGTTCTCGGCGGGCTGCACACTGCTTGACGGCCAGCCGGTGATGCGCACCGCGCCACCGGTGACCACCGCCGCGGCCAGGAAGGGAAGGGCGTTCGTCAGATCCGGCTCCACCTCCCAGTGCCGCGGCGCCACAGGCCCCGGCCGCACCTGCCATCGGTTGGGGACGGAGTCGTCGACCTCGACGCCGGCCTGGCGCAGCATCGTCACCGTCATGGCGATGTGCGGCGCCGACGGCAGCGCCGCGCCGGTGTGTTGCACGGTCAGCCCCTCGGCGAACGAGGCCGCGCACAACAGCAGGCCCGACACGAACTGTGACGAGGCCGAGGCGTCGATGTCCACGGTCCCGCCGACGACAGCGCCGGTGCCCAGTACCCGGAAGGGCAGACCGTCGCCGTCGATCCGCACGCCGAGCCCGCGCAGCGCGTCGAGCAGCGGGACGATGGGGCGTGCCCGGGCCTGCTCGTCGCCGTCGAACTCGACAATCGATTCGGCCAGGGCCGCCAGCGGCGGCACGAACCGCAGCACCGTGCCGGCCAGTCCGCAATCGACCTGTGCCATCGGTTCGGGCGACACGTGGCCGCTGACGGTCAGTTCGGTCTCGTCCCCGTCGACGCCCAAGCCCAGGGTGCGCAGCGCCCCGATCATCAGGTCGGTATCGCGGCTGCGCAGCGCGCCGGTGATGGTCGGTGAGCCTTGCCCCTGGGCGGCCGCCAGCGCCGCCAGCACCAGGGCGCGGTTGGTCTGCGACTTCGAACCCGGAACGGTCACGGTCGCGCGCACCGGTTGCGCCGCCACCGGGGCCTGCCACGTACTCACCGGTCCATCATCGCCTGTCACGGGTTTCTGCCACCATGGGTGTCATGTGCGGAAGGTTCGCGGTCACCACCGATCCCGCCCTGCTGGCCCAGAAGATCAAGGCGATCGACGAGGCCACCGGCGCCGACGCCGGGTCGACCGGCCCCAACTACAACGTGGCCCCGACCTCCACCATCGCGACGGTGGTCAGCCGGCATTCCGAGCCCGAAGACCAGCCGACGCGCCGGGTGCGGCTGATGCGCTGGGGCTTGGTGCCGCCGTGGGCCAAGGCCGGTTCCGACGGCTCGCCCGAGACCAAGGGCCCGATGCTGATCAACGCCCGCGCGGACAAGGTCACCACGTCGCCCGCCTTCCGGTCCAGCGCGAAGACGAAGCGCTGCCTGATCCCGATGGACGGCTACTACGAATGGCGGGTCAACTCGGCGGGCGCCGGCGGCAAGAAGGCCCGCAAGACGCCGTTCTTCATGTACCGCGAAGACGGGGAGCCGCTGTTCATGGCGGGACTGTGGTCGGTGTGGAAACCGGCCAAGGACGCCTCGCCGCTGCTGAGCTGCACGATCATCACCACCGATGCGCCCGGCGAGCTGGCGCAGATTCACGATCGGATGCCGCTGGTGGTGCCCGAACGTGACTGGGACCGCTGGCTCGACCCGGACACCGAGATCGATCAGGGCCTGCTGGCCCGCACGCCGGACGTGCGCGCCATCCGGATGCGTGAGGTGTCGACGCTGGTCAACAACGTCCGCAACAACGGCCCACAGCTGCTCGAGCCGGCCGAGCCGGAACCCGAGCAGATGAAAATCCTGTAGCGCTGCCGCTACACCGGCTCATCGTCGTCTTCATCGCGGAGCAGTTTTTCGGGGTGGTGGAAGGTGTTGGTGCGGGGTTGGCCGCGGTCGAGGTGTGGGGGTGGGATCCATTGGG
>NZ_MVHG01000086.1 GCF_002086125.1 Mycobacterium arosiense ATCC BAA-1401 = DSM 45069
ACGGCCCGAACGCCCCGGGCACGTCTCGCCAGGCGATCCCACACCGGTACCGATAAATAATGCCCTCGACCATCGAGCGGGCATCCTGAAAGGGCCTGCCCCGCTTGCCTGTCCGAGTCGGAAGCAAATCTTCAATCAACGACCACTGAGCATCGGTGAGCAACTGAAACCGCGACATGACTCAAGCCTCGGGCACAACATCCAAAATCTTTGCCAGACACGCCCTAGTCGGTTTCGGCGCGCGGCTTGAGGCGCTGCGGGGTGAGCCGGATGTGCTCGGTGATGAGCCGGTACGCCACGTCGGTCCGGGCCCCGATCTGCATGGTGGCCGTCACGCACGGGTCGCTCATTGGCCGATCATAGCCAGCAAACACCCCGCTTTTGCGCCCCTCACGATCTTTCTTCACACTTGAATGTGAACCGGCAACCAAGGGGCGATCATGCGAGTCGGCGTACCCACCGAGACCAAGACGAACGAGTTTCGGGTGGCCATCACCCCTGCGGGTGTCGCCGAGCTGACCCGCCGCGGCCATGACGTGCTGGTGCAGGCCGGTGCCGGGGAGGGATCGGCGATCTCCGATGCCGAGTTCAAGGCGGCCGGGGCCGAAGTGGCGGACACCGCCGAGCGGGTCTGGGGCGATGCCGACCTGCTGCTCAAGGTCAAAGAACCGGTACCCGCCGAGTATGACCTGTTGCGGCGCAACCAGATCCTGTTCACATTCCTGCATCTGGCCGCGTCGCGGGCGTGCACCGAAGCGCTGTTGGCATCCGGAACGACGTCGATCGCCTACGAGACCGTCCAAGCCGCCGATGGCACGCTGCCGTTGCTGGCCCCGATGAGCGAGGTCGCCGGCCGGCTGTCGGCTCAGGTGGGGGCCTATCACCTGATGCGCACCCACGGGGGCCGCGGCGTGCTGATGGGCGGCGTGCCGGGTGTCAAACCCGCCGACGTCGTGGTCGTCGGCGCGGGAACCGCCGGCTACAACGCGGCGCGGGTCGCCGGCGGCATGGGGGCAGCGGTCACGGTTCTCGACGTCAACATCAACAAGCTACGGCTGCTCGACGCGGAGTTCGGTGGCCGGGTCCGCACCCGCTATTCGTCGGCCTACGACCTGGAGGGCACCGTCAAGCGGGCCGACCTGGTGATCGGGGCCGTGCTGCTGCCCGGCGCCAGGGCGCCCAGCCTGGTCTCGAATTCCCTTGTCTCGCAGATGAAATCGGGGGCGGTGCTGGTGGATATTTCGATCGACCAGGGCGGCTGCTTCGAGGACTCCCGACCGACCACCCATGATGACCCCACCTTCACCGTGCACGACACGGTTTTCTACTGCGTGGCGAACATGCCCAGCGCGGTACCCAAAACCTCGACGGTGGCGCTGACCAACGCGACCATGCCCTACGTGCTGGCGCTCGCCGACCGCGGCTGGCAGGCCGCGTGCCGATCGGATCACGCTCTGGCCAAAGGCCTTTCGACGCACGGCGGCGCCCTGCTGTCCGAACAGGTGGCCACCGATCTCGGCCTGCCGTTCACCGACCCGGCCGCCGTGCTGGGCTAGACCGGTGCGCGGCTAACCGGTGGCCGCGAGGCCGGCGACGATGTCAGCGGCGGGACCGGCGCACGCGTTCTTGAACGACGTCCCCGCCCACAGCGGCATCCCGTTGGGATCTTCCGCAGCGGCGGCCGCTTCCCGGATCGGTGAGGTCATATGGTTGACCTCGGGGTAGCCCAGCGGCGCCACGTGATCGAGCATTCGGGTGAAGTCGTTCTCCAGCCCGCGCGCGTAGCGGCCCGAAAACGCCCGCGTGACAACGGTCGTGGCGAACAGCGGGTTTTTCAGGGCGACGCGGTGCGCCGAGTTGGTGCCCGCCTCGTCGGCCAGCAGCAGGGCGGTGCCGACCTGGGCCGCCACCGCTCCCCGGCGCAGCGCCGCCGCGACCTCTTCGGCGGTGCCCAGCCCGCCCCCCGCGACGATCGGGACGTCGTGGGAGTGGCGGATGCGGTCGATGAGCTGGTGCAGCGACTCGTTTGCGGGTTCCATGTCGGGCGCGAACGTGCCGCGGTGCCCGCCCGCTGCGGGGCCCTGGACCACCAGGCTGTCCGCGCCGGCCGCGACGGCCACTCCGGCTTCGTAGGCCGAGGTCACGGTGACCATCACCAGCAGACCCAGGGCGCCGAGCCGCCGGATCACGTCGGGCGGCGGCACGCCGAAGGTGAAAGACACCAGCTCGGGCCGGACGTCGGCCACCACCTCGAGCTTGCGCTCCCACTCGTCGTCGTCGCCATGCTGCGGGTGACCGACCTCCACCTGATAGTGCTCGGCGATTTCTTCGAGTTCGGCGGCGTAGTAGTGCAGGGCCACCCAGTCGGCGACGCTGGGTTGGGGCACAAACAAGTTCACCCCGAGCGGGCCGGTGGTGGCCTTGCGCGCCGCGGCGATGTCGTCGGCGAACTGCTCGGCGCTGCGGTGCCCGCCGGGGACGAAACCGAGCCCACCCGCATTGGATACCGCCGCGGCCAACGCTGGAGTCCCGGGACCGCCGGCCATGGGGGCGCCCACGATGGGCACCGTGATGTCCCAGAAGCCCAGTACCATTCGGCTACTCCGCCGACGGCGAGCGCCGGCACGGCGCGAGTGAGGAGGCGCACATGTGGCGCTACTCTACCATCGCCCGAAGTTGTTGGGGCAGTGATCGTTTGGCGGCAAAGGGGCCCAGAACCGCGGCGCCGTAGCGCTGCCCGAGCAGCCGGCGGGCCACCGCGTTGACCTGCTCGACGGTCACCCGATCGATCTGCTGCAGCGTGTGCTCGATGCTGCGGTGTCTGCCGTAATTGAGCTCGCTGCGGCCCAGCCGGCTCATCCGCGAGCTGGAATCCTCCAGACCGAGCACCAGCCCGCCGCGCAGCGATCCCTTGGCGATGCGGCATTCCGACTCGGTGATGCCGTCGCGGGCCACCGATTCGAGCACGCCACTGGTCACCGCCATCACGTCGGCGAAGCGCTCCGGTTGGCAGGCCGCATACACCGACAGCGCGCCGCTGTCGGCGAAGATGTCCACCGTGGAGTAGACCGAATAGGCCAGCCCGCGCAGCTCGCGAACCTGCTGGAACAACCTGGAGCTCAGGCCGCCGCCCAGCGCAGTGTTCAGCACCGACAGCGCCCAGCGGTGCTCCCAGCCGCGCCCGGGCGTGCGGACACCCAGCGATACGTGTGCCTGCTCGGCTTCCCGGTTGCCCAGCATCAGGACCGGGCGGCCGGTGATGCGGCCGGACCCCTTGCGCGGCGGGATCGGTTCGCGCCCGCGGACCAGATGCGGCCCGAAGTGCTCGCGCACCAACGCGACCACCTCGTCGTGATCGACATTGCCGGCCACCGCCACCACCATCCGCTCCGGCGTGTAGCGCCGGACATGAAACGAGTGCAACTGGTTTCGGGTCATCGACACCACCGACTGTGCGGTGCCGATGACCGGACGGCCCACCGGATGGTCACCGAAGAGCGCGCTGAGGAACATGTCGCCGAGTGCGTCTTCGGGGTCGTCGTCGCGCATCGCGATCTCTTCGAGGACCACGTCGCGTTCCAGCTCGACGTCGCCGGCCGCGCAGCACCCGTTGAGCACCACGTCGGCGACCAGGTCGACGGCCAGGGCCAGATCGCTGTCGAGCACGTGCGCGTAGTAGCAGGTGTGCTCCTTGGCGGTGAACGCGTTCAGCTCTCCCCCGACGGCATCCATCGCCTGCGCGATGTCCACCGCCGTGCGGCTGGGGGTCGACTTGAACAGCAGGTGCTCGAGGAAGTGCGCGGCCCCGGCCACGGTCGCACCTTCGTCGCGCGAGCCGACCCCGACCCAGACCCCGACCGACGCGGAGCGTACCGAGGGCAAGTACTCGGTGACCACCCGCAGGCCGCCCGGCAGCGTGCTGCGCCGCAGCGCGGCCTGGGGTGTTGCTTCCGCCTCATCGACCTCGCCCCGGCGCAACGACGCGGCCCGACCGGGACGACGCGTCCCGGTCGCCGAGTCAGCTGCGCGCCGTCGCGGCATCGGCAGGTGCGGCCGCCGGAGCAGCGGCGGGAGCCGAGTTGTCTTCCTCCACCAGAACTAGCGAGATCTTGCCCCGCTTGTCGATATCGGCGATCTCCACGCGCAGCTTGTCGCCGACGTTCACCACGTCCTCGACCTTCGCGATCCGTTTGCCCTTACCGAGCTTGGAGATGTGCACCAGGCCGTCACGGCCGGGCAGCAGCGACACGAACGCACCGAAATCCGTTGTCTTGACCACGGTTCCGAGGAACCGCTCGCCGACCGTGGGCAGTTGCGGGTTCGCGATGGCGTTGATCCGGTCGATCGCGGCCTGCGCCGAGGGTCCATCGGTGGCGCCGACGAACACGGTGCCGTCGTCCTCGATGGAGATCTGTGCGCCGGTCTCCTCCGTGATCGCGTTGATGATCTTGCCCTTGGGGCCGATGACCTCACCGATCTTGTCCACCGGGACCTTGATGGTGGTGACCCGCGGCGCGTACGGGCTCATCTCGTCGGGTGCATCGATGGCTTCGGCCATGACCTCGAGGATCGTCAGCCGGGCGTCCTTGGCCTGCCCCAGCGCGCCGGCCAGCACCTGCGACGGAATGCCGTCGAGCTTGGTGTCCAGCTGCAGCGCGGTGACGAAGTCCTTGGTGCCGGCGCACTTGAAGTCCATGTCGCCGAACGCGTCCTCGGCGCCCAGGATGTCGGTCAGCGTGACGAAGCGGCGCTCGGTCGACTTCGTGCCGTCTCCCGCCTCTACTTCGATGTCGTCGGAGACCAGGCCCATCGCGATGCCGGCCACCGGCGCCCTCAGCGGCACACCGGCGTTCAGCAGCGACAGGGTGGAGGCACAGACCGAACCCATCGACGTCGAGCCGTTGGAGCCCAGCGCCTCGGACACCTGACGGATGGCGTAGGGGAACTCCTCGACGCCGGGCAGCACCGGAATCAGGGCTCGCTCGGCCAGGGCGCCATGCCCGATCTCGCGCCGCTTGGGCGAGCCCACCCGGCCGGTCTCGCCGGTGGAGAACGGCGGGAAGTTGTAGTGGTGCATGTAGCGCTTCGAGGTCTCGGGCCCCAGCGAGTCGATCTGCTGGGCCATCTTGACCATGTCGAGCGTGGTGACGCCCAGGATCTGGGTCTCACCGCGCTGGAACAGCGCGCTGCCGTGCGCCCGCGGCACCACGGACACCTCGGCCGACAACGCGCGGATATCGGTGATGCCGCGGCCGTCGATGCGGAAGTGATCGGTCAGGATGCGCTGGCGTACCAGCTTTTTCGTCAGTGACCGGTAGGCGGCGCTGACCTCTTTCTCGCGGCCCTCGTAGGTCTCGGCAAGGCGCGCGGCCACCTCGGCCTTGAGTTCGTCGGTGCGCGCGTCACGCTCGGCCTTGCCGCCGATGGTCAGCGCCTTGGCCAGCTCGTCGGTGGCCACCGAGGCGACCGAGTAGTAGACGTCGTCGCCGTAGTCGGGGAAAGTCGGGTACTCGCCCGTGGGCTTGGCGGCCGCGTCGGCCAGCTCCTGCTGCGCGGTGCACAGCACGGCGATGAACGGCTTGGCGGCCTCGAGCCCTTCGGCCACAACGGTTTCCGTCGGCGCCTGGGCGCCGCCCTCGACGAGCTCGATGACGTTCTCGGTGGCCTCGGCCTCGACCATCATGATGGCGACGTCCTTTTGGTCACCATCGCCGACGATGCGGCCGGCCACCACCATGTCGAAGACGGCCCGCTCGAGCTGCTCGACGGTGGGGAACGCCACCCAGGTGCCGTCGATGAGCGCGACCCGCACGCCACCGATGGGACCCGAGAACGGCAGGCCACCCAGCTGGGTCGAGGCCGACGCGGCGTTGATCGCCAGCACGTCGTACAGGTCGTTGGGATCCAGGCTCAGGACCGTCACCACGACCTGGATCTCGTTGCGCAACCCGGAGACGAACGACGGGCGCAGCGGCCGGTCGATCAGCCGGCAGGTCAGGATCGCGTCGGTGGAGGGACGGCCCTCGCGACGGAAGAACGAACCGGGGATGCGTCCGGCGGCATACATCCGCTCCTCGACATCGACGGTCAGCGGGAAGAAGTCGAAGTGCTCCTTGGGGCTCTTGCTGGCGGTGGTCGCCGACAACAGCATGTTCTCTTCGTCGAGATACGCGACCACGGCGCCGGCGGCCTGCTGGGCCAACCGGCCAGTCTCGAATCGGATGGTGCGGGTGCCGAAGCTCCCGTTGTCGATGGTGGCGGTCGCCTCGAACACGCCCTCTTCAATTTCAGCGACAGACATGGACGTCCGTACTGCCTCTCTTATTCGGCTGTTTCGCGTCGTCACGAGCAACCTAAGAGAGGCCCCACAGGAGTACCCACCGACCCGTACGGGCCCGCGAGCCACCCTGGAGAGCTTCTGAGAAGAGCCCGTCTGAATACGGCTACGGCCATCGATCGAAGCGGCCGACCTACCCCAGATCCGGAGAGCCCGGCAGCCACTACCGAAGACCGCCCGATGCAGACTGGGCTGCTCCCTCGGGGGTGCGCAGTGACACGCTGGAACGGCACACGCGGATCTGCGTGACCGCACCGTTTGCTCGGGCCGAACCGGCCCAGAACGTCCTCACTCTACACGGGCGACCCCTGCCCGCCATATCGCTCGGAATTTACGGGCGCGAACGCCCCGGGTGAGGCTTTGCGTCAGCGACGCAGGCCCAGCCGCTCGACCAGCGAGCGGTACCGCTCGACATCGATCTGCGCGACGTACTTGAGCAGCCGGCGACGGCGCCCGACCAGCAACAGCAGCCCGCGCCGCGAGTGGTGGTCGTGCTTATGCACCTTCAGGTGCTCGGTCAGGTCGGCGATCCGCTTGGTCAGCAACGCGACCTGCGCCTCAGGCGAGCCGGTGTCGGTGCCATGCAGGCCGTAGTTGCCCAGGATCTCTTTTTTCTGCTCGGCTGTAAGCGCCACGAACTAACTCCATCAATCGGTCCGCGAAGAGTGAAGGTTCAAGGCGCGGCCACCGCGAACCGCAGCACGCGCCGATGTCGTCCGGCAGTTTAGCAGCCAGCAGCCGGCGGGCTCGAATCGTCGCGCAGGCTCACTCGGTCAGCAGCTGGCGCGCCTTGTCGGTGTCCTTAACCATCGCGTCGATGAGGTCCTCGATCGAGTCGAACTTGTGCTGGCCGCGGATGCGGGCGACGAAGTCCAGCGCCACGTGCTGCCCGTACAAATCGGCGTCGGTGTCCAGGACGAAGGCCTCAACGGTGCGGGTTCGCCCGGAAAACGTCGGATTGGTGCCCACCGACACCGCCGCCTGATAGCGCTCGCCCGGGACGACGGTGCCCGTCACCGGCCCATGGCCGAGCACGGTGAACCAGGCGGCGTACACGCCGTCGGCCGGGATGGCCGAATACATCGGCGGCGCCACGTTCGCGGTGGGAAAGCCCAGTTCGGCGCCGCGCCCGTGGCCACGCACCACCACGCCCTCGACCCGGTGGGGCCGGCCCAGGGCCTCCATGGCCGCCACCACGTCACCGGCGTCCACACAGGACCGGATGTAGGTGGACGAGAACGTCACGGTCTCGTTGCTGTGGTGCTCGGAGAGCAGCGACATCGACTCCACGGCGAACCCGAAGCGCTCGCCGGCGCGGCGCAGCGTTTCGACGTTGCCGGACGCCTTCTTGCCGAAGGTGAAGTTCTCCCCCACGACGACCTCGACCACGTGCAGGTTCTCCACCAGCAACTCATGGACATAGCGCTCCGGCGTGAGCTTCATGAAATCGGTGGTGAACGGCATCACCAGGAAGACGTCGATGCCCAGCTCTTCGACCAGCTCGGCGCGGCGGGTCAGCGTCGTCAGCTGCGCGGGATGGCTGCCGGGATAGACCACTTCCATCGGGTGCGGGTCGAACGTCATCAACACCGTCGGAACGTTGCGGGTCCGCGCCGCTTTCACCGCATGCGCGATCAGCTCGGCGTGGCCGCGATGCACACCATCGAACACACCGATGGTGAGCACACACCTGCCCCAGTCCGTGGGTATCTCGTCTTGGCCGCGCCACCGCTGCACGCAGCAAGCCTACGGCGCGCAGTGGTCCGCCGGGAGATCGGAGAGGGCAAACCCCGCCATCGTGTCGGGGAACACGCCGGATCAGGCGTGGGGCCTAAACTTTGTCGTTGTGAGCGCTGACGAGGAACGTGGCGGTATCACCGCGGTCGGCCAGGACTACCTGAAGGCGATCTGGAATGCCCAGGAGTGGTCCCCCAAAGACGCCCTGCAGAAGGTCAGCACCAAAATGCTGGCCGAGAAGATCGGGGTGTCGGCCAGCACGGCCTCGGAGTCCATCCGCAAACTCGCCGAGCAGGGCCTCGTCGACCACGAGAAATACGGCGCGGTCACGCTGACCGAGGCGGGGCGGCGCGCGGCGCTGCAGATGGTGCGCCGCCACCGGCTACTGGAGACCTTCCTGGTCAACGAGCTCGGCTACGCCTGGGACGAGGTGCACGACGAGGCCGAGGTGCTCGAGCACGCCGTGTCGGATCGCCTGGTGGCCCGCATCGACGCCAAGCTGGGCTATCCCCGCCGGGACCCTCACGGCGATCCGATCCCCGCCTCCGACGGGCAGGTGCCGACCCCGCCGGCCCGCCAGCTGTGGGCGTGCGACGACGGGGACACCGGGACGGTGGCCCGCATCTCCGACGCCGACCCCGAGATGCTGCGCTACTTCACCGACGTCGGCATCAATCTCGATTCCCGGCTGCGGGTCCTGACCCGGCGCGATTTCGCCGGCATGATCTCGGTGGCCATCGATTCCGGCGAGGGCGCCGAGACCACGGTCGACCTGGGCAGCCCGGCCGCCCGGGCGATCTGGGTGACTGCCTAGCTCGGTCGGCCGCTCAGTCGGCCAGCAGCCCCTTGGCGATGTGGGTGACCTGAACCTCGTTGCTGCCCGCGTAGATCATCAGCGACTTCGCGTCGCGGGCCAGCTGCTCCACCCGGTACTCGGCCATGTACCCGTTGCCGCCGAACAACTGCACGGCCTCCATCGCCACCTCGGTGGCCGCCTCCGAGGAGTACAGCTTGATCGCCGACGCCTCGGCCAGCGTCAGCGGTTTGCCGGCCTGCTGGCGCTCGATGGTGTGAAAGACCATGTTCTGCACGTTCATTCGGGCGATCTCCATCTTGGCCAGCTTGAGCTGGATCAGCTGGAATTGCCCGATGTTGCGGCCCCACAGAGTTCGGCTCTTCGCGTAATCGACGCACAACCGATGGCATTCGTCGATGATGCCCAACGCCATCATCGCGATCCCGATCCGCTCGGCGGCGAAGTTGGCGCGGGCGCTGTCGCGGCCGTCGCCGTCGGTGTGCTGTTCGCTCTCGCCGAGCAGCCGGTCCGGGCCCAGCCGCACGTTGTCGAAGAACAGCTCGCCGGTCGGCGACGACATCATGCCCATCTTCTTGAACGGCTTGCCCTGCGTGAGGCCCGGCATGCCGGCGTCAAGCACGAAGACCAGCACCGGGCGGTTGCGCTTGTCTTGTTTCGAGCCGGCGTCGCCCTCGTCGAGCTTGGCGTAGACGACCAGGACGTCGGCGCAGGGACCGTTGGTGATGAAGGTCTTCTGCCCGTTGAGGATGTAGTCCGCCCCGTCGCGTTTGACGTAGGTCTTCATGCCGCCGAACGCGTCCGAGCCCGAGTCCGGCTCGGTGATGGCCCACGCCGCAATCTTTTCCAACGTCATCAGCTCGGGCAGCCAACGTTCCTTCTGAGCCAGCGTGCCGCGGCTGGCGATGGTCGCGGCTCCCAACCCGAGGCTCACCGACGCGGTGCTGAGCAACCCGATGCTGACCCGGGCGATCTCGGACACCAACACCGCGACCATCGACCCCTGGGCTCCGCCACCGAAACCGCCTGCGTCGTCCAGCTTTTCGTCGGCCTGCTCGGCCGCGGGGGTGCCGTCCAGCTTGGCGCGCTCGCGGTCCAACATCTTCTTGACCCACTCGGCGGCCATGGTGTCGAGGCCGAACTGACTGAACAGCTTGCGCACGATCGGATACGGCGACATTTCGCCGGTTTCCAGTTCGTCCAGGTGCGGGCGGATCTCCTTGTCGACGAACTGCCGAACGGCGTCCCGGACCATCAGGTCCGTCTCGGACCACTCGATCATGGCGCCCTTAACGCTCGGCGCGCTGGTAGGCGGTGACGACGGCGGCGCCGCCAAGTCCGATGTTGTGTTGCAAGGCGGCGCTGACGTTGTCGACCTGACGCTTGTCTGCCTGGCCGCGCAGCTGCCAGGTCAGTTCGGCGCACTGCGCCAACCCGGTCGCGCCCAGCGGGTGCCCCTTGGAGATCAGTCCGCCGGACGGGTTGACCACCCAGCGTCCGCCGTAGGTGGTGTCGTTGTTGTCGATCAGCTTGGGCGCCTCACCGGGACCGCACAGACCCAGCGCCTCATAGAGCAGCAGCTCGTTGGCCGAGAAGCAGTCGTGCAGTTCGATCACCTGGAAGTCTTGCGGCCCGAGCCCCGACTGGTCGTAAACCTGTTGCGCGGCTTGGACATTCATGTCATAGCCGATCAGGTTTTTGGCGCTTCCGTCGAACGTCGACGCGAAGTCGGTGGTCATCGCCTGCCCGACGATCTCCACGGCCTGGGCGGCCAGCCCGTGGCCGTCGACGAAGCTTTCCGAGGCCAGGATGGCCGCACCCGAACCGTCCGAGGTCGGCGAACACTGCAGCTTGGTCAGCGGGTCGGAGATCATCCGCGCCGCCAGGATGTCGTCGAGCGTGTAGGACTCCTGGAACTGGGCGAACGGGTTGTTCACCGAGTGCCTGTGGTTCTTGTAGCCGATCTTGGCGAAATGCTCTGCGGTGGTGCGGTACTGCTTCATGTGTTCGCGGCCGGCGGCACCGAACATCCACGGCGCGACGGGCATCGCGAACTCGTCGATGTCGGCCATCGCCTTGACGTGCTTGGCCATCGGCGATTCGCGGTCCTGGGCACCGCCGCCCAGCGATCCGGGCTGCATCTTCTCGAAGCCGAGCGCGATCGCGCAGTCGACGATGCCGCCGCGGATGGCCTGCGCCGCCAGGAAGAGCGCGGTCGAGCCGGTGGAGCAGTTGTTGTTGACGTTGACGACCGGGATCCCGGTCATACCCAGCTCGTAGAGGGCCCGCTGGCCGGACGTCGAATCGCCGGCGACGTAGCCGACGTAGCCCTGCTGCACCTCGCGGTAGTCGACGCCGGCGTCGGCAAGCGCATTGGTGCCCGATTCCCGGGCCATGTCCGGGTAATCCCAGCCCTCGCGGCGGCCCGGCTTCTCGAACTTCGTCATGCCGACGCCGATCACGTAGACCCTGTTGGAGTAGACCCTGTTGGACATCCTCGTCCCCTTCCGAACCGTAGGCGGTCTAGGCATTCAGTGTGCAACCTGACCCAACCAACCGTTCGGCCGGGGGCCTTACAGCGTCGCCGGGCGGATCACCACCACCGACTTGGTGCGCGACCCCTCGTCGCGCAGCAGCGCCATCACCCGGCCGTCGGGATCACACGCCGCGTAGACGCCGTCGATTCCGGCCGGGGCCAGCGACCGGCCGTGGGCGGTCGCCTCGGCCTGCTCGGCGGACAGGTCGCGGCGCGGAAAGATCAGCAGGCAGGCCTCGTCCAGGCCGTAGCTGAATCGGGGCCGCTCCGCCAGCTCGTCGAGCGGATACGCCTGATCGAGCCCGAAGCGGCCGACCCGGGTGCGACGCAACGCCGTCAGGTGCCCGCCCACCCCCAGGGCGGCGCCGAGGTCGCGGGCCAGGGCGCGGATGTATGTTCCCGACGAGCAGTCGACCTCGACATCGAGGTCGACGACGTCGCCGCCCGCCCGGATGTCGCACACGTCGAACCGGTCGATGCGCACCGGCCGCGCCTCGAGCTCGACGGCCTGGCCCTCGCGGGCCAGCCGGTAGGCACGCTTGCCGTCCACCTTGATCGCGCTGACCGCCGACGGCACCTGTTGGATGTCGCCGCGCAGGCCGGCCACCGCCGATTCGATCGCCTCACCGGTGAGGTGCCGCGCCGAGACGCTGCGCACCGGTTCGCCCTCGGCATCGTCGGTGGACGTGCTCTGGCCCAGGCGGATGGTGGCGGTGTAGGACTTGGCGGTCGCGGTCAACAGGCCGAGGATCTTGGTGGCGCGCTCGATCCCGATCACCAGCACGCCGGTGGCCATCGGGTCCAGCGTTCCCGCATGTCCCACCCTGCGAGTGGCGAAGATCCGTCGGCAGCGCCCGACCACGTCATGGCTGGTCATTCCGGCCGGCTTGTCGACCACGACTATTCCCGGCCCGCTGGGGCTTTCGGTCATAGCACGATCGCGGTGAGCACCAGCCCGCGCTCGACCGACCAACGGCCGCGCAGCTCGGTCAGCGGCGGACCGGACAACGCTGCCGGGTCGATCAGGATCTGCGACACGAACCGGCCCGTCATCGCCCCGGGGACGTCGGCCTCGAACGCGATGTGGGCGTCCTCGAAACCCAGCCATCGCTTGGTCAGCGGGAACCACGCCTTGTACGTTGCCTCCTTGGCGCAGAATAAGATTCGATCCCAATGTAGATCGCCCGAGAGGTTCGCCGGGATCTCGGTGCGTTCGGCCGGCAGGCTGATCGCATTCAGCACTCCGTCGGGCAACACGTCGTGCGGTTCGGCGTCGATGCCCACCGAGCGCACCGCGTCGGTGCGGCCCACCACCGCACCCCGGTAGCCCGTGCAGTGGGTCAGGCTGCCCACCACGCCGTTGGGCCAGCAGGGTTCTCCCTTCTCCCCCTTGAGGATCGGGACCGGCGGCAGGCCCAGCTCACCGAGCGCGATGCGGGCGCAGTTGCGGACGGTGATGAACTCGTTGCGCCGCTTGGCCACCGACCTGGCGATCAACGGCTCCTCCTCGGGCAGCGGCGCGAGATCGGGCGGGTCGGAGTACACCTCGGCGTAGGCCAGGCCGTTTACCGCCGGGAGCACCGAGGACACCAGCATGTCCCCGGTCATCGTGATTGCCGCTGCCGCAACCGTTCCCGGAACTGCGCGGCCTGCTGTCGCATCTCGGGAGTGATCTGGAAGTGGCCGCCGAAGTCGTTGAGGTCGCCCGGCGCGTACTGAGGATTCGGCAACACCTGGCGCAGCCAGCTGGGCGGCTTGCGGCGGCGCCACTCCCGCGGATAGCCGACCGACACTTCCTCGAAGCGCACGTCGTCATACCAGGTGGTCCGCGGGATGTGCAGATGACCGTAGACCGAACACACGGCGTTGTACCGGGTGTGCCAGTCGGCGGTCTTGGTGGTGCCGCACCACAGCGAGAACTCCGGGTAGAACAGCGCGTCGCAGGGCTCGCGGACCAACGGGAAGTGGTTCACCAGAACGGTCGGCGTCATCCAGTCCAGCTCTTCGAGGCGGGCGCGGGTGATCTCTAGGCGTTCGCGACACCACGCCTCACGGGTGGGGTAGGGCTCCGGGGAGAGCAGGAATTCGTCGGTGGCCACCACGTTGCGGTCGCGGGCGATCATCAGGCCTTCGGCTTTGCTCGTGGCTCCCTCGGGCAAGAAGCTGTAGTCGTAGAGCAGGAACATCGGCACGATGGTGGCCGGGCCCCCGCGCTCGGTCCACACCGGGAACGGGTGCTCGGGCGTGACGATGCCCATCTCGTCGCACATGTTGACCAGGTAGTCGTAGCGCGCCTTGCCGAAGATTTGCACGGGGTCGCGGGTGGTTGTCCACAGCTCGTGGTTGCCCGGCACCCAGATCACCTTGGCGAAGCGCCGTCGCAGCAGGTCAAGCGCCCAGCGGATCTCGTCGGTGCGTTCGGCGACGTCACCGCAGACGATCAGCCAGTCATCAGGCGACGAGGGATGCAGCGACTCGGTGACCGGCTTGTTACCCAGGTGACCGGTGTGCAGGTCGGACACCGCCCACAGTGTCGGTTGCCCACCGTCGGTCGATTCCCGCCCGGATGTATGCCCAGCCACGACTAACCACCCTAACGACTGGGCCCGGGCGAGCCCCTTTCACGGCGGCATTTCGGCGGCGAGCGGGTGAGTTAGAACAAGTTCACGCTCGCCTGTGACGTCGCACGCGGTACTTGTACACTCCCCCGAAAGGACCGCTGCGGCGTCAGGGGGTGTCGTGTTCGCCAATGTTCGTCTGATGGGGGCGCTGGGTGCGCTGCTCACAGCGGCCATCGGGGGCACGGTGGGCCTGTTGACCGCCCCGGCCCCGCCGGGCGGCGGCGATCGGTCCGTCGAGCTGCGGTCGACCGCCCAGCCGATGGAAACCACGATGAAGAGCCCGATCGTGGCGACCACCGATCCGCGCCCGTTCGACGCCTGCGAGGACATCCCGTTCGATGTCATCCAGCGCCTCGGGCTGGGCTTCACACCGCCCGAACACGAGGACGGGCTGCGCTGCCACTTCGACGCCGGCAACTATCAGGTGGCCGTCGAGCCGATCGTCTGGCGCACCTACGAGGCCTCGCTGCCCGCCGACGCCGTCGAGACGACGATCGCGGGTCACCGGGCCGCGCAGTACTGGGTGCTCAAGCCGACCTACCACAACAGCTATTGGTACTACTCGTGCATGGTCGCGTTCAAGACCAGCTACGGCGTGCTGCAGCAGGCGCTGTACTACTCGACCGTCTACTCCAACCCCGAGGTCGATTGCATGCAGACCAACACCCAGCGCGCCAACGACCTCGCGCCGTATTACAAGTTCTGATCTCCGCCGCGTCGCGTCGCGGCCGGCTGACGGGTCCCAGTGTCTGACGGGTCCTAGTGTGAGGACCGTGAGTACGACCTTGATCCGCCCCGCGCAGCCAACGCTGCACACCCTGCGACACCTGGGCGGCAAGGCCGCCGCCCGGCTGCTCGGCCTGCCGCCGGAGACCACCGACTACACGGTGCGGCGCGTCCGCGTGCCGATGCGCGACGGGGTGCAGCTGGTGGCCGACCACTATGCACCGGCCACCGGGTCGCCCACCGGCACTTTGCTGGTCCGCGGCCCCTATGGACGCGGATTTCCGTTCGGGTTGACATTCGGCGCGTTGTACGCGGCGCGCGGCTACCACGTCGTGTTGCAAAGCGTGCGCGGGACATTCGGATCGGGCGGGGTCTTCGAGCCGATGGCCAACGAGGTCGCCGACGGCGCCGACACCGTCGCCTGGCTGCGCGAGCAGCCATGGTTCACCGGCCGCTTCGCCTCCATCGGAATTTCCTATCTGGGCTTCACTCAGTGGGCCCTGTTGCAGGATCCCCCGCCGGAACTGGCCACCGCGGTCATCATGGTCGGCCCTCATGATTTCAACGAATCAACCTGGGGCACCGGCACGTTCGCGATCAACGACTTCCTGGGCTGGAGCGACATGGTGGCGCATCAGGAGGACCCCGTGCGGGTGCGCGCCGCACTGCGCCAGCTGCAGACCCGCCGCAGGGCGGCCCGGGCCGCGGCCGCGGTGCCGCTGGGCGACGCCGCGCGGGCAATCCTCGGCACCGGCGCACCCTGGTTCGAATCCTGGGTCGAACACAGCGAACCCGACGACCCGTTCTGGGACGCGTTGCGGTGCACCGAGGCGCTGGACCGGGTGCAGGTGCCGGTGCTGTTGGTGGGCGGCTGGCAGGACATCTTCATCGGGCAGACGCTGCAGCAGTACGCGCATCTGCGCCGGCGCGGTGTCGACGTCGCGCTCACCGTCGGCCCCTGGACGCACACCCAATTGCTCACCACCGGGTTTAGCACCTGCGCCCGGGAGGCGTTGGATTGGCTGGGCACGCATCTGGGCGGTGCGGCCACCACGCGCCGGCTCAGCCGGGTCCGCGTGTACGTCACGGGCGGGGGCGGTGGCTGGCGCGGCCTGCCCGACTGGCCGCCCCCCACCACCGAACGCCCGCTGTACCTGCGGCCCGGTGGCTACCTGGGTGAGACCGCGCCCGCCCCGAAGGGGTTGGTGCCGGCCACCTTTCGCTATGACCCGGCCAGTCCGACACCGACCACCGGCGGCCCGCTGCTGTCCGCGCACGGCGGTTACCGCGACGACAGCCGGCTGGCCTCGCGTGGCGACGTGCTGGCCTTCACCAGCGCGACCCTCACCGAGGACGTGTACGTCTACGGCTGTCCAGTCGTCGAGCTCGCCCATGGCGCGGACAGCCCGCACGCCGACCTGTTCGTGCGGGTGAGCGAGGTCGACGCCAAGGGCCGGTCGCGCAACGTCAGCGAGGCGTACCGACGGCTGCGCACCGCGGCAAAACCGAAGTCGGAGAAGATCGTTCGCCTGGAACTCGACGGCATGGCCCACCGCATTCGTGCCGGCTCACGCATCCGGCTGCTGATCGCCGGCAGCTGGTCGCCGCGCTACGCGCACAACCTCGGCTCCGGCGAGCCGGTGCTGACCGGCCGGCAGCCCACGCCGGTCACCCACACCGTGCGCTACGGACGCTCCCGGCTGCTGTTGCCGGTCGGCCCGGCCGAGTTGTCAGCCGACAGCGTCGCGGACCCGGGCGGCGACCGCGGCTAGCGCCGCTTCGTCATGAACGGGATCGCGCCCCGCCGCCGCCACCGGAGCCGGCAGCGGTAGCTCCACCCAGCTCTTGCAGCCGCCATACTCCGGAGTCCGGTTCAGGCGCACCGGCTCGGGCAGCGGGGTCACCGACACCACCAGCACCGCCAGTTTGTGCTTGGGACGAAAGTCCAGGCGGTCGGCGCGCACCGACTCGGCGGTCCAGATGTGCAGGTCCTCGATGGCCGGCAGGCCGTCCGGGCGCTCAACCGGTACCGCCGCAACGACTTTCGCGGCGGCCCGGATCACCAGCTCATCGTCGGTGCTGTCGGCGGCCGCGGGCGTCAGCAGGTCTTGATGCTCGGCACGCACCCGTTCGGCGTGGCTGTGCGCGACCGTCGGGAACAACAAGAACTCGCGGGCGGCCAGTTCGAACCGCTTCTCCCCGATGCCGCCCTTGCGCAGCAGCACCCGCTGGCGACCGTCCAGCAGCGCGTGCACCGCGGCGCTCCACTCCTTGAGCGCGGGGGTCGTCGTGGTGACGGTCATTTCGCGCCCGCCATCCGCGCCCTCACCTCGGGACGGCGCAACGGCGGGACGGTCTTGGGCGGCTGGCGCCGCGGCGGCAGCTGCCCCAGCAACCGCGTCGTCGTCTCGGTGACTTCGGCGACCGCCGCCTCGAACGCGTCGACGTTGCCGGCCGAGGGGTGGGTGATGCCGCTGACCTTGCGCACATACTGGCGGGCCGCCGCCGCGATTTCCTCGGCTGTGGCCGCTGGCTGCAGGCCGCGCAGTTCGGTGATGTTCCGGCACATCTTTCCCACGATAAGCGCTGCTCGGCGGCGCCGCTGCCCGACGAATCGGCCGGCGGCAAGGCGGCCCACCGACCGTGCGGGCCGACTGGCTACGGTGAACGCATGACCGACGAGATTTTGCTGATCGACACCGACGAGCGAGTGCGCACCCTGACCCTCAACCGACCGCAGTCGCGCAACGCGCTGTCCTCGGCGTTGCGGGACCGCTTCTTCGGGGCGCTGGCCGACGCCGAAACCGACGACGGCGTCGACGTCGTCATCGTCACCGGCGCCGACCCGGTGTTCTGCGCGGGGCTGGATCTCAAGGAGCTGGGCGGTTCCTCGGCACTTCCGGACATCTCGCCGCGCTGGCCGGAGCTGACCAAGCCGGTGATCGGGGCGATCAACGGGGCCGCGGTGACCGGCGGGCTGGAGCTGGCGCTGTACTGCGACATCCTGATCGCGTCGGAGAACGCCCGGTTCGCCGACACCCATGCCCGGGTGGGGCTGCTGCCCATGTGGGGTATGAGCGTGCGGTTGCCGCAGAAGGTGGGGATCGGGCTGGCCCGGCGGATGAGCATGACCGGGGACTACCTGTCCGCCCCCGACGCGCTGCGCGCCGGGCTGGTGACCGAGGTGGTGCCGCACGACCAGCTGCTGGGCGCCGCCCGGAAGGTGGCGGCGTCGATCGTCGGGAACAACCAGGACGCGGTGCGGGCGCTGCTGGCGTCGTATCACCGCATCGACGACGCGCAGACCAGCGCCGGGCTGTGGCATGAGGCGACGGCCGCCCGGCAGTTCCGGACCAGCGGCGACGACATCGCCGCCAACCGGGAGGCCGTGCTGGCGCGCGGCCGCTCGCAGGTGCGCTGACGCGGCGATCTGCGCCGGACCGTTCCCGCCGGTCCGGCCCACCCCATACGATCAACTGATGCGCGCGGTCGTCGGTGTCACGGTGCGGGTTCTCGGCGGCCTGACGCTGGCCGCCGCGTCGGCGCTCGCGGTGCCCGCGCCGCCCGCGGGCGCGCTGCCGCCGCCGGGGTTCCCCAACCTCGACGCCTTCACCCCCGTGGCGGCCGACGGCTATATCGGCGCCGGCGCGCCGGGAAGCTCGCCGCGGGTCAGTTTCTCCGCCGGCTCCGCCCTGGTGTGCGACTTCTACGGCGGGCCGCCGCCCGTGCCGCAACCGTCGCAGGACATCAAGTGCAAGGGCGACATGTCGGGAATGGACGACGTGCCCTTCCCCGGGGGCCGCCCGCGCCCCGGGGACTGCGTCGTGGGTTCGGTGGACTTCAAGGGACCCGGCTACCAGTTGAGCCGCATGTCCTACGCCGGATGCGACGGCAACCCGGCCCCGCTGCCCGCCGGCGGCAAATCGCTGGGGACCGGCCAGAAGTTGACCTATCTCAACGTCACCTGCGCGGTCGGGGCCGACAACCTCATCGCCTGCCTGGACACCACAAGCGGCGACCACGGATTCGTCGTGCAGCGCTCGGGAAGCTGGGCGTTCTAGCCGGGCGCTAGTCCAGCGCGGCGCGCAGCGACGCCACCGCGTCGTCGATGGAGCCGGTGGTCGAGTAGCCGGCCGCCAGCCGGTGCCCACCGCCGCCGAACCCGGACGCGACCGCCGCCAGGTCCACCGCGGCCTTGGCCCGCATCGATACCGACCAGTGCTGCGGGGCGATCTCCTTGAACACCGCGGCCACCTCGGCCTGCTGCGTGGTCCGCACGATGTCGACGATGCTTTCGACTTCCTCCGGCCGCGAGCTCACCCAATCCTCGTTGCCCACAACGGCATACACCAGCCCCCGGCCGCCCGCGGCGTCCGGCAGCAGCTGGGCCGAGGCCAGCACCCGCGACAGCAGCGGCAGCCATCCGAACGGGTGGCTGTCCAGCAGGGTTCGGCTGATCGCGGCGTTGTCCACGCCCCCGTCGACCAGCCGGGCCGCCAGCCGCAGGGCGCGCGCACTGGCCCACCGGAACGACCCGGTGTCGGTGGTCAGGCCGGCGTAGATGCAGTGCGCGACGTCGGCGTCGATGGGCTTGCCCCAGGCGTCGAGAATGTCGGCGATCATCATGGTGGTCGAATCGGCCGACACGTCAACGAAATTGGCGGTGCCGAACACGTCGTTGGAGGCGTGATGGTCGATGACCAGCACCTCGTCACCCTCGACGGCCAAATCGCTCAACGCGCCCAGCCGCTTGACGCTCGGAACGTCAACGGTGACAACCAGATCGACGTCGCGGCGCATCGCATCGGGATCGACCAACAGCCCGCAGCCGGGCAGCGACGCGAGCGACTCGGGCAGCCCGGCCGGTTCGGCGAAACTGACCTCGACCCGCTTGCCGCACTTGTCCAGCACCAGCCCCAGCGCCAGGCCCGCGCCGATGGTGTCCGCGTCGGGATGCACGTGCGCGATCACCGCGACGGTGTCGGCGTCCGACAACAATGCGACCGCACCCGCGGCGTCGACGCGCGCCCCCACCCGGGGGCCACCCAGCTCAGTATTCGTGTTGGTCGTCGTCACCGATGCTCCCGTCGAGGCCGGGCTCCGCGCCCGATCCGCTATCCCGGTATGGATCGGCCTCCCCAGCCGGCTTGGCGCCTGATCGAACCCGCGCCAGATCAGCATCTGCGGCGCGGGCACGTGCCAGCAATTCCTCCATCCGCTGCACGTTGTCCGACGTGGTGTCGCGGGTGAAGCTGAGGGTGGGCGTGAAGCGCACACCGGTGCCGGCCCCGACCTTGGTGCGCAGCGCGCCCTTGGCCCGTTCCAGGGCGGCCGCGGCGGCAGCGTAGTCCGGCTCGTCGTCCAGCGTGCGTCCCATCACCGTGTAGAACACCGTCGCGTCGTGCAGGTCGGCGGTCACCTTCGCGTCGACGATGGTGACCCCCTCGAGCCCGGGATCCTTGATCTCGAACTCGATCGCCGAGGCGACGATGGTGTTGATTCGCTTGGCCAAACGGCGCGCCCGAGCCGGGTCAGGCATCAGGTGCGCTCCTTCTGCACCAACTCGTAGGACTCGATGATGTCGCCTTCTTTGAGGTCGGAGTACCCCAGCGTCATACCGCACTCGAAGCCCTCGCGGACCTCGGTCACGTCGTCCTTCTCCCGCCGCAGCGAGCTGATCGTAAGGTTGTCGGTGACCACGATGTTGTCCCGCAGCAACCGCGCCTTGGCGTTGCGGCGCACGATGCCGCTGCTGATCATGCAGCCGGCGATGATGCCGACCTTGGACGAGCGGAAGATCGCCCGGATCTCGGCACGGCCCAGCGTGTTCTCCTCGTAGATCGGCTTGAGCATGCCGCGCAGGGCCTTCTCGATCTCGTCGATCGCCTGGTAGATGACCGAGTAGTAGCGGATCTCCACGCCCTCGCGGTTGGCCAGCTCGGTGGCCTTGCCCTCGGCGCGCACGTTGAAGCCGATGATCACCGCATCCGAGGCCGACGCCAGGTTGACGTTGGTTTCGGTGATCCCACCGACACCGCGGTCGATGACGCGCAGCGCCACCTCGTCGTCGATCTCGATGCCCATCAGGGCCTCTTCCAGCGCCTCGACCGTACCGGCGTTGTCGCCTTTGAGGATCAGGTTCAGCTGGCTGGTTTCCTTCAGCGCCGAGTCCAGGTCCTCCAGGCTGATCCGCTTGCGGGAACGCGCCGCCAGCGCGTTGCGCTTGCGGGCGCTGCGCTTGTCGGCGATCTGGCGGGCGATGCGGTCCTCGTCGACGACCAGCAGATTGTCCCCGGCGCCGGGCACCGAGGTGAAACCGATGACCTGCACCGGCCGCGACGGCAGCGCCTCTTCGACGTCGTCGCCGTGCTCGTCGACCATGCGGCGGACGCGGCCGTACGCGTCGCCGGCCACCACCGAGTCGCCGACCCGCAGCGTGCCGCGCTGCACCAGGACCGTGGCGACCGGCCCGCGTCCGCGGTCCAGGTGCGCCTCGATCGCCACACCCTGGGCCTCCATGTCGGGGTTGGCCCGCAGGTCCAACGCGGCATCGGCGGTCAGCAGCACCGCCTCCAGCAGCGCCTCGATGTTGGTGCCCTGCTTGGCGGAGATGTCGACGAACATGGTGTCGCCGCCGAAATCCTCTGCCACCAAACCGTATTCGGTGAGCTGGCCGCGGATCTTGGCCGGGTCGGCGCCCTCGACGTCAATCTTGTTGACCGCCACCACAATCGGCACGTCGGCAGCCTGGGCGTGGTTGATGGCCTCCACCGTCTGCGGCATGACGCCATCGTCGGCCGCCACCACCAGGATGGCGATGTCGGTGGCCCTGGCACCGCGGGCACGCATGGCGGTGAACGCCTCGTGACCCGGGGTGTCGATGAAGGTGATCGGCCGCTCGACGCCGTCGTGTTCGACGGTCACCTGGTAGGCACCGATGTGCTGGGTGATGCCGCCGGCCTCGGCCTCGCGAACGCTGGCGTTCCGGATGGTGTCCAGCAGGCGGGTCTTACCGTGGTCGACGTGACCCATGACGGTCACCACCGGCGGCCGGGTCTGCAGGTCTTCCTCGCCGCCCTCGTCCTCGCCGTAACTCAGGTCGAAGGACTCGAGCAGTTCGCGGTCCTCGTCCTCGGGGCTGACGACCTGCACCACGTAGTTCATCTCGCTGCCCAGCAGCTCGAGCGTCTCGTCGCCAACCGACTGGGTGGCCGTGACCATCTCGCCGAGGTTGAACAGCGCCTGCACCAGCGAGGCCGGGTTGGCGTTGATCTTGTCGGCGAAGTCGGAGAGCGACGCGCCGCGCGCCAACCGGATCGTCTCGCCGTTGCCGTGCGGCAACCGCACGCCACCGACGACGGGCGCCTGCATGTTCTCGTATTCGGCGCGTTTCGCCCGCTTCGACTTGCGACCGCGTCGCGGCGCACCGCCGGGGCGGCCGAACGCACCGGCGGCACCGCCGCGCTGGCCCGGGCGGCCACCGCCGCCACCGGGACGGCCACGGAAACCACCGCCACCTCCGGGCGGGGCGCCGACGCCGCCGCCACCGCGGTAGTTACCGCCGCCGCCGTCACGACCGCCGGGACCGCCGGGACGGCCACCGCCGGGACGCGGGGCGCCGGGGCGGGCCGGACGGCCCGGTCCGCCGGCACCGGCGGGCCGGGGCGGCATGTTGCCCGGCGAAGCGCCGCCGGGCCGGGGCGCGCCGGGGCGGGGCGCCCCGGGCCGCGGCGCCTGCGGGCGCGGGACGGGCCGGTCGACGGGTTGCGCCGAGGAGAAGGGGTTGTTGCCGACGCGGGGGGCGCGGGGCTTGGGCATCGGGCCCGGACGCGGGCCCGGCGTCGCGCCGGGGCGCGGCGCCTGGCCGGGCGCGGGCGGTTTGGGCTGCCCCGGAGCCGGGGCGGACGGCCGCGCCTGGGCCGGGCCCGAGC
>NZ_MVHG01000087.1 GCF_002086125.1 Mycobacterium arosiense ATCC BAA-1401 = DSM 45069
ACCATGGTGACCGGTTCCTTCTCCTCCGCCGCCCGCGGTGGGGCCGACACCAACTGGGCCATCGCGCGTCCGCCGGGCCAGACCAAGCCGCTGCGGCCGGTGATCGCGCTGCACGGCAAGGGCAGTGACGCGTCCACCGTGATGGCCGGTGGCGTCGAACACGGTCTGGCACAGGCCGTCGACGCCGGGCTGCCGCCGTTCGCGGTGGTCGCGGTCGACGGCGGCGGCGGCTATTGGCACAAGCGGTCTTCCGGGGAGGACAGCGGCGCCATGGTGCTCGACGAGCTCATCCCGATGCTGAGCAACCAGAATCTGGACATCTCACGGGTGGCGTTTCTGGGTTGGTCGATGGGCGGTTATGGCGCACTGCTGCTGGGCGGCCGGCTGGGACCGGCCCGCACCGCGGCGATCTGCGCGGTGAGCCCGGCCCTGTGGATGTCCTCGGGCGCGGCCGCGCCGGGAGCCTTCGACGGGCCGGATGATTTCGCCGCGAACTCGGTGTTCGGCATGCCCGCCCTGGCCTCCATCCCCATCCGAATCGATTGCGGCGACAGCGATCCGTTCTACTCCGCGACAAAGCAGTTCATCGCGCAGCTACCCAATCCGCCGGCCGGCGGCTTCTCGCCCGGTGGGCACGACGGCGCGTTCTGGAGCTCGCAATTGCCCGCCGAACTGACCTGGATGGCGCCGCTGCTGACGGCGTAACGAGTTACGCTCGCTGAGGTGACCGCACCTTTCGACTGGACCTTCCCGTACGCCTGGCCGCGCAAACCCATCCTGGCGCAAAACGTTGTGTGCACCTCGCAACCGCTCGCCGCCCAGGCGGGCCTGCGGATGCTCGCCCAGGGCGGCAGTGCGGTCGACGCGGCCGTCGCCACGGCCATCACCCTGACGATCGTGGAGCCGGTATCCAACGGGATCGGTTCGGACGCCTTCGCCGTTGTGTGGGACGGCACACAATTGCACGGGTTGAACGCCTCGGGCCGCTCGCCGGCGGCCTGGACGCCGGAATATTTTGGCGGCCAGTCCGTTCCGCTCCTCGGGTGGAATTCGGTGACCGTGCCGGGCGCGGTGTCGGCATGGACCGAACTGCACGCCAAGTTCGGCAAGCTCCCGTTCGAGCGGCTGTTCGAACCCGCAATAGCCTACGGCCGCAACGGCTTTCTGGTTTCCCCGACAGTCGCCGAGCAATGGGCGGACCAAGTGCCTCTTTTCGAGAACCAGCCGGGGTTCGCCCAAGCGTTTCTGCCCGGCGGGCGGGCGCCCAAACCCGGCGAGCGATTCAGCCTGCCCGATCATGCGGCCACGCTGGAAACGATCGCCACGACCAACGGGGAGGCGTTCTACCGTGGCGAACTGGCCGTCCGGCTCGAGGCACACGCGCTATCGCATGACGGGGGCATGCGGGCCGGCGATCTGGCGGCCCACCGCGCCGACTGGGTGGGCACGGTCGACGGCGGCTACCGCGGATACACGGTGCACGAGATCCCGCCCAACGGGCAGGGCATCGTCGCGCTGATCGCCCTGGGCATCCTGGAGCACTTCGATTTGGCCTCGCTGCCGGCCGATTCCGCCGACAGCGTGCACCTGCAGATCGAGGCGGTGAAGCTGGCATTCGCCGACGCCCAGGCCTATGTCGCCGACATCGAGCACATGCCGCTGGGGCCGGAACGCCTGTTGGACAAGGAATACCTGAAGCAGCGCGCGGCACTGATTGACCGCGGACGGGCCAAGCCGGCATCCGCCGGCGCCCCGGCGGGCGGCACCGTCTACCTGACCGCCGCCGACGCCACGGGGATGATGGTGTCGATGATCCAGTCGAACTACATGGGGTTCGGTTCGGGCGTGGTGGTGCCGGGCACCGGGATCTCGCTGCAAAATCGCGGAGCGAATTTCTCGGCCGCCCAAGGCCATCCGAATGCTGTGGGCCCGAACAAGCGCCCCTACCACACCATCATCCCGGGGTTTGTGACCAAAGGCGGCGAACCGGTCATGAGCTTCGGGGTGATGGGTGGGATGATGCAGCCCCAGGGTCACGTTCAGGTGATGGTGCGCATCGCCGACCACGGGCAGAACCCGCAGGCGGCATGCGACGGCCCGCGGTTCCGGTGGGTGGAGGGCATGCAGGTCAGCTGCGAAAGGGGCTTCCCTGACGCAACACTCGACGAGTTGCGCCGGCGCGGGCACGACCTGGTTGCCGTCGACGACTACAACCAATTCGGCAGCTGCCAGGCGATCTGGCGCCTCGACGGCGGCTACGTCGCGGCCAGCGATCCGCGGCGGGACGGTCAGGCCGCCGCCTTTTAGAGGCGGATCTTTCCGTCGGCGGCCAGTTCGGCGATGTCGCTGCGGAAATGGCTGCCCGGCAACCGGATTGAGCGAACGACCTCGTAGGCTCTGGTTCGCGCGGCGGTCAGGTCGGCGCCGGTGCCCACCACCGAGAGCACCCTGCCACCCGAGGAGACGATTTCGCCGTTTTCGCGCCGGGCCGTCCCGGCGTGCAGCACCCCGTCGGCTTCCGAGCCGACGATGACGTCGCCCACCCGGGGACGGCCGGGATAGCTCTCCGCCGCCACCACCACCGTCACGGCGGCACCGTCGTGCCAGCGCAGCTCGCCGAAGTCGGCCAGGGTGCCGCTGCTCGCCGCGTACAACAGCTGGCCGAGCGGCGATTCGAGCAGGGCCAGCACCGCCTGTGTCTCGGGATCTCCGAAGCGGCAATTGAATTCGACCACGGCGGGGCCGTTCGCGGTGATCGCGATCCCGGCATACAGCAATCCGCTGAACGGGCTGCCGCGCGCAACCATCTCGGCCGCAACGGGTTCGACGATGTTGCCGACCACGTCGCGGTACACCTCGTCGGGGAGCCACGGCACCGGCGCGTAGGCGCCCATGCCGCCGGTGTTGGGCCCGCTGTCCCCGTCGCCGACGCGCTTGAAATCCTGCGCCGGCAGCAGCGGCACCACGGTTTCGCCGTCGACGACGCAGAACAGCGACACCTCGGGGCCGTCCAGATAGGACTCCAGCAGCACCGGGTGTCCCGCCTCGAGGAGCCCGGCGGCGTGCGCGCGTGCGACGGCGCGATCCGTGGTCACCACCACGCCCTTGCCCGCGGCCAGGCGGTCGTCCTTCACCACCCAGGCCGCATCCCCCACCGGGGGGCCGAACCGCTCCAGGGCGGCGTCTAAATGCGCCGGGGTGTCGACGATTTCGCTGGTTGCGGTGCGCACCCCGGCCGCGGCCATGACCTCCTTGGCGAAAGCCTTGGAGCCTTCGATGCGCGCGGCGTCCTTGCTGGGGCCGAAGCAGACGATGCCGGCGGCTCGCACCGCGTCGGCCACCCCGAGGACCAATGGCACCTCGGGACCGATGACCACCAGGTCGGCGCGGACCTCGCGGGCCAGGGCGACGACGTCGTCCGCCGAGGTGAGGTCGACGTCGCGCTGCTCGGCCAGCCGAGCGGTGCCCGCGTTGCCGGGGGCGATCGCCAGCCCCGTCACCTGGGGGTCTTTGCGGAGCGCCAATAGCAGGGCATGCTCACGGGCACCGGAACCGATTACCAGGACGCGCACGACAGGTCAGACTAGCCGCGGATCGCGGGAATGTACGAACCGTTCCAACAAAAACTCACGCCACCGATTCGTCGAACGACTCGGCGGGCAACCGCTTGTGGTCATTCTCGTTGAGCTTCATAGCGGGAACGCCGCCGCGGCCGAGGGACTCGATCAGTCCTTTGACGTTGGTCGCCTCGTCCTCGGTCGGCGTTTCGCCGGCTTCCAGGTCGTCCAGCAGGTCGGCCCGCAGCCCGGCTCCGTTCGCGGCCTCTTTCGCGGAGAGTTTGGCGTGCAGGCGAGCCACATACAATTGCTGGCCCAGCGCGGCGGCGGGCGCGGCCGCGGCGCGTTCCATCAGGTCGTCATAGCACCGACGGGCTTCACTGAGCGCCACGATCACCCCGGGCGTCAGCCTGCTGCGGGCCGCGGCGTCGGTCAACGACTTTCGCAGTTTGCGCAGGCCGGAGAGAATCACCTCCACCCGAGGCCGAAATTCGTCGTCGTTGGTATCGGGCAATGCGGCGATGGCGGTGGTGTACATGTGCATCGCCGCTTCGGCCATGCCGACGATGATCGGCGCTTCACCCTCGTCCGGGCTTTCCTTTGCCACCCTTGAACTCCCCTCGCGGTAATACCACAGACCGCGATCGAGGATATTCTGCGCCGCTGCGCCTGTATACCCGTGAATTCGCAAAGAGTCGACAGGCGCCGGCGGGGAGAAAACCGCCCGGCGCCGGCGAAGGCGCAACGCGTCTCAGCGGCTAATCACGACCTTCCCCCGAGTGCATCTTCAGCGCGGCGTCGACATTGCCCTTCTTGTCCTCCCCGGCGCCCTTGGCCGCGGCCTTCTTGCGTCTGGCCACCACGGCGTCGACGGCGCCGTTGAGCGCCGAACCCAGCGGGAAGCCGAGATAGTGGGTGAGGAAGACCGCCATCTCCTTCAGTTCGGTCTCGCTGAGCTCGCCGTTGAGAAGTGCGGCGTTGATCTGGATCTCGGCCAGGTCGCGGTTTCCGATCGCGGTCACCGCGGTCAGGGTCATGATGCGCTTGTCGCGCATCGACAATCCCGGTCGCGTCCAGATGCTGCCGAACAGGTGGTCGACGGTCAGGTCGAAGTACGCGTCTCCTTCGATGTTCGGCATCTCCCAGCCGTAGACCTCATTCATCTTTGCGAGGCCCTTGCTGCGCAGCTCGTCCATTACGCCTCTTTCTCCGTGTGTGGCACCCCGAGGCCCGCGGCCAACCGCTGGTAGGCCAGCCGGGCAAGCGGCAAGTCGACCGATACCGACTCGCCGAGAGCCAACGCCAGGCTCAGGTCCTTCTCGCCGAGCCCGCGGGTGTGCATGAAGGGTTGATACAGGAAGTTGTCCGGTTCAAGGTCTTTCATGTTGTCGCGAACGATGATGGCCCCCGGGCCACCGGTGAGCGCGTCGGTATGGCGCACCACCCGGCCCAGCGCCTGCAGGTCCAGACCGGCCGCCTCGGCGAGCTTCATGGCCTCGCACGCCGCGGCGTACGAGGTGAACGTCAACATGTTGCGGGCCAGCTTCATCCGGGTGCCCGCCCCCGGCTCACCGGCGTGGATGACCACCGACGCCCAATGCTTGAAGGCCGGCTTGATCCGCTCGTACACCTGGCGCTCCGCGCCCACCATGGTGGCGAGTTCGCCCTTGGCGGCGGCGGCCGCCCCACCGCTGACCGGCGCGTCGACGATGTGAATGCCGTGCGGCTGGTGCTCGGCCGCGAGCTCGACGGCCGTGGTGTCGCTGATGGTCGAGTGGATCGCGATGACGGTGCCGGGCTTCGCGTGCGCCGCCAGTTCGCCGACCACCTCACGGACCTGGGCGTCGTTGAGCACGGTGATGTGGATGAGGTCGGCGGCGGCGACGTCGGCGACGCTGTCGGCCAGGCCGGCGCCCTTCTCCACCAGCGGGGTCATCGCCTCGGTCCGGATATCGTAAACCGTTATGCCGCCGGGCCATTCGGTCATTTTCGTGGCCATCGGCGCGCCCATGTTGCCCAGGCCGATATAGCCGAGCCGCAGCTGATCCGTCATCTGACACCGCCTCTCGTCACGACCGGATTATCTGTCCGCCGTCGACATTGAAGATCTGGCCGGTGATCCACGACGCCTCGTCGGAGAGCAGGAACAGACACATGCCGACCAAGTCTTCGGGCGAGCCCATCCGCGACAGCGGCAGACCCTTGACGATGTCGGCGACCATTTCTTGCGGCGTGGTGGTCCGGTTGGCCTCGGTGTCGATGGGGCCGGGGGCTATCGCGTTGATCCGGATCTTCTGGCCACCCAGTTCGCGGGACAGCTGCTGGGTCAGACCGTTGATGCCGACCTTGGCCAGGCCGTAGTAGTTCGCGTAAAGCCAAGCGGCGGTGGATGATTGGTTGACGATCGCGCCGCCACCGCGCTTGGCCATCTTCTTGTACACCGCACGCGTGCACCACAACGCGCCGTCGAGGTTCACGCTCATGAACTTGCGGTAGTACTCGGGATCGATGGTGAGCAGGAAGTCCAGCTTCATGCCGCCGAAGATCGCGGCGTTGTTGACCAGATAGTCGATGCCGCCGAATTCAGCGAGCGTGCGGTCGGCCATGTCCTTGGCCGACGCCGGGTCGGACACGTCGACCGGAATGCTGATGGCCGTTCCGCCGTCGGCCACGATCTGTTTGGCGACCGCGTCGGCGGCCTCGGCCTTGATATCGGCGACCACCACCGCCGCGCCCTCGCGGGCCAGCGCCTCGGCGTACGCCTGCCCGATGCCGCCACCGGACCCGGTGACGATGGCGACTTTGTTCTCGAATCGCATGTTTTCCTTTCGGTCGCCTCGTGGCACGGTCACTGCACCGCGGTGGCGATGGTCTTGATTTCCAGGTATTCCTCGAAGCCGGCCACGCCCATTTCGCGTCCGTTGCCGGACTGCTTGTATCCGCCGAACGGCGCGTCGGCGGAGTACCAGACACCGCCGTTGACATTAACGGTGCCCACCCGCATCCCCGACGCGAAGTTGGCCGCGCGTTCGGGGTCGGCGCTAAAGACGGTGCCGGACAAGCCATATGGCGAGTCGTTGGCGATGCGCAGCGCGTCGCCCTCGCCGTCGTAGGCGATCACGGTGAGCACCGGTCCGAAGATCTCTTCACGGGCGGGGCGGGCGTCGTTGGTCAGGCCGGCGATCACGGTCGGTTCGATGAAGAAGCCGCGGTCCTTGTCGGGTGGACGGCCGCCGCCGCAGGCGAACGTGCCGCCCGCGGTGATCGCCAGGTCGAGGTAGCTTTGCACCCGCTCCCGCTGCCGGGCGGAAATCACCGGCCCGCAAACGGTTCCAGGATCGTTGGGGTCGCCGGGCTTGATCGAGCCCATGGTGCCCGCCGCGATGGCGACGGCCTCGTCGTAGCGGGCCCGCGGCACCAGCAGCCGGGTGGTGATGGCGCACCCCTGCCCCGCGTGCATGGCCGCGGTGAACGCCGACATCGAGCACGCCCCGCCCAGGTCGGCATCGTCGAGAACGACGAATGCCGACTTGCCGCCGAGTTCCAGGAACACCCGCTTGATCGTCGCGGCGGCGTCGCTCATGACGCTGCGGCCGGTCGCGGTCGATCCGGTGAACGAAACCATGTCCACCCGAGGGTCTTTCGAGAGCAGTGCGCCGACCCGGTGGTCGTCGGACGTGACTATGTTGACGACACCGGGCGGGAAGTCGGTGTGTTCGGCGATGATCTCGCCGAGCACCGCGGCACACCAGGGGGTGTCCGGTGCGGGCTTGAGCACCACGGTGTTGCCGGCGGCCAGCGCGGGGCCCAGTTTGGCGAGGTTGATCTGGTGCGGGAAGTTCCACGGGGTGATGGCGCCGACGACGCCGACGGCTTCGCGAGCGATCGTGCGCCGGGTCGGGATCCCCATGGGCGATGCCTGGCCGAGGTCTTGGTTCCACTCGTAGGACTCGGCGGTATCGGCGGCGAAGCTGAGGTCACCGACCGGACCCTCCAATTGGGCGGCCGAGGTGAGCATCCGCGGGGCGCCGACCTCGGAGATGGTGATGTCGCGCAACTCTTCGATGTGGTCGCGCATCGCATCGCGCAGCTGCCGGATGCACCGCACCCGCATTTCGGTGTTGCGGGACCAATCGGTCTCGTCGAAGGCGCGCCGCGCGGCGTCGATGGCGCGGTCCATGTCGGTGGCGTCGGCGTTGGCGGCGACGCCCAGCACTTCCTCGGTCGCCGGGTTCACCGTGGGGAAGTTGCCGGCGCCGCCGGCCGACAGCTTGCCGTCGATGAACAGTTCACTCACGCCGTCGGCCAACAAGGCCATGTCCCGCTCCCGTCTGTGTGCGGCCAACTCGGCACGCCAGCCTAGTGGACAGTTGTCCGATATTGCCCGATCGAACGATAGCCGCCAGTCCGTCGGCGGTGCAAGAGCCGATCTCGGCGAACGCGGGCTGGCCTGCCTGAAAGGCTAATCAAGCTGCAAATTTTGATTGCGGGGTTGCCTCGCGCCGATCCGATCCTCTAGCTTGGACATGTGTCCAGCGATGCACTGGTGACGATCACCCCGGGCGCCGACCACCAGGCCGGTCAGCCGGCGCGCAACCGTCGCCAGGAGGAGACCTTCCGCAAGGTGCTCGCGGCGGGCATCGAAACCCTGCGCGAGAAGTCCTACGCCGGCCTGACGGTGCGCGCGGTCGCGGCGCGCGCCAAGGTCGCGCCGGCCACCGCCTACACCTACTTTTCGTCGAAGAACCATTTGATCGCCGAGGTCTACCTGGACCTGGTGCGCCAGGTTCCGTTCTTCACCGACGTCAACGACCCGATGCCGGAAAGGGTGGACAAGGTGTTGCGCCACCTGGCCCTGGTGGTTGCCGATGAACCCGAGGTCGGCGCGGCATGCACGACCGCGTTGCTCGGCGGCGGGACCGATCCCGCGGTGGGTGCGGCGCGCGATCGCATCGGCGCCGAGATCCACCGCCGCATCGCGGCCGCCATCGGGCCCGGTGCCGACCCGAACATGGTGGCCGCGCTCGAAATGATGTTCTTCGGGGCCTTGGTTCAGGCGGCCAGTGGCCAGTTCACCTATCACCAGATCGCCGACCAGCTGGCCTATGTGGTGAGCCTGATCTTGCCCGGCGCCGGCGAGGCAAACCAGGAGACACGAATCTAAATGACCGTCCATGTGGGCGACCACGAGCTGGTCCTCGATCCCTACGACTACGACTTCCACGAAGATCCGTACCCGTACTACAAGCGGCTGCGCGACGAGGCCCCACTGTATCGCAACGACGAGCTGAACTTCTGGGCGTTGTCGCGCCACCAGGACGTGCTGCGGGGGTTCCGCAACAGCACAACGCTTTCCAACAAATACGGCGTTTCGCTGGACCCCGCCTCGCGTGGCCCGCACGCCAGCAAGACGATGTCCTTCCTGGCGATGGACGATCCCGCTCACCTGCGGCTGCGGACGCTGGTGTCAAAAGGCTTCACCCCGCGCCGGATTCGCGAACTCGAGCCGCGGGTCACCGAGATCGCGACGCAGCACCTCGACACCATGCTGGCCAAGGCGAGCGACGGTTCCGGCGACTGTGTCGACTACGTCGACGAGTTCGCCGGCAAGCTGCCCATGGACGTCATCTCCGAGCTGATGGGTGTCCCCGAACCGGATCGGGATCAGGTCCGAGCCTGGGCCGACGGGGTGATGCACCGCGAGGAGGGCGTCACCGACGTGCCGCCGGAGGCCGTCGAGGCCTCCCTCAACCTGATCGTCTACTACCAGCAGATGGTGGCCGAGCGGCGCGAGAAGTCGACCGACGATCTGACCTCGGCGCTGCTGGAGGCCGAGATCGACGGCGACCGGCTCACCGACGACGAGGTGCTCGGCTTCATGTTCCTGATGGTGATCGCCGGCAACGAGACCACCACCAAACTCCTTGCCAATGCCGCGTTTTGGGGTTACAAGAATCAGGATCAACTGACGCCGGTCTATGAGGACCTGTCGCGGGTGCCACTGTGGGTCGAGGAGACCCTGCGCTACGACACCTCCAGCCAGATCCTGGCTCGTACCGTGTCCGAGGAGCTCACCCTCTACGACACCACGATTCCCGAGGGCGACGTCCTGCTGCTGCTGCCCGGCTCCGGCCACCGCGACGAGCGGGTCTTCGACAGCCCCGACGACTACCTCATCGGGCGCGAAATCGGGCCTAAACTCCTGAGTTTCGGTAGTGGCGCACATTTTTGCCTGGGCGCGCATCTGGCGCGGATGGAAGCCCGGGTCGCACTCACCGAGTTGTTCAAGCGAATCCGCGGCTACCAGGTGGACGAGGCCAACGCCGTCCGCGTCCACTCGAGCAATGTCCGCGGGTTCGCTCACCTACCAATGAGCGTGGAGGTCCGCTGAATGCCCCGCTTTGACCCCTTGCCCGAACGCCGGCCCGCCATCGTGGCCGGTGCTTCCTCCGGCATCGGAGAAGCAACCGCCATCGAGCTCGCGGCGCATGGATTCCCGGTCGCGCTGGGTGCCCGACGGGTGGAAAAACTCGACGACATCGTCGGCAAGATCAACGCCGACGGCGGCGAGGCGGTCGGATTCCACCTGGACGTCACCGACCCCAACTCGGTGAAATCCTTTGTGGCACAGTCCGTCGACGCGCTCGGCGACATCGAGGTCCTGGTGGCCGGAGCGGGCGACACCTACTTCGGCAAGCTCGCTGAGATCACGACCGACGAGTTCGAGTCGCAGCTGCAGATCCACCTGGTCGGCGCCAACCGGCTGGCCACCGCGGTGCTGCCCGGGATGCTGGAGAGACGGCGCGGCGACCTGATCTTCGTCGGATCCGACGTGGCCCTGCGGCAGCGCCCGCACATGGGCGCCTACGGCGCGGCCAAGGCCGCGCTCGTCGCGATGGTCACCAACTTCCAGATGGAACTCGAGGGCACCGGCGTGCGGGCTTCGATCGTGCACCCCGGTCCCACGAAGACGTCGATGGGCTGGAGCCTGCCGGCCGAGAAGATCGGTCCCGCATTAGAAGACTGGGCCAAGTGGGGCCAGGCCCGCCACGACTACTTTCTGCGCGCGGCGGACTTGGCACGCGCCATCACGTTCGTCGCCGAGACACCGCGCGGTGGCTTCATCGCCAACATGGAGCTTCAACCCGAAGCACCGCTGGCCGACAACAAAGACCGACAGAAACTCGCACTCGGCGAAGAGGGGATGCCAGGACAGTGACTTCGCGAATCGACGACGCGGCGCGCGGTGCGCGCCAGGAGGAGCGAGCACAGTGACTACGACCGCGACCGTGCCCCGGGTTTCCGGCGGCGAGGAAGAGCACGGCCACCTCGAGGAATTCCGCACCGACCCAATCGGTTTGATGAAGCGCGTCCGTGAGGAATGCGGGGACGTCGGCTGGTTTCAGCTGGTCGACAAGCACGTCATCCTGCTCTCCGGCGCCGGGGCCAACGAGTTCTTCTTCCGCTCCGCTGACGAGGACCTCGACCAGGCCGAGGCGTATCCCTTCATGACGCCCATCTTCGGCAAGGGCGTGGTGTTCGACGCCAGCCCCGAGCGGCGCAAGGAGATGCTGCACAACTCGGCGCTGCGCGGCGAACAGATGAAGGGGCACGCGGCCACCATCGAGGGCGAAGTCAAGAAGATGATCGCCAACTGGGGCGAGGAAGGTGAGATCGAGCTGCTCGACTTCTTCGCCGAGCTGACCATCTACACTTCGACCGCCTGCCTGATCGGGCTGAAGTTCCGTGAACAGCTCGACCACCGGTTCGCCGAGTACTACCACGAGTTGGAACGCGGCACCGACCCGCTGTGCTACGTCGACCCCTACCTGCCGATCGACAGCTTCCGGCGCCGCGACGAGGCCCGCGTGAAACTCGTTGCGCTGGTGCAGGACATCATGGATCAGCGGCTGGCCGACCCGCCCAAGGACAAGGCCGACCGCGACATGCTCGACGTGCTGGTCTCGATCAAAGACGAGGACGGCCAACCCCGGTTCTCCGCCGATGAGGTCACCGGGATGTTCATCTCGCTGATGTTCGCCGGGCACCACACCAGCTCCGGCACGTCCGCGTGGACGCTGATCGAGCTGATCCGCCACCCCGACGTATACGCCGAGGTGCTGGCCGAGCTCGAGGAGCTCTACGCCGACGGCCAGGAGGTGAGTTTCCATGCGCTGCGCTCGATCCCGAAGCTGGACAACGTGGTCAAGGAGACGCTGCGCCTGCACCCGCCGCTGATCATCCTGATGCGGGTCGCCAAAGGCGAGTTCGAGGTCGAGGGCTTTCCGATTCACGCCGGCGACTACGTGGCGGCCTCCCCGGCGATCTCCAACCGGATCGCCGAGGACTTTCCGGACCCCGACGCGTTCAAACCCGACCGCTACAACAAGCCCGAGCAGGCCGACATCGTCAACCGGTGGACCTGGATTCCGTTCGGCGCGGGCCGGCACCGCTGCGTCGGCGCCGCGTTCGCCCAGATGCAGATCAAGGCGATCTTCTCGGTCTTGTTGCGCGAGTACGAGTTTGAGATGGCCCAGCCGGCAGACAGCTATCACAACGATCACTCCAAGATGGTGGTGCAGCTCGCGCGGCCGGCCAAGGTGCGCTACCGCAAGCGCAACGCGTAAGGAGTAAGTCCAATGGGCGGATTCAGAATCGAAGCGGATCTGGATTTGTGTCAGGGCCACGCCATGTGCGAACTGGAGGCGCCGGACTACTTCCGGGTGCCCAAGCGGGGCAAGGTCGAGATCGTCGACCCCGAACCGCCCGAGGACGCCCGCGACGAGATTGAGCGCGCGGTCGATATGTGCCCCACGCAAGCACTGTTCATCAAGAAGATCCGGGAGACTGACTAATGACAGCACACGCGTCACACTCGCGCGGTGATCTCGAGGCATGGGTCGACCGCTGGCTGCAGGCCAACAAGGACTGCGAGAAGGCCGGTGACTGGCGGCCGTTGGCCGACTTCTACACCCAGGACGCCACCTACGGCTGGAATATCGGGCCCAAGGAAGACGTGATGTGCGTCGGCATCGACGAAATCCGCGACATCGCCCTCGGCCTGGAGATGGAGGGGCTGGAGAACTGGGTGTACGAATACCAGAAGGTGCTCATCGACGAAAAGCAGGGCGAGATCGTCGGCTTCTGGAAGCAGATCGTCAACAAGAACGACGGCACCCGGGATGAGATCTACGGCATCGGGGGCAGCTGGTTCCGCCTCAACGACGACCGGCTCATCGAGTGGCAACGCGACTTCTTCGACTTCGGCCACGTCGCGTACATGTTCGGCAAGCTCATCGAGTCCGGGGACCTCAGCGAGGGCATGCGCAGGCGCATCGAGCGCAGCGTCGCCGGGGAAAAGCTGCCCGGATACTACCCGCTTGGCCAGGCCCCGGTCGCGATCTGGTGATCAGACCAATGGCGGCGACCCGGGGCGCCCGGCGACACCGCGCCCGCGACCGCCGCGGGACCAACCAAGCATTTGATTTGTTGCGCGCGCTATGCTGACGCGACGACAGTGCCTGTGGCACTCGTCACCTAGCTGGCCGGCATGAAGGGGCCGTCAGCTCTGATCAATTCAAAGGCGAAATGGGGTCAGGACCATCGTGAAGACAAAAGGCGCACTGATCTGGGAGTTCAACCAGCCCTGGTCTATCGAGGAAATCGAGATCGGCGACCCGCAAGCGCATGAGGTCAAGATCCAGATGGAAGCGGCGGGCATGTGCCACTCCGACCATCACCTGGTCACCGGGGGTATCCCGATGGCCGGTTTCCCGGTGCTGGGCGGCCACGAGGGCGCTGGCATCGTCACCGAAGTCGGTCCCGGCGTGGAGGACATCACCCCGGGTGACCACGTGGTGCTGTCGTTCATCCCGTCGTGTGGGCAATGTCCGACCTGTCAGGCCGGCATGCGCAACCTGTGCGACCTGGGCGCAGGCCTCCTCGGCGGCGCCGCGGTGTCCGACGGCACCTTCCGCATCCAGGCACGCGGCCAGAACGTCTACCCCATGACACTGCTGGGAACGTTCTCCCCCTACATGGTCGTGCACCGCAGCTCGGTGGTGAAGATCGACCCGTCGGTCCCGTTCGAGGTCGCCGCGCTGGTCGGCTGCGGCGTCACCACCGGCTACGGCTCCGCGGTCCGCACCGCTGACATCCGCCCGGGCCAGGACGTCGCGATCGTCGGCGTCGGCGGGGTCGGCATGGCGGCGCTGCAAGGAGCCGTCAACGCCGGCGCCCGCTACATCTTCGCGATCGACCCGGTCGAGTGGAAGCGCGATCAGGCGCTGAAGTTCGGCGCCACCCACGTCTACCCCGACATCCTCGCGGCGATGGCGGGCATGGCCGAGGTCACCTACGGCCTGATGGCCCACAAGGTCGTGGTCACCGTGGGCGAGCTGCAGGGCGCCGACGTCGACAACTATCTGAACATCACCCAGAAGGGTGGCACCTGCGTGCTGACCGCCATCGGTAGCCTGCTGGACACCAACGTCACCCTGAACCTGGCGATGCTGACCCTGATGCAGAAGAACCTGCAGGGCACCATCTTCGGCGGCGGCAATCCGCAGTACGACATCCCGCAGCTGCTGTCGATGTACAAGGCCGGCAAGCTGAACCTGGACGACATGATCACCCGCCAGTACAAGCTGGAGCAGATCAACGACGGCTACCAGGACATGCTGGACGGCAAGAACATTCGCGGCGTCATCCGCTTCACCGACGCCGACCGGTAACCCGACCGGTCCTGGGTGACCAGCTTTCCGCACCTCATGGCGCCGGGACGAATCGGCGCCATGACGGTGCGCAACCGCCCGGTCATGTCTTTGATGGAGACGATGCACGGCACCCCGCACGGGCTGCCATGCGCGGCTGGCAGCTGGCCACCCGGCGCCCCGCCTCCGACAGTGTCGTGCTGGCCGGCACGGCCGCGCCCGACAGCATCATCCTGCTCGACTCCCTGCCCGAGGCCCGCAATCTAACGACAGGAGACCCGAAGTGACCGAAACCGAGCAATCCCAGCTGTCGCCGGCCCTGGCCGCGTCGCAGTCGTCGTGGCGGTGCGTGCAGGCGCACGACCGCGAGGGGTGGCTGGCCCTGATGTCTGACGACGTCGTCATCGAGGACCCGATCGGCAAGTCCGTCACCAACCCCGACGGCACTGGGGTTCGCGGCAAGAAGGCCGTCGGCGCCTTCTTCGACACCAACATCGCCGCCAATCAGCTCTCGATCACCTGCGAGGAGACCTTCCCGTCGAGTTCGCCGTACGAGGCCGCCCACATCTTGGTGCTCAACAGCAAATTCGACGGCGGCCTCAGCAGCTCGGTGCGCGGCGTGTTCACCTACCGGGTGAACGACGCGGGACTGATCACCAACATGCGCGGCTACTGGAACTTGGACATGATGCAGTTCGGCGGGGAGGACTGACGCAGGACCGTCGGGGCGCCGAACCTATGCTGGGCTCATGGCGTCGATCTTCACCAAGATCATCAACCGTGAACTTCCCGGCCGCTTCGTCTACGAGGACGACGACGTCGTCGCGTTCCTGACGATCGAGCCGATGACGCAGGGCCACACGCTCGTGGTCCCGCGCGCCGAGCTCGACAATTGGCAGGACGTCGACGGCCCGGCCTTCGCCCGGGTCATGGCCGTGAGCCAGCTGATCGGCAGGGCGGTGTGCAAGGCCTTCAGGACGGAGCGGTCCGGCCTGATCATCGCCGGGCTCGAGGTGCCGCACCTGCACGTGCACGTCTTCCCCACCCGCAGCCTCAGCGACTTCGGCTTCGCCAACGTCGACCGCAACCCGTCGGCGGAATCGCTGGACGAGGCCCAGGCCAAGATCAAGGCGGCGCTGGCTCAGTTGACGTGAACCGGCTCGTGCGCCGGTACGTCACTGACGCGCGGCAGCGTCACCCGGAAGCGACAGCCTTCGCCGGGAGCGGTGGTCACGCTCACCACGCCGCCGTGCGCGCGCACCAGGGAGTCGACGATGGATAGCCCCAGCCCGGTACCGCCGCTGGCGCGGGCTCGCGACGAGTCGGTCCGATAGAACCGCTCGAACACGCGCGACGCGTCCTGCTGGTTCATGCCCGGACCCTTGTCCACCACTTCGAGCACGGCGTCCGCGCCGTCGGTACCGACCCGCACGGTGACGTCGGCGCTTTCCGGGGTGTGCTGCAACGCGTTGGCGATCAGGTTGCTCAACACCTGCCGGATCCGGGCTTCGTCCCCGAGCACTTCCGGGGTGCCCGGGCCGTCGAGGACCTCTAAGGTGATGGTGCGGTTCGGGTCCATCGCTTGCCCGTCGTGCACGGCATCGCTGGCCAGCGCCAGCAGATCCACCCGATTGTGTTCGAGCGGTCGTTGCACATCCAGGCGGGCCAGCAGCAGCAGGTCGTCGACCAGCAAGCCCATCCGGGACGCCTCGCTCTCGATCCGCGACAGCAGCATCGCGACGTCGCGGGCGGCACCCTGGCGATACAGCTCCGCGAAGCCGCGGATCGTCGTCAGCGGGGTGCGCAATTCGTGGCTGGCGTCGGTGATGAAGCGCCGCATCCGGTCCTCGGAGCCGCGCGCCTTTTCGGCCGAGGACTCCGAGGACGCCAGCGCCTGCTGAATCTGCGCCAGCATTCCGTTGAGCGCGAGCGAGAGGCGGCCCACCTCGGTCCGCGGATCTCGTTCCGGCACACGGCGATCCAGCTGGCCGGCGGCGATGTCGGCGGCGGTGTGTTCGACCTCGGTCAGCGGCCGCAGGCTGCGCTGCACCACCGCGAAGCTCGCGATTCCCACCACGACCAGCACCGCCACCCCGATGCCCATCTGCAGCCAGACCAGCGAGCTGACCGTGTGCTGGACGTCGGACAGGTCGATCGCGACGGTCGTCAGCCCGTGCGGGCCGTGCACCGAGACGGCCCGCCATTGAATGTCCGAGCCGTTCACCGACGGCAGCGTCGTCGGGTTGGGACCGACGTCGTTGTCGGCCGGTAACGCCGGTTCGGCGTTGCGGTCGTTGATGGCGGTGAACGGGGTCCCGTCGATGCTGACCCCGCGGACGTAGAACTTCGACGGCGGCCGGCTCGGGTCGGGACCTTCGTACGGCGGTGGCGACTGCCGGCGCGGGTTCTGCGCCCAGCCCCGGGACGCGTCGAGCAGGGTGGAGTCGATCCGGCTGACCAGGCTGTGTCGCAGGATCGACGTCACCGCGACGCCGGAGACGGCCAGGCCACAGGCGACCAGCGCCAGCGTGGCGGCGACGAGCCCTATCCGAAGGGGCAATCCCCGTCGAGGTTTGGTGACCATCTACCTACTTCTTCTGCCGCCGCGGGCGGGCTCAGCGCGGTTCCCGCAACACATAACCGACTCCGCGCAGGGTGTGCAGCAGCCGCTTCTCGCCGGTGTCGATCTTGCGACGCAAATACGACACGTAGGACTCGACGACATTGACGTCACCTCCGAAGTCGTAACGCCACACGTGGTCGAGGATCTTCGGCTTGCTCAACACCGTGCCGGCGTTGATCACAAAGTAACGCAGCAACGTGAATTCCGTCGGCGACAGCGACACCGGTTGACCGGCCTTCCACACCTCGTGGGTTTCTTCGTCGAGTTCGATGTCGGCGAAAGACAGCCGCGCGCTGCGAGGTTCGGCCCCACCCTTGCCGGCGCGGCGAAGGATGACCCGCAGCCGGGCCACGACCTCTTCGAGGCTGAACGGCTTCGTCACGTAGTCATCGCCGCCCAGTGTCAGCCCGGCGATCTTGTCCTGCAGGGAATCTCGGGCGGTCAGAAACAAAGCGGGGGCGTCGATGCCGTCGGCGCGCAGCCGGCGCAGCACCCCGAACCCGTCCATGCCCGGCATCATCACGTCGAGGATGACCGCGTCGGGCCGGGCCTCGCGCGCCCGATCGAGGGCTTGGGCGCCGTTTGTTGCGGTGTAGACCTCGAAACCCTGGAATTTCAGGCTCACCGAGAGCAGCTCGACGATGTTGGCTTCGTCGTCGACCACGAGGACGCGAGCCTCCGGTTTGGTGTCGTTGGGGGTTGTCGATGTCATCAGATGCCTTCCGCCCCTTGCTTGAACGTTTGCTATGCGAAGGTTGTGCACTTCCTGAGAGCTCAGTGCCAACCGTCTGATAGTACTCTGCCAGAAATCATCGCATTGCCTTGGGACGTAACGGCCTTAGCAAACCGGGCGGCGCGAATAGACTCGAGGAATGAACCTCGCCAGAAGCATCGTGTCGGCCGCGACGGCGCCCGCCCGGGTGGGTCTGGCCGCCGTGGATGCGAGCCTGAGCGTCGCGAGCACGGCCGTCGGCGTGGCGAAGCGAGCCCTGGGTGATGGCGGGACTGCCGGCACCAACGCGATGACGTCCATGCTGGGGATCGACGATGCGATCATGCGGGCCAACCGGCTGGCCAGGCTGCTCGACGACGACGCGCCGCTGGGCCGGGCGGTGGCCCCGGACGGTCCGATCGATCGCTTGCTGCGCCCGGGCGGGGTGGTCGACCTGCTGACCGCCGAGGGCGGCCTGCTGGACCGGCTGACCGCCGAGGGCGGCGCCCTGCATCGCACGCTGCAGCCCGGCGGGCTGGCCGATCAACTGGTCGCCGAGGAGGGGCTGATCGAGCGGCTGCTGGCCGAGGACGGACTGGCCGACCGGCTGCTGGCCGAGGGCGGGCTGGTCGACAAGCTGACGGCCAAGAACGGGCCGCTGGATCAGCTCGCCGATGTGGCCGACACCCTGGCGCGGCTCACGCCCGGCATGGAGGCGCTCGAGCCCGCCATCGCCACGCTGCAGGACGCCGTCATCGCGCTCACCATGGTGGTCAACCCGCTGAGCAACATCGCCGACCGGATTCCGCTGCCGGGGCGGCGCCGCCCCTCGTCGCGGGCGGTGCGTTCCGCACGCGTGATCGACACCGAGGACTGACCGATTAGGCTGGGCACGGATTTACCCCGCCTCCTTAGCTCAGTGGTAGAGCACTCGCCTTGTAAGCGAGCGGTCGTCAGTTCAATCCTGACAGGGGGCTCCGAGTCCTGGTCGTGACGGCGAGGTCAGCCGACCGGGTCCCGCGTTCCAGCCGCGTTCGAGTTTCCGGACTCGCCGCGCTTCTTTCCATAGCCAGGCGGCGCCCGCCGTCATCGCCACCAGCGAGATGCCGGCCGCGATGAGCCCTGCGCCGTATTGGCAGTGGGCAAAGCAGGTGAGGCAAATCCCGTAAGCCACCAGACCGACCGCCATCAGCAGCAACCCCGGTTCTTTGGCCGGACTCTTCAAAGCCTGCCCCACCAGTGGGCGGCTGGTCCGTAGATGGTCGACCGGGTCGTTGGCGGTGAGAAAGCCCACGAGTCCTCCTCGTCAGCCGTCAGGTTACTACCCTTGCCTGCAAAGACAATGAACATAGGCCATTATTTGCCTGGGCATTCTTTCCGCTGGGGCGGCGCAGCCACAAAGCCCCGCCTGGCCGGGAATCGGCACACCTTCCTGCTTCGACCCGGCCGTGTTGTCCGCGCTGCCCGACCCGCATCGGCGTAGGGTGAAGACACCGGTCAAGGCAGTGATGATGACTTGGGTCCGCGTTTTGTGCTGCCGTTGAAAAAGCTGGTCGGAACAACCACTGCGCCCTCATCGCACCCGGGTGCTAGATCCCGAGGGTGCAGCAATGTTCGACCACAGCTCCACAATCACCTCCGCAGAATCTGCAGGCGTCATGCCCGCCGTCGAGGCCCAGCTCCGCCAGGAGTTGCGCGACTACTCCGTCGAGTTATGGCGGCTTGCCTACACCGTGCCCGGCGGTGTGGGCGAACACGATTTTCTTCGCTTGTCCGGCCGCATGCGCGCCACTGCCGATCAAGTGGATCGTCAGCGGGAGCGTCGATGATGGCTGATCGCGTCATGCGAGGCAGTCGCCTCGGATCCGTCAGTTACCAGACCGAGCGCGACCACAACCTGGCGCCACGCCAGATCGCGCGGTATCGGACCGCGAACGGCGAGGAGTTCGACATCCCCTTCGCCGACGACGCTGAGATCCCCGGCGCGTGGCTGTGCCGCAACGGCATGGAGGGCAGCCTGATCGATGGCAGCGGGCTCGCCGAACCCAAGAAGGGCAAAGTGCCGCGCACTCACTGGGACATGCTGCGAGAACGCCGCTCGATCGAGGAACTCGAGAAACTGCTCAAGGAACGTCTCGAGATCATGAATTCGCGCCGTCACGACTGCTAGCTCGTCACGGCTGGCCCGGGATGGCGTCCAGACCGCCTTGGATGTCCTGCAGCTTCCCTTGGATGCCTTGCAAATTCCGTTCGATGTCCTGCAGGTCGGACATCGATTTCTGATAGTCCGGCGGCGTCGGGTCCGGACCTTTCGGCTGGGACTGAGGGCAATACGCGACGATGGCGCCCGCGGTGACCTTCGCGCTTTGGTCCGCGTCCCAGACCGACCTTCGCTGCACGAACCCGGCCGCGTCCGCGAAGCTAGGTTGGTGCGCCAGGAAGTCGCACACCGCGTGCCCCTGGCTCATCACGTAGTCCTGGCTGGGAACCGGCACGCCCTCCCGCTTCAATGCACCGATGAAGGCCGCGTCGATGGCGCCAATCGCCGGGGCGGGCGCATGGGGCGCTATTCGACTGGGTGGTGACGGCGCGGCCGGAAGCGGGGTCTGGGTCGGCTGGGCCGACGAATCGTGGTGGCGCAGCACGAACATCACCACCACCGCGGCGACGACGGCCACCAGGGACAGCGGTAACGCCGCCGCAAGGCCCAGGCGGCGCAGCACACCGCTGCGCCGGCGAAGCGTGGTACCGGTTTTGCGAGCTCCCGGCCAAGCGTCGGCGACAAGCGCGGTTTCAGGCCCGCCGACGGGTGCGCTGTCCAGAGACGCCCCGGTGCTGTGGGCTAGAAGCTCATCGAGCAGTTCGTCGACCTCGTGCGACGACAGTTGACCGCCCTGCTCGCGGATCTGTTGGCGCCGCAGCGCGATGAGCCGCAATTCCGAATCGATCGTCTCGCGGTCGCGCATATCAATCAGTTTGAGAGCGTCAGGGCGTCGTTACAAGTCCCCGTGCTTCGTCGGCATTGATGTCACGAGCTCCGATGCGCAACACTCGCTGTGTGCCAACCAAGCGAAGCCCTTCGGATTGAGGCAGGGGGCCGGACGTGATCGTGGGCCGTAACCGCATCGGGCCGCTCGTCGCCGGCGCGATCGCGGTCGCGCTCGTCGGCTGTTCGGCGCCGCATCCCGCGGCCGCCACCGGCCCGGCAACCACGACACGGGCCGCCACACCGCCGGCGCGGATGGTGCCCGCCGACGCGGGGACGCCCGGCGGCGCGCAACCCCGCCTGGCGCCGGATCCGGCACAGTTGGCCGACGACCTGGTGGCCGACGAGCGCGCGCTGCGTGATCCCGGCACACCGGACGCGGCGCTGACCGCGGCGGCGCGTCGCGAGCAGGCCACCTACCGCGCCATCGGTCGCCGTCCCGAATGGGACGCCACCACCCGCGCGCGCATCCCGGCGGAGCTGGCCGATGTCTACGACCGCAACGTCGACGCCCGCCGGCAACTCACGGCGCTGACGCCGGTGCGAGAATCCTTGCCCGCGTGGCGCATCGAACCCCCGGCACCGGCTGAGGAACTGATGGGCTACTACCACCAGGCGGAAGCCGAATCCGGCGTGGGCTGGAATTATCTGGCCGCGATCAACTTCGTCGAGAGCCGCTTCGGCAGCATCGTCGGTGCGAGCACCGCCGGCGCGCAGGGACCCATGCAGTTCCTGCCCTCGACGTTCGCCGGCTACGGCCAGGGCGGCGACGTCCACTCGCCGCATGACAGCATTCTCGCGGCGGGCCGCTACCTGGCGGCCAACGGCTTCGCAACCGATCGCGATCACGCGATCTACGGGTACAACCACGCCGAGCAATACGTGCGCGCGGTCGACGATTACGCGGCGCTGATCGCTGCCGATCCCGCGACGTTCGCCGCCTACTACCGGTGGGACGTCTATTGCCTGACGACCGTGGGCGACGTGGTGCTGCCCATCGGATACCACGCATCGGCGCCGATTCCGGCCGCCGATTACGTGGCGGCCCACCCGCAGTAGGGCGGACCCCAGAGACACGTCAGCGGGCGCGCCGGTTACTGCAGCGCCCGCTGACGTTCAGGTGATCAGCGACGGGTCAGTACAGCGGCACCCAGACGCCGAAGAACCAGTAACCCCAGCCCCCGTACTGCCAGTTGAAGACGGGCACGACGGTAAAGGTGTTGTAGTTGAACGGTCCGAAGTCGCGCCGCCCCGCATCCCAGTCACGCGGCGGGCCGTCCCACGGCCGGTTCCAGCCTCCCGGAGGCGGCGGACCGTTCCAGCCACCCGGAGGGGGCGGGCCCTCCCAGTGAGGCGGTGGGTGCCCCGGAGCCGGGCCGTCGTTCCAGCCGTAACCGTGCACACGCGGTGGCGGGGGCGCCCCGCGGCCAGGGATGCTGAATTGCACATTCGGACCGGCGGGTCCACCGATCTGAGCGCTCGCGGTGACCACGTCGTGCCGCGGAACGTAGGGCGGGTGCGGAGGCTGCGTGGCCGGCGGGTTCAGCGCCTCGTACCGCTGCCTGTTGTTCGGCGGCGGGTTCTGGTTCGCCGGCGCGTTGCTCGGGCCGCCCTGCGTCGGCGGATTCTGGCCGTGCTCGTTGGGCGGATTGTTCTGCGGGTTCTGCGGCGGATTCTGGCCGTGCTCATTGGGCGGGTTGTTCTGCCCCGTCTGGGCCGGGTACTGACCGTGCTGGTTGGGCTGCGGGGTGTTCTGGCCACCCTGCGGCGGGTTGTTCTGACCACCCTGCGGCGGGTTGTTCTGACCACCCTGCGGCGGGTTGTTCTGACCACCCTGTGGCGGGGGGCCGTTATGTCCACCTTGCGGCGGATTGTTCTGACCACCCTGTGGCGGGGGGCCGTTATGCCCGCCCTGTGCCGGAGCGTTTCCGCCGCCACCGCCGGGCTGCC
>NZ_MVHG01000088.1 GCF_002086125.1 Mycobacterium arosiense ATCC BAA-1401 = DSM 45069
GCCCGCCCTTCTCGGCGGAGCCACACGGGTGGGGAATTTCGATAAGCGTCAGAGGGGAATTTCAGCGAGCGCGGTCACGGCTTCAACGTCTTCACCCATTCGGGATCTAGCGGCCGGTTGTCACGCTACAGACAGTGGAAGGAGTGCGCTGAAAGACGTAGAGGTGCTTGGCGTAGCGGCCCAGATACGGAATGGCTTGAACACCACTCGCGCCCGTTCCGATGACGGCGACCCGCTTGTCGGCCAGCTTGTCAAGTCCCCCGGACGCGTCTCCTCCGGTGTAGCCGTAATCCCACCGCGACGTATGAAAGCTCTGCCCAGCGAAGTCCTTTATGCCGGGGATACCAGGTAGCTTCGGCCGATGGAGGTTGCCGGCAGCCAAGACGACAAACCGCGCCCTGATGTCGTCGCCGCGGTTGGTGCTGATCTGCCACCGCTTATCGGAGTCATTCCAACATAATTCATGGACCATCGTGGAGAAGAGCGCGGACTCATACAAGCCGAATCGCTTGCCGATGCGCCGACAGTGTTCATAGATTTCCTCGCCATCGGTGAACTTCTTACTTGGGATATAATTCAGCTCTTCGAGTAACGGTATGTAACAATAGGATTCATTATCGCACTGGATACCCGGGTACCGGTTCCAATACCACACTCCGCCGAAATCCCCACCTAACTCGATGATCCGGACATCGTCGACACCGGCCTTCTTCATGTGAACGGCCGACAGCAGGCCCGCAAAGCCGCCGCCCTACTACGGCAACATTGATGTCTTCCGAGATCGGGGTGCGGACGACCGGTGGTGTGTGTGGGTCGGTCTCGTAGTACTCGGCATAGTCCCCCGAGAGCTCGGTGTACTGCTTGGAGCCCTCCTCGCGCAATCGCTTATCGCGCTCCTGACGGTACTTTTCGCGCAGCGCCGAAAGATCGATGTCCTAGGGCGTCTGCGTCGGCGGGCAATTCGCCCTTATCCGCGACCCTGGCAATTCGGGCTCAACGTTCATCGGGTATCCGCATGCCGGCGTGGACGAGCCCCAGCGCGGCGAAAGAAGGATCTGCATTAGATCGGTGGCCCTCCGTGAGCCCCTGATCGGCAGTCCAGTCACTTCTGATCGGCATACTGATTGACCAGTCGTGTACCACACGACGATGTTTGATTAGCCAGCGGCTATCCTCACGACGCAGCTTGTCCACATACCGGCCGCCGAGCTGGTTGCACATTTCGACGCCGTCGTCGCCAGTGCTACGCGAGACCGCCAAAAAATATGTCTCGGCGCCAGCCTCATCACCGGTTACCTTGATCAGTGATTGCCCTAGCAGATGGGACAGGCTATTGGTGGTGGCAAGAATTTGCTCAGTCATCACCCGCGCGAATTCGTGGCCCGGAGCCTGGATAGCGCCGTGATCGTCCCAGCTGTCTTCCAAATAGACGTCGCGCATGAAGGATTCATCACAACGATCGCAACCATGACAGTAATCTGCGAGCGTTTTCGTGATCTCGTAATGGTCGAGCATCTCTTGTAGCCGCCGGTCCATGGCGTCTCCTTATGAGCAGTTTCTCCGGGACAGCATCTGATTAGCCCGTTCGGTTGGGTCGTGACGCGGGCTGCGGTTCGGAGGCATCATCGAGGAAATCGAGTGCATTTTTTTGAATCCGGGTTAGCACCCGATCGAGTTGCTCGCGCTGCTGGGCCGTGGTTGTTATCCGCATCCGTTTGCGCAGTTCTCGATCGGCCGCCCCGGCACGTTCCCATAAGGAGTGGCCCTCCGAAGTCAAGGTCACCAACCAGACCCGACGATCGGTAGCATGGGCGACTCGACGCACCGCGCGTTTGGGCTCCAACGCATCGATCAATCCACCAATGCGGGCGCGGCTAGTTCCGACGCGACGAGCAAGCTCAGACTGGGTAAGGTTGCCGTCAACAAGGTGCGCCAACACCGTCGCCTCGGCTAAATTGAGGCCGAATTCAGCAAACACCCGGTCATAGGCACGGCGCATCACTCGCGCCGTGGTCATAATTGTCCCCTCCACCCGGGCCCATTGCGGCAGACTGCGGTCCACATCCATCGCCATACCTACTCACCACTCATTGATAAACCTCGATACACCCGCCATCACCGCTGGCCACGTGGCAGCCGTACAACGCCGGTGCCGGTCGCAGACACATCACCATGTTGGTTGTAGGCCCGCTGAGAAATGGTGACTGTGGCACCGGCCGGGTCATCGGCATCAACGGCGGTGACCTCACCTTCGATCCGAATCCAGTCACCGACCACATTGTGATGGCGGATCTGCGAGGAGTGCTTGACCAAAAAGCCCTCGTCACCCATCCAATTAGTCAGCTGATGCATCAGCCACGAGCACCGTTCGGGCCCGTAATCGTATGCCGCCGGAGTCCCCACCGCTTGAGCCAACTCGTCTTCCCAATGCACCCGCTCAGGAACATCCGGAATCCCAAACCGGTTGGGCACCCCAAGCCCGGGATGTTTACGCAATTGCTTACGCGCCAGCTTATTCGCCCGGATATAAAGTCCGCCCCACCCCTGGGCGAAGGCGATAAACCCCGTCACAGTCATCGGCCCCTTCACCAAGGTAGGCAGCCGCTCACCAACCCGCACCTGCTCGACATACCGCGGCTCACCACCACGGACAACTTCGTTGTCATAACCGGAAAATATCTCCCGCAGGTTCTCCTCCGAGTAATGGGTGGGCGGCCGCGTTTTCGCCTCGTCATACTTAGTGCCACTCAACCGAGCCGTGTCACGCTCAGTCCGAAAGCACCACGAATCACCCTCGCACAACAACTCATCCGCACCCGAAAACAACTCCACATGATAAATCTGGCGAAACGCCCGGCCCGCAAACCGAGTCCGATGCTCAACCAGATCTTTCAGGTACGCCTTCGTCTTTACCTCCGTACCCCGTCGAATCGGCTGATGCCACTGCAAGTCAGCACCCGCCCACATCGCATGAATACCTGGAAGCCCACCGACATAGCCCGACAAAATGCGACTCAACGCAAACACAAAACTCGGCGGCGCAACCACAGTCCCGTACGGACCGCGTCCGGCATAGACCGGATCGCACCACAACGGATTGTCATCCCCAATCCCATGAGCGTAGTGACGAATCGTGTCGCGAGTCGCCTCATAACACCACGGCTCCACCGTGTCAGCAATCGGCACACCCAGAGCCCGTCGGAGCCGCTCTATCGCATCATCAGTAATCGTGGCAAACCGCGGCCCCTCATCGTCATCGATATCAACAGCCAATCCACGAGTCATGTTCTTCCGCCTCCTAGGAACCCGCGCGGTAGGTGCGCTGTGAGCAACAAGGCTGCCTCGATGCGTTGCTCGAACTTGCGTTCATTCCGATGGAATGCCGGACAGTAGGTCCCGCGCGCATACGAAGTAGCCTTGCTGCACATAAGCCTACTGTAAACATCAATATTGTCAACTCTAGTCCAATCGTCGCAAATATCGTATGCCATAACCTCAACGCAATGTAAGTCGGGAGGCCCTGCAGCCGGTGTCATTGGCCCGCGGAGGCTCGAAGTTCGTCACGTCGGCGTGCGTTTGCAGCCATGATCTGAGTGCAGTGCCGTCCCACCGCCATTGCGGTGAGGTCGATCACGCCCACACCGCCCAGCGGACCTACCCCGCGGGTCTAGATCGACGTCGAGAGCGGCGTCGAAGTCCTCTTTGGTTCTCGGGCGTGCGAATTCTGCTCAAGCGCAGGGCCCCTCACCAACTTGACCCGGGTCGGTATAGATCCGGCGCCAGGGCTCCGGTCCAGTGCTGAGCACCCACTGTGGGCAAGCAGTGCTGATGTGGAAACGTCGTAGACACCACTCATCATCGGCTCTGAGGGTCCCTGAGCTGCTCGGGAACTCGTCACAAAGTCATAGTGGCCGAGCAAAAGACTCTGTCTTTCAGGAACAATGAAACCATGGTATGGCTAAGTCGCTGTATCGAGCGGCATTTGGGGATCTCACTTGTGCGCGAGCGCATCTGTATGCGCGCGCGCTGTTCCGTCAGGAGACATCACCTTTCCCCCAACTAGACCGTGCTTCAGCTAATGTCGGACGCAGCGGTCCAATGCTTTTAGTCGTCGTGGCGTGCACGAGCAACTCGGCCAGCTCGCGCGGGCGGCTAAGGAACGGCGAGTGTGAGGTGTCGATTGTCAACTCCTCGACGCCGAGACGATGAACTACCGTGTCTGCAAATGCGCGCGGCATAGAACGGTCCTGCAAACAACGGATGAAGCTACGGGGCAGGTCGGCGTCCCAGAAATTCGGCAGGTGCACCGTTTCGAATAGGAACTCGGTGGGCGCCGGGGTCAGCTGCTCGAATGCCCACCGCGCGACATCGTCATCGACGTCGTGGTAAAAGAAAGCACGAGTTGCCGGGTAGTCAACGCACGCCATACGACCGCGCTCGTTCGGCGCGACGAAGGCGGACATACCGGTCTCGTCGGTCATCAACTGCTGAACGTCCGAGCCAAACGATTCGTCCTCGGCAGGCGCGCCACCAGTCGCGACCAAACAGGTGCTGCCCTCGATCGGTAAAGCAGCCGCCAGGTAGATCATGAAGCTTGGCAAGTCGGGTGCGGCATCTGCTGCGAAGGTAACGTCCAGACCACCGCCCGAGTGACCGACCACTACGTCCCCCGGTTGCAACACCTCCACGATCGCATCACGCCGGTCAGCGATAGTCGAGCGCTCGTCACGCCGCGTGCCGTGCGCCGGCAGATCGATGGCGATTGCCTCATGACCGAGCCGACCGAGCTCCGGAATCGTTTTGCTCCAGCACCAGGCGCCGTGAAAGCCCCCGTGCACCAGGACAAATCGCATACTTGCGGCCTTTCAGTCAGCGAGGTCTTTGGTCGTCGCAAACGTGTGAGCGGTGGATTCTTTCGCCCCAACGCAACACCCGCTGCACCGATGGCCCGGAGAACCAATCGGGCTGATGGCTTTTGATCCCTGCGCTCACATTGGACAGGTGTTGCCAGAGCAAGTAGAAGCTCTTCCCCTCATAGAGCGGGAAGTAAATGTCTCCCGAATGGTCCGGAGCCTGAGTCAGCGCCTGCACCCGGGGTGCGAGGAACCCGACTGACTGGTCAATGTTTCCGGTAACAATGTCAGCCTGCTGCTGAAGGTCACCGCTGCTGTAGTCCCAGTCAGAACCTGCGCCGTTGATGAAACCTGGCCCATTGGGTGTGATTCGGTGGAATTGCAGCCTGTTGATCTGCCGCGTTAATTCATCGTACTGAGCGTTGTACCACTGGCACATTTCCCGCTCTGAGTTGATATCTCTATCAGTAACGCTGCCCTTAGTCTGATCGTAAGGAAAAGGAAATTTCGGCGACCAGTTCGAAGGAGTCGGAGTGATGGCTGGCAATGGTTGGGCAGGCCGATCGTAATCGTCGTACTGCGGTGGGTAGGCACGAGACGTGGGCCCGACATAAATGGTCGCACCCGATAACACAATAAGAACGCACGATAGTACCCCGGTCCAGTGACGAAACGCATTTAGTGTGGTCGCACCTTCCGCGGCAGACGCTTCTCCACGGTTCAAGAAAGTTTGAATACCACAACCGAAACCCAACCATCTAGTTGGAGGCATCGTAAATCTCCTTTCCTGAAGCAGCTATTTTCCTGCCAACGCCTCGCCAACCCCACCAACATCCGTAATTTGCCAATCCTTGCTGCTATCGATCGTGACGCTATACGTCGCGGTGGACTGCAGGGGCTCCGGAGCTTGCATGGTCTTGGTGAGAACACTGACAAAGGAGTCGACCACATAGATTCCGCCGGTTACTGACCGAACCTTGGCCGCGAGCGGACGTGCTGTTGAATTCCATTGGAGCGGCACGAGGATTTGTTCCATTTGCTGCGCTGCCTTCGTCAGCTTTTCTTTAAGCTCCGGACTGGTTCCCTTGACGAGTCGGACCTTCCACCCGTTCATGTCTTGGTAATTCATCGCTGCCGCTTCTACTGCGTAGTCAACAGCGACCTTTTCGGCGTGGGCCTTATTGTCGGATTGAAGCGCCTGCTCGTTGACCTTGTGCAGTGCTCCGACGTATAACCAGGTCAAAGTAGCGATCGTGCCGACAAGGGCGACGATTACCGCGGTGATCACCAAACTGCGAAGAGAAACCGAAAACTGCCGTCTCTTGGATTTTTTGCTCCGACGCTCGTCGTTATTCTTTGACTCATCATTATTCGTTGACTCGTCCGAGACCTCGGGCGGGGTTGAATCGCTATCAGCCACAGCTGACTCTAAAGCGGTTGATTCCGTATCGATCATCATGCCTATTCCTCGATTCTTACTCTCTAAGCCGCCGTACCCACGAACTCAATTCGGGGGGATGGTGACGTGCAGCGTAATCGCGCCGTCCTCCGGAAGCGCATCAACAATGTTGGATAGGATCTGACTGGGGTCGAAGGTCAACAGCGCACCAGCAATACCTTTGACTTTCGGCTGCAGGGCTTCACCCAGCACTTTGAGGTCGCCACCATTACTGTCCAAAAGTCTTTGAATTCGGTTTAGCAACGTGTTCAGTGCGGTGAGCATTACCAAGTTATTGCCATCCACCCCCCAGATCATCGTTCCGACTCCGTCCAGATCTCGTTTGAAACCTACGTAGAGGTATTGCAGTCCAGGAGTGCCGCCGGCGATCGCCGGGCCGAGCCATCCGGCGTTGCGTAACAACGTCTGGAAGTTGCTAAGCAGTACTCGCCCATGGCCATGCATATCCACTGCGGTATTTCTGAGCAGCTTTCCGGCGTGAGACAGATTGGGCAGCACCGAGTCCGGATTGGGCAGAGCGGTGTCACTCTCACGAAGAATACGTTCGACCGCACTGGGGTCCAACTGGTTGAGTACCCGCGTGACGCTAACCGCCAGCTCCGTAATCGAGGGCGGCTGTATTATCCTCTGGGTCGCAACATGCTGACCGTCGCGAAACACTGGTCCGCCCTCGCTCCGCGGCACCAGTCCTATATAGGTTTCACCCAGCGAAGATAGGTTATCGATCCGCACATCGCAGTCGACAGGAACGTGGAAGCGACCGTCAATGTAAAAGTCGACTGTCGCTCCGTCCAGAGCGCCCGCGATTTTAGTGACTTTGCCGACGGGAACACCACGCAGGAGAACGTTTGAGTCGACAACAAGACCATTGATATCCGCAATCGTCATTGAAAGATCGGTGCGGTTAGAGGGTGGTTTGATCCTAACACCAAGGGAGGCGATGTAGCCCACCGAAAGCACAATCATTAATCCAAATGCGGTAAACGAGACCACGTTTCGTACCTTCATGGTGTCGCCCCTAAAATTCGTAGCACGTCACGCACGTTGCCTGACAGTTCCCGTCCGTCAGGACCGACGATTGAAGTAATGTTGATTGCGGGATATTTTTCTTCCGGAAGGAAGAACCCGGTGAATAGCCGTTGCCATGCTGGCCACTCCTGTTGGAACGCCCATTTGGACTGCTGAAGGGCGCCAAACGCGCCGCCGAGTGAATTCAGGAGAGGCACCAGCCAGTATCCGTTGCTGTAGACACTACCTACAGATGGGATGAGACGACCGATATAGCCCCAGACGCGGAGGATGCGGTAAAATGCTTTCATACCATCCGGCGAGAAAATGCGCTGATACACGGGCAGTTGCCGGTGCATGACATCGACCGTTTCAGTCACACCATTGAACCATTTATCGACCGTGTCAATGTTGTCCGACAGATCGCCAAGATCGGCGGCTACTTGGGCGGCTATTTTATGTATCGCAGGTTCTCCGCCGAGAGGCTGGATCCGGTTGAGCCCGATGATCGTGTTTTGTATGCGCTGGATGGACCCACTCGCTACGAAGTTCGCCATGTTCGCGATGGTGTCTTCCAGTTGTGGCGGAGACGTGGTGTGCGTTAGCGGGATGCGGCCGCCGTGACTCAGCGCGGGTGCCGGCGGCTCGTTCGTTGGGGGTCGGTCGAGGGAGACATAAATGTCACCGAGCACCGTGGCTTGCTGCAGGGCTGCGCGAATATTCGACGGCACAAGCGCGTTGGGATCGATACGTGCGGTGACGTCGACGGCGTGGCCCTTGACTGCCACCCCGGTGATGACTCCGATTGTTGTGCCGTCCATCACCACCTTTGCACGGTCTGGCAAGTTGAGCACATTGTCGAATTCCATGACGATGTCGTATCCATCGCGATAGCTTCTACCCGGCTGGGGCAACGCGCTGACGTTGACCGATGCACAAGACGAGAGTGCAATGACACTGGCGAGGACCGCGACTACTGGCCACATCCGGCGGTTCATCGGTTCGCCTGGGTCAGCACGTACTGGAGCAGCGCAACATCCACCGCAAATGGTTGACCGGCGACGTCCGCACAGCTTCCGGGCATCGAAGCATTCATGATGCCGCACAGCGCAAGACCGTTGGGCGTACGGATGCGATAGAGGGGCGGACGGTATGTGATATGGAACTCGCGGTTGTTGTAATGGTTGGCTAATGTGTTGATCCACCATGGCACCGGATTGAGAAGATTGGTCAGCCGCGGGGCGTGTGCACTCAACTTCCTCAGTGCCATCGATGTCGCGTCGAGTGTGAACTGAAGTTCGTTGTCACCTAAGTTGGTTTCGATGTCTCCGGCCGCCGCGATTAACGGCGCCAAACCCCCGAGCACCCGGCTGCCACCTTCAACTGCTGCGGCAAGGTCCATCGTGTTCTGTTGCGCGTTTAACAGGATCTCCTTCAGCGGTCCCGTCATCTCGGTGATGGTCGTTGTCAGTTCAGCGAGGTTGGTGATAATGGATCCAATGTCGCTGATTGCTTGATCTGGGCTATCGAGCACCGCCGAAGACGTGGTCAGCAGCTGATTGATGCGGGCGCCATTGTTATGGATCGCCTGATCGACCTCACGTACGACATCGCCGACGTTCGTCGACCCGTTGGGGTTGGTCCCGTTGACGAAATTGGTTGCCGAGCCAATGACTTGGGAAAGGCTCTTCGGGGTCGACGACCGAGTAAGCGGGATACATTCGCCAGCGCGGAGGTTTGGTCCCGAGCCTGGGTTGCCGATAAGTTCCAACGAGCGGTCCGCCAGGATCGATGCCGACCTGATGATCGCCCTGACATCGTGGGGTAACGAACGCCGCTCTGTGACAGTGAAATCGACGCGGACGTCGGTTGTGCCCGGGGTGATGTTGGTGACCTTGCCGATCTGGTAGCCCATCTGGGTGACCGGGTTGCCGGCGTATAACCCGATACTGTCGGGCATGATCGCGCAATACTGGGCATGCGGCTGCCGCTGGTTGAGGCGCACGCACGAGGCGCCGAGAGCCGCCACGGCCGCCACAGCGAGCGCGATCGCGGCCATCCCGCCAATGCGAAGGGAACGTGATGTGGCCATCAGCATGGGCTTCCGGGTATCGGCATGCAGAGGTCAGTGGCCAATAGCTCTGGCGGCGCCTGCTGTGCGTTTAGGATCCGTTCAATCTTATTCCGCCCCAGTCGCAGCGCCCTTATTATTACACCGTTGCGCTCCGTCCACATTCGCGCTTTCTGCAGCCAGTCGCGGACCTTCGCGATAAAATACCCGCGATGATTCATGTAGAAGACGCCAACCGGCGACAGCGCATCTAAGGCATCGCCGAATCCTTGAAGCGCGCTAGCAAAGCCCTCGCTGTAGAGTGTAAGTGTCTGCTCGATAATCGAGATCTTCTCAACCATCTCCCTGAGTTGACCTCCGTAATCCCGAATTTGCCGGATATATTCGTCGGACAGATCCAGGATTGCGGTCACTTGCCCTCGTTGCCTGTCAATCGTGCTCATAACTTTATTGCCCGCATCGATTACCGCGGAGACTGACTCCATGTTGGCGCCGCTAAGCCCCTTCTGCACCTGGTTAAGCGATTCATTGATCGGCTTTGAGCTAACATTTTCAGTGATTTTCGTGGTGTCGTTGAGGGTGCGTATCAAGCTGTAGGGCATCGTCACGCGTTCCATCGGAATAGCCTTCGCGCCAAGGGCAGAATCGCCCAACGAGACGAGGTTCACATAATAACCCCCGACGACGGTTAGCATACGGACTTGAACTTGCGACTGGCTTCCGACAAATGCGCTGTCCTCGACCTGAGCTCGGACCCGTACTCGATTCGATTCCAGGGCGAGGTCTTTCACCTTGCCAACGGCGATTCCGGCGATCCGTACCTGGTCGCCGGGACGGATCGCCGCCGCATCGTCGGTATAAAAGGTGACGACTTTCTGCCCTGGAGGGCTGATATAAAGGAACGCCATGACAAGGGCCACAACGGTCGTAAGGACAAGTGCGCCAATACCCCAAGACGTCGAGTTATTCATCATTTTCATCGGTTGCATAGAATCACTCTTTGCCCATTCAGAAGTACGTCCATCTGCTCCGGCAACTGGGCCCGCCCGTGCGAACAAGGTAGTGGCGCACCGGCCTGCGGAGGTGGGGGGACGTTCTCCCATATGACCGGCACCAACTTAAACGCATCCGTAAAGTCGTCTAAAACACTGATTGCCTTGTCCATGCCCACGTTAATATCGGCGGCATTATTATCTTTGGTGCCGTAAATAAATTGAAGGCCACTATTCATATTACGCCGAAATCCTACACCATTCAATACTCGAAGTAACGCGTCCATGAACTGGCCACCGTACATTTGTGACTTTCGAAACTCGTCTAAGACGTCTAACGCACCGTTTACCGGTGGTTTAAGCCAGTCCACCAGCTGAGTGAGGTCTTTGGAATGCCCCCCCATGACGTCAGCAATATCCGACAAATTATGCGTCAAGGTAGCGATGATCTGCTCGCGGTTGGACACAAACTTAGTGAGCTTGCGTATGCTATCTAGCATCGGCGCCAAGCCGCCGCCATCACCGGCAAGGTACGCCGCTGCATTCGCCGTGAAATTGTTTAACTCGTTGGGATCCAGTGTTGCTATGACGGGTTGCAACCCATTGAATAACGCGGTGACATCGAAAGACGGTCGCGTCATCGCAGTGGTCAGGTGAGTAACGAGCTCAGCCGTCGAATAGCCCTCCGTCGCGTCCACGACGTCGATATACCGCAAGCCAGTCAGAGCCTGGTATTTGATGGCAAGACGGGTCCCGGATACCACGCCATATCGCTTATCGAGCGTAAACGCGACCGTTGCAATGCTTTGGCCGTGCCTACGCTCAAGCGAGATCGAATGAACCTTTCCCACACGGACTCCCCGGACCCGCACGTCGGCGTCCAAATGCAATCCGGATACGTCAGTGAACTCCGCAGTGTATGACCGCGCAGCCGTCGTCAACGGCTGCCTAATCACATTTGCAACCAGAATAAACAGGATGATTGCAACGGTGGCGCTGATCGCGAGTCGCCAAGATGCTGCTCTCGGTTTCATCCGGTCCCCCCCATCGTGGCCAACGGAGCCGCCACCCCAGGGAGGCTGTCCAGGACGATCCGAACCTGCATAGCGCGCTGTTCAGGGGTGCCAACGTACATCTTCTCCAGCCGAGTGCGCAGTTCCACGAGGGTCTGCGCAATGTCTCCGGGCCTGAGCAACGGAGGCACCACGTCGGTCAGCAACTGAACAGTGTTAACGAAGGGCAGCAGATCACCAGTGTGAGTCGACTCCAACTTGCCGAAAGCCCCAAAGAGGCCTATCGATGCCTGCTCGATGAACGGGATAGCGTAGTGCTCGTATTGCTCGTCGGACATATTCCACGTACCCCAATTCAGAACATTAGTGCCGTCGTACGTGGCTCTTCCGAGATTCGTTAGCGCGTCCACATATCCTGGAAACGCGACACTCATGCCCGTCACGTTGGTTAAGAGTCGCGCGGTACTCACTGTTTGTGTCTGGGCGACCGCATTGGCGGCAACCAACGCGGTCTCGGTCATCGGATCAAGCGCATCGGTATATCGAGTCGCCTTATCGACAACCTGGATCAGCCGCTTCGTTAACTGTCCGGTGGCAAGCCTCCCGAGACGGGTCAGCAATGCTTGAAGCGCAAAGTTACCCTTCGGCGCGATCGCCATCCGAATCCCGTCGTAGAGTGGTCGCCCGCCCTCACGCGAAATTAGGTTGATGCCCGTCACGCCAAAATAATTGACGGGCCGGAAATCAATATCCATTGCGTCAGTCAGTCCCGCCACCGGTGTCCTCTGCAGATCAGCACCGACCCGAACACCTCCGGCACGCAAACTGGAGACGGCTGTAACCTCACCAACCTTTACGCCATGCATCACCAGCGCCGTTCCCGCTGCAACGCCAGGTCCGACATATGGCGTGTCGATGACCACAGATATTTCGCTGGCGGGTCGGCGACCGAACGGGTTGAAGACGAAAAGCAACCCGCCCACGGCGACGGCACAGAGCACAAGCGCTATACCGACGATGGTTAATGACCGCTTTTCAGAGTCCGCCGAAGCATGCAGCAACATATCTGCTCACCTAGCCCTTGAAAACGAACACCGGATGTAGACCCCAGAGGGCCACGGTCATGATCAAATCCAATACAATGATCATGATGAGACTTGTCCGAACGGCGCGACCCGAAGCTTGACCGACACCAACCGGACCACCCGTGGCGAAGTAACCGTAATAGCAATGGATCAAAGTCACCGCGACGCAATACACAAATACTTTGATGACGGAGTAGGCAAGATCACGAGGGGTGAGAAACTCGACAAAATAATGATTGTAGGTGCCCCCAGGCTGATTGTGGAATACGCGGATGACGGTATCCATGACCCAGAAATTAGCTATCAACGCCACCAGGAATCCCGGCACCACACACACCATCGCACCAAGCAAACGGCTACCAACCACAAAAGGAATCGGCCTGAGCCCCATGGTTTCTACCGCGTCAATCTCCTCGGAAATTCGCATGGCGCCGATCTCCGCTGTCATCCGGCACCCCGCTTGTCCGGCAAAAGCAACAGCGCTTACGATCGGCCCTATCTCTCGGACACCCCCAATTCCGCCGACAATGCCCGACAGGCCGGCGAACCCGATGATATTCAACACAGCAAACGCCTCGACAGCTAACGAAGCGCCAACCGCAATGCCGAGAAGCACAAGAACGCTTATTGCCCCGCCGTCGACGATGATTGAACCCCTGCCCCATGCGAGGCCGTTCATCTGCTGCAAGGCTTGTCTCCGATATTTGGTGGCCGCTAGAGGCAGCGAAGCGAATGTTTGGGCAAGGAACACCACCCATTGACCAGTTGTACGGAATATTTCGCCAAGTGGCTCGACTGTCGCTGTCGCCAAGCGCGTGGTGAAATACGTACTAGGTGCTGCGCTACCACTAGGAGCCACTACGCAACCTCCAGAGGAGCGAACATTGATTGCAGCTGCGTAATCGCGAGGTTTGCGAACACAATCCACACGACATTGACCACTACCGATGAATTCACAGCATCGGCGACACCGCGCGGGCCACCCTTCGCCTCCATTCCACGAAGCGATGAAACTATCCCTACGATTGCCCCGAAAACGATCGTCTTGCCGACCGCGAACCATATGTCCGCCATCTTCGCGAATGTTCCAAACGACATCCAAAAACTTCCGGGTGGGACATCGGACGCCCCTACCGCCATCAGGAAGGAGGACGCACTTCCCGACACCACAATCAGGATGCACAGAATGGGAGCTATCAGTATCAGCGCCATGAAACGCGGCACGACCAAATGACGGACTGGGTCGACGCCCATGACCCGCATTGCATCGAGTTCCTCACGGATTGCACGTGACCCGAAGTCCGAGGCAATGGCCGAAGCCGCCGCGCCACCCATCAACAATCCCGCAGTCATCGGCGCTCCCTGCCGAACAACGCCCACCCCAGCCGCCGCGCCGAGCAGCGAAGTTGCGCCCACCTGATTGACAAGTCCCGACGTCACAACCGTCGCGATTGCGCCGATCGGAATGGCCATTAGTAGCGCGGGTGTCGCTGTCACCTTGAGTAAAATCCATGCCTGGACCACGACCTCGCCGACCGAAAGCCTCAGCGAAATGACATCCGTCAGGACGTAGCGCAACACGGACGCAAACATCTGCACACCGCGACCTGTCGTGGCCGCAGTACGGTTCGGAATCGTACCGACATGCCACGCAGCCTGGTGCGTGCGACGCCGGTAAACATCAAGTCGGGGCCGGATCACCTCAGCGGACGCCGCTCTCGGCTCGTCCTGCCGTCTGTATTCCCGGGTGCCGGTAGTCATGAATCACCGTCAGAATTTCGCAATGAAACCCCCGCAAAGTCACCCACGAAGACCCCCGTAGTAACGAACCCACCCTGCGGTGGTCGTCGCGCCACCGTCACGCGGCCCGGTAGGTGACAGTCGACGCACCTCGCTGCCAGCGGTTACGTCGTTGTCGCCACCTTTGCTGCGCACAATCCACCGGCCACGCGGACCCCGCGGGGCACATCCACCTACGACCTCGTTCACAAGCGTGGGACTACTCACTTCCTGGTGACACATGCTCGTATACAGCACGCGGAGCTCCCGCTCGAGGTTCTACTGTAAACAATCTAACTGTAAAAATCAGTACGGTAAGCTAATACCACTGTAAAGTGTGGCACTGCCACGTCACGGTGGGAGTGTCACTCCCGCGCAGCCGCCTGTCAAGGGGTTGCAGAACACTGCTCGAGCGCAGTGATGGCCAACCCAGTGACGTCTCGTTTGCCTTGGTCGCTCTGGTCGTGTGGGTTGGCGCAACGTACGAATGCGCGACGTGTTTGCGTGATATCTGGATTTGGCCCGCGCCGTCCCCTAGTGGCCAGTGGGGTGTGAAACCAATCCCGATGTGCTCAGCGTCCACGCGGGTTACCTTCGCGTGAAGACAAGCTGGGGCAGCGCCGTCGATCACATTGCGGTCCAACGATTTAAGGAGCGCGGAGAGGGCAGTGCCGTCGTTCCGGTGCCGCACTAGCACTCGCGACTCCGACTGGGTCGCGAGCTCGGGTCGCCGGCCTCCCGGCAGTCCGAGAGGCCACCACTAATGGTCCCCGACTACGGCCGACGTGTCCTTGACCCTACAACGGCCACGGTGCTATGCAGATGTTCGGCGCGGCAAGCATTGAGCGCAGCGGCGATGAGGAGGCTACCCACAATGACGCTGCAGATCGTGTTGGACGAGATGCGCAAGCGCCCCGGCTCAGGTGAGGTCATTTCAATCATCGATCCGGTGTCTGAGGACCCCATCGCCGAATTCACCGACGGCGGTGAAGAAGCCATCAACGAAGCTGTTGAGCGCGCAAGGAACTCCTTCGAGTCGGGTGTGTGGGCTGGTTTGCCCGCCAAGGAGCGGGCCAAGATTCTCTGGCGTATAGCTGATTTGATCGACGAACATGCCAACCACCTCGTCGACATCGATTCGCTCAACACCGGCATGACGACTACCCACGCACAGACGCTCACGGCCACCAGTGCCGAATTTTTCCGCTATTACGCAGGTTGGTGCACCAAGGTCAGCGGTATCGCCCATGACGTGCAGATAACCGGCGGCGTTACCGGCGGCAATGCAAGTATGCACGCCTACACCATTAAGGAACCCTATGATGTAGTGGGGCTAATCTTCCCTTGGAACGGACCGGTTTTCAATGCCTGCGCCAAGCTTGCGCCAGCGCTGGCCGCGGGATGCAGCATGGTTGTCAAGCCTGCCGAGGAAACGCCGCTGTCGGCGCTGCTCTTGGAAAGGATCGCCGCCGAGGCCGGTGTCCCCGACGGCGTCGTCAACCTTGTGACCGGCTACGGACACACCGCCGGTGCGGCCCTTGTTGCACACCCCGGTGTCGATAAGGTCGCCTTTACCGGCTCGACCGAGGTCGGCAAGCAGATTGCGCGAGTCGCGGCAGGCAATCTCAAGAAAGTCACGCTAGAACTCGGCGGGAAATCGCCGGTGCTGATTTTTGACGACGCCGATCTGGGTGCGGCCATACCGATGGCGGCGATGGGCACATTTATGCATGCTGGCCAGGTGTGCGCCTGCGGCTCACGCGTCTTCGCCCAGCGTGCTGTTTACGATCAGGTAGTGGAAGGCATTGCAGCAGTAGCTAATTCGCTAAAGCTAGGCGGGCCCAGGGAAGAAGGCAGCATGATTGGCCCGCTCATCAGCCAAAAGCAGCTCACCCGCGTCATGGGCTTTATCGACGAGGGCAAGCGCGACGGCGTAGAGGTCGTCACGGGCGGGCATCGGCTTGATCGGCGCGGTTACTTTGTCCACCCCACCGTTCTGGCCAATGTGGATCGCAGCATGCGGCTGTATCAACAGGAGATTTTCGGGCCCGTGATGACGGTCCTGCCGTTCGACGACGACGACGAAGCCGTTGCGATGGCCAACGACACCACCTACGGCCTGCACGCGACCGCCTGGACGACGAATCTCAGCCGTGCTCATCGCCTTGCAAAGCGACTGGCGGCCGGAACGGTCACGCTGGGCTGCGAGATGGCCTTCGACCACTCAATGCCCATGGGCGGCTACAAACAGTCCGGCTGGGGCTATGAGTTTGGTCGAGAGGGAATCGAGACCTACCTGCAGACCAAGACAGTGTTTACCCAGCTCTAGCCGCTGGGTTTCCCGTACGAAAATTTGCGTGCCACGTAGTCGTCGCGGCCGATTACCAAATCGACGCGACTCCGCGGCCAGCCATGCTGGGCCGCAATGAAAGTCGGGGTCTGGGGCTTGAGACCCATGACCGACCGAGTTAGCGCCGGATTCACCGCAAGAATTCAACGGATCTATCGCGGGCGCGGACAAATCTAGCCCCTACAAACAAGTCTTCAGGGCGAATTGCCGGCCCTAGCTCGTGGCACGCATCTTCTCCTGCGTGTATGCGAGTTGTTCGGTCGCGCTTCTGAACTGGTGTAGTGTTTCAATGCTGGTGATGGCTTCGAGCTTGCCGGCGACATCTTCTGGCGTCAGTTCGTCGCCCACTTCAATACCTTCGGTTTCCGCGAGCACCCACCGCGCGAGTCGCCCACCCGAGTAGGACAACACCTCGCCGGTCAGCTGGCAACTCTCGTGGGCGAGGAACCCGACCACCCCTGCGTCGACGGCCGGCGGCATCGCGTGCTCAGCAAACTTCCACATCTCGGGGGTCAGCAGGTCGTCGCCCGCCGACTCGATTGCCATACGTGTCCAGCCCGCGGGGGCTATGCAATTCGCCCGTATCCCGAACTCTGCACCCTCCAGCGCCAGGGTGCGTGTGAGCCCGAAGACGCCACCCTTGGCCGCTCCGTAACAGCTGTTCCTCACCATGCCGAATGCCGCCGAGGACGTCGTGTTCACGATCCGTCCGTGACCCGCCTTGGCCAAATACGGCCACGCTGCTTGGGCCAGGCGCGCGGTACCGTAAAGATGGACTTCTACCAAAGCCACCAATTCGTAGTCGGTTTGCTCAGGAAATAAGTTGGCGCAAAGGATCCCGGCGTTGTTGATGACGATGTCCACACGGCCATACTCATCGAGTGCCTGCTCGACAAGGGTCTTGCCGGTGCCCTTCTCGCGGACATCGTCGAAGTTCGCTGTCGCCGTGCCACCCGCCGCGGCGATCTCTTTAGCGACGGCTTCCGCGTATTCAGGGTCGGAGCCCCGGCCATCCAACTCCACGCCGGCATCGTTGACGACGACGTTGGCTCCCCTCCTCGCCAGCAGCAATGCGTGCTCACGCCCCATCCCCCGGCCGCCACCGGTCACTATCGCCACGCGACCTTCAAAGTTCAGCTGTTTCACCAGGTTCTCCTCCGCTGTCCGTCACCAGTTCCCACCGCATGGCGCCGATCGTTTCGAACGGATCAGTGCCCTTTGCCTGCCCGCAGCATCGCCATCGCGGAGTCATACGACAGCCTCCAGCCGCCCTGGTCGACGAACATCAGGGGCTCCGTAACGGTGGTGTGGTCGGGATCCGACTGCGAGATGGCCACGTCGGCGGTGGCTGCATTCGCACCCGCCGGCCGGATGTTCGTCACATTGAACGAAAGCGGCAAATTTCCCGTGCGGTAAACATTTCTCATCTCCTCGTAGAGTCCATGACCCCCATCGGGAGCGGCGACCCACGGCCGCTGGAAGCGACTGAAGCCCCCCTCGACTAGACCGTTCTTGGTCTCGTCGCCCGCCATAGGGTCGATGAACCTGGTCAAGATGCTGGTCAGCTGGTCGGCTGTAGGCAAAACTGGTGGCGGCGGAGGGTCCATTGGAAACCCCACGTTCACAACGACGGGCTGCACCTGGAATGCGTTTGGGTTCCCGGCCGCAACCCCGGCGGATCCGGCTCCGATCGCGATCACCACGGCCACACCGGTGGCGAGAGTTCTCACGGCCATGGATATCCCTTCTGCTCGGATGCACGTACAACAATGCGCACCACGTATAACAATGTCCACACCGAAGGCTCCTGGCATCGTGCCCCGACCTTCCGCCTGCCAGCGACTGCCGGCCGCTCGATGAGAATGTACCAAACAAGAGTGTAATGTAGTTGACAATCTTGTCGGCGGTGCCATAGGTTGGGCCCAATGCACAGTCAATAATGCGCAGTTAGGTTGGTGTGCTAACGGTTTGAAGAGGCCGGTTGTGCTGACATCGAGGGAAGCGCTGCCGTTCGGCAGCGTAAATCATGGCAAATTTTAGCGAGGAGGCCGAGCAATGAGCCTGGTATGGACTCCGTTGAAGGAGAAGATCGGCGCCGAAATTACCATTGATACCCAGGCCTTGGTCGACGGCGACCATGCCCAGGAAATCCGTGATCTTCTTGTGAAGCGCGGCGTGCTCATCGTGCGTGGTGCCAATTTGACCGACGACCAGCAGCGCGCATTCACCCGCACGCTCGGTGACTTGCGCCTGGGCGCGGTCAAGCGAGAGGGTAAGGAGGGCCTAATGAAAGTCACGATGGACAAGCAGAAGAATCCGGAATACGCCAAATTCTTTCCTGGAACCTTCTTTTGGCACATGGACGGCACCTACGAGGAAATTCCTCCATTCGCGACGGTGTTGACGCCGCACGTGCTGTCCCCCGAAGGTGGGGAAACCGAATTCGCCAGCAACTATGCGGCGTTCGAGGATTTACCCGACGACGAGCAGAAGTACCTGGAGACGCTGCAGGTCGTCCACACGCAGTTCTCGGCGATGTTTTTTGCGGTGCCCGATGCCGGTCTCGAGGACTGGAAGACTTGGCTGGACTATCCCCAGCCCACCTATCCGCTTGTATGGCGGCATCAGTCTGGCCGCAAATCACTGGTGCTGGGCACGTCGGCTTCGCATGTGGTGGGCATGCACCCGGCGGATAGCCGCGGGCTGCTGGACCGGCTGTTGGTTCATGCCACCCAAGAACAATATGTCTACCGCCACCATTGGCAGATGGGCGACCTGTTGATATGGGACAACACCGGTACGATGCACAGGGTTCGGCCCTATGACCCGGCAAGCGGACGGGTCCTCCACCGATTCACGCTCAACGGCGAAGAGCCCATCACCGCCGGTGCGGCGTGAGTCATCGTAGTAAATAGTTCGTCGAGTACACGGTGCTACTCGCTGCGCGGAGCCTGCTGTGCGAGTACGAGTGCGCCTGCTCGCCGGCATACCCGCCGTCGAGAAAATGCGCACCGAGGATTCAGCCGGCGGGCGCCGGAGACCTGCAGTTCAAATCTGACCACCGCAACTAATCCCGATAGGTGACAGACAACAGATGACCGACATTGAAAATCGCGCCGCGATCGTCACCGGTGGTGGCAGCGGGATCGGCAGGGCACTGGCCATCGAACTAGCCGAACAAGGTGCGGCTGTCGGTGTCGCCGACATCATTTTTGCCAACGCGGAGCGCGTGGCAGCGGAGATCGGAGCGGCGGGCGGCACCGCGATAGGGCTGGAATGCGATGTGTGCGAACGTGAGTCGGTCAGCGCGATGAAAACTGAGGCCCAAAAGGAACTGGGCGTGATCACGCTCTTAGTGTCCAACGCGGGCGCCACATCATTTGAACCACTGACCGAGATGTCCGACGCGGACGTCGACTGGGTTTTCCAAGTCAATCTGATGGGCACAGTGTATTGCGCACAAACGTTTCTACCCGACATGATCGCGTCTGGAAGGGGTGGGCATTTTCTGGCGACGGCGTCGGTAGCGGGCATGTTCCCTGCATGGGTTACCAATCACGCTCCCTACTCGGCGGCCAAGATTGGTGTTATCGGGTTCGTGCTGAACCTTGGCGGCGAGCTCGCCCCACACAACATCAATACGACGGTGTATTGCCCCGGCGGCGTTGCCTCGGGCATGAAGGACAACAATGAGCGTTATCGCCCGAAGCGCTTCGGAGGCCCGAAGACTGCGCCAATGGCTGTGCCCAACGATTTCATTCACCAGCACCAACTACGCATGCTGGCTCCTGAGGAGATCGCTCCGATTGTGGTGCGCGGGATCGCCAACGACCGGCGCATCGTCTTTGACCATTCCGACCAGCGCCAGATCTGGATCGATAGCTATCAAAGGCTCGTGCTCGACGCTTTCGACGTCATCGAACAGGAGGAAACGGCACTCCCGAGTGGGATAAGTTCCCGGCCTTGACCAGTCGCGCTGTTCAGCGTGCTCAGCGGAGCACGAAACCATTAGCCGAAGGAGACCGCTGATTACCACCGAAATCGAGACCCATGAATTGACGGCCCTTCGGAGAGAATCCGCCGTGCGACACGTCCTCGAGTCCTACGCCGACGCGGTGACGAGACGGGATACGGCGACCTACAGCGCGCTGTATGCGCCTGACGCGGTTTGGACGATCGGACCGCCTGTGGACCAACGGGTTGAGGGACGCGACGCAATCGTCGCCAGGGTGTCCGCGAGGATCGCGAATCTAGACTTTTTCGTCTTTACGGTCGGCAACATCGTGATATCCGTCCAAGGCGATGTTGCGCATTGCCGGTCGACCGTACATGAGCTTGGCCGCGCCGCCGAAGGGAGCGATCCAAAACTTCCTCCCGCGCAGAATCTGTATGCGATTTATGACGATGAGCTACGTCGAGATGGTGATCGCTGGCTCTTTACCGCGAGAAGGTTTACGTTTTTATACCGCGGCACGGAAGTGCCTACCGGACAGGCATTTCCGATCCTGTAGAGAGATGCCCGTTGACCCGAGAGAAACCGATCGGATTTGCCCAGTGCTAATCGGCCCAGCGCTGACTCACCTCAGATAATCTTCAGGAGGCGTGACGAGTGTGAGCGATTTTCGGTCGGTCTACTTCTTCACAGACACGCCTTTGCTCGCTGACCCGCACCCGTATTCGATTACCTTCGAGGAAAAGGTCCGGTGATCCGGCTGCCGCACCACAACGTCGTCGCGGTGACCGTACGACGAGGCGAACGCGTCAAGGACACGGACACGTTCTCGAACCGCGTTGCGATCGGGGGACCGTTTCCGCCACTGGCCGTTCGAACCAGAGGGCGACGACATCAGCGCGCAAATCGAGGAGTACCGCGAGCAGTTTCCGATGTACGACCACATGGCCACCATGGACCCCCGGAACGCACGCAAGCACGGTCGCTGCTCAGCCGGTTGCTCACGCCGAGCCGGCTGAAGGAAAACGAACAGTTCATGTGGCGCCTGGCCGACCACCAGCTCGAGGAGTTCCTCGCTAATGGTGAGTGTGAGTTCAACTCCGAATACTCAAAACCCTTCTCCACCTTGGTGATCGCCGACCTACTCGATGTTCCCGAAGAAGATCACGAGGAATTCCGTGTCATGCCGGTCACCGATCGCCCTCCCGCCGGAACATTCGACCACGAGGACGTCGGTGCGCCGGTGGACAGGCTCGACGAGAAGTTCGACGCCTACATCGAGGACCGACGGCGCCAACCCCGCGATGACGTGTTGACCGAGCTGGCTACCGCGAATTACCTGGGTGGTCAACACCTGAGGTCATCGATGTGGTCCGCACGGCCATCTTCCTGTTCGCCGCCGGACAGGAAACCACCGCCAAGCTGCTCGGCGCCGCGCTGCAGGTACTCGGCAAGCGACCGGACATCCAGCAGAAAGTGCGGGAGGACCGCAGCCCGATCCCGGGTCTCATCGAGGAACGCTGCGCATGGAAAACCCGACCAAGACCGACTTCCGGCTGGCCCGCAAACCCAACTCGGTGGTGTCGACATCGCCGCCGGCACCGTTCTCATGGAATTGCGAGCGCCGTTAATCGTGATCCACGCCGGTTCAACGACCCGCACGAGTTTAAGATCCACCGCAAAAATGTCCACGAGCACATGGCATTTGTCCGCGGCGTCCACTCGTGTCCCGGGGCACCGCTGGCCCGAGTGAAGGGCCGCGTGTCGATCGAACACATCCTGGACCGAAGGCAGTCTTTAGTGATCGTTGCGAATCCCGAACAGATGGGATTGCAATGCCTCGCTATGCGCCGAACAAGATGCCGCCGGGTGTCAAGCGCCGATATTTCGAATTGATCCG
>NZ_MVHG01000089.1 GCF_002086125.1 Mycobacterium arosiense ATCC BAA-1401 = DSM 45069
CTCCGGCGCCGCCGCCGGCGACCTCCACGGCGGCCGCGCCACCGCCGCCCACGACGCCGACGGGTCCGCGACAGGTGACCTACTCGGTGACCGGCACCAAGGCCCCCGGCGACATCATCTCGGTGACCTACGTCGACGCGTCCGGGCGGCGCCGCACGCAGCACAACGTCTACATCCCCTGGTCGATGACCGTCACGCCGATCTCGCAGTCCGACGTGGGCTCGGTGGAGGCGTCCAGCCTGTTCCGGGTCAGCCGGCTCAATTGCTCGATCACCACTAGCGACGGAACCGTGCTCTCGTCGAACAGCAACGACTCGCCGCAGACGAGCTGCTGATGGTCAGCAGGTATTCGGCTTATCGGCGCGGCCTGGGCGACGACACCATTGCCCCCGAGGTCATCGACCGCATCCTGATCGGCGCGTGCGCCGCCATCTACCTGGTGCTGCTGGGTGTCAGCGTGGCGGCCGCCGTCGCCCTGGCGGATCTGAGCAGGGGCTTTCACAGGGCGGCCAGCAGCCCGCACACCACCTGGGTGCTGTACGCGGTCATCATCGTCTCGGCCTTGATCATCGCGGGCGCGATCCCGATCCTGTTGCGCGCCCGCCGGATGTCGCAGTCCGAGCCGGCCGCTTCCGCGATGACCGCGCCGGCGCGCGGGCCGTCACGACCCTCGGTGCGGCTGGGGACCGGCGCCCTGCGCCCCGGGCCCGAGCGGACCGCCACGCTGCAAACAGCGGCGCCGGCATCGGGCGCCGAGTGGTCGGGCGAGGCGGTCGACCGAGTGTGGTTGCGCGGCACCGTGATCCTGACCGGCACCATGGGCGCGGCGCTGATCGCGGTCGCGACGGCGACCTACCTGATGGCGATCGGACACGATGGCGCGTCGTGGGTCGGATACGGGTTCGCCGGCGTCATCACCGCGGCGATGCCGGTCGTCGAGTGGCTGCACATTCGTCAGCTGCGCAGCGTCCTCGCCGACCGGTAGTCGCCGGAAAAAAACCGGGCAGCCCCGCCGCGGCGGGCCCACCCCCGCGCGGAGCCGTGGATTACGTTTCGCGGTGCCGGTGCGCGGTCAACGCGCAACCGGGTGCTGGATCGCCCGGCTCCCGCGTCGGCACTGCGGCCGGTGGGGAGCCGGGCTGCCCGGGCTAGCTAGTGCTCGCCGTTGGCTGAACCGTTCGTCGATCCGTTGAGGCCGTCCTGGTGTTCGCGCAGCGCGGTCAGGGCGCGTTGCTCGGAGCCGTGCGCCGCCTCCCGCAATGCCGCGTCCTCGGACGCCGGGTCGGCGAACAGGAAGCTGCCGCTGCCGGGGGATCCACCCGAGCCCAGCTTGTTCATCTTCTTGGGCAGGGGCGCGCCCTGGTACTCCAGCGGCAGCGGGTGGCCGTGGTCGTCGACCGGGCCCAGCGGCTGGTGCAGCTCGATGTAGGCGCCGTGCGGCAGCCGCTTGATGATGCCGGTCTCGATGCCGTGCTCGAGCACCGCGCGGTCGCTGCGCTGCAATCCGATGCACCACCGATAGGTGATGAAGTAGACCACCGGCGGGACGATCACCATGCCGATGCGCCCGATCCAGGTCGTCGCGTTCAGTGAGATGTCGAACTTGTACGCGATGATGTCGTTCATCGCGCACAGCGTCAGCAGCATGTAGAACGCGATCGCCATGGCGCCGATCGACGTGCGCACCGGCACGTCGCGCGGGCGCTGCAGCACGTTGTGGTGCGCGTAGTCACCGCTGAACCGCTTCTCCAGGAAGGGGTAGACGATCAGCAGCACGAAGATCAGGCCCATGATCAACGCCACCCAGACGGCAGCGGGGACGGTGTGATGCCAGAAGTAGAACTCCCATGGCGGCCAGATACGGGCCAGGCCTTCGGTCCACATCATGTAGAAGTCCGGCTGCGAACCGGCCGAGACGTGAGAAGGCTTGTAGGGACCCAGGTTCCAGATCGGGTTGATCTGCAGCAGGCCACCCAGCAGGCCCAGCACGCCGACGATGGTGGCGAAGAACGCGCCCGATTTGACGGCGAACACCGGCATCACTCGCACGCCGACCACGTTGTGCTCGGTGCGACCGGGTCCGGGGAATTGGGTGTGCTTTTGGAACCACACCATGGCCAGGTGCAGCCCGATCAGCGCCAGGATGATCCCGGGCAGCAGCAGGATGTGCAGGGCGTACATCCGCGGGATGATGTAACCCGCTGTGGCGCATTCATTTCCGACGCCGCCGCAGGGGAAGTCACCGCCGAACAGGGCCCAGTGCAACCAGGTGCCGATCACCGGCATGCCCAGCGTGATCGAGGACAGGGCGGCGCGCAACCCGATGCCCGACAGCAGGTCGTCGGGCAGCGAGTAGCCGAAGTAACCCTCGAACATGGCCAGGATGAGCAGCAGCGAACCGATGACCCAGTTGGCCTCGCGCGGCCGCCGGAAGGCGCCGGTGAAGAAGATGCGGGCCAGGTGCACCATGATCGACGCGGCGAAAATCAGTGCGGCCCAGTGGTGGACCTGCCGGACGAACAGGCCGCCGCGCACCTCGAAGGAGATGTCGAGGGTCGATGCGAAGGCCTTCGACATGTCCACGCCGCGCAGCGGCTGGTATGCGCCGTTGTAGGTGACCTCACCCATCGATGGATCGAAGAACAGCGTCAGGTACACACCGGTGAGCAGCAGCACGACGAAGCTGTACATCGCGATCTCGCCCAGCAGGAACGACCAGTGGGTAGGGAAGACCTTGTTGAGCTGTCTGCGAACCGCCGCCGACGGGTGATAGCGCGTGTCGATGTCCTCGCCCTGACGGGCCAGGACATCGCCGATCTTTGGGGGACTGAATTTCGGACTCATGTTGTCGTCCTCTCCCAGAATGCCGGTCCGACGGGCTCGACGAAGTCACCGTTGGCGACCAGATACCCGTTGGTGTCGATGGTGATCGGCAGCTGCGCCAACGCGCGCGCGGCCGGCCCGAAGATCGGCTTGGCGAAGTGCAGCGCGTCGAACTGCGACTGGTGGCACGGGCACAAGATCCGGTAGGACTGCTCCTCATACAGCGATGCGGGGCAGCCCAGGTGCGAGCAGACCTTGGTGTAGGCGAAGAACTCGCCGAAGTTGAAGCTCTCCTGGCCCTGCCGCTTGACCACGCGATCCATGTCGGTGGGCCGGATTCGGATGAGCATCACCGGGTTCCGCACGCCCTGGTTGATGGCCCGGAGCTTTTCCTGTGATTCAGGGGTGGTGCCGTCCCCGTCGGACTCCCGCCACGGGAAGACGGTTTCCATGCCGCCGGCGTCGAGATCTTCGGGGCGCATCTTGACGAACGGCGACGTGGAGGCGGAGCCGGTGGCGCGTGCCAGATAGATGGTCTCGCCGTGGTAGCGCGGGGTCCACCCGGAGGTAAACAGCACGGCCTTCTTGCCGTCGGCGGTCGGCACCACCGGCTTCCACGGGTTCTTGATCAACCCACCGGCAAACGCGACCAGGGTGGAGAGGCCGAACGCGCCCAGCCCCATCCCCAGCGACAGGCCGATCAGCTTGCGCCGGCCGACCGTCGAACCCTGATAGGCGTCGGCCAGGTTCGCCACCACCGTCTTGCGGTCAACGTCACGCGAGGCGCCGTCGTGGCGGTCCTGGATCGAAATCTCTTCGGGGATAAAGCGTTTCTGGTAGAGAACGACGCCGACCCCGATCGACAAGATCGCCATCCCGAAGGTCAGCCCGTAGAGCGGGGTGGCCAGGTCATACAGGAAGCTCCCGGCTTCCTCCTTCGGCTTGTACTCCCACGGCCAGAACAAGAAGATCAGCAGCAGCGCCAGCCCGAAGAACCCGCCCAGCAAAAGCCACAGGGCGACCCCGCGCTCGGCGCGTTTTTCGGCCTTGGTGCCCTCGATCGGCCAGCGGGGTTCCTTGAACACCGTTTCGACGCCGTCCAGTTTGCCGCCCAGGGTCACCAGTTCCTGCTGCGACATGGCGGCCAAGGCCGCGTCGTCGGGCTCGCGCTCGCCGGTGCCGTGCGGGTTCCCGCCGGTGTCAGAGCCGCGAACGTCCGCCTCACTCATTTGCGCCGCTCCTCCTCGCCCTTTTTTCGCTGTGCGCTATCGTCTCGGCGCGACTCATGCTCGTGCCCCAATCCACAGTGCCAGCCCGATGGCGGCGACCATCCCGATGATCCAGGCGGCCATGCCCTCGGGTGCGGGCCCGAATCCGCCGAGGCCGTAACCGCCCGGCTGGCGCTCCTCGGTCACCGCCTTGATGTAGCCGATGATGTCCTTCTTGGCCTCGAACGACAGCTGACGGTCGGAGAACTTCGGCATGTTCTGCGGACCGGTCCGCATGGCCGCCAGGATCTGCTGCTCGTTGGCGGGCTCGAGGTCCGGCGCGTACTTACCGGACGACAGCGCCCCACCCTTGCCGGTGAAGTTGTGGCACGACGAACAATTCAGCCGGAACAGGTCGCCGCCGCGCCCCAGGTCCTGGCCGCGCAGCGAGCGCATCGCCAGGCTGCCGTCCGGGTTGCGAACCGTCGTCGGGCCGCCCCCGTTGGCCTGGACGTAGGCGCCCAGAGCGTCGACCTGCGCTTCGTCGAAGATGGGTTCCTTGCGCGGCGCCTGGGCCTCGCCGGTCATCGCGGGCATCCGGCCGGTGGAGACCTGGAAGTAGACGGCTTCCTCGCCGACGCCGATCAAGCTCGGCCCGCGGTCGGGCACCCCTTGCAGGTTGGCGCCGTGGCAGGACACGCACGACGTGTCGAAGAGTTGCTTCCCGGTGCGCAGCAGCGCCGAGTTCGACTCGTCGGCCACGGCCACCTGCGGCCGCGGGGTCAGGATGGCGGCCAGGCCACCGGCGATGGTCAGCGCGATCAGCAGCAGCAGGCCGCCGGACAGCCGGCGACGCAGCCGCCGCCGCGAACGGTCGCGCTGCCCCCGCGGCGACTTGGCCGCACCGGGTCGGGTCGATCCCAGCTTCTTCAACCGAGCACTCCTGTTCGTCCGGCGCCTGCTCATCGGATGAAATAGATCACGGCGAACAGCGCGATCCACACGATGTCGACGAAATGCCAGTAGTACGAGACGACGATGCTGGCCGTCGCCTGCGCCGGCGTGAACTTGCTCATCGCGGTGCGGGCCAGCAAGAAGATGAAGGCGATCAGGCCGCCGGTGACGTGCAGGCCGTGGAACCCGGTCGCCAGGTAGAACACGCTGCCGTAGGCGCTGCCGGGGATCGTGGTCCCGTGCGTCGTCAGGTGGTAGTACTCGTAGCCCTGACCGCAAATGAAGAACAGGCCCATCAAGAAGGTGAGCACGTACCAGCGGCGCAGCCCGAACACGTCACCGCGCTCGGCCGCGAACACCCCCATCTGGCAGGTGAACGACGAGGCGATCAGCACCAATGTCACCGGGACGGCCTGGTACAGGTTCAGTTCGGTCGGCGGCGGCGGCCACTTTCCGCCCGATTGGGCGCGAGCGGTGAAGTACATCGCGAACAGGCCAGCAAAGAACATCAGCTCGCTGGAAAGCCAAACGATGGTGCCGACGCTGACCATGTTGGGTCGGTTCAGCGAATGCACCCGCGAGGTAATTGCAGTACCCGAAGTAGCGGCAGCGCTGGTCACATACGCAAGTATGACGCTTTGTAGTTGTTGAACTCCACCCGGGGCGGCATTTGAGGTCGGGCGCGTCGCCGCCGCGCCCGCGGCGGGCGACGGTTGGGGCGGTGTGGTCCTCGTGGGACCATCGGCGCGTGGCTTTGTCATCCCGGGCTTCGTCCTCCCCGGCCCCGTCGTCGGGCGCGCCGGCACCGTCGTGGTCGCAGGTCCTGTCGCGTCTGACGGGTGGTCAGGACCTCGCCCGCGGGCAGGCCGCCTGGGCCATGGACCAGATCATGGGCGGCAACGCCAGCCCGGCCCAGATCGCGGCCTTCGCGGTGGCGATGCAGGTGAAGGTTCCGACCTCGGCCGAAGTCATCGAGCTGGCCGACGTCATGCTCAACCACGCGCTGCCGATGCCCGCCATCCGCGACGACACCGTCGACATCGTCGGAACCGGTGGCGACGGCGTCAACACCGTGAACCTGTCCACCATGGCGGCGATCGTCGCCGCGGCCGCCGGGGTGCCGGTGGTCAAACACGGCAACAGGGCGGCGTCGTCGCTGTCCGGGGGCGCCGACACGCTCGAGGCACTCGGCATCCGGATCGACCTGGGGCCCGACCAGGTCGCGCGCAGCCTTGCCGAGGTGGGAATCGGGTTCTGCTTCGCGCCGCTGTTCCACCCGTCCTACCGGCACACCTCCGCGGTGCGTCGCGAGATCGGCGTGCCGACGGTGTTCAATCTCCTTGGGCCGCTTACCAATCCGGCCAAACCGCGGGCGGGTCTGATCGGGTGCGCGTTCGCCGACCTCGCCGAGGTGATGGCGGGTGTGTTCGCCGCCCGCCGGTCCAGCGTGCTGGTGGTGCACGGTGACGACGGGCTCGACGAGTTGACCACCACCACGACTAGCACCATTTGGCGGGTGCAGGCCGGCACGGTGGACAGGCTGACGTTCGATCCGGCCGGATTCGGTTTTCCCCGCGCCGATCTCGACGACCTGCTGGGCGGCGACGCGCAGGCCAACGCGGCCGAGGTGCGCGCGGTGCTGGGCGGCGGCAAGGGCCCGGTGCGCGACGCCGTCGTGCTCAACGCCGCCGGCGCCATCGTCGCGCACGCCGGGTTATCCAGCCGCGCTGAATGGTTGCCGGCGTGGGAGGACGGGTTGGCCCGCGCCTGCGCGGCCATCGATTCCGGTGCGGCCGAACACCTGCTCGCGCGATGGGTGCGGTTCGGCCAGCAGCTCTGAGTCCCGGAGGGGCTGCGCCGAAAGCTGTTCTGCGGCCAGCCGCGCCGAGCGCGCCGTCGCGGCCCACGCCGACCAGACGCCCGCCGACCGCAGCGGGGAAGCCCAGCCGTCCTCGGCGACCCGAACGATCCGCACTCCGGGTGCGCTCAACCAGCGCGCGATCAGCGCGGTCTCCTCGACCAGCGCGCCGCCCAGGGGGGCCGGTGCCGGCAGGATCGCTTGTGCCCCAGCAACAATCGCGTCGACGACCGGCATCGGGGGCACCCCGCGCCTGGCGCTGCCCGCCGCGGCGAGCTGGCCGTGACGGATGACGGCCAGGTGATAGCCGCCCTGGCCGTCGGGCGCGGCGGCGATCAACTCGGGTAACGCGGCCAGGGCGCGCAGCCGCTGCCCGCGCCACAGCGTCTCGACCGCGGTGACGATGCGATCACGCAGCCGCGCGGCGCTCTCGAAGTGATGCCGCTGGGCGAGCGCGCCGACCTGGTCCACCGCCGACCGCAGCGCGCCGTTGTCCGCGCCGTCGATCAACGCCGCGACCCGCGCGACGGCGCCGGCGTACTGGGTGGCGGTCACGCCGCGCGCGGCCGGGCACGGCGACACCTCGGCCTCGGGGCACAGCGGCCCGTGCAACGCCGAGCGCCCCAGCCGGTTGGTGCAGGTGCGCAGGCCGGTGAACCGGGCCAGCAGGGCGGCCGTGTCGGCGGCGTCGGCGCGGGCCCGAAACGGGCCGACGGCCCGCTCGTGTTTCGGCGCCCGTACCACCGCCAGGCGGGGGAATGCCTCCTCGGTCAGCGCCAGCCACCACCATCGGTGCGGAAACCTGGACCGCCGGTTGTAGGGCGGGGCGTGGGCGGCCAGCAGGCGCAACTCGCGCACGCCGGCCTCCAGCGCATGGGCGCACTCGACGTGGTCGACCGACTCGGCCAGCGCGACCATCTCCTTCATCCGGCCCCGGGGATCGGCGCCGGTGAAGTACTGGCTGACCCGTCGTCGCAGGTCAACGGCGGTGCCGATGTAAAGCACCTCGCTTGACGGCCCGCGGAAGAGGTACACACCGGGCCGGCGCGGCAGACCCTCGGCAAGCACCCGCTTGCGGCGCTGGATGGGTGTCACGTCGGGCAGGTAGGCGCGCAGATCGGCGTAGGTGTGCACGCCCTGGTTGCCCACCCTTTCGATGAGGGCGTGCAGCACGTCGACGGTGGCGCGGGCGTCGTCGAGGGCGCGGTGGGTCGGCTGGGTGGCCACGGCGAATAACCGGGCCAGCGAAGCCAGCCGCACGCTGGGCGCCTCCTCGCGACTGAGCACCCGGCGGGCCAGCCGGACCGTGCACAGCACCCGCGGGCGCGGCCAGGCGATGTCGCATTGCTGCGCGGCGGCACGCAGGAAGCCGACGTCGAACCCGGCGTTGTGGGCGACCAGCACCGCGCCGCGGTCCAGGCCGGCGAACTCCAAGAACATCGGCAGCACCGCGTCGATGGTCGGTGCGTCGCAGACCATCGCGGTGGTGATGCCGGTCAACTGCACGATCTGGGGCGGGATGCTGCGTCGCGGATCCACCAACGTGGCGAACTCGCCGAGCACGACGCCGCCGCGCACCTTGACCGCCCCGATCTCGGTGATGGCGTCGGGAACGGTGCCCCCGGTGCCCTTGGTGCGCCCACCGGTGGTCTCCAGGTCGACGATGACGAACGTGGTCTCGCGCAGGGAGAGCTCGTCGGGCGTGAACGGTGACCCCACGTCGGCGAAGCTCAGCTGCGTCGCACCCCGGGAAGCCACGGCGGCGACGTTAAGCCCGACGACCGACACCTGGGCGGCTCCCACGCCGGAACGCGGGAACGGATACCTGTCGGTGGCCGCGGTTACGGTTTTGCGCAGTCCGGCGTGATGTTCGCCCACCCACTGTGCCGGAGCCGAAGCGAGAGGAGCCCCCCGATGGCACCAAGAACTAACCCCACCGACGCCGGCACGACGGCGCCCGAACCGGACACCCCGGTGGTGATCGACTGCGACGAATGCGCGGTGCGCGGCCCCGGCTGCTGCGACTGTGTCGTCAGCGTGATACTCGGGGTTCCGGATACTTTATTGCGGGACGAGCGAGCGGCTTTGGAGGTTCTTGCCGAGGCCGGCCTGGCGCCACGCCTTCGGCTCGTCCCGATTCGTCGGGACCGTGGCTCTGGTGTAGCCTAATCACCTTGTCCCACAAAGGTGCTCGGCAACGCGAAACGATTCACATAGAAATGACAGGATTCTTTCTAATTTCTTAACCGCCCGCTTTGGACAAACGCCGATATCGTTTCGTAACCTGTTTGAGACCTAAACCAGCTCGACGCCCTTTTTGTCGATGGCCGTTTAAGGAAGCAAATCTTGAGGCTTGCATCTAGCTACCCGGTTGCGCGTGTCCTGACACGTTCGGCAATAGGGACGCTAGCGGGCCTCGCGATCTTGTGTGGTGTCGTCACCGCCCCCGTGTGGGCAGACCCGGCCGAAGACGCCACGGCGAAACTCAACCAACTGTCGCGCCAGGCCGAGCAGACCACCGAGGCTATGCACAGTGCCCAGCTGGATCTGAACGACAAGCTGGCCGCCGAGCGCGCGGCGGACAAGAAGCACGCCGACGATCAGGCCGCGGTTGACGCGGCCAGGGCGCATCTGGCGTCGTATCAGGACTCGGTCAACAAGCTGGCCGCCGCGACCTACATGGGCGGTCACGTCGACGGCATGGAAGCAATCCTGACCGCCGGCTCGCCGCAGGGCCTGATCGACAAGCTGGCGGTGCAGCGCGTGATGGCCACGCAGATGGCCAAGCAGATGAAGAGCTACCAAATCGCCGGGGAGCAGGCCGCCAAGGCCGAACGCGAGTCTGCCAAGTCGGCCGCCGACGCCAAGACCGCGGCCGAGCAGGCCGCCGCGGTCCGGGCGAGCCTGCAGTCCAAGCAGAGTCAGCTGCAGGTGCAGATCGCGGTGGTCAAGTCGCAATACGCTTCTTTGACGGCCGACCAGCGCACCGCCCTGGCCAATCCTGCGCCCCCTGCCGGCGCTCCGGCACCGGAAGCGGCGCCCCCGGCCGTACCGGGCGGGCAGGCGCCCGGCGAGGCTCCGCCGGTCGGCGGACTGCCCGGCATGCCCGGAACGGCTCCCGGCGGTGTCGGCGGCGGTGACCGCGCCACCGTCGTGCAGGCCGCGCTGACCCAGGTCGGTTCGCCCTACGTGTGGGGCGGCTCCGCGCCCGGCGGATTCGACTGTTCCGGCCTGGTGATGTGGGCATTCCAGCAAGCCGGCATCTCGCTGCCGCACTCCAGCCAGGCGCTGGCCCACGGCGGACAGCCCGTCTCGCTGGGGGAGCTGCAGCCCGGTGACGTGCTGACCTTCTACTCCGACGCCTCGCACACCGGCATCTACATCGGCGACGGCATGATGATCCACTCCTCTACCTATGGCGTGCCGGTCCGAGTGGCGCCGATGAGCGCCGGCGGTCCGATCTACGACGCTCGCCGTTACTAGGCATCCCCGACCGCGCCGCGGGCGGCTCTCGATACTGCTGGCTTGGATATTCGCCGTCGAGCTGCTGGTGGCCGCGGCCGTGCCGTTCGACGCCCAACGGGAAGCCCGGATTCGGCCCGCACAGCTGGTGACGCCGGCGCGCAGCCAGTTCTCCGCGTCGGCCAAGTCGATCACCGTGGGTGACCGCACCGTGCGGCTGCTGGGGCTCGGCGGGCCCGCCAGCGACCGGCTGCTGTCCCGGGTGGCGTCGGGCATGGGCGCGGCGATCGCCGCGGTGGAGTCGTTCTGGGGTACCGACTGGACCCGGGAGATCTCGGTGGTCGCGGCCGGCACGGATGAAGAATTTCGCGCCGCCGCCGGCGGGGGACCGCCGTCGCAGTGGGCCGACATCGCGGCCGTGACGGTGGTCGACCATCTCGATCCCATTCGCCGTGCCGCCGACGGCCTGCGGATCGTGTTCGCGCCGGGGGCCGCCAACATGAGCGCCGCGTCGTTGCGAATCGTGTTGGCCCACGAGCTTTTTCATTACGCCGCGCGCGCCGACACCGTCGCGGATGCACCCCGCTGGCTCACCGAGGGGGTGGCCGACTTCGTTGGCCGCCCACCGACGCCGGTGCCCGCCGAGACGCTGCTACCCATGACGCTGCCCAGCGACGGCGATCTGGACGTGCCGGGGGAGCAGCGCACGCTGGCCTACGACCGTGCGTGGTGGTTCGCCCGATTCGTCGCCGACACCTACGGGCCCGCGAAGTTGCGCGACCTCTACCTGGCCACCTGCGGCGTCCGGCACGCCGACGTGGCCGTCGCCGGTCAACACGTGCTGGGCGACAGCCCGGCCGGCCTGCTCACGCGCTGGCATCAGTGGCTGAGCCACTAGGGCCGCATCGCTCGGCTCGGGCCGTGTGCACGGGTTGGGCCGTCGCCAAGCTAGCCTGACGCATGTGAGTCGGGTCCTGCTGGTAACCAACGACTTTCCGCCCCGCCGGGGCGGCATCCAGTCGTATCTCGGTGAGTTCGTCGGCCGGCTGGTCGACGCCGGGCCGCATTCGGTGACGGTGTACGCCCCGCAATGGAAGGGCGCCGACGCTTACGACAAGGCCGCCGGTTATCGGGTGGTGCGCCATCCCGGCACGCTGATGCTGCCAGGCCCGGCGGTCGACGCCCGGATGCGGCGGCTGATCGCCGAGGGGGGCATCGACACCGTCTGGTTCGGCGCGGCCGCGCCGCTGGCGCTGTTGGCCCAGCGCGCCCGCGGGGCCGGGGCGAGCCGGGTGCTGGCCAGCACCCACGGCCACGAGGTCGGGTGGTCGATGCTCCCGGTCGCGCGCTCGGTGCTGCGCCGCATCGGTGACGACACCGACGTCGTCACGTTCGTCAGCCGCTACACCCGGTCCCGGTTCGCGCCGGCGTTCGGGCCCAAGGCGTCGCTGGAATACCTGCCGTCCGGAGTGGACACCGACCGGTTCCGACCGAACCCGGCGGGGCGGGCCGAGCTGCGTGACCGCTACAAGTTGGGCGAGCGGCCCACGGTGGTGTGCGTGTCGCGGCTGGTGCCGCGCAAGGGCCAGGACATGCTCATCAAAGCCCTACCGTCGATTCGGCGACGGGTCGACGGCGCCGCACTGGTCATCGTCGGCGGCGGCCCGTATCAGGACTCACTGCGCGCGCTCGCCCGCGAGTGCGGCGTGGCCGACGACGTGACGTTCACCGGCGGCATACCGGCCGCCGAGTTGCCCATGCATCACGCGCTGGCTGACGTGTTCGCGATGCCCTGCCGCACCCGGGGCGCCGGGCTGGACGTCGAGGGGTTGGGCATCGTCTTCCTCGAGGCCTCGGCGAGTGGCGTGCCCGTCATCGCCGGCAGGTCCGGGGGAGCCCCAGAAACGGTGCAGCACAACAAGACTGGGCTGGTCGTCGACGGCCGCGAGGTGGACGAGATCGCCGCTGCCGTCACCGAGTTGCTGACCGATCGCGACCGCGCGGCCGCGATGGGCGCGGCCGGGCGCGAGTGGGTGATGGCCCAGTGGCGCTGGGACGCCCTGGCATCACGGCTGGGCGCGCTGCTCGGCTGACCCGTCGCGGCGAAAGGTCAGTCCTTCTCGTAGATGGCCTCGATGTCGGAGGCGAACTTCTCGGCCACCACGTTGCGCTTGACCTTCATCGTCGGCGTCAGTTCGTCGGTGTCCTCGGTGAAATCGACCGGCAGGATGCGGAACTTGCGGATCGATTCCGCATGCGACACAGCCTGATTGGCGTCCTTGATTGCCGCGTCCACCTCGGCGACCAGGTCGGGGTCGGTGGCCAGGTCGCCCACCGAGGCCTCGCCGCCCTTCTGGTTGCGCTGCTTCCATCCGTCGAACGCTTCGGGGTCGATGGTGATCAACGCCCCGATGAACGGCTTGTTGTCCCCGACGACCACCGCCTGGCTGATCAACGGGTGGGCCCGCAGCCGGTCCTCCAGGACGGCCGGCGCGACGTTCTTGCCGCCGGCGGTGACGATGATCTCCTTTTTGCGCCCGGTGATCTTCAAGAAGCCGTCGTCGTCGAGCACGCCCAGGTCGCCGGTGCGAAACCAGCCATCGGTGAACGCGTCGTCGGTGGCCTGCTCGTTGCGCCAGTAGCCGGTGAACACCACGCCGCCGCGCACCAGCAGTTCGCCGTCCTCGGCGATGCGCATGCTGTTGCCGGGCACCAACGTTCCGACGGTGCCGATCTTGACGTTGCCGACCTGGTTGACGGTGATCGCCGAGCTGGTCTCGGTCAGGCCGTAACCCTCGTGGATGGTCAGGCCCACGCCGCGGTAGAAGTGTCCCAGCCGCGAGCCCAGCGGCGCGCCTCCGGAGACGGCCGCGTGGCAGTCGCCGCCCAGCGCGGCGCGCAGCTTGGTGTACACCAGCCGGTCGAACAGGGCGTGCTTGGCGCGCAACACCGGGCCGCGGCGCCCGCGGTCCTGGGCCTGGCTCCAGTCGACGGCGGTTTGGACGGCCGCCGCGAAGATCCGGCCCTTGCCGTCATTCGAGGCGTTCTGCTCGGCGGTGTTGTAAACCTTCTCGAACACCCGCGGCACCGACACCACCACGGTGGGCTTGAACACCGCGAACAGCGGCACCAGGTTCTTGATGTCACTGGTGAAACCGACGGTGACCTTGTTGGCGAACGCGGACAACGTGAGCGAGCGCGCCAGCACGTGCGCCAGCGGCAAAAAGACCAGCAGCCGCTGCCCCTCGTCGAGCAGCGTCGGCAGGCTCTCCTTGGCGCCACGGGTCTCATACAGCAGATTCGAATGCGTCAGCTGGCAGCCCTTGGGCCGCCCCGTGGTGCCCGAGGTGTAGATGAGGGTCGCCGGGTCCGACGCCCGCAGCGCCTCGAGGCGCACGGTCAGCTCGGCCGGTTCCACCGACGCGCCGACCTCCACCAGCTGATCGAGCGCCTTGGGCCCCGAACCGTCGATGTGCAGCACCCGGCGCAGCGCGGGCAGTTCGGCGGTCAGCTCGGTGACCATGGCGGCGTGTTCGTCGGTCTCGGCGAACGCCACCACCGCCTCGGAGTCCTGCAACACCCAGCGCACCTGCTCGGCCGACGACGTCTCGTAGATCGGCACGGTGACCGCGCCCACCGTCAGGATGGCCAGGTCGAGGATCGCCCATTCGTAGCGGGTGGCCGAGAAGATGCACACCCGGTCGCCGGCCTGGACGCCAAGAGAGATCAAACCCAGTGCGGCCGAGCGGATCTGCTTAGCCGCCTCAGCGCAGGTGACATCGGTCCACTCGCCGTCGACTTGACGTTGGTAGATGACGAAGTTGGGGTCGTCGCGCTCGTGTTCGAACACCATCGCGGCGATGTTGTCGCTTTCGCCGACGGAGAAGCGGGCGGGGACGCTGTACTCACGCACTCTTATGACCTCAATCGACCTCGTAAAGATTCCCGGGTGTGGGTTGCTGTCGACCAGCCTAATCCGCGCGTTGACCCAGCACGGCCAGAGTGGGTGGACGGGGACAGCGATTGCCCGGACCGCCCTCGGCGGGGCGCCCCGGGCCGGTGTGTGAAGCTGGTGTCATGAACAGCATCCAGATCGCGGATGAGACGTTTGTCGCGGCCGCCGGCGCACGGGTGGGCGCCGCGGTGGCCGATCGGTCGAGCTGGCGACGCTGGTGGCCGGACCTGCGGCTGGAGGTCGTCGAGGATCGCGGGGAAAAGGGCATCCGGTGGTCGGTCACCGGCGCGTTGACCGGGACCATGGAGGTGTGGCTGGAACCGTCGCTGGACGGCGTCGTGCTGCACTACCTCCTGCACGCCGAGCCGACCGGGGTGGCGGCCTGGCAGCTGGCCAAGCTGAACTTGGCGAAGATGACGCACCGCCGTCGGGTGGCGGGCAAGAAAATGGCCTTCGAAGTCAAGACGACACTGGAACGGTCACGTCCGGTCGGAGTTTCTCCGGTAGTTTAGCCGGGTCAGGTCCTACCGGAGAGTACCGTGTCGGACCGAGACCCGCGGGATCCCCACATTCGACAGGGGCGATCCGTTCGCGGGAGAGAGGGCAGCAACCAGGTGGCGGAGAAGACGACGCAAACCATCTACATCGAGGCGGATCCGGCCACCGTGATGCGGGTGATCGCCGACATCGATTCCTACCCGCAGTGGATCTCGGAGTACAAGGAAGCAGAGGTTGTCGAGAAGGACGCCGACGGCTACCCCAAGGTCGCGCGGATTGTCATGGACGCCACGGTGATCAAGGACACCATGGTGATGTCCTACGAGTGGCCCAAGGATCGCCAATCGGTCAGCTGGACGCTGGTCTCGAGCTCGCTGCTGCGTTCGCTGGAGGGCTCATATCGGTTGGCGGCCAAGGGATCTGGCACCGAAGTCACGTACGAACTCTCCGTCGACCTGGCCATGCCTATGATCGGCCTGCTCAAGCGCAAGGCCGAGCGCCGGTTGACCGACACCGCGTTGAAAGATCTGAAGAAACGAGTCGAGGCTGAGTGAGTCCACTGAATTTGGAGCGCCCGCCCCGGCCCGGATCAGCCTTTTCGTCGGCAAAGGCGGGGTAGGCAAATCCACCCTGGCCTGCGCCACCGCCGTCGGTGCCGCGAGCGCCGGCCAGCGAGTGCTGGTGGTCTCCACCGACCAGGCGCACTCGCTGGGCGACGTGCTGGGCGTTCCCGTCTCGCCGAGTCAGGGCGAATTGGTGCGGGTGCTCACCGACCTGGAAACCGGGCAAGCGGAGGCCGACGGCGGGTTTCTCGACGCGCTTGCCCTGGACACGCTCGCCCTGCTCGAGGTCCGCTGGCATGACGTCGTCGCCACCTTGGACCGGCGCTTTCCCGACTCTGAACTGAGTACCATTGCGCCCGAAGAACTTTCGGCCCTGCCGGGGGTGCAAGAAGTGCTCGGGCTGCACGCCGTCGCCGAGCTGGCCCGCTCCGGGCAATGGGACCGGGTGGTGGTCGATTGCGCGTCGACCGCCGATGCCCTGCGGATGTTGACGTTGCCCGCCACCTTCGGGCTGTACGTCGAGCGGGCATGGCCGCGGCATCGCCGGCTGTCGGTCACCGCCGACGACGACCGGTCGGCGGCGGTGGTCGCGCTGCTCGAGCGCATCAGCTCTCACGTGGAGTCGCTGAGCGCGCTGCTCACCGACGGCGATCTGGTGGGTGCGCACCTGGTGCTGACCCCTGAGCGGGTGGTCGCGGCCGAGGCGGCCCGAACGCTGGGTTCGCTGGCCCTGATGGGCGTGCGGGTCGAAGAGCTGATCGTGAATCAGGTTCTGCTGCAAGACGACTCGTACGAGTACCGCAACCTGCCCGAACACCCCGCCTTCTACTGGTACACCGAGCGCATCGCCGAGCAGCGGAGCGTGCTCGACGAGCTCGACGCCACCATCGGAGAGGTGGCGCTGGTGATGACCCCGCACCTGTCCGGCGAGCCGATCGGCCCCAAGGCGCTGAGCGGGCTGCTCGATGCGGCGCGGCGCCGCGGCGGCACGGCGCCGCCGGGCCCGCTGCGACCCACCGTGGACCGCGAATCCGGCACGGGGCTAGGGTCCATCTACCGAATGCGGCTGGCATTGCCGCAAGTTGATCCGACGGCCCTGACGTTGGGCCGCGTCGATGACGATCTGATCATCCGCGCCGGGGGATTGCGGCGCAGGGTTAGGTTGGCATCAGTACTTCGGCGGTGCACGGTGCTGGACGCACATCTTCGGGGTAGCGAATTGACGGTGCGTTTTCGACCAGATCCGGAGGTGTGGCCGAAATGAGTAACGGAGGTCATTCCGACATCGGTCCGGAACTGCGCAGGCTGGCCCAGACGATCCTGGACGGCATCGACCCCGCGGTGCGCGCGGCGGCGGCGCTGACGGCCGGTGCGGGCGTGGGCACCGGCAAGTGCCAACAGGTGTGGTGCCCGGTGTGCGCGCTGGCCGCCCTGGCCACCGGCGACCAGCACCCGCTACTCACCGCGATCGCCGACCACAGCATCGCCCTGCTCGAGGTGATTCGCGACATCGTCAACGACATCGATCGGTCCGCCGGGCCGACGCCGGAACCGCCGGAGGGGCCGCCCGGTGGCGGGCCCGGCGCGCCCGCCGACGCCGCACCGCGGACCCGCTATGAGCCCATCCCGGTCACCGTCGAGGAGTGAGCCGCCCGCGTCGCTGGTGGTCGGTTCGAGTGAGGATGGGTACAGTTGGCGCAGAACATCAGCGGGAATGGAGAGGGAGGGCCATGTGGTACTGGCTGTTCAAGTACGTGCTACTCGGCCCACTGCTGTCGCTGCTGGGAAGGCCGAAAGTTGAAGGCCTGGAACATGTTCCGAGTTCCGGGCCGGCGATTTTGGCCAGTAACCACCTAGCGGTGATGGACAGCTTCTACCTTCCGCTGGTGGTGCGCCGCCGAATCACCTTCTTGGCCAAGTCGGAATATTTCACCGGAACCGGTTTCAAGGGCTGGTTCCAGCGGTGGTTCTTCACCGCCGTCGGCCAGGTGCCGATCGACCGCACCGACGCCGACAGCGCCCGCGCCGCGCTCACCACCGCCCAGCAGGTGCTGAGCCAGGGCAAGCTGTTGGGCATGTACCCCGAGGGCACCCGGTCGCCCGACGGTCGGCTGTACAAGGGCAAGACGGGCCTGGCCCGCTTGGCGCTAGAAACCGGTGTTCCGGTGATCCCGGTCGCGATGATCGGCACCAACGTCGTCAACCCGCCCGGGACGAACATGTTGCGGTTCGGCCGTGTCACGGTCCGCTTCGGCAAGCCGATGGACTTCTCGCGATTCGACGGGCTGGCCGGCAACCGCTTCATCGAGCGGGCCGTCACCGACGAAGTGATCTATGAGCTGATGGGACTGTCCGGTCAGGAATACGTCGACATCTACGCGGCGAGCCTGAAAAAGGGCGGTAACGACGGCGCCGCCAAGGGGCAGGCCGCCAACAGTGAGGCCGTCCGGATTCCCGAGACCGCGGCCGGCTAACCGACGGCGGTCACCGGCGTCAACCGCTGCGGGGCCGTGTCCCGCGACAATCCGCGGGTGGTGACGGTGACCCCCACCGTGACGAGGACCGCCAGCGCCCACCACACGTAGGACATCCCGGCGAGCTGACGCCACCAGGCCGCGCTGGCCTCGTGGTGTTTGGGCAGCAGGTCGATCGGCGACCACCGCATCAGCGCCACCCCCACAGCGCTGACCACCAGCAACGCCGCGTTGCGGCGCCGCCAGCCCACGACCGCCGTCGCCAGCACCGCCGGCAGCACCCAGACCCAGTGGTGCGACCAGGACACCGGCGACACCACCAGCCCGAACAGTGCGACGCACACCAGCGCCAGCGTGGGCTCGTCGGCGCGCAGCACCCGTCGCATCGCCCACACCGTCAGCGCCAGCACCAGCAGCGACGCGGCCACCCAGAGCAGGGAGCGTTCCTGCTGTCCGAGTCCCAGCCGGGCCAGCGCGCCGGCGATGTTCTGGTCGGTGTTCAACGACGCGGAACCGATCCGGTCGGTGTGGTGCACGGTTTGGGTCCAGTACTCCCACGAGTCGTTCCACGCCAGCGCGAAACCCAGCAGCGTCGCCCCCGCGAAAGACGCCAGCGCGGTCAGCGCCGCCCGGGTTTCTCGGCGCAGCAGGAAATAGAGCAGGAACACCGCGGGGGTCAGCTTCAGCGCCATCCCAAGGCCCAGCAGCAACCCGCGCGGCCACGGCGTGCGCCGCGGCACGCAGTCGGCGATCACCAGCGTCATCAGCACCACGTTGATCTGGCCGAACGCGAAGTTGGAGTTGATCGGTTCGAGCCAGACCGTCGCCGCCGCCGCGGCGACGATCGCCAACCACCACCGGCGCAGCCAGGCCGGGCCGGGCAGCGCCGCCGAGCTGCGGTAGACGTCGAGGCGGGTCAGCATGATCACGGTCGACACGACCAGCAGCACCAGCGTCAAGGCGGTGATCGCGACGCTGGCGGTGGGCATGTGCATCCAGGCGAACGGGCAGAACACGATGGCCGCCAGCGGCGGGTAGGTGAACGGAAGATCCACGATCGGCGTGTGGAACAGCACGTCCCCGCGGTACAGCGGGTGGCCGTCCATCCACGCCCGCGCGCCCATCTGATAGACGTCGATATCGATGCGGTAGGGCGTGTGCCCGAACAGCTGCCACGCCGCATAGCTCAGCCCCGCGGCGGCGGTCAGCCAAGCCAGCCCCCACCACAGCGCCCACCCGGGTCGATTGCCCACGCCGGGCGACTGCCGTGTACTCATGTCGCACAACAGCGTAATGGGTGGCCGGGCCCCGACCCGCCTGGTGCAGCGCGGCTCCCACGACGCCGGCCCAGGCAGGCGTACGTTTCAAGGGTGCTCCATTCGTTCGTGGCCGAGGTGACCCGATGGTTCGCCCACGATGTTCACGACAGCGGTCACCTGCCGCTGCTGTGCTGCCTGGTCGCCTTCATCCTGACGTTTTTCGTTACCCGAACCTTCGTGCGTTTCATCCGGCACCGCGCCGAAACCGGCCGGCCCGCCCGCTGGTGGCACCCGCGCAACGTCCACGTCGGGGGGGTGCACATCCACCACGTGACTTTCGGAGTGGTGCTGACCCTGCTCTCCGGCCTGATGCTGGTCACGCTGTCCATCGACGGTCATGAACCCGAGTTCGTCATTGCCGCGACGCTTTTCGGGATCGGCGCCGCGCTGGTTTTGGACGAGTACGCGCTGATCCTGCACCTATCCGACGTGTACTGGTCCGAAGACGGCCGCACCTCGGTGGACGCGGTGTTCGCCGCGGTGGCCGTCGCCGGGCTGTTGATCATGGGCCTGCACCCGCTGATGTTCTTCCTGCCGATCTGGCACAACGCCGGTTCGGCGCTGCTGCGGGCCATGGTGGCCGGCGCCATGGCGTTGACGTTGCCGCTGGCCGTCGTGGTGGTGCTCAAGGGCAAGGTGTGGACCGGCCTGCTGGGCATGTTCCTGGTCGTCCTGCTGGTCATCGGCGCCATCCGGCTGTCGCGCCCGCACGCGCCATGGGCCCGGTGGCGGTATTCCACGCACCCGCACAAGATGCGCCGCGCTTTGCAGCGCGAGCGCAGGCTGCGCCGCCCGGTGGTGCGGGCCAAGCTGTACCTGCAGTGCGCCATCGCCGGCACACCGCGGCTGCCCGACAAGCGCGCGGTCGACGCCACCCTCGACCACGAGGTCCACCCCGCGGCGGCGCCCACCGGACCGATTCTGATCAGCCGGTAGCCGGTGCGATATTTCTACGACACCGAATTCATCGAGGACGGCCGCACCATCGAGCTGATCTCAATCGGGGTGGCGGCCGAAGACGGCCGCGAGTATTACGCGGTGTCCACCGAATTCGACCCCGAGCGCGCCGGGCCCTGGGTGCGCGCCAACGTGCTGCCCAAGCTGCCGCCCCCGGCGTCGCAGCTGTGGCGCTCGCGCCGGCAGATCCGGGAGGACCTGGAGGAGTTCTTCGGCCTGAATTCCGGGCGGGCGGCCGCCGAGCCGATCGAGCTGTGGGCGTGGGTGGCGGCCTACGACCACGTGGCGCTGTGTCAGCTGTGGGGCGCCATGCCGGAGTTGCCGCGAGCGATACCCCGCTTCACCCGCGAACTGCGACAACTGTGGGAGGACCGGGGCAGCCCGCGGATGCCGCCGCGGTCATCCGATGCCCACGACGCGCTGGTCGACGCGCGCGATCAGCTCCGCAGATACCGGCTCATCACCGCCGGGGACTGAAGACGCCCGCGGGGATGCGCCCGCCGGGCCGCATTCGCGCAGATCAACCCGGACCACGGACCCCGACGCCCCAGTTACGATGGACCGATGAACTGGACCGTCGACATACCGATCGATCAGCTGCCGCCGCTGCCGCCGCTGCCGACCGATCTGCGGGCGCGGCTGGACGCCGCACTGGCCAAGCCGGCCGCCCAGCAGCCCAGTTGGCCCGCCGACCAGGCCAGGGCGATGCGCACGGTCCTCGAGAGCGTGCCGCCGGTGACGGTGCCGATGGAGATCGTGCGGCTGCAAGAGCAGCTGGCCCAGGTGGCGCGGGGCGAGGCGTTCCTGCTGCAAGGCGGCGACTGCGCGGAGACGTTCACCGAGAACACCGAACCCCACATCCGCGGCAACGTGCGGACCCTGCTGCAGATGGCGGTGGTGCTGACCTACGGCTCGAGCATGCCGGTGGTAAAAGTCGCCCGCATCGCGGGGCAGTACGCCAAGCCGCGATCGGCCGACATCGACGCGCTCGGTTTGAAGTCCTACCGGGGCGACATGATCAACGGCTTCGCCCCCGACGCCGCCGTGCGCGAGCACGACCCGTCGCGGTTGGTGCGCGCCTACGCCAACGCCAGCGCGGCGATGAACCTGGTTCGGGCGCTGACGTCTTCGGGGTTGGCTTCGCTGCATCTGGTCCACGACTGGAACCGGGAATTCGTTCGGACGTCGCCGGCCGGTGCTCGTTACACGGCGCTGGCCACCGAGATCGACCGCGGCCTGCGCTTCATGAGCGCCTGCGGGGTGGCCGACCGCAACCTGCAGACCGCCGAGATCTACGCCAGCCATGAGGCTTTGGTGCTCGACTACGAGCGGTCCATGCTGCGGCTCTCGGACGCGGAGGACGGCCGGCCGCAGCTGTACGACCTGTCCGCGCACACCGTGTGGATCGGTGAGCGCACCCGCCAGCTCGACGGCGCGCACATCGCCTTCGCGGAGGTGATCGCCAACCCGATCGGCGTCAAGCTCGGCCCGACGATCACCCCGGAGCTGGCCGTCGAATACGTCGAGCGGCTCGACCCGCACAACAAGCCCGGCCGGCTGACGCTGGTCAGCAGGATGGGCAACAACAAGGTTCGCGACCTGCTGCCCCCGATCGTGGAGAAGGTCCAGGCCACCGGCCACCAGGTGATCTGGCAGTGCGACCCGATGCACGGCAACACCCACGAGTCGTCCAACGGCTACAAGACCCGCCACTTCGACCGCATCGTCGACGAGGTGCAGGGCTTCTTCGAGGTGCACCGCGCGCTGGGCACCCACCCGGGCGGCATTCACGTCGAGATCACCGGCGAGAACGTCACCGAGTGTCTGGGTGGGGCGCAAGACATTTCGGACACCGACCTGGTCGGCCGGTATGAAACCGCCTGCGACCCACGGCTGAACACCCAGCAGTCGCTGGAATTGGCCTTCCTCGTCGCCGAGATGCTGCGCGACTAGGTGTACCGAGTCATGAGATTGGTGTCAGTCGGCTGATCGGTGGGAGCCCGCCAAGTGCACTGTGACGCCGTTGAGTGT
>NZ_MVHG01000009.1 GCF_002086125.1 Mycobacterium arosiense ATCC BAA-1401 = DSM 45069
ACCCGGCGGGGCGATCTCTTTTCTGTCGACCCGAGGGTCTGACTCCAACACGCCGCGAGACGGCTCGAGACGCCCCGGCCCACAAACCCCTAATTCAGCAAGCTCCTAGTCGAACAGCACCGCGGCATTGAGGAATCCGGTCGGGTCCAGCGCGGCCTTGACCGCCCGCATCGCGGCGATGTCGGCGGGTTCGCGGGACATGGCGAGGTAGGGCCTTTTGCGGCTGCCGACGCCGTGTTCGGAGCTGACGTTGCCCCCGGACCGCGCGATCAGGTCCATCATCGGTTCATACAGCGCCCGCTCGCGGTCGGCCGGGCAGCGCAACACGTTCAGGTGCAGGTTGCCCTCCCCGATGTGACCGAACAGCACCGGCAGCGCGTCGGGGGCATGGGTATGTACCAAATCAATTGCGTGGCTTTCGAATTCGCTGATCGCCGCCAGCGGCAGCGACACGTCGAACTTCAGCGGTGGCCCGTAGGCGCCGAGCACCTCGGCCAGCGACTCGCGCACCTGCCACAACCGTTGCTGCGCAGCGAGATCCACGCCGACCGCGGGCTCGGCGCTCAGCGGCACGTCGTCGAGTAGCTCGGCCAATCGCTCGGTCTGGTCGTGATCGGCCGCCAATTCCACCAGCAGCAGCCACTCGCCGTCGACCGGGGCGCCCACGCCGCGCTGCTCGCCGGTCAGCGCGGCTCCGCGCCCGTCGATCAATTCCAAAGCCGCGATGCCGTCCACGTCGCGGAAGGTGCGCCCGGCGGCCACCAGCGCCTCGAGGTCGGCGAACCCGCAGATCGCCGTCACCCGGTGCGTCGGCGTGGCGTGCAGCCGCAAATCCAGCTCGGTGATGACGCCCAGCGTGCCCTCGGCGCCCACGAACAGCGCCGGCAGGTCGTAGCCGGTGTTGTCCCGGCGCACCCGGCTGTGCCGGCGCAGCAGCGTGCCGTCGGGCAGCGCCACCTGCACGCCCACCACCTGCTCGCCCATGTTGCCGTACCGCACGGTGCGCAGGCCGCCGGCGTTCGTCGACGCCATGCCGCCCACGGTGGCGGTGTCACGGGCCGCCAGATCCACGCCGAACACCAAACCGGCTGCGCCGGCGGCCCGTTGCACCGCGGCCAGCGTGGCCCCGGCGCCGGCGTCGATGCGGCGTTCGACAGTGTCGACGTCACCGACGGCGTGCAGCCGCTCGGTGGACAGCAACACGTCGTCGTGCTCGGGAACGGTGCCGGCCACCAGCGAGGTCCGGCCACCCTGCACCGTCACGTGCGCCCCGGCGTCCCGGCACACCCGCAGCACCTCGGCGACCTGTTCGGCCGTGCCCGGCCGCACCAGCGCGCTCGCCTTGCCCCGGTACCGGCCGGTGTGGTCGACGCTGCGCGCCGCCAGCACATCGGGATCGGTTACCACGTGATGCGATCCGACCAGGCTCGCCAGGCTGCGCAGCATGCTCGCGGTTATAGCACCGCCGGCGCGGGACGCTCGCACCGGCCGCGTGTTGTCCGCACTCAGCCCGGCGGGCGCGGCACCGCGCGGAAACACCCGTCAAAGTGACCGTTCTCGATTCCCACGGTCTGCATGAACGAGTGGGCACCAGCCTGGCCTCGATATCGGACCAGTAATGCTCGAGAATGGCGGCGGCGAACGCCTCTTTAGAACGACCCCTTCGGCACCCCGGCCGCGTCGGTGATGTTTTTGACGCCGCTGGCCGCGAACCCACGCGCGCGCACCAGGTCGAGTCCTGCCGCCAACAGCCGGCGGGGTACGTCCGGGTTCGGCGGGCGTGGCATGCCGCCGATATTAGCCGACCGGTCACTTATAGAATGGGCGGCCCCCGGGCCGCGCCCTAGAACTCCTTGTGATTCACGTCGGTGACCAGGCCGCCGTCCATCACGAACTCGCTGCCCGTGGAGTAGGACGACTCGTCGCTGGCCAGGAAGAGCACGAAGGTCGCGACCTCGCGCACCTCGCCCGGGCGGCCCAGCGGAATGGTCACCATGTCCTCGGGCAGGTGGGCGGTCATCGGGGTGCGGATGAACCCCGGGTGCACCGAGTTCACCCGGATGTTGTGCGGCGCCAGCTCCAGCGCCGCCGATTTCGCCAGGCCGCGCACGCCCCACTTGGACGCGACGTAGGGGTGCACCATGGGTGCGCCGCGCAGTCCCTCGATGGACGACACGTTGATGATCGAGCCGCCGCCGGCGGCGATCATCGGCTCGACCGCGGCCCGCATGCCCAGGAACGTCCCGGTCAGGTTGACGTCAATCACCTTCTGCCACTTGGCCAGATCGAAGCTCTTCAGCGGGCCGAGCGCGACGGTGCCGGCGTTGTTGACCAGCACGTCGAGCTTGCCGAACTCGCCGACCGCGGTGGCGACCGCGGCGTCCCACTGATCGGGCTGGGTGACGTCGAGGTGCACATAGCGCGCAGAGTCGCCGATCTCGTCGGCCAGCGCCTTGCCCTGGTCGTCCAGGATGTCGCCGATCACGACCTTGGCGCCCTCCTCGACCAGCAGGCGTGCGTCTTCGGCTCCCATCCCGCCGGCGCCGCCACTGATCAGCGCTACCTTGCCGTCTACCCGACCCACGTGGATCTCCTTTCGATTCAGGTGGTCACCAAAGTGCTTGGTGCGTACAGGCCTTTGCCCGTTATCAGCGGCAAATCGAGTGTGGTCCGGATGCCGGGCGGCGCCGCGATCACCGCGGGAATGGCGTTGACGATGCGGCCCGCGGCGCCCGCGATCGCCGCGTGATTGTGGTCGCCCTTGCGGCTGCTGGGAATGATGTCGACCGCGTACGACGGCTCGCCGGTGATCTCGACGCGGTAGGAGCCGTCACCGGACGCAGGCTGTGGCAGGTCGGGACGCAGGTCCGGCCGCAGACGGGTCACGTGCTCGATGACGATGGCCGGATGACCGTTGACCATGCCGCGGATCTCGAACTGCAGCACCGCCACGGTGCCCTTGGCGACGTGGCCGACCGCGATGTCGAAATCTTCGGGCGCGGGCTCGCGCTGGTAGGACTCGGTGATCTCGTCGACCTCGATGCCCAGGCCCGCCGCCAGCTGACGGATCGCCGTTCCCCAGGCGATGGACAGGATGCCGGGCTGCAGCAGCATCGGGATCTCGTCCATGGGTTTGGCGAATCCCATGTAATCCATGACCTCGGTCCCGTTGTACGAGGCGTAGTCATGGATCTCCATGCAGCGCACCTGTTCGATGCGCTGACACGTGCCGGCGAGCGCGAACGGGATCAGGTCATTGGCGAACCCCGGGTCGACACCGCTGATGAAAATGCTCGAATTACCCTGCCTGGCAGCGTCTTTTACGCGGGCGATGTACTTGTCGGGCATCACGCCCCACGGGTATTGCAGCAGCCCCGGCGACGACCCGACGACGTTGATGCCGGCGGCCAGGATCTGCATGACGTCGGCCATCGCCTCGGGCAGCCGGGTGTCGCCCATCGCGCAGTACACCACGCAGTCCGGCCTGGCGGCGACGATGGCGTCCAGGTCATTGACGGCGGCGACGCCGGTGACCACGCCGGGGTCCAGGCCGATACCGCACAACTCACCGGCGTCCCTGCCCACCTTCTCGGGCGTCGAGACGCACACCCCGGTCAGTTCGAACTGCGGGTTGATGATGAGTTCGGCCAGCGCCAGCCCTCCGACATTTCCGGTTCCGACGTGCGCGACGCGGATCGCCATGGCAGTCTCCGTCCCTGAAACCCTGGACAACTTTTCTAGACAGTAGTCCATAACTTGCCGGCTCTTGCGCTGGGAGCGCGATCGCTTGCGAGCGTAAGCCCGGTGCGAAAATTCGACGGCGATCTCGCCGTACGCTTACGCTCGCGAGCCGGGCAGACTGGAACGCCGATGACTCAGCGCGAAGACGTTCAATTCGCCTCCGGCGACGACCTGATCAGCGCCTGGCTCTACCGGCCGGCCGGCGACGGACCGGCGCCGCTACTGGTGATGGCGCACGGCCTGGGCGCGGTGCGCAGCATGCGACTGGACGCCTACGCCGGACGTTTCAGCGCGGCCGGCTACGCCTGCCTGGTGTTCGACTACCGCAACTTCGGCGACAGCGAGGGCCGGCCGCGTCAAGTCCTCGACGTCGGCCTGCAGCTCGCCGACTGGGCCGAGGCGGTCGCCTACGCCCAAACCCTCCCGGGCATCGACCGCGACCGGATCGCGTTGTGGGGCACCAGTTTTGCCGAGGGCCACGTGATCGCCACAGCCGCCCGGTTGCCGGGCATCGCCGCGGCCGTCGCCCAATGCCCCTACACCGACGGCCTCGCGTCCGCCCGCACCATCACCAACCCGTTGGTCGCCGCGCGTATCACCGCCCGGGTGGTGCGCGACCTGGTGGCACGGCGGCTGGGCAGGCCCCCGGTGATGGTCGCAACGGCCGGCAGGCCCGGCGAGGTCGCGTTGATGAACACCCCCGACGCCTACGCGGGCTATCTGCGGCTGGTGCCCGACGGCCTCGAGTTGCGCAACGAGGTGGCGGCCCGAATTGCCTTGCAGGTCTTGCGCTATCGCCCCGGTCGCGAAACGCCCAGCATCGAATGCCCGATCCTGTTCTGCGTGTGCGAAGCGGACTCGGTGGCGCCCGCGGGGGCGACGCTGCGCCACGCGGCCAAGGCGCCCCGCGGCGAAATCAAGCTGTATCCCGAGGGGCATTTCGCGATCTACGTCGACGACGCCTTCGAGCGGGTGGTCGCCGACCAGCTCGCGTTCCTCGACAAGCACCTGCGGGGTTAGGGACCCAGCGGGGACGTGGTGCGGATGGCTTCGTCCCGGATCAGGCCGCGCAGCAGCGCGGTGCTGAACTCGGCGGCGATCTCCTTGGCCGACCGCCGCCCGCTGGGCCGCAGCCAGCGGTAAGCACCCAGCGTCATGCCGATGTAACCCAGCGCCAGCACATGCGAGTCGCACGGGTAGAACTCGCCGTTGGCGATCCCCCGGTCGATCAGGCCGTGCACGTGGTGATAGACCTGCGCTTCCTTCTCCCGGACCTCGGCGACCTGCTCACTGGTGAACCATTCGGTGATGTAGGGCTGCTCCTGGAAGTAGACCGCGGCCCGCTCGGGATCGCTGGCGATGCCGGTGAGCAGCCGGACGGTGTACTGGTAGAGGGCCTCGCGCGCCGTCCAGGACGGGTCGTCGTGCACGGCGGCCAGTGTGCCCTCGGCGGCCTGGCGGTAGATGTCGAACAGGATCAGCGACTTGCTGGCGTAGTAGTGATACACGGTCGCCTTGTTCAGCCCGATCACGTCGGCCACGTCGTCCATCCGGGTGCCGTGATAGCCGCGCGCAGCAAACAGCTTGGTGGCAACCGCCAGCAGTTCTTCGCGCCGGGTCAGCCCATTCGGGGTGATGCTATCGGTGGGCATTGTTCTCACTATCGTCGGTATGGCCAGGCCAGGGCCGGTTCGGCCAGAATAGCTATCAATCAACTGGTTGGACAGTTTAAGCAAACGCCGGGTGTCACGTGCAGGCGTATGCGACTAGACTCCTCATCGAACGCGATGAGTCGAGAGGTGGGGCCGATGGATCCGAGTCCGGATTACGACGGAAGCGACGAGATCGAGTTCTTCATGCGGTACCTGACCTGGGGCTTGCGCGGGGTCACCGACGGCAACGGATACCCGCCGCCGGCCTACCCGCCCGTCTGAACGCCCAGCGCGCCCGTTACAGCGCTTTGAGCTCCTCGGCGACCTCGGTCACCGATTTCTTCGCATCGCCGAACAGCATGCTGGTGCCCTCGCCATAGAACAGCGGGTTGTCGATGCCCGCGAAACCGGAATTCATCGACCGCTTGAGCACGATCACCGATTTGGCCTTGTCCACGTTGAGGATCGGCATGCCGTAGATGGGGCTGGACGCGTCGTTGCGGGCCGCCGGGTTGGTGACGTCATTGGCGCCGATGACGATCGCGACGTCGGTGCGGGCAAACTCGTCGTTGATGTCGTCCATGTCCTTCATGGCGTCATAGTCGACCTCGGCCTCGGCCAGCAACACGTTCATGTGCCCGGGCATCCGGCCGGCGACCGGATGGATGGCGTACTTGACCTCCACGCCCTTGTCTTCGAGCAGCGCCGCCATGTCCTTGACCGCATGCTGGGCCTGGGCCACCGCGAGGCCGTAGCCGGGCACCACGATCACCTGGTTGGCGTAGGCCATCTGGATCGCGGCGTCGGCGGCCGAGGTGGCCTTGACGGTCTTGTCGCCGCCGTCGCCGCCGCTCGGCGCGATCCCGCCGCCGCCGAAGCCGCCGGCGACGATCGCCGGGATCGAGCGGTTCATGGCCTTGGCCATGAGGTTGGTCAGGATCGAGCCGGACGCGCCGACGATCATGCCCGCGACGATCATCGCGGTGTTGTTCAGCGCCAGCCCCGCGGCGGCGGCCGAGAGTCCGGTCATCGCGTTGAGCAGCGAGATGACCACCGGCATGTCGGCGCCGCCGATGGGCAGCACGACCATCAGGCCCAGCACGCCGGCCGCGGCGAGCAGCCCGACCATCCACCACAGCGCGGCGCCGCCGGTGCCCGGGTGGGCGTGCATACCGATCACCACCGCGGCGACCACGGCGGCGGCCAGCAGCAGCAGGTTGATCGGCTGCTGCGCCTTGCCGAAGCCGATCGGCGATCCGGAGATGATCTCCTGCAGCTTGCCGAACGCGATGATCGATCCCCAGAACGAGATCGAGCCGATGATAGCGGCGAACAACGAGGCCACCACGATGTGCACGGTCGGCGACTCGCCGTGCTGAAAGGCCGAAAAGCCTTGCGTTTCAATGAATTCGGAGAGCGCGATCAGCGCGACCGTGCCGCCGCCCACGCCGTTGAAGAACGCCACCAGCTGCGGCATGGCCGTCATCTTGGTGTAGCGGGCCGGCGGCACGCCGAGCACGACGCCCACCACCAGCCCGGCGATGATCAGCACCCATTGGTCGGTGTGGCGGATCTTGATCAGGGTCGCCGTCACCGCCAGCGCCATCCCCACCGCGGCGATCAGGTTGCCGCGCACCGCCGTCTTGGGCCCGGTCAGGCCCATCAGGCCATAGATGAAGAGGGCGAACGAAACGATGTAGAGGCCGATCACGAGGTAGTTCATTTGGCCGCCGGCTCCTCACTTCTGGCGGCACCCGACGTTGTGGCTACCGGTTTCTTCTTGCCTTTGAACATGCCCAGCATCCGGTCGGTGACGATGAACCCGCCGATGACGTTCAGCGTGCCGAACACCACCGCGACGAACAGGATGATCTGCACGGCCAGCGCCGGGTGCTCGACCGAGCCGAACACCACCAGCGCGCCCAGCACCACGATCCCGTGGATGGCGTTGGTGCCCGACATCAACGGCGTGTGCAGCGTGTTGGGCACCTTGGAGATGACCGCGAACCCAACGAATCCGGACAGCACCAGGATCGCCAGGTTGGCCAAAAGCTCGTCGTACATCTAGGAGTCCTTCCGAGGGATCATTTGCGGCGCTCCTCCGCATCGCTGCGCTCTGCATCGTCGCCGCCGCGAGTCACACATGACTCCGCGACTACCTCGTCGTCAAAGTCCGGCGCCAGTGCGCCGTCTTTGATCAACAAGTCCAGGAGCGCGGTGATGTTCTTGCTGTAGAGCTCGCTGGCGTGTTCGGGCATGGTGGCCGGCAGGTTCAGCGGCGAAGCGATGGTGACGTCGTGCTTGACCACGGTCTTCCCGGGCTCGGTGAGCTCGCAGTTGCCGCCGGTTTCCCCGGCCAGGTCGACCACCACGCTGCCGGGCTTCATCGCCTCCACCGCCGCCGCGGTGACCAGCCGGGGCGCCGGGCGCCCCGGGACCAGCGCCGTGGTGATCACCACGTCGAACCCGCTGATCGCCTTCTCCAGGGCCTTCTGCTGCTGGGCGCGCTCCTCGTCGGTCAGCTCACGGGCATAGCCCCCCTCGCCGGAGGCGTCGATCCCGATGTCGAGCCACTGCGCGCCCACCGAGCGCACCTGGTCGGCCACCTCGGGCCGGACGTCGTAACCGGTGGTGCGGGCGCCCAGCCGTTTGGCCGTCGCCAGCGCCTGCAGCCCGGCCACCCCGACGCCGAGCACCAGCACGGTGGCGGGCTTCACGGTGCCGGCCGCCGTGGTCAGCATCGGGAAAAACCGGGTCGCCTCCGACGCCGCCAGCAGCACCGCCTTGTAACCGGCCACGTTGCCCTGCGACGACAACGCGTCCATCGCCTGCGCCCGGGAGATCCGCGGGATGGCCTCCAGCGCGAACGCCTGCACGCCGGCCCGCTTCAGCGCGCTAATCGAATTCTCGGCGTTGCGCGGCGCGAGGAAACCGATCAACGTTTGACCGCCGTGCAGCCTGGCGACCTCCGCCGGGGTCGGCGGCGCGACCTTGACCACCACGTCGGCGGCCCACGCGTCCCCGATGCTGGCCCCGGCCTCGGTGTAGAGCGCGTCGGGCAGCAAAGCCCGCTCGCCCGCGCCGGACTCGACCACCACCGCCACGCCGCCGTTCACCAGCGACGCGACCGCCTTCGGCACCAGCGCGACCCTCCGCTCGTCGGGGCCCGATTCGGCGACCACTCCTACCGTCGTCTGCGCATCTGTCATGGCGCGTGCATCTACTTTCCGTACTTTTCCGTACTGTCCCTGCCGATGGACGTGGCGCCGGCTCGGCCGCGCGCTTCGCTACCTTAACCAGGTTTCACCATGGACGTGTCAACGCCCACGGCGGGATACCCCGGCCATGGGCGGTCGACCCTTCGGTCGATGGTTCGCCGCCCCCGCGCGCCGCAGTAACGACCGCGCCGTTGTGAGGCCACGAGTCGGCGTTGTTGCTACCAGAGCGGGATGTCATGGCCGTGTTCGGACTCCGGTCGCGGCCCGAAGTAGCGCCGCTGCGATGGCTCGATCGCCAGGTCGTTGATGCTGGCTTCGCGACGCGCCATCAGTCCGGCCTCGGTGAACTCCCACAGCTCGTTGCCGTAGCTGCGATACCACTGGCCGGACGCGTCGCGGCACTCGTACTGGAACCGCACCGCGATGCGGTTGTCGTGGAAGTCCCAAAGGCTTTTGCGCAGCGCGTAATCGAGCTCGCGCTGCCACTTGCGGGTCAAAAACGCCACGATCTCGTCGCGGCCCACGACGTGTTCGTCGCGATTGCGCCACTGCGAATCGACCGTGTAGGCCACGCTGACGCGTTGGGGATCGCGGGTGTTCCAGGCGTCCTCGGCCGCCTGCACCTTCTGGATCGCGGTCTCCCGGGTGAACGGCGGGAACGGGGGGCGGGATTGGTTCATGCCTCTATCGTGCCGCCGGCGCGCTTTCACCGCGGCGTAAGCGCCGCGCTGACGTCCGGAAACGCGGCGGTCCGACAGGTGTCCTATCGTGACGGGCATGGACTTCGCGATGTCGGCCAAAGCCAGCGACTACCACAAGCGACTGTCCGACTTCATGACCGAGTACGTCTTTCCGGCCGAGGCCGAATACGACAAATACCGCGAAGAAGCCGGCCCACACGATCACACCGTCCCGCCCGTCATCGAGGACCTCAAGGTCAAGGCCAAGGAGCGCGGCCTGTGGAACCTGTTCCTGCCGGCCGAATCGGGGCTGACCAACCTCGAGTACGCCCCGCTGGCCGAACTCACCGGCTGGAGCCTGGAGCTCGCTCCCGAGGCGGTCAACTGCGCGGCACCGGACACCGGGAACATGGAGACCCTGCACCTGTTCGCCACCGAGGAGCAGCGCAAGCAGTGGCTGGAACCGTTGTTGGCCGGCGAGATCCGCAGCGCGTTCTCGATGACCGAGCCGGCGGTCGCCAGCAGCGACGCCCGCAACATCGAGACCTCGATCGTGCGCGACGGCGCCGACTACGTCATCAACGGGCGTAAGTGGTGGACCTCGGGCGCGGCCGACCCGCGCTGCAAGATCCTGATCGTGATGGGCCGCACCAACCCCGAGGCAGCCAGTCACCAACAGCAGTCGATGGTGCTGGTGCCGATGGACACCCCCGGCGTGACGGTGGTGCGCTCCACGTCGGTGTTCGGCTGGCAGGACCAGCACGGGCACTGCGAGGTCATCTACGACAACGTTCGGGTGCCGGCCACCAATCTGCTCGGCGAGGAGGGCGGCGGCTTCGCGATCGCCCAGGCCCGGCTGGGGCCGGGCCGCATCCACCACTGCATGCGCGCGCTCGGCGGGGCCGAACGTGCGCTGGCCCTGATGGTGCACCGCGCAAACAACCGCATCGCCTTCGGCCGTCCGCTGGCCGACCAGGGTCTGGTACAGCAGGCGATCGCCAAGTCCCGCAACGAAATCGATCAGGCCCGGCTGCTGTGCGAGAAGGCGGCGTGGACCATCGACCAGCACGGCAACAAGGCCGCACACCTGTTGGTCTCGCAGATCAAGGCGGTGGCCCCACAGGTGGCGTGCGACGTCATCGATCGCGCCATCCAGGTGCACGGCGCCGCCGGCGTCAGCGACGACACGGTGCTGGCCCGCCTCTACGGCTGGCACCGCGCCATGCGCATCTTCGACGGCCCCGACGAGGTGCACATGCGGACCATCGCGCGCACCGAGATCGGCCGCGAACAGTCGGCCTTCGCCGCGGCGGTCACCGGAGAATGACCGAGGCGCTGCGAGAACTGTCCGGCGCGTGGAACTTTCGCGATGTCGCCGACGGCGCGACGGCGCTTCGGCCCGGTCGGCTGTTCCGGTCCGGTGAGCTGAGCCGGCTCGACGACACCGGGCGCGCAACGCTGCTCGAGTTGGGCATCACCGATGTCGCCGACCTGCGCGCGAACCAGGAAGTCACCCGGCGCGGCCCGGGGCTGGTTCCCGACGGCGTCCAGATTCACCGGCTGCCCCTTCCCGACCTCGGCGACGATGCGCCCAGTGACAACGAGGCGCCGCACGAACACGCATTCCGCCGGCTGTTCGAAGGCGACCCGAACCAATCCGACGAGTCCGCCAACCAGGCCGCCGTTCGCCACATGATCGACGAGTACCGGCAGTTTCCGACGCGCAACGGGGCCCAACGCGCTGTGCGGCAAGTCTTCTCGTTGCTAGGCGCGGGGCGTCCGGTGCTCACGCACTGCTTCGCGGGCAAAGACCGCACCGGATTCGTGATCGCCACGGTGTTGGAGGCGCTCGGCGTTGACCGCGACACCATCGTCGCCGACTACCTGCGCAGCAACGCCGCGGTCCCCCAGCTCCGAGAACACATCTCAGAGATGATCAAACAGCGCTCCGACGTCGAACTTACCCCAGAAATCGTGACGTTCACCGAGGCGCGGCTGTCCGACGGCGTGCTCGGTGTACGCCCGGAGTACCTGGACGCCGCGCACCAGACCATCGACAAGGAGTTCGGTGGGCTGGACGCCTACCTACGCGACGCGGGTGTCAGCGAGGCCGACGTCGAACGCCTGCGCGGCGAGCTGCTCGCCTGACTCGCTGACCACCCGGTCGCCTGCGGCGGCTCAGCCCAGCTTGAATTCGGCCTGCTTGGCCGCGGACAGGTCGGTGATCTCGCCCCACTGCGAGGCGATGTCCTCCACCGTCGGCGGTTTCTCGTAGTTGACGCCGGAGTTCTGGAACAGCGCGACGCGCTGCACCTTGCCGCCGCCGACCACGAAAACCGAAGCGCTGTTCGGGTTTTCCTCGGTGCATAGGTAGGCCACCACGGGAGCGACGTATTCAGGTGTCAGCTTCTCGAGCACTTCCTTGGGCAGGATGTCCTCGGTCATCCGGGTTGCGGCGATCGGGGCGACCGCGTTGGCGTGGATGTTGTACTTCGCACCCTCCAGCGCGAGGCTGTTGATCAGGCCGACCAGCCCGAGTTTTGCTGCGCCGTAGTTGGTTTGGCCGAAGTTTCCGAACAGCCCGCTGGTGGAGGTGGCGACGACGACCCGGCCGTAGCTCTGCTCACGGAAGTGCGGCCAGGCGGCGCGGATGACGTTGTAGCCACCGTAGAGGTGCACCTTGAGCACAGCGTCCCAGTTCTCGAAGGACATCTTGTGAAAGGTGCCGTCGCGCAGAATGCCGGCATTGCTGACAACGCCGTGCACCGCACCGAATTCGTCGAGCGCGGTTTTGATGATGTTCTCGGCACCCTCGGGCTCGGCGACGCTGTCATAGTTGGCGACCGCCCGCCCGCCGGCGTCCTTGATCTCCTTGACCACCTCGTCGGCCATGTTGTGGCCGGCGCCGGTGCCGTCGCGCGAACCACCGAGGTCGTTGACGACCACACTGGCACCCTCCTTGGCGAGGGTCAGGGCGTACTCGCGGCCCAGGCCGCCACCGGCTCCCGTGACGACGATGACGCGATCCTGCACTCCGGGCATAAATTTCCTCTCTGCTGTGAAAAACTCAGTCTGGCAACGGTTTCGGTGAAGCCAGGGTCAGAACATTCGACGAGCCATCTTGAAGGCCCGCTCGGTGTAAGGAGGGTAGATGAAGCTCGACAGGTCGGGCCGAGTGGGTTTGGTCAGGACCGACTTGCGGTGGCTGAACTCCTCGAAGCCATAGCGGCCGTGGTACGCCCCCATCCCGGAAGCGCCGACCCCACCGAACGGCAGCTTGGCCGTTGACACCTGAAAGGCGATGTGGTTGACCAGCATGCCGCCGGCCGGCACCTCCTTGATCACCCGCTCACGCGTCTCGCGCCGCTTGGTGAACAGATACGCCGACAGGGGCTTGGGCCTCGAGTTCACGAAGCATATTGCCTCGTCCAGGTTTTTGACGGTGACCACCGGCAGGACGGGCCCGAAGATCTCGTTCTGCATCAGCGGCCCGTTCGGGTCTGGGTCCACCACGACGGCGGGCTGGATGCGCAGGTTCGACGCGTCGCAGGCCCCGCCGACGACGACCTTGCCGTCTCCGCTGGAAAGGTAACCGCTGATCCGGTCGAATTGGCGCTGGTTGACCACCCGCATGCCGCCCGGCTTGTCCGAGGTGAATTCGGTGATCGCGGCGCCGATCTTGTCGACCAGCTCGTCGCGAATCGTGGCGTCCGCCAAGACGTAATCGGGTGCGACGCAAGTCTGTCCGGCGTTGAGCAGTTTCAGCCAGGCGATCCGCTTGGCCGCCACCTCCACGTCGGCGTCGGCGGCGACGATGACCGGGCTCTTGCCGCCGAGCTCCAAGGTGCACGGCGTCAGGTGCGGCGCCGCACCCTCGTAGACCTTACGGCCGATCTCGGTACCTCCGGTGAACAGCACGCGGTCCAGGCCCTGCGCGATGAGCTCCTGGCTCGTCGCGCCGTCGCCCTCGACCACCGCGATGGCGTCCTGGTCCAGGTATTTCGGCACCAGCTCGGCCATCAAGTGCGCGGACGCGGCCGCGATCTCGGACGGCTTGAGGATGACGGTGTTACCGGCGGCGATCGCTCCGACGGCCGGACCCAGGGTCAGATAGAACGGGTAGTTCCACGCGCCGATGACCAACACGGTGCCGTAGGGCTCGTACTCGATCCAGCCGCGGCCGGGCAGCTGCGGCACCTCCAGCAGCTGATATTTGCGGCGCGTCCACTTCCGCACCTTCTTGGCCGCGTACTTGGCTTCGCCGGCGGTGGTGGCGATGTCGGCGATATAGGCCTCAAAGGGGCTGCGGTCCAGGTCTTCGGCGAGCGCAGCGGCGATCGCGGCCTCGTTCTCCTCCGTCAGCTTCACCAGTTGCAGCAGCTGCCGCTTGCGCCATTCGATGTCGCGGGTGCCTCCGGTGGCGTACGTCTGACGAAGCCGGGCAACCGTGGCGGGGATGTCGGCCGCCGCCCCGTTGGTCGAGTCCTTGGCGAGCGATGTCTGCGATGCAACCGATTCGGTGGTCATCATTGTCCTTCCCGAGCAGTGTCCCGCTGCAGGCGGCCGCTCATCGGTGATAACCGCGATACTAACCATCCGGTTGGGAGAGCAGTAGCGCGGTTACTTCACGCAGGGCACGTTCGCCGCGGTCATCTGGCTGAGGTCGGTCGGCGCGGGAGCGCGGTCCCCGGTGCCGGTGGCGGCCACGGCGCTCACCTGCCCGGACCCGGACGGGTCGGTCGTTGCGCCGGGGTGGGCGAGGTAGTCCGCTGCGGGGAATTGCGTCCCCACGGTCAGCCGCACGGTGCCCGCGTCCACGGCGCTGTTCGCCGTCGCGGGCACGCGCAGTTGGTCGGCCAGGACCTGGGCGCCCCGCTCGGCCCCGGGGCCGTATTCGATGACGCTGTCGTCGGCCGTGGTCGCGGCGGTCGTGGCACTGCCGCGGGTAAAGCCGCGGGCCGCGAAGGCCTCCTCGAGGGCGGCGGCGAGTCCGTCCCGCGAGGCGGCGTTGACGACGTCGAGAATCACGGGTTCGGTCAATGACGGTGCCGGCTGATTGGTCGGTGAGGCCTCGAGCGCGACCGGCGCGTCGGACATGAAGCGCTCGTTGACGATGCGCCGGATCGTCGGAAGGTCGACCTGGTTTATGTCGGACCCACTGGGGTCCTTCCCGAAGCCGGAGATCGGCAGCGTGTATAGCGACACCGGCCGTTCGCTCAGTTGCGAAACCCGCGAGGCCAGTTCCATGATGTCCAGCCCGTCATCGACGGCGACGTTGTCGCGGGCAACCTGCAGCAGCTTGCGCAGCCCGCTCGCACTGGAGGGCGCGCCGCCGTTGCGAGCCGCCTGGACCAACGACACCAGGAACGCCTGCTGCCGTCGCGTCCGGTCGAAATCGGTGAAGGAGCCGTCGTTTTCGTCGCGGCGCTGCCGCACGAAGGCCATCGCGTCCGCGGCGTCGATGCGCTGCACCCCCTGGTGAAAGTCGGCACCCGAATAGCTGTCTCGCGTATCAGCGTTGAGGCACACGGTGATCGGCTCGACGGCCTTGGCTACTTGAAAGAACGCGCCCAGCGTTATCTCGACGAAATGGTCGACGGAGATCCCCAGAAAGTCGTTGACGGCGCTGATTTCGGCTTTGCGCCCGGCCTCGCGGGCGGTCTGCTCGCGGGCCGCCAAATTAGTGGCGCCCGACCCAGTCGAGTTCCCGGCCGCCTGCGCATTCAGCGACTGCTGATAGGCCAGCCCGTAGGCTTGTTTAATCTTGCCGGCGCAGACCGAGCCCGGGCACCCCGGCAGGTCGGCGTAGTCGTCGCGCGGGATCGAGATCGCGGTGACGGGCCTATCACCGTCCGAGATATGTACGACGATAAGAACATTGGCGTTGTAGCCGCCGGAGCTTTCGTCACCGGCGTGCAGTGCGTCGTAAATCTCCTGGGGCAGCGGCCGACCGTTCTGATCCAACCGGCTGTCCAAGCCCATCAGCAGAATGTTCTGGTTGCCGTCCAGCGTGGTCGCCGCGTTGGGCAGCGCGTGGGAAATGATGATCCTGCCCAGGGCGGTGTGGTAACCCGTCCAGCCGACGCCGGTGATGGCCATGACGAACGCCGAGGCGATGCTGGCGACCAGCCGGCCCTTGAGCAGCACCCAGCGGTGCGATCGCCCCGATCCGCCGCCGCCCATGATGAGTGACCATTGTCCCCGATGACCTGGCGAATTCCCGGTAGCCGCAACCGCGAGCCCACGGTGAACGTGCGGCGGCCCCAGCAGGTCGGACGCCGCTACAGGCGCTCGGCGATCACGAAGTCGGAGAAGGCGTCCCGGTCTTCGTCGATCTCAGGACTCTGCACCCCGCGACCCAGGCGGTGCATCTCGTCGATCGAGTTTTGTGCCGTGGCGCGCCAGCCGTGCTCGTTGAGCCAGTCGGCGAGGTTCGCGCGGTGCTCGTCGCGGTACATCAGCTCGCCGACGTCGACGGTTTCCTGCAGGCCGAGCTGGTCGGCCACCTTCTTGAACCGTTCCCGCATCTGCTGGCGCCGCTCCTCGGCGTGCATGGGTGCGGTCTCTGCGGAGACGCGACTGCCCGCCGGGCTCAGCTCGCCGATCTGAGTGAACAGCTTGTCCTGGGCCTCGGCGGGCAGGTACATCAGCAATCCCTCCGCCAGCCAGGCGGTGGGCTGGGCGGGGTCGAAACCGGCGGCGCGCAGCGCGGTCGGCCAGTCCTCGCGCAGGTCGATCGCCACCTCGCGGCGATCGGCCGAAGGGGTGGCGCCGCTTTCGGCCAGCGTCGTGGTTTTGTAGTCCAGCACCTGGGGCTGGTCGATCTCGAAGACCGTGGTGCCGGCCGGCCAGTCGAGGCGGTACGCGCGCGAGTCCAGCCCCGACGCGAGGATCACCACCTGCCGGATCCCGGCGCGGACGGCGTCGGCGAAATACTCGTCGAAGAAGTGGGTTCGCACCGCCTGGTAGCCGCGCATGTGCGCAATCCGGGCGGCAGATTCTTCATCGATGGCTTCGATCTTGGCCACGACCTCCGGGTCGAGCATGGCCTCCCATAGGACGTCGGCGCCGGCGTTGTTGACGAGCAGCCGGGCGTACGGGTCGCGGATCAGCGCGTCGGGCTGCTCGGTCTCGATGGCCCGGGCCGCGGCGACCATCACCGCGGTGCTGCCGACGCTGCTCTTGATGTCCCAGGTGTCGTCGTGCGTGCGCAGTGAACTCATGGCGTTTGCTCCTTGGGGATCGATCCTCGGTCAGGCTGTTGGCTTGCCGAGGCGCGCCCGCAACAGGGTGCTGCGGACCGCCTCGTCGGACAGGTCGTCGGGCACCGGGCGGCCCAGCCTGGCCATCTCGTCGCGGTTGCTCACGCTGTGCACCTGCCAGCCGTGCTCGGCCAGCCATGCCGCGGCGTCCGAACGGTCCGGCTCGTGGTACGTCAGCGCCTGGACGTTGACGTCCAGGCCGAGCCGTTCCCGCATCCGCAGCCAGCGCTGGGAGTTGCTGCGCGAATTCATGCCGAAGATCTCGATCGCGACCTGGCTGCCGGGTGCGCTGAGCGCGGTGAACATCTCGAACAGCCGGTCCGCAGCGTCGCTGGGCAGGTACGGGAGCAGGCCTTCGGCCAACCACGCGGTGGGCCGGGTGCGGTCGAACCCGGCGGCGGTCAGGGCTGCGGGCCAGTCGTCACGCAGGTCCACCGCGACGGGGCGCCGGATGGCGGACGGCACGGCGCCGTGCTGCCGCAGGATGCCCTCCTTGTACTCGAGCACCCGGGGCTGGTCGATCTCGAAGACCGTCGTGCCAGTCGGCCAGTCCAGCCGGTAAGCCCGCGAGTCGAGCCCGGCGGCCAAGATCACCGCCTGCCGGATCCCGTCGCCGACGGCGTCGGCGAAGTACTCGTCGAAGAAGTGGGTGCGCACGGCCTGGTAGTCGATGCCGCACCGATGCGAGCGCTGCCCGTGCTGATCGCCGTCGAGCCAGGCGAGCTCGGGGTCGGCCAGCCGGGCCCACGCCGGGCCGGCCGACGACACCAGCAGGCGCGCGAACTCGTCGCGGATCAGCGGGTCGGGTCCGGCGGTTTCGGCCGCCCGTGACGCGGCTACGCCCAGCGCGGTGGCGCCGACGAGTTCGGTGATGGTCCAGCTGTCGCCGGCAGACCGCACGGAAGGCGGTAGCGAGGCATCCAGGTCAGTCATATCCCGCCATGGTATCGGGATAAGTTAGTTAGCCTATACGCTTTGTGCGCAACTTCACTGTGCCGGCGGGGGTCAGGCCTGCGGGCGCCAGAGCGCCCCTTCCAGGACCTGGCGCAGCATTCCGGTGACGGCCAGCATCTCCTGGTAGCTCTTGATGTAGCCCGCGTAAAGGCCCACCCCGGAGATCACCACGAGCAGCGTTTCGACCAGTGCTGAGGGATCGACGCCGGCGACGACCTCGCCCCGCTGGATCGCATCGTTGACGACGCGCATCAAGAATTCCCGAGCGATCCGGACGGAATCGTTTTCGGTCCCGCTCCATTCCGGGTGCCGCTGCGATTCGAGCACGCCGCCGATAATGAACGCCGATCCGGCGGGATTCTCCGAATTGGCTTTCACCGCCGCGTTGATGAACGCGGTCAGCTGCGCCACCAACGTGGTCTCACCTTCGGCTTGTTTAATGCCGACTCCGAGGATGAATTCATTCGTCTCATCCATAACTTCCTGATAAAGCACCCGCTTGCTCGAGAAGTAATGATTGATGGCGGGCCGGGTGAGGTCGGCGCGCGCCGCGATGGCCTGGAACGTCGCGCCATCGTAGCCACGTTCACTGAACACCAAACGGGCAGCTTGGATTATCCGTTGCCGCGTCTCATCAGCCTTCGCGGCGGGTGGACGCCCCGGCCTGCGACTGCCCCGTGGAAGCATTGCTAGAGTGTGCCACCCCCGCGGTGCGGCATTAGCCCATTTGGCGGAATGCTGCCAAATTTCCCGGCTTGGTAGTCCTCTAGCGCCTCGATCAATTCCGCCCGTGTGTTCATCACGAAAGGACCGTAGTGGAATACCGGTTCGCGAATCGGCCGTCCGCCCAGAAGCAGCACATCAATGGCTCCCTGGACCGGCACGCCCCTCAAATCCGGTACCCGCTGGGCGCCGACCGTGATCCGATCGCCGGCTCCCAGGACGGCTAACTGCCCCTGGTGGATCGGGTGCGCGGCCGGGCCGACATACCCGCTGCCGGACAACACGTAGACCAGCCCGTTGAAATCGCGCCGCCATGCAACGTTGAGCCGGCCCCCGTTCTCGATCGTCGCGTGCGCCAGGGTGATCGGGGTGTGGGTGATGCCCGGGCCCCGGTGGCCATCGATCTCGCCGGCGATGATGCGGATCAGCGCCCCGCCGTCTTCGGAGGCGAGCAGGGCCGCGTCGCCACCCTCGATGGCCTGATACCGCGGGGGTGCGAACTTGTCCTTCTTCGGCAGGTTGACCCACAGCTGGATGCCGTGGAAGAGCCCGCCCTGGTCGACCAGTTCGGCCGGCGGTGTCTCAATGTGCAGGATGCCGGACCCTGCCGTCATCCACTGCGTCGCGCCATCGGCGATCAGACCGCCGCCGCCGTGCGAATCCTGGTGCGCGATCTTTCCGTCGAGCATGTAGGTGACGGTTTCGAAGCCGCGGTGCGGATGCCAGTCGGTGCCCCGGGGTTCGCCGGGCTGGTAGTCGACCTCGCCCATCTGGTCCATATGCACAAAGGGGTCGAGCGCGGCCGCGCGCACGCCCGCGAAGGCACGCACGACCGGAAAACCCTCGCCCTCAAAGCCGCGCGGGCCGGTGGTGATCGATCGAACCGCCCGCTCGGTGTCGGCGGGGCCGGGGCCGCTCACACGCGGCAGTGTCAGGGTGTCAGCGGTGATTGCGGGCATCTGGCCTCCTCGAATAGTGGATGTCCGATATAACCGGACTAGGGTCCACTTATTCCGGAGCAGGTTGGCGTGTGGGCGATAGTTTGATAAGGCAACATTTGCTGACATAAACGGTCGTCCGCCGTTGCCGGGGTCGGAAACGTTCGAGGCGGCCACTCAGCGTTTCGACACAACGATGCAAGACCGCTGGCGAAGGACGACAGGATGCAGCAGGACAAATCGGCCAGAGAACCGGCTCGGCCGCGTCGAACGGTGTCCGGTTCCGTAGGGCAGGTCGCAACCTGGCTGCGGGCGAACCAATTGGGATTGTTCTGCGTGGCGATCGTGGTAGGGGTCGGCGCCGGCCTCGGCGCGGTGGCATTTCGGTACCTGGTCTTCGGCTTCACCTGGCTGGCGACCGGACACGACGAGTTCGGCCAGCAGGGTTGGGTGGCCAGCTGTCACCTGCCTTGGTTGGGGATCGGGTTTTACACGGTCATCCCCGTGCTCGGCGGGTTGCTGTACGGGCCGCTGATCAGCCAGTTCGCGCGGGAGGCACGCGGTCACGGCGTCCCGGAAGTCATGATTGCGGTCGCCGCGAACGGCGGGCGCATCCGTCCCCAGGTGACGGTGGTGAAAGCGCTGGCCTCGGCGGTGTGCATCGGAGCCGGGGGCTCCGTCGGTCGGGAAGGACCGATCGTCCAGATCGGTGCGGCGCTGGCGTCAAGCTTTGGCCAGTGGGTGCGAATGCCAGAGAATCGGCTGCGGGTGTTGGTGGCTTGCGGCGCCGCCGGCGGCATTTCGGCAACGTTCAACGCCCCGGTTACAGGGGTGTTCTTCGCCGTCGAACTGATTCTCCGCGAACTCTCGGTCGAGGCGATCTTCACAATCATGCTTTCGGCGATGGTGGCCGATGTGATCGCTCGCGTCTTTTTCGGTTCCGCGCCCTTCCTCACCCAGCTTCCGGAGGGCATCGAGCTGAATCACATCGCCAACTATTTGTTGGTCGCTGTGCTCGCGGCGATCGCGGGCTTGCTCGGCATCGTGTTCAAAACCGTGCTGTATAAAACCGAGGACCTGTGCGACCGGGTCTGGGACGGCCGGCCGGACTGGGCGCGGCCGGCCGTGGGTGGCACCCTTCTTGGCCTGCTACTGCTCGCCGTGCCCGAGCTGTACGGGGTTGGTTACCCGGTCATGTATGCCGCTTTTGCCGGTCATTACGCGCTGTGGTTTTTGGCGATCCTTGCCGCCGGCAAGATGCTGGCATGCAGCTTGACCATCGGGATCGGCGGCTCCGGTGGCGTGTTCGCTCCCTCGTTATTCGTGGGAGCCACTTCAGGCATGGGCTTCGGCCTCGTCATGCAGCACCTGATCGGCACGGCGGTCGGGCATCCGGCGCTCTACGCCATCGTCGGTATGGGGGCGGTATTCGCTTCCACCGCGCGGGCACCCCTCACGGCACTGGCCAGCACGGTCGAGATGACCGGCGATTTCACTCTTACCCTGCCGGTCATGCTGGCAGTCGCCGTCGGAACCACCGTGTCGCGCGCGCTGTCCTACAGCACCATCTACACCGCCAAGCTGTTACGCCGGGGCATCGACATCGATCGCCCGACGCCCACGCACGCGTTCGCCGTTCTCACCGTCGCGGACGCTATGCACCCGTTTACCACCCCGCTAGACCTGACCCACCCGACGAGTGACACCACACACGACCGGAGCACGCTGCTTGGCCCGGTGACCCGGGTCCGGCAACCGCAGGCATTGTTCGCCAACGACAGCCTCGCCCAGGCGTTGCGTCAGCTCGTCCTCTACGGGCGCGACGGCTTGCCGGTGATCGACACCGACGCGCAGCGGGTTCAGGGTTGGCTGACCAACCAGAACGTGCTGCGCGCGGTCGGCGCCTACGTCACAGATGTCGAACCGGGCATTTCTGCAGCCGACCACGATCCGCGGAGTCAACTCGATGGATACCGCATCATCGAGCACACGCTGACGGCCGATTCGGTAGCAGTCGGACGCACGCTCGAAGAGCTCGAATGGCCGATTGGCCATCGCCCGGTATCCGTGATGCATAACCGGCGGCTCCTTGATGCCCAGCCTGCCTTACGGCTCGCGGCCGGCGACCGAGTCAACGTCCTGGTGCCGAAAAACGGTTCGCCAAGTACCGATTCGAAACCCCGTCCATAGGACGGACGGTCAGGATTTGCCACGAACGCTGCTCGCGGCGCCCTTCTCGGTGGTCTTGCCTTTGTGAGCCAGCTCTCCGCCGGCGCTTTCCAGGTGCGCCCGGACGAACCATTGGAACTTTTCCAGCTGACCCGCCTGGCCGATCAGCAGGTCCTGGGTCACCGGGTCGAGTTCGTCCGTCTCGTCGATGTAATGGCGGATGTCCTCGATCACGCCGGTGTACACCAGATCAAGCGCGGCCAGGTGAGCCTGGACCGCGTCGCGGCCGACCGAGTAGTCGTCCCACGAGCGGTCCTTGATGATGGCACCGGGCGTACCCTGCGGCGAACCTCCAAGGGCCGCAATGCGTTCGGCGACATCGTCGGCAAACGCGCGGACCGCCTCCACCTGTGGGTCGATCATCTCGTGCACGCCGATGAAGTTTGGGCCCACCACGTTCCAGTGAATGTGCTTGAGCGTCAGATGCAGATCGTTGTAGGTGCTCAGTTGCTTTTGCAGCAGCTCGGTGAGCCGCGCCGCCTGCTTGTCGGTCAATCCCGGAATAGTGAACTGAGTCATCGCTTGTTTCCTAACTTTTCTCATGGGGGGTCCACACACGGTTACTGCCCCGTTGGGTACCCGATGGCCATATTGAAAAACGCGGCGAATCAAAGTGAGTGGATGTGCTGTACGGGCAGCCGCGGCCCACGGCGAGGTTCATGCGCCAGTCCGCTGGCCTCGAGGAGCCGCACCACGCGTTGGCGATGCGGTCGCATCGGCTCGAGCAGTTCGAGCATGCCGGCGTCGTCGACGGGCCGCCCCAACAACGTCCAGCCGATCATTTTCGGGATGTGATAGTCGCCCACCGACACGGCATCGGCGTCGCCGAAGGCCCGTTGTGCCGTCTCGGCGGCGGTCCACTCCCCCACGCCCGGCAGCGACATCAGCGCCGCACGTGCCTGCCCGTGCGGCCGTGTCACCAGCCGTTCCAGCGAGGCGGCCCGGCGCGCGCAGGCCACCACGGTCTGCGCGCGTCTCGGGTCGACGTTGGCGCGATGAAACTCCCACGACGGGATGTGTCGCCAGACCTGCGCGGCCGGCATGACGCGCATCCCGTCCGGCGCGGGTCCCGGCGCCGGTGTGCCGTACTTCGCCACCAGCACCCGCCATGAGCGAAACGCGTCCGCTCCGGGCACCCGCTGCTCGATGATCGCCGGGATCAGAGCCTCCAGCACCAGGCCGGTTCTTCCCAGGCGCAGGTGTGGCACCCGCTGATAGGCGGCGGCAACCGTCGGATGGTGCGGCACGAAGTCCGAGTCGTCGTCCTCGAGACCGAGCATGACGGGCAGCATCTCGACGAACTCCTGCGCGCCGCCGCCCCACGCCACGGCGTGCGCGGCGTTGGGGCCGACGCGGCTGATCCGGGCCGTGACGGGACCGCTGGGTAGCAGGCTGGTGCGCCAGATCGAGCCGTCCCCGGGAGTGCGGAAGCACGGATCCCCCAAGCCGCGGCGCAGGGGGGCCAACGTGTGCCCGAAGCTGACGGCTCCGGGAAACACGACCGTGCGCGCGCTTGTCATCTGATGACTCCCGACTGCCGTGATTGACCGTGAACTGCGTCCCACGTCAATATTGCGTGGTGATGACGCCGTTCGATGACCCGCAGGGCGAACTGGCCTGGATGTTCTTGCAGAGCACCAGTGACGGCGGCGATCTGGACGAGGGCTTCGCCCTGCTCAGTGACGACTTCACCTACTGGACGCTTTATACCCGCACGGCCTGCGACAAGGATGCGTTTCGGCGCGGGGTGGAGCGACGCAAGCAAGAACTCGAACTGACCATCGACCTAGTTCGCTGCGTCAACGAGGGAGACACCGTGGTGGTGGAGGCGCAGGCCACCGGCACCACATCCGCCGGCGTCGAGTACGACAGCCCGTTCGTGTGCATCTTCGAGACCCGCGGCGGGCTGATCGTCTCGATGCGCCTGTACAGCGACACCCGCGCGGTGGCGACCGCGGTGCCCGGGTGGATCCCCTACTGAGCGGAGACGCTGATGTCGGCCTTGTTGGGGTAGAACGCCACGTGCCCGGCAATCGCCGCGACCGCGGGATACGGCTGCTCATACGTCCAGATCACGTCGTCGACGGTCTCACCGGCCGAGGTGGTCACGCTGTAGTAGCTGGCGTTGCCCTTGAAGGGGCAGTACGTGCCGGTGTCCGTTCGGGTGAGCCGATCCTGTACCACGTCGGTGATCGGAATGTATTGCACCGCAGGCAAAGTGGCTTCGCGTAGCTCCAGCGCGGCGGTGGTGTCGGCGACGAGTTCACCCTTGACGCGCACCTGCACCCGTCCCTTGGTCGGTTCGATGGTGATCGGGTGCCCCGCGTTGGGCTCTTTGATTTCCGGGTGGGCCATGGTCGTTCCTCCTTCGGGCGCCTATCAGTCGTCAACACCCGACCGTGGTCAGGACTTCCCGTCCGGCGGACCGAATGCGTAGCGGTGGTATTGCGACATGTTCGCAACCGCCCGAACCCGCGACATGACTCCGCCCAAGGCTCGGGATGAACGGGGCAACCGCGCGAAGGTGTCCGACTCGAACCATCGTTCCCAGGCCAGCAGCCGCACCCCCGGCACGGCTCGGATGATGTCGTCGGGCCCGTTGATCGCCCAATGCAGCGTGGCACCGGAGCGTCGCACCACGGTGTTCAGCCATTGCGACTTGATCCCGAGCCAATTGAACACGTCGAACTGCAGCTCACCGGAAGCAAACCGGCCGACCACCCTGCGCAGCAGCGCGGTGCCGTCCTGCTCGGTGAGGTACATGGTCAGCCCCTCCCCGATCATCAGCGTGGGACGGTCGGCCGGGATTTGCGCCAGCCATGCCGGGTCGGTGACCGAGGCGGCGATGACGCGATAGTGCTCGCGGCTCGGGTAAAGCTCGGTTCGCAGCGCCGCGACCTCGGGGTAGTCGACGTCGTACCACGCGACGTCCGGGTCCGGCTGTAAGCGGAAGAAACGGCTGTCCAGCCCGCAGCCCAAATGCAGCACGACTGAACGCGGATGGGCAGCAAGGAATTTGCGCGTCCATAGGTCGAAGTGCGCCGACCGGGTGGTCACCGACGGCGCCCGCCGCGCGGTGATGGTCGTTTGCTTCCAGTCGTAGTCGATGCGCTCGACGATCTCCTTCGCATACCGATCGCCCAGGACCGGTTTCTCGAAGTCGGCGTCCAGCGCCTTGGCGTACAGCGTCGCCAGCATGGTCTGCGGCGCCCCGCTGAGGTCGACGGGCACGCGTGCGGTCGTCATACCGCCCGACGCTAGTCCCCGCTACGCGCCACCGCGCGTCCTGAACGGCGATCGGCGTGGCGTTCAGCCGGGAGTCGCGCTCTTACCCTTGGCATTTCGCATCGCCGCCCAGAAGCGGGCCGCCTCGCGAATGGATTCCTCGACCGGCCGGGGTTGCCAGCCCAATTCGCGCACGGCCTTGCTGTGGTCGACGGGCGCTTCGGCACGCATCATGCGCACCGACGCGAGGCTGAGTTCGGCGTCCTTGCCGGTGAGCCGGGCCCGCAGGCTGCCCAGCGCGCCCAGGGCATAGAGCATCGGGACGGAGATCGAGCGCCGCGGCGCCGGCACCCCAGCCTCGTCGGCCGCGATCCGGACCACCTCTTTCAACGCGATCATCCGTTCGGAGATGAGGTATCGCTCGCCGATGCGCCCGCGTTCGGCGGCCAAGGTCATGGCCCGCGCGGCGTCGGTGACGCCGACGACTTCCAGCGCGATGCCGTCCATCGTGAAGGGCAGCTTGCCGAAGACCGCGCCGGCGATGAACGCGCCGTGCGGGGTGCGCCCCCAGTCGCCGTCGCCATATGTCGTCGACACGCACATCGCCACCGCGGGCAGCCCGGCCTCGGCCACATAGCGCATCACCAGGTTCTCGGCCTGGACCCGGGATTTGACGTAGTCCGACAATCCGTGGGTGTCCACCACGTCGTCTTCGGTCGCGACATGGCCGCGGCGCCGGCCGACGGTCGCATAGGTGCTGGTGAAGACGAACCGGCGCAGGTCGGGTTGCACGACAGCCACATCGAGGACGTTGCGCAACCCCTCAACGTTGGTGCGAAACAGCGGCGACGTGTCGCGCAGCCAGGCGCGCGTGTCGACGACGCAGTAGTAGACGTCTTCCACGCCCTCCATCGCCTCGCGCAGCGTGCCGGTGTCGAACACGTCGCCGTGAAACCGCGTGACGTCCAGGTCGTCGATGGAACGGGTGTTGGCGTTCCGACGCACCATGGCGCGGACTTCGCAACCGTCGGCGACGAGCTGGCGGGTCACATGCGAACCCAGGAAGCCGTTGGCGCCGATGACAAGTTTGGGCCTGGCGGTCACTGGGCCCCTCCGTACTGGTCCAGGAAACGCGCGGCTTCCTCGTCGAGCGTGCCGAGCTCCTGCGCCTTGCGGCACCACTTCAACGCCGCCCGCACGAAGCGCAGCGGGTTGTAGATGTCTTCCTGCTGACGCCACAGGCCGTCACCGGCGTAGGTGATGATCGAGATGTTCGTGGCGCTGATGACGGTGCCGTCGCCGGGATCGCGCATCGGGTTGTCGAGTTCGGCGATGATCCGCCCGGTGTGTTCGTCGATCACCGACCACAGCGAGGGGAACGCGATCATGTGGTTGCCGGGAAAGCTGCCCATCGTCGTGCTGATCCACTCGCGCACTTCGTCGCGGCCGCGCATGGTGCCGGCCGCGTGCTCGATGTACACGACGTCGGGCGTGTAGTGCTGGACCCACGCGTCCCAGTCCTGCGACCGCGCCGCCGCATCCACGGTCGCCTCGAATTTCTCGAACGCGGCGGCCAGTTCGCTACGGGAGAATTGCGGACTGTTCACGCGAAAACTAGAACACGTTCTACCGTGGTTTGTCGAGAGGTTCGCCCCGTAGGTGTCTGGTGATGACGAACGTCAGGATAATCGTGGGGGAGACTGCGACCATTCGGTCAGAGCGAAACGAGGCAATGACATGACCAACACGCAAAAGGCGATTCTCGCCGGCGGCTGCTTCTGGGGCATGCAGGAACTGATCCGCAAGCAGCCGGGCGTGGTGTCGACCCGGGTCGGTTACACCGGCGGCGACGTTCCCAATGCGACCTACCGCAACCACGGCACCCACGCCGAGGCGATCGAGATCGTCTACGACCCCGCGGTCACCGACTATCGCACGATCCTGGAGTTCTTCTTCCAGATCCACGATCCGACAACAAAAGACCGGCAGGGCAACGACCGGGGGCCCAGTTACCGGTCGGCCATCTTCTATCTCGACGACGAGCAGAAGCGGATCGCGTTGGACACCATCGCCGACGTCGAGGCGTCCGGGCTGTGGCCCGGCAAGGTGGTGACCGAGGTCAGCCCGGCCGGTGACTTCTGGGAAGCCGAACCCGAACACCAGGACTACCTGCAGCACTATCCCAACGGGTACACCTGCCACTTCATCCGCCCGAACTGGAAACTGCCGCGCCGGGCGACCGCAGGCCAATAGGCGTCGCGCCGAGTTCAGCGGCGGCGCACCACGATCCGGCCGCCGTCCTTCGGGGTGAACGCGACTCCGCGGCAATGCCACCGCTCGCCGGGCGCGTCCGTCGTCTCGATCGTCAAGCGGCCCAACACCGTTCGAAGCACGACGTCCATCTCCATGTTGGCGAACGCCGCCCCTACACACCGGCGGGTCCCGCCGCCGAACGGGATCCACGACAGCGCCGACGGCTTCGTGTCGATGAAACGTTGCGGGTCGAACCGCCTGGGATCGGGGAACACCTCGGGGTTGTCGTGTATCTGCGCGATGCCCACGATGATCGAATAGCCGCTCGGGATCACCCATTCTCCGAGTTGGTAGGTCTCGGGGTAGACGTGGCGACCGGCGAAATCGATGACGGTCCTGGCCCGTTGAACCTCCAGGATCGTCGCCTGGCGCAACTCGTTGCCGCCGTTGTCGGCCTCCTCGACAAGCCGCGCCAATAACTCTGGATGCCGGCTCATCCGTTCGAATGCCCACGCCAGCGTTGACGCGGTGGTCTCGTGCCCGGCGGCCAGCAGGGCCAGGAGCTCGTCGCCAATTTCCTTGTGCGACATGGCCGTACCGTCGTCGTAGGTGCTGCGCAGCAGCAGCGCGAGCACGTCGGTCCGCTCGGCGAAGTCCGGGTCGGCCCGCTCGGCGGCGATCAGCTTCTCGATGACGTTGTCGTATTGGCGCCGCCACTTGTCCAGTCGGCCCCACGGGCCGAACCGGGGATAGCGCTTCGGCTTCGGCAGCGCCGCAAGGCGCGAGCCCAGGGTGACCCACGGCGGGATGAGCCGGCGCAGCTCGTCGAGTTCGGCGCCTTCCGCGCCGAAAACCGCCCGCAGGATGGCGTTCAGCGTGATCCGCATCATCGGCGGCAGCGTGGCAAACGCGCTGCCTTCCGGCCAGCCGGCCATCTCGCGCAGCGTCTCTTCTTCGATGATGCTCTCGTAGTTCTTCATGCTCTTGCCGTGAAACGGCGGCGCCAGCAGCCGTCGCCGGCGGCGATGGTCGTCGCCCTCGAGCCCGAATACCGAGCCGGGACCGAAGAGCCTGCTCAAATTAGGTTGGATGTTGCCGAGCTCGTCTGGGCTGGTGGTGAAAATCTGCTTCGCCAGCTGCGGGTCGCTGACCATGATGACGCGCCCCCACATCGGCAGGCGCAGCGCGAAGACGCTTCCGTGACGGCGCGACAGTCGTCGCATCATCGTTCGTCGCGACATGGCAAAGCCGGCACCCTGCAACAGCTTCGGGCTCCGAACCGCAGGGGGTAGGCGGACGGCGGTCGGCGGGGCGGCGACTTGCTGGCTCATGACGACGGCTCTCCCAACATCTGCCCCGGCTCGGGGGGTGGTACGGCGATGTACCGCGGCATCTGCCCAGTACGGTACTCTGAAGTACCAAGCCTGACAAGGTCCCGCACTCGCCGAAAGGGGTCCCCGCGTGACACCAGCGGTGACAGCGACGGCGGCCGGCGCCGTCGCGAGCGACGCACCCGCCGAGCCGGATCCGTTTCGGCAACGGCTGCTCGACGGCCTGGCCACCTCGATCACCGAGCGCGGCTACCGCGCCAGCACGGTCGCCGACGTCGTGCGCCACGCACGCACCTCCAAGCGCACCTTCTACGACCACTTCACCGGCAAGGAAGAATGCTTTCTCGAGCTGCTGGCCGGCGACATCGAGGAGCTGGGCGCCACGATCGCGGCCTCGGTCGATCCGGAGGCCGATTGGCACGTGCAGATCCGCCAGGCGGTCGAGGCCTATGTCGGATACATCGAGGCCCGGCCGGCCATCACGTTGAGCTGGATCCGTGAACTGCCCTCGCTGGGAGCGGCCGGCCGCCCGGTCCAGCGCCGCGGCCTGCAATTGCTGACCAGCCTGCTGATCGACCTCAGCGCCAGTCCCGGATTTCGGCGCGCGAAGCTGCCCCCGTTGACCGCATCGCTGGCCGTGATCCTGTTGGGCGGCCTGCGGGAGCTGACCGCACTTGCGGTCGAAGACGGTGAACCGGTCCGAGGAATCGTGGAACCGGCAGTGGATGCATCCGTAGCCCTGCTCGGGCCGCGCCAGTAGCCGCGTAGGTCGCCGTAAACGACAGCGTGGCAACCCATTCCGGCGACGCTCTGGCGGGGCTAGGCTCACCGCAAACCACCCCGTTCTGACATGGAGGACCTAGCAATGCGGCTGTCAACCCGAAATCAACTCAAAGGGACCATCACCGAGATCGATCTCGGCACGGTCATGGCGGTGGTCAAGGTGACGCTCGACGGCGGCGACCAGGTCATCACGTCGTCGGTCACCAAGGACGCCGCGACCGACCTCGGGCTCACGGTCGGTCAGAAGGCGACCGTGTTCATCAAGTCGACGGAAGTCACCATCGGCATCGACTGACTTTAGAGTTTCATGAACGCGCGCAACCGATCCAGCACCAAATCTGGTCGCTGCGCGACGATCCAGTGACCGACCCCATCGACCAGCTCCACCTCGAAATCGCTTATCCGGTCGGCATATCCGTCCAAAAGTCGCGGGGTGATCACCGGATCATCGGTACCGCTCAGCCAGCGGACCGGTACGTCGACGCGGCGGTCGTCGTACTCACCGCTGAGCCAGCTGCGCATCTCAGTGGTTTGGAAGCTGCGATACCACCGCGATCCGGCCTCCGCGTGCCCGGGCTGGCGCATGCACTCTGCGTACAACCGCGCACTTTCCTCGGGCAGCGAAAACCCGCCGCCGACCCAAGAACCCAGGATCCGGAGAAACCGCCAGTTGGGATCGCTGAGCACTCGAGGCCCGACCACCGGAAGCAACATCGGCACCTGATACCAGAAGCGCCACAGGTCGCGGACCGCCGCCAAATCGAACTTCGCCCAGGGCGCCACGGTGTTCAGTCCGAAAAAGCCCGTCACCTTCTCCGGATGGCGCAGCATCATGATGAAAGCGGCGGGCCCGCCCCAATCGTGGGCGACAAGCTTCACTTTCGCGATGCCCAAGTCGTCCAGCACGCCCGCAAGGTCCTCGGCCATCTCCGCCTTCAGATACCGCGAGCGGGGCGCCGAACTCCAGCCCGCGCCGCGCAGGTCGGGACACAACACCCGGTAACCATCGGCGGCCAGCGGACCGATCAGCTCGTGCCACTCCCACCAGTTCTCCGGGAAGCCGTGCACCAGCATGACGGCGGAACCGCCGGCCGGACCGGCCTCCGCGACATGGATGGTGACGCCGCTTGGAAGCTCGACGTACCGGTGTTCGACGCCGTCCAGCACGGGCATAGGGACCATGCCTTGAAAAGCTAGCGCACCGCGCTCAGTTCAGGAACCGTTCGACGTACGGCGCGAAGCGCTCCCGCAAGCTCTCCTCGTCCAGCCCGAACATCTCACAGGACGTCGCGACGTTACCCAGCCGCCCGCGCCGGTGGCCCGTCAGGTAGTCGCCGACGGCCCCGCGCACCTCGTCGGTGAACGGTTCACCGGCCAGGCCGTAGACCCGCTCGGCCACGCCGAGCTCGTCGGCCATGAAGTCGTCGAATCGGATGTCGATCGAGCGGTCCGGACCGATGGTGTCGCGGTCGCGGATGAGCGCGGTGAGCATCTCGTCGAGGCGGTTGATCCAGGAATCGGCGATCTGTTGCACCGGCACCGGCGAGCGGTGCATGCGGGCCGAGTAGGTGATCATCGCGATCATCGACAGCGCAACCGGGACCGGGTCGCGATGGGTGAACACCACAACGCTGTCCGGGAAAACCCGATCCAGGACCGGCACCTGCTCGAGATGCTGGGGCGATTTGAGCAGCCAGCGCCGCCCGCCGCGCAGGTATTGCATCGCCCGGAGTTGGGTGGCCAGGTATTCGTAGTGCGGCGTCTGGTCGTGAGCCTGGTAATAGTCGCGCCAGCGCGGCACGTCGGCGAGCGTCTCCAGCAGCATCGTGGACACATCGTTGGCCAGCAGCTGGATCTCTTCGTGGGCGTGATCGGTGGTCATCTCGTGCATCAGCGCGAAATGCGGCATCACAGTGTTGATCACCCCGACCGCGACATCCATCCGGGTTCGTCGCGGATCCTGTTGCACGCCAACCTCATTCGGCATCAGGAACGGCTCGTTGCTTTCCCAGTACGGCATGGTGCGGAAGGTCGGCGGTGCGGCGAGAAGATTGTGCAGGTGCGTGGTGCCGGTGCGGGGCAGCCCGGCGATGACCACCGGCGAACGCAGTTCGATCTCGTTGATCTCGGGATGGCGACTCAGCAGGTCGGTCAGCAGCAACCGGTTCTTGAGGACTTGCAGAAGTTGACCGTAGAAATTCACCACCCCCGCGTCGTGCAGTCCGTCGATCTCGCGCAGGGCGGCGAGGTAGACCTCGAGGCGTTCGCGGTAGTCGCCGGGCCCGAAGTCAGTCAGGCCGGTCTCGGCGCTGGCCCTGGCGTGCAGCGCGTCGGCATCCAACGGGCACTCCGGCGCCATCGAGGCCATCGCGTCCAGGATCTGCTGGCCCTCGGCGCTGAAACGGGGCAGAACCAGGTCTTCGAGACGAACTGAGCGAACGTTCACGGCGACTTATGTTACCATCAGTTTCGTAATGGTAGTGGATTTTGGCAGACCCCGTGATCCCCGGATCGACGCCGCGGTGCTCCGCGCGACGGTAGAGCTGCTGGCCGAAACCGGCTATCCCGCGTTGCCGGTCTCCGCCATCGCCGAACGCGCCGGCACCAGCAAGCCCGCCATCTATCGCCGCTGGCGCAGCAAGGCGCACCTCGTGCACGAGGCGGTGTTCCCGATCGGCGCCGCCACCGCCATCCCCGATACCGGATCGACCCCCGACGACTTGCGTGAGATGGTGCGCAGCACAATGCTTTTCCTCACCACACCGGCCGCCAGGGCGGCACTGCCCGGGCTGATCGGCGAGCTGGCCGCGGATCCGACACTGCATTCGGCGCTGCTGGAGCGGTTCGCCGGCATCATCGGCGGCGGTCTCGCCGACTGGCTGGCGGCCGCTGCGGCGCGCGGTGAGGTGCGCTCCGACGTGACCGCCGCCGAACTGGCTGAGACCATCGCCGGCGTCACGCTGGTAGCCCTGCTCACTCGCGTCACCGACCTCGATGACGCGTGGGTCGATCGCACCACCGGATTGCTCCTGAAAGGAATCAGCAAATGACGCACCAGTCGACGGCCGCGTGGCAGGAATTGCTGAAAACGCTTGACGAACTGGGCCAGTCGTTCCTCGACGGTGACCGTGGCGTCACCGACGACCGGCACGTCGCCGACGGCTACCGGATGCTCGCCGCCACCCTGGGCGTGGCCCTGGACACTTATCTGTTTCCCGAACCGGGCCGGCCACAGTTCGTCGCGGTGAACACGCCGTGGCGCCGCGACCGCCGCTGGGGTGGGGACAACACCGATGCCTACTACTACATGTGTCCGGTCGATCCCGCCCGCCGGTACCGCATCAGCGGCAATTCCGGTGACAGCGTGTACTTTTCGGTGACGGCGTACAACGAGCCATCGCCCGGCGCCTGGTCGGACCGGGTGGTCGCGATCGTCCGCGACACCGATCTCGATGTCGACGCCGACGGCAACTTCGCCTTCGAACTTCCCGCCACGCCCGACGCGGCGGTGCTGATGACCCGCGACTACCAGGCCGATCCCCTGACCGGCCGCCCGGTGACGTGGCACATCGAGGCGCTCGACGAGCCCGACCCGATCCGGCACGGCGACGCCGAGACCGCGGCCAGCCTGCGCGCCGCCGCCACCTGGTTGCGCACCATGTTCGCCATCGTGCCGCTGGCCGTGGGGAATCGGGTGGACGATCAACACGCCCTCGGCCACGAAACCGCCCATGCGACAAACGAATTCGCCGATCCCTATCAAGTGCCGGACGCAAATTTCGGCTGGTCGGCGCGCGACGCCTGCTACTCGTACGGCAGTTTTGTGCTTGACGACGACGAGGCGCTGGTCATTACGCACCGGCCGCCGTCGTGCAGGTTCTGGAACCTGGTGGTCTGGAACCAGTTCATGGCGACCTTCGGCCCGCAAGACGCCCGGTGCTCCCTCAACGGACACAGCGCCGTGGCGAACAGCGACGGCTCCGTCACGGTCGTCTTGTCCCCCACCGCGACGGCGCACCCCAATTCGCTTACCACGCTGGGCTATCCGCGCGGCAACCTGGCGTTTCGCTGGTTCCTGGCCGACGGCGTGCCGCGGCGGCCCGAGGTTCGACTCGTCAGGGCGGTCGACGCCCCCACGGCGGTGAGCTGAGTCAGCCGACCTCGCGGACCAGCTCGATCGCCCGGCCCAGCGTCTCCAGCTTGGCGTCCAGCGTGTCGCCGGCGGGATACAGCCGCACGGTGTTCACGCCGGCATCGCGCCACACCGCCAGGCGTGCGGCAACCATGTCTTCGGTCCCGATCAGGGTGGTGGCCAGCACCATCTCGTCGGTCACCAAGCCGGCGGCCCCGTCCCGGTCGCCGCGCCGCCAGCGCTCGCGCACCTCGGCGGCGACCTCCGCCCAGCCCTGCCGGCTGTAGGCCCCGTTGTAGAAGTTCGTGCTCGACGATCCCATGCCGCCCATGCTGAAGGCCAGCCCTTTCTTGCGGCCCGCCAGCGAAACCCGCAGCTCGTCTTCGTCCGCGGCGAAGGCGACTTCGGCGCCTTGGCAGATGTCGATCTCGGCGCGGGCGCGGTTCGCGGCGGCCAGACCCTCATCGAGGTGGGCGAAGTAGGCATCGCCGGCGCCCTCGGGAACGAAGCTGGTGCCCAGCCAGCCGTCGGCGACCCGTCCGGTCAACCGCAGCATCGCCGGGGACAGCGCGGCCAGGTAGACGGGGATGGCGTGCTCGGCGCGTGTCGACAAGCGCATCGGCACCGCCTCGCCGCCGGGTCGGGGGATCTCGAATTGCCTTCCCGTATAGGAGATTTTCCCGCCGTCTAGCACCTGCCGCACGATGTCGACCGTTTCGGAGATGCGCGCCAGTGGCCGACTGAACGCGACACCGTGCAGGCCCTCGATCACCTGCGGACCCGAAGCGCCCAAACCGAGCAGAAATCGCCCGTTCGACAGATTGGACAGCGTGATCGCGGTCTGGGCGACGAGGACCGGCGACCGGGTGCCGACCTGCAGCACGCCGGAACCCAGCAGCATCCGCTCGGTGCGCGCCGCCAAGTAACCCAGCCCCGACGGCCCATCCGCGCCCCACGCCTCGGCCACCCAGCAGACGTCCAGACCCAGCTTCTCCGCCTCGACGACCAGCGCCACGACCTCGGCGGTTTCGCTCCCGGCACCGGAGAACTCGACCGTCGTCGCGGTCCGCATCAATGGACTCCGTGTTCGGCCAGCCGTTTGATCGCCGCCAGGGTTTTTCCGATCGCACTTTCGAACTCGCGCAGCCGCACGAACACGATTTTCTGTTCCTTGTCGGGCATCGATTCGATGGCCCTGGACAGGCCCGAGCGTCCCGGCCCCATCTGCATCCAGTAGTTCAGGTCGGTGCCGCCGTTACGCGGCGTCAGCCGGAATCGCCACATGGCGGCGGGATGGTCGGCCTCGCCGACCGCCCAGGCGAATTCGTGTGGCTGATCGCAGGTGACGATCTGCGAGGTGCTGCTCCACTGCCCGAACGCGTCGTGCTCGTTGTGTCCGACGAAGCAAGCGCCGACCCGCGGCCCGTCCGATCCCTCGGCCCATTCCACCGCCTTGAGCTCGCTGCTGATCGCCGGCATCAGCGCGATATCGGAAACCAGGCTCCACACCCGCGCGGGATCGGCGTCGATCCACGTCGAGCCCTCCACGGTCGGGGTGTCCGCATAACGCGCGCCGGTCCATTCCACGAACCTCATTGTGCCCCTGTTGCGGCGCGGGGCAATGCCCTGACCGCGCGGGGTTACGCGGCGATCGGCTCGGGCTGGCGGGACTTTTCGGCGCCGGCCTTGTGCACCCAGGAGTCCGGGAAGGTCAGCCGGACGATCTTGCGGACGACGGTGCCGAACTGGTGCAGCAGCGGCCCGCGGTTGTACGGGATGCCATAGCGTTCGCAGATCTCTTGCACCTCGGGCGCGATGTCGGCGTAGCGGCGGGCCGGCATGTCGGGGAACAGGTGGTGCTCGATCTGGTGCGAGAGGTTGCCGGAGAGCAGGTGAAAGAGCTTGCCGCCGGTCAGGTTTGCCGAGCCGAGGATCTGGCGGAAGTACCACATGCCGCGTGACTCGTCCTGGGTTTCTTCGATGGTGAATTCCTGCGTCCCGTCCGGGAAGTGGCCGCAGAAGATGATCATGTACGACCACACGTTGCGCATCAGGTTGGCGGTGAGGTTGCCGGTGAAGACGAACGGCGCGAAGGGGCCGGCCAGCAGCGGGAAGGCGCCGTAGTCCTTCAGGGTCTGGCGACGGGTCTTGCGCCAGATGGCTCGAAAGACGTCGCGCTTGTCCTCGAGCCGGATCTCACCGGCGCGGATGCGTTCGGTTTCCAGCTCGTGCAGCGCAACGCCGTACTGGAACAACACCATCAGCAGAAACGCATAGAGCGGGTTGCCGAGGAAGTACGGCTGCCAGCGCTGGTCTTCGCTCATTCGCAGGATTCCGTAACCGATGTCGCGGTCCATGCCCACGATGTTGGTGTGGGTGTGGTGCATGTAGTTGTGTGAATGCCGCCATTGATCGGCCGGGCATGCCGTGTCCCACTCGAAGGTGCGACCGGAGATGGCCGGGTCGCGCATCCAGTCGTACTGGCCGTGCATGATGTTGTGGCCGATCTCCATGTTGTCCAAGATCTTCGACAGGCCGAGCATCGTGGTACCGGCCAGCCATACCGGCGGCAGCAACCCGGCGAACAACAGCGCCCGGCCACCGGCTTCCAGCGCCCGCTGCGCCTTGATGACGCGGCGGATGTAGGCGGCGTCGCGTTCGCCGAGTTCTGCCATCACGCGTTCCTTGATGGCGTCGAGTTCGCGACCGAATGTGTCGGCCTGTTCGGGTGTCAGGGCAATCTTTGCGTTCGACATGTGTGTCCTCCAAGAGTTTTCAGGGGCTAAAAAGGGGCGGCCGCTACAGCGACAGGTCCACGTCACCGACCGGAACGGACACGCAGATCTGCACGTCCTCATCGGGAGCGGTCGAGACCGCGCCGGTGACCAGGTTGCGCACGCTGCCGGCGGTTATGCGCCGCGTGCAGGTATGGCAGATGCCCATCCGGCATCCGTGTTCGGGCGACAGCCCGACCGATTCGGCCTGCTCCAACAGCGAGCGTCCGTCATCGACGATGTCAAGGCCGCTGTCGGAGAACGTAACTCGTCTACCCGACGGGTTGGCTGGCACGTCGAAGGCGGGTGGCACGAAGCTTTCGGTGTGGACGTTGTCGCAGTGCGCGCGGACGGTCTCCACCAAAGCTTGCGGGCCGCAGACGAATACCGCATCGGGCGCGGGCATGGCGGCGGCCAGGTGCGCCGCGCCGAAGCGTCCGGCAAGGTCGCCGCCTTCGGTTCGGGTGTAGCCGCGCAGCACGCGCACGCCCGGCATGGTGTCCAGCTCGTCGCGGTAGCAGGCCTCGGCCGGGGTGCGCGCGTAGTGAATGAACGCTATTTCGCCGTCGTGGCCCTGGGCGAGAAGGGTCCGCAGCATCGACATCACCGGGGTGATTCCGCTTCCTCCGGAGATGAAGAGGATGCGCTGCGGGCGGTGCCGCCCCCGCTCCGGCAACGTGAAGTCGCCACCGGTGCCGGTCACGCCGAGCACCATGCCTCGATGAGCGTGCTCGTACAGATAGTTCGAGACCAGGCCGCCCTCGTGCCGCCCGATGGTCAGCTCGAGGGTCATAGCGCCTTCGGCGTTGGCGGGCGAATAGCACCGGGTGTGGCGGCGGCCGTCGATCTCCACGGCGAGATTGACGTACTGCCCGGCTTTGAGGGTGTGGGCGGATAGGAAGGTGTCGTTGGGGGTCAGGGTCAGAGTGACGCTGCGCGGCGTGGTCCGGCGGACGTCGGTCACTTTGGCGCGGGCTTCGCCCAGCGTCCAGGTGGGCGTCACCAGTTCGGTGTAGCGGTCGACGCCGTGCGGACCGGTCAGCAGGTCTAACAGCTCTGAACCCAACACGCGCTGCCGAAGGGTCCGGGCGAGGACTCGGCCAGAAGCTTGAGCGGTTTGAGTGAACATATGTACACCGTGCGGCTACAACACCCATGCAGTCAAGGGTTTAATGCCTGGCTGTGGTAGGGTTCACACAGTGAACAGCCGTACTCCTAGCTCACGGGGGCGGGGCTCTGGCCGGGAACGGGCGCGCGAAAGCCAGTCGCGCGAGGAGCGCAAGGAGGCGACGCGCCGGGCCATCATCGCCGCGGCACTCAAGCTCCTGCAGGACCGCAGTTTCTCCAGTCTGAGCCTGCGCGAGGTCACTCGCGAGGTCGGCATCGTCCCGGCGGCCTTTTACCGGCACTTCGAATCGATGGAGGCCCTCGGCCTGGTCTTGATCGACGAGTCCTTCCGCAGCCTGCGCGATACCCTGCGGGACGCACGTGCCGGCAAGCTCGACCCGAATCGGGTGATCGAGTCATCCGTCGAAATCCTGGTCGCCAGCGTCGCCGATAGGCGCGAACACTGGCGACTCATCGGCCGGGAGCGCAACAGCGGCCTGTCGGTGCTGCGGTACGCCATCCGCACCGAGATCCGGCTGATCACGTCCGAGCTGGCCACCGACCTGGCGCGATTCCCGGGGCTGAACAAGTGGACCACCGAGGATCTCAACGTGCTGGCGACCCTGTTCGTCAACGCCATGATCGTCGTCGCGGAGGCCATCGAGGACTCGCAGAGCGTCGAGGCGACCGAGGACATCCGCCGGCTCGCGGTCAAGCAGTTGCGGATGATCGCGACCGGCATCGCCGGCTGGCGCAGCACGCCATGATGCGTTCGGCTGGAGTAAACAGCCGAGCACTCAGTTACTCGTCGGCGACGTCGTAGAGCGAGTCTCCGTCCTCGGGGGCGCCGTCGATCTGACCCCGGTGCGCACGCCGGGGACCGCCGTCGGCCGGCTCGATGGCATCGGGGACGTCGGGCTCCTCGGCCGCCAGGCGCGCATCGAGGGATTCGCCCTCGCGTTCTTCTCTGGCCGTCATGCCGAACCGGTCGGCCTCGCTCCAGCCCTGCGGCGGGTCGACGACGATGTCGCCGTCGTCGTTGCGCACTTCGTCCGAGTCGGTGCCTTCGCTCGGGTTCAAGGTGTCACCCGGACCGCCCTCTTCGGGGAAATCCGACGGATCCACGTCGGCCTGGGGGTTATCGCTCATGCCAATCCGGTTGCCCGCGCCTTCGGGGGGTTAAACCGGGCGGCAGGCCATCGGCCCCATCCCTACGGCGGCGGACGCCACATGGCCCATAGGCTCGGGCCGCCGTCCGGCAGTGTGATCTCACGCGTGACGCTGAAGCCGAAACGCTCGTAGTACGGCACGTTTTCGGGCTTACTCGACTCGAGATAGGCCGGACAGTACTCGGCGTCGCAGCGGTCCAGGCGCGACCGCATCAACGCCTGACCGAATCCTTTGCCGCGGACCGCCGGATCGCTGCCGATCACGGCCAGATACCAGTGCGGTTCCTCGGGATGCACGCGCTTCATCAATTCCTGCACCGCACGTCCCCGCATCGAGCGCAGGCCGAACACCCGGAGGAACGTCGGGGTCATCGCCAGTTGACCGCGGGGCGTTTCTTGCCACTGATCGGGCGGATCCCACAGCGCCGCCGCATCGATATCCGCCTGCGCACCTGCCACCTCCACGCCGCCGCGGGCCAGGTGGTGATGGCGGGTCATCGTCGCGAACATCCGCGACAGGTGAGCGATCCGCTTGGCGTCATCGGGAATCAGCCAGATCATCACGGGGTCGTCGTAGAACGCACGGGCCAGCGTGCGCGACAGCTTGCGTACATCGGCCTTGTTCGCCGGGCGGACCTGCGGGGTCATCTGCATCACGCTAGTGCGTGTGAGGCCCGGCGGGACGGGTATGCCGACCCGGTGATCGGCATCTCGCGGCGAACGTTCGGGCGAATGGCGGCCGGCGCAAGCGTGCTCGGGTCCGCCGGGTTTGCGCAGGGATGCGCGAAACGGGCGGCCGAGCACGGCAAGTCCAGCGGACCGCCACCGTCGCCGGGCAAGGCTGTGGGCTTCGTCCTCTCACACGAGCAGTTCCGCACCGACCAGCTGGTGGCACAGGCTCAGGCGGCCGAACACGCCGGCTTTCAACACCTGTGGGCCAGCGACCACATCCAACCGTGGCAGGACGACGAAGGTCATGCGATGTTTCCGTGGCTGACGCTCGCGCTGGTCGGCAGCGCCACCAGCCACGTTTCGCTGGGCACCGGGGTGACCTGCCCGACCTACCGCTACCACCCCGCCACGGTCGCCCAGGCATTCGCGTCGCTGGCGATTCTTTATCCCGGCAGGGTGTTTCTGGGGGTGGGCACCGGCGAACGACTCAACGGACAGGCCACCACGAACACCTACGGCGACTACGCCGAGCGTCACGACAGGCTGGTCGAAGCCGTACAGCTGATCCGCCAACTGTGGAGTGGTTCGCGAATCTCCTTCTCCGGCCGGTACTTTCAGACGAATTCGCTGAAGCTCTACGACCTTCCGGCGGCACCCACGCCGATCTTCATCGCGGCCGCCGGACCGAAAAGCGTGAAACTGGCCGGACAGTACGGGGATGGCTGGATCACCCAGGCGAGCGATGTCACGAATCCAAAGCTGTTGGCGGCCTTCGTCGCGGGTGCCCAGGCCGCCAGTCGTGACGTGTCCACCTTGGGAAAACGGGCCGAACTATTCGCCGTCGTCGGCGACAACACCGTGGCGACCCGGGCCGCCACGCTGTGGCGCTTTACTGCCGGGGCCGTCGACCAACCCAATCCCGTCGAGATCCAGCGAGCGGCCGAATCCAACCCCATCGACAAGGTGCTGGCCGGCTGGACCGTCGGCACCGATCCGGCCCTCCATATCAACGCCGTCCAGCGGATTCTCGACGCCGGCGCGATCCCGTTCCTGCACTTTCCGCAAGACGATCCCCTCGTCGCCATCGAGTTCTATCGCGCCAACGTCTTGCCGAAGTTGCACTGAACGGGCCCGCCCTCGCACCGTTTCGGCGCCGTCAGCCCGGGTATCCGCACCCAACTTCGAGTAACAGCCCCCAACTGCTGGAAGGCAAGGCATGGACGCAATCACTTTTCTTCGTCACGACCACAAGAGTGTGCTCGGTTTGTTGGAGACGCTCGACGGGGCGCCGCCGGGCGAGGGCGCTCAGGCGAGCGGCCTGGAAACGATGGTGAACAATCTCATCATCGCCGAATCGCAGCACGAAGCCATTGAAGAGCAGTTCTTCTGGCCCGCGGTGCGCGAAGCGATCGGCGACGGCCTCGTCGATAAGGCGCTCGAGCAGGAGCAGGCCGGAAAGAGGCTGCTGCAGCGTCTCGAGGACGGTAAGCCGGGCGAGCCGGATTACCACGAAGCGTTGCAGGAGTTCGTCAAGGCGGGCCGCGAACACATCGCCTACGAACAGGATGAGGTGTGGCCGCAGGTCGAAACCGTGCTCAGCCGTGAGGATTTGGAAAAGATCGGCGAGAAGCTGGAGGCGGCGAAGAAGATCGCCCCGACCCGGCCGCACCCCGGTACCCCACCCAACCCGGCCGTACTGAAAACGATGGGCGTGGGGGCGGCGATCGTCGACCACGTCCGGGACGCGGTGACCGGCCGCAGCCAGGACAATCCCCCGGATCCGCAGATGCACTGACGACGTGGGAAGGGCCGGGCGCTCTCGATTGAGCGCCCGGCCCTTCCGCTTGTCCAATTAGCCGGTGGGAACGTGCTGTTCGTGGGTGAAGGGCTTTTCGGCGTTGACCGCCGGCGAGCCCTGGGGGTTCTCCTTGGCCCCGGTGTTCTTGCGGGTGCTGCCGCCCAGCCATTGTTCCTCGGGCTTTTCGACGTACTCCCACTCGGTGCCTTCGGGCCAGGGACCCTGCCCCTGGTTCCACGGACCGCGGATGGACTCGCCGCCGCCGTTGGACATGTTGAACGCCACGTTCTGGAAGCGCGGGTCACCCGGCAGCTGTCCCGGCGGGAAGTTCACCGGGAGCTCGTTGAGCGCGGCCGTGAACTGCTGATAGTGCGCCACCTCGCGCGTCATGAGGAACGTCAGGGTGTCCTGCACGCCCGGGTCGTCGGTGAACTGCTTGAGGTACTCGTAGACGACCTTGGCCCGCGATTCCGCCGCGACGTTGTTGCGCAGGTCCACGGTCGGGTCGCCGTTGGCGTCGATGTAGGCGCCCGTCCAGTTGTTCCCCCCGGAGTCCTTGACGTCAGGCCCACCACCACTGAGCACCAAGAACAAGGGGTTGACCGCCACCGAGTGGATGAGGCCGTCCCGGCCACCGCCGCTGGACGCCACCGCCGGCATCCAGTCGCATTTCTCATTGGCGATCTTGAGGTTGTCGTTGAGCCCGTCGAGCAACATCGTGATCATCGATCCGACCATCTCGAGGTGGCTCAGCTCCTCGGTCGCGATATCCATGAACAGGTCATACATTTTGGGGTTCTTCTGCCGCAGCACGAATGCCTGGGTGAAGTACTGCAGCGCGGCGGTGAGTTCGCCGTTGGCGCCGCCGAATTGATCCATCAGCAGCGATGCGAAGCGAGGGTCCGGCCGGTCGACGCGGACTTCGAATTGAAGATCTTTATTGTGCACGAACACTGGGGCCTCCCTGGGGGTCGAGATCTGGCTGTCGACGCGGGATACCCGGGGCCTTCGGCGGCAAACTGGGAGCACAGAGTTTTCGGACGCCCGCCGGCGAGCTGCGCAGGGCCGCGGGGTGACGCCTGGGGGCACATCGTGGAGAATCCGGTCCCATGGAGTCTTTCGACGCGAGCGCTCGGCACGAGCTGGCCAGGCGCATGGCCGAGCTTGCCCGAGAGATCGCCACGCCACGCTCGCTCGACCGGGTTCTCGCCGACGTCACCACGGCGGCGGTGGAGCTGATACCGGCGGCGGACATCGCGGGCGTGTTGCTCATCAAGGGCGGCGGCGATTTCGATTCGATCGCGGACACCGACAGTCTGGTCGCCAAACTCGACAAGTTGCAGCACGACTTCAATGAGGGCCCCTGTCACGACGCCGCTTTGAAGGAGACGATCGTGCGCACCGACGATCTCCGCGACGAGCCACGCTGGCCGAAATACGCGCCGGCGGCCGTGGAGCACGGTGTCCTGAGCAGCCTCTCGTTCAAGCTGTACACCGCCGACCGCACCGCCGGCGCGCTCAATGTGTTCAGTTTCCGGCCCGGCGTGTGGGACACCGAAGCCGAAACCGTCGGGACGGTGTTCGCCGCGCATGCCGCCTCGGCGATCATGGCCGGGCGACACGGGCAGCAGATGCAGTCGGCCCTGTCCACCCGGGACCGCATCGGCCAGGCCAAAGGCATCATCATGGAGCGCTACGGCGTCGACGATGTGCGCGCCTTCGACTTGCTGCGCCGGCTGTCGCAGGAGAGCCAGGCCAAGCTCATCGACGTCGCCCAGCGCGTGATCGATACCCGCAGCGCCGACTGATCCTCCGCGCCCGCTCTAGGATGGGGTGGCTTCATCAACGAGTCCGGCGCACCGTTGCGCCGGGGAATGGTTGGCCACGGTGTGGGACTTCGAAACGGACGCCGAGTACCAGGCAAAGCTGGACTGGGTCGCAAAATTCATGACCGAAGAGCTGGAACCGCTCGACCTGGTCGCACTCGACCCGTACGACAAGAAGAACGCCGAGATGATGGCCATCTTGCGGCCCTTGCAGCAGCAGGTGAAGGACCAGGGGCTGTGGGCCGCGCACCTGCGCCCGGAGCTGGGGGGCCAGGGCTTCGGTCAGGTCAAGTTGGCGCTGCTCAACGAAATTCTGGGGCGCTCGCGCTGGGCCCCGTCGGTGTTCGGCTGTCAGGCGCCGGATTCCGGCAACGCCGAGATCCTCGCCCTGTTCGGCACCGACGAGCAGAAGGCCCGCTACCTGCGGCCGCTGCTGGACGGAGAAATCACCTCCTGCTATTCGATGACCGAACCGCAAGGCGGTTCTGACCCAGGCCAGTTCGTCACCGCCGCAACCCGAGACGGCGACTACTGGGTCATCAACGGGGAGAAGTGGTTTTCCACCAACGCCAAACACGCGTCGTTCTTCATCGTCATGGCGGTCACCAATTCCGAGGCCCGCACCTACGACAAGATGTCGCTGTTCATCGTCCCGGCCGAAACTGCGGGCATCGAGATCGTGCGCAATGTCGGCGTCGGGGCGGAATCGTCGCAGCGCGCCACCCACGGCTACGTTCGTTACAACGACGTCCGGGTGCCCGCCGACCATGTGCTGGGCGGTGAGGGACAGGCGTTCATGATCGCGCAGACGCGGCTCGGCGGCGGCCGAATTCACCACGCTATGCGGACAATTGCGTTGGCCCGCAGCGCCTTTGACATGATGTGCGAGCGTGCGGTGTCACGCAAGACCCGACACGGCCGGCTGGCCGATTTCCAGATGACCCAGGAGAAGATCGCCGACAGCTGGATCCAGATCGAGCAGTTCCGGCTGTTGGTGCTGCGCACCGCGTGGTTGATCGACAAACATCACGACTACCAGAAGGTGCGTCGCGACATCGCCGCGGTGAAAGTGGCGATGCCCCAGGTGCTGCACGACGTCGCGCAACGCGCCATGCACCTGCACGGCGCGCTCGGCGTCTCGGATGAGATGCCCTTCGTCAAGATGTTGGTGGCCGCCGAGTCGCTGGGCATCGCCGACGGCGCCACCGAGCTGCACAAGATGACGGTCGCCCGCCGGACCCTGCGCGAATACGAGCCGGTGACAACGCCTTTCCCGTCGGCCCACATACCGACGCGGCGCGCCGAAGCCCAGGCGCGACTGGCCGAGCGCCTCGAACACGCCATCGCCGAGTTCTAGGTGACCCGCCCAGCCGGGCCGGCGTTCGCCGCCCGCGCTCAGCTGATGTAGCGGACGATGCTCTCGGCCACGCACGCCGGCCTGGCCGACCCCTCGATCTCGACGGTGGTCGAGATGGTCGCCTGCACTGCGCCGTTACCCACGTCGTCGACGCTGACCAACGAACTCTGGGCGCGCACCCGGGAGCCGACCGGAACCGGAGCGGGGAAGCGAACCTTGTTGAGGCCGTAGTTGATTGCCAGCTTGATGCCGTTGACGGTGTAGATCTGGTGCTGCAGCCGGGGCAGCAGCGCCAAGGTCATGAAACCGTGGGCGATGGTCTTGCCGAACGGGCCCGACGCGGCTCGTTCCGGGTCGACGTGGATCCACTGGTGATCGCCGGTCGCATCGGCGAACAGGTTGACGTCTTCCTGGGTGATGGTGACCCATTCGCTGTGCCCGAGGGCTTCGCCCGCCGCGCCGGCGAGCTCGGTGACTGATTCGAAGGTGCGCATTCGACGTTCTCCTTGGTTTCGGCTGCTAACAATAGCGCCGGGGTGTGAGGGCGACACGGCCACCGTTTCATATGAGCTGACGAGGGAACCCCACCGCAGACTCCGCCTCCACAGAAAAGGAAGCCACCATGCCAGACCGCCAGAGCCACAAGACCGAGGAAGATGTAGACGCTGAGAACCACCAAACTCAGTCTCGCGCCGCCGAGGGCGAGGAAGACGGCTCATACGTGGGCGCGGCGGGCTCCGACGATTCGTTCGACGCCGGTGAGTCCGGCGCCGAAGCCCGCAGTCAAGACGGCTAGCCTCACCCGCGAGGGCGGTACGGCCGGCCGTTGGACCCGCTTGGCGCAAGATGGGCTTGTGAGGCTGCTGCTGATTGCCGATACCCACATCCCCAAACGCGCCCGTGACCTGCCGGCGCCCGTTTGGGACGAGGTGGCCGCGGCCGACGTCGTCGTGCATGCGGGCGACTGGTTAGCACCGGAATTCCTCGACGAACTCGAGGCCCGGGCCGCCAGGCTGGTGGGGTGCTGGGGCAACAACGACGGCCCGGCAGTGCGGACGCGACTGCCCGAACGGGCCGACGTGACGCTGGCCGGGCTGCGGTTGACGGTGGTGCACGAGACCGGCGCCGCGACCGGACGCGAGGCGCGGATGTCGCGGCTCTACCCCGACACCCAGGTGCTGGTCTTCGGGCACAGCCACATTCCGTGGAACACCACCACCGAAACCGGGTTGCGACTGCTCAATCCCGGGTCACCGACCGACCGCCGCCGCCAACCGTTCTGCACCTATATGACGGCGAGCGCCACGGACGGCGCGTTGACCGACGTCGCGCTGCATCGCCTGCCGCGGTAGCGGGTACATAACCTACGCACAGCGTCACCACATAGATAGCTCGGCTACAGAGGTATTATGGTGCAAATGAACTCCCGAGCCGATGTGGCGGGCGAGCTGTTCGGCGTCGTCGGCAGGTTCCGCCGGCAACTGCGCCGGTCCGCGGGTCGCGGGTTCGATTCGTCACGGTTGTCCGAGTCGCAGTCGGAGCTGTTGTGGCTGGTCGGCCGGCGGCCGGGAATCTCGGTCAGCGCCGCGGCCGCCGAGCTGGGGCTGGTGCCGAACACCGCCTCGACCCTGGTCACCAAGCTGGTGTCCGGCGGGCTGCTGCTGCGGACGGCCGGCGACAGCGATCGCCGGGTGTGCCAACTGCGGCTCGCCGAACCCGCCCAGCAGGTCGTCGACGCATCCCGCGCCAGCCGGCGGGCACTGCTGTCCGAGGTGATCGACGAGCTTGACGACGACCAAATCGAGGCTTTGACAAAAGGATTGGAGGTCCTCGACACGATGACCCGAAAAATGAGAGAGCGGCGATCATGAGCGGATCGCTGCCGATGGCGGTCGACGCCAGGAACGTGACCTACCGGTACGGCCAGTTCACCGCCGTCGATGACGTGACACTGCAGGTTCGGCCCGGTGAAACCATGGGGCTGCTGGGCCCCAATGGCGCCGGCAAGACGACCATGGTCCGGATGCTGACCACGCTGACCCCGGTGCAGCATGGCGATCTGCGCATCTTCGGGATGGACGCCCGGAGTCAGACCACCGACATCAGAAGCAATATCGGCTATGTGCCCCAACAGCTTTCGATCGAACCCGCATTGACCGGCAGGCAGAACGTGCAGTGGTTCGCACGGCTGTACGGGGTGCCGCGCGCCGAGCGCGCCGACCGCGTCGATCAGGCGCTGGTCGCCATGGATCTCATCGAGGTGGCCGACCGGCTGGCGTCGTCCTACTCCGGTGGCATGGTCCGCCGCCTCGAGGTGGCGCAGGCGTTCGTCAACCGCCCGTCGCTGCTGGTGCTCGATGAGCCGACCGTCGGACTGGATCCCATCGCGCGTGACGGCGTGTGGGCACAGGTGCAAAAGATGCAGGCCCAGTTCGGCATGACCGTGCTGCTGACCACGCACTACATGGAGGAAGCCGACGCGCTGTGCGACCGGGTCGCGCTGATGCACCGCGGTCAACTGCGGGCTGTCGGCACACCCGACAGGTTGAAGGCGAAGGTGTCCGCGACCGCCACGCTCGAGGATGTGTTCCGCCATTACGCGGCATCGGGTCTGGCCGATGAAGCAAATCCCTCGGAAGCCAACGGGACCATTCGCGAAATTCGTTCCAGCAGAGGGGTTGCTCGCCGTGTCGGTTGATAGCGCGGTGGCCGCAACACTGCATCGCGCGCCGCACGGTTGGCAACGAGTCGGCGCGTTGGCCAGCCGCATCGGGGCGTTTGCGATCGTCGAACTGCAGAAGCTGCAGCACGACCGGACCGAACTGGTCACCCGGATGGTGCAACCCGCGCTGTGGCTGTTGATCTTCGGGACCACGTTCAGTCACTTACATGTCATCCCCACCGGATCGGTGTCGTATCTGGCGTTCCTGGCGCCAGGGATCATCGCCCAGTCCGCGCTGTTCATCTCCATTTTCTATGGGATACAGATCATTTGGGATCGAGACGCCGGCGTGCTCGCCAAGCTCATGGTGACGCCGGCGCCGGCGTCGGCGCTGATCACCGGCAAAGCGTTTGCGGCCGGGGTCCGTTCGGTGGCCCAGGTGGTCGGCGTGTTGGCGCTGGCGTACGTGATGGGCGTCGGCCTGACGGTCAATCCGCTGCGAATCGTGGCGGCGATGGCCATCGTCATGCTCGGCGCCGCGTTCTTCGCCTGCCTGTCCATGACGCTGGCGGGCCTGGTGCGCAGTCGCGACCGCCTGATGGGGATCGGGCAAGCGATCACGATGCCGTTGTTCTTCGCGTCCAACGCCCTGTATCCGGTGGACGTGATGCCGGCGTGGCTGCACGTGCTCAGCAAGGTCAATCCGCTCAGTTACGAAGTGAACGCGCTGCGCGCACTGTTGATCGGCACCCCGTTCAACCCCGCGGACATCGCGGTGCTGGTGGTGGCCGCCGTGCTCGGAATCGTCACGGCTTCAACGCTTTTGCGTCGTTTGGTGGCATGACTCGCCGCCGGCGGTAATAGCGCATGGGCTGACCCATCGCAAGGTGGTTGCACGGTTCCGATAGCCGATCGTGACCCGACCGTGACGATTCCCGGGCGAGGCTCAATCGTTAGCTAACCGCGATCTGGCATCGCGGCCGCGACAACCGAATTCATCCCTCCCGCTGTGTTTCACTCGCCGAGAACAGATTCGACCGCACCGTGCGGCAGATGAAAGTTGGGATGGGTTAAGAGCTATGTCGTTCTTCGAAAAGTTGCGTGGCGCAGCGGCTAGCATGCCGCGCCGACTGGCGATCGCGGCAATGGGTGCCTGCCTGCTGTCCGGTCTCGCGGTAGCCTCCGGCGGTTCCCCCGTCGCGGGGGCCTTCTCCAAGCCGGGCCTTCCGGTGGAATACCTCGAGGTGCCCTCGCCGTCGATGGGCCGCAACATCAAGGTCCAGTTCCAGGGCGGCGGGCCGCACGCCGTCTACCTGCTGGACGGCCTGCGCGCGCAGGACGATTACAACGGCTGGGACATTAACACCCCCGCCTTCGAGGAGTTCTACCAGTCCGGCCTGTCGGTGATCATGCCGGTCGGCGGCCAGTCCAGCTTCTACAGCAACTGGTACCAGCCGTCGTCGGGCAACGGGCAGAACTACACCTACAAGTGGGAGACGTTTCTGACCCAGGAAATGCCGCAGTGGATGCAGGCCAACAAGCAGGTCTCCCCCGCCGGCAACGCCGCGGTGGGCCTGTCTATGTCGGGCGGCTCCGCCCTGATCCTGGCCGCCTACTACCCGCAGCAGTTCCCGTACGCCGCTTCCCTGTCGGGCTTCCTCAACCCCTCCGAGGGCTGGTGGCCCACCCTCATCGGGCTGGCGATGAACGATTCGGGCGGCTACAACGCCAACAGCATGTGGGGTCCGTCCACCGACCCGGCGTGGAAGCGCAACGACCCGATGGTCCAGATTCCGCGACTGGTCGCCAACAACACCCGCCTCTGGGTCTACTGCGGTAACGGCACGCCCAGCGACCTTGGCGGCGACAACATGCCGGCCAAGTTCCTGGAAGGCCTCACGCTGCGCACCAACGAGCAGTTCCAGAACAACTACGCGGCCGCGGGCGGACGCAACGGGGTGTTCAACTTCCCGGCCAACGGGACTCACTCGTGGCCCTACTGGAATCAGCAGTTGATGGCCATGAAGCCCGACATGCAGCAGGTGCTGTTGGCCAGCAACACCACCGCGCAGCCGACGCAACCGGCACAATCGGCACAGCCGGCGCAACCGGCACAGCCAGCCACCTAACCCCCTGGCGGGCATCGGCAGTAGCGCACCGGTCAGCCGCTACTGCCGATGCTCTTTTTTTCTCACGTCTCGTCGAGCAGGGCGCGCCGGTCGGAGTGGAAATAGGTGTAGCCGGTGGTCAACCCGCACACGGTTGTCGCCACCACCAACATCCATGTCCCGTTGACGACGAGGCTGATGATGCCGCCCACGGTGGCGCCCAGCATGAAACTGGCGAACAACAGAAAGTAGCCCATCCAGTCGGCCGCCGTCCCGCCCGCGATGTGGCGCTCGATGCCCTGGCCCATCTTCACCAGCGTCCCGGTGACGTAGCTCAGCGGCACCGACACCTCACCGTCCTCGACGAACGACGTGTTCAAAGCGCCGATGCCGAAGGCCACCAACATGATTGGCGCAAAATCGAGCAGATTTTCGGTCCAGCCCTCGTCGATGACGTCCGTCACGGTGGCCGCCGCCAGGCTGAACGTCGTCAGCACGGTGGGACCGTGCGGGTGCGCCACCCAGAAGTGCCGTCGGCATACCGACGCGATGATCACGCCGGCGACGAAGCACAAGATCAACACACCGGCAGACATCGACAGCACCACGTCCCCGCGGAAGAACCCCAGCGCCGCCCGCTGGGCGTTGCCGGTCATGAAGGTCACAAAGTACCCGGCGGAATGCGTGTAGGCGGTCGCCCCCAAGATCCCGGCCAGCACGGCCAGCACCCACGACAACCGCGACTCGCTGTTGTTGATCTCGTTCGGCACACGCACATGCTGTCAGACAGTCACGGCGCACGCAGCGCCCGCGAGGCCGGGCCGAAGGCGGCAAACCGCTACATCGCGGTGAGACGAGTGATGGAGCGCAACGGAATCGGCAGCCAACCCGGCCGGTGCCGCGCTTCGTATCCGGCCTCGTAGACGGCCTTGTCGAGCTCGTAGGCGGCCAGCAGCTGCGCCGAATCGCGCGGGTCCGTCCCGGAGGCCGCCGCGTAGCCGTCGCAGAATGCGCTCCGGTTGCGCTCGACCCACTCCCGGGCCCGGGCCGCCAACTGCTTGTCGTCGGCATGGTCGACCAATGGCCCGTACGCCGCGTACTCGAACGAGCGCAGCACGCCAGCCACGTCGCGCAGGGGTGAATCGGGTGCGCGACGTTCCTCGAGCGGCTGTCCCGGTTCGCCCTCGAAGTCGATGAGCAGCCAGCGCTCCGGCGTGCGCAGCACCTGGCCCAGGTGCAGATCGCCGTGGACGCGCTGCACGGTGATCGTCTCGGTGACCAGCTTGCCGAACCGCTCTTCGATCGTCGCCGCGTGCGCCTCGAGCTCGGGCACCAGGGCCGCGGTCGCGGACAGCCGCGCCAGCACGTTGTCCACCGGGAACGCGGCCTGCGAGGTTCCGAGGGTCTCGGCCAGCGTGGCGTGCACGGAAGCCACGGCTTCGCCGAGCCGATAGGACTCGCCGGCGAAGTCGCCGCCCACCTCGTACGCATACAGGTCGCCCTCGGCGAACAGGTCGCGAACGCTCGCGGTGGCCATCGCCCAGCCTTCCGCGGAGTTGGCGGCGAATTCGGTCACCATGCCCAACGGCCACGCCGCATCGGCGCTGCCGTTCGAACCGGTCATCTCGTAGGTGCCCAGCAGCCGCGCGACGTGCGGGTTGCCGGCCCGGCCGAGCACACGGTTCAGCTCGATGTCGGGGTTGATGCCGCTGCTGATTCGGCGGAACACCTTGAAGATGGCGTCGCGGTCGAAGATGACGCTGGTGTTGGACTGTTCGGCGTCCGAGACGTGCGCCATCGCCTCCAGCGGAAGCTCCACGCCGGGCTCTTTGACGAAAACCACCTCGGCGCCCGACGCGTTACGCACGGACGACGAGTCGATCAGGGAGAGCAGAAACCGCGGCGCCTCGGCGTCGTACATCGCGTCGAACGCGGTCCGGTCGTCGGCGGAGCCGATGGTGGCAACGCTGCTGTACTCGGACACCGGTGCGGCATCCCATCGCACGATCACCTGGTACCGGTGGCGTGAGCCGTCGGCGTAGTCGGCGTCGACGAGGACCAGGTCGAGGTCGTCGTCGAGCGGGACCACGACGCCGGACTCGGCGCGCGACAGTTGCCGGTTCCGTCCGGCGTACCACCGTTGCTGTGGAAGCCACTCGGACCAAGGCAGCTTGGCTGGCTGAGTCATTTGCGCCACTCCTGTTCTTGCGCACCAGTCTGCCCCGTCGCGGCGGTACCGTGAACGCGCCTCATAGGTCCTCCTCGCATTCGGTCAGCTGGAACCAGTAGAAGCCGTGTCCCGGCAATGTGAGCAGGTAGGGCAGGTGACCGATGCGCGGGAACTCGACCTGTCCGGTCAGCTCGACCGGCGTGCACCCGCTCCAGTGCTGCAGGTTCAGTTCGATCGGCTGGGGGAAGCGCGAAAGGTTGTTCACGCACAGCACGGTGTCGCCCGGCTCGGAAACCTGCCGGACGAACGCCAGCACCGACGGGTTCGAGCCGCCCAGCTCTTCGAAGGTCCCGATCGCGAAGGCCTCATGGCGGCGCCGCACCGCCAGCATCGTCCGGGTGAAGTTGAGAAGCGACGTGTTCGTGTCGCGTTGGGCCTCGACGTTGACCGCCTGATAGCCGTAGACGGAGTCCTGACTGGGCGGCAGATAGAGCCGACCGGGATTCGCCTTGGAAAAGCCCGCGTTGCGGTCCGGCGTCCACTGCATCGGTGTGCGCACGCCGTCGCGGTCACCCAGCCAGATGACGTCGCCCATGCCGATCTCGTCGCCGTAGTACAGGACCGGCGAGCCGGGCAGCGACAGCAGCAGCGCGGTGAACAGCTCGATCTGGTTGCGATCGTTGTCCAGCAGCGGCGCCAACCGGCGTCGGATGCCGACGTTCGCCTTCATCCGCGGGTCCTTGGCGTACTCGGCGTACATGTAGTCGCGCTCTTCGTCGGTGACCATTTCCAGCGTCAACTCGTCGTGGTTACGCAGGAAGATCCCCCACTGCGCCAGCTCGGGGATCTCGGGCGTCTGGGCCAGGATCTCCGAAATCGGAAAGCGGGATTCGCGGCGCACCGCCATGAAGATGCGCGGCATCAGCGGGAAGTGAAACGCCATGTGGCACTCGTCGCCGCCGGTGGTGGCGTCGCCGAAGTACTCGACGACATCGGCCGGCCACTGGTTGGCCTCGGCCAGCAGCACCCGGCCCGGGAATTCGTCGTCGATGACCTTGCGCACCCGTTTGAGGAAGGCGTGCGTCTCGGGCAGGTTCTCGCAGTTGGTGCCCTCGCGTTCGAACAGGTAGGGCACCGCGTCCAGCCGGAACCCGTCGATGCCCAGCTCGAGCCAGAAGCGCAGCACGTCGATCATGGCTTCCTGTACGGCCGGGTTGTCGTAGTTCAGGTCGGGCTGATGCGAGAAGAACCGGTGCCAGTAGAACTGCTTGCGCACCGGATCGAACGTCCAGTTCGACTCCTCGGTGTCGATGAAGATGATCCGGGCGTCGGTGTAACGCTCGCTGGTGTCGCTCCACACGTAGAAATCCCCGTACGGGCCGTCGGGGTCATGCCGCGACTCCTGAAACCAGGGGTGCGAATCGGACGTGTGGTTCATCACCAAGTCGGTAATGACCCGGATACCCCGCTCGTGCGCGGCGTTGAGCAGCGCGACGAAATCCTCGACCGTCCCGAATTCGGGCAGCACCTTGTAGAAGTCGCGGATGTCATACCCGCCGTCACGCAGGGGCGAGTCGTAGAAGGGCGGCAGCCAGATGCAGTCGATGCCCAACCACTGCAGGTAGTCCAACCGTTGCAGCAACCCGCGCAGATCGCCCGACCCGTCCGCGTTGGCGTCCAGGAAGGCCCGCACCAGCACCTCGTAAAACACGGCGTGCTTGAACCACGTGGGGTCGGTGGGCAGCGCGGCGGCGTTGTTGAAATCCTCGGCGTCGGGGTGCTCGACGACGCCGTCCTGAACGTGACTGCCCCCTTCGGGATGGTGCTCGACAGCTTCTTTTGCGTCGTTCATCAAATCCACGATGCCACGGATACCCTGGGCGCGACGTTCGGAATCACGCCCACACGCGTGTGACGAAACACGCTTGGTGCCAAACCAATTGACCACGACGGCGTCTCGCCGGCGTGGATGTCAGGCCGGCGGACCCTCCGCCAGGGTGATGTTCGCGACGCGCTCACCGCCGTCATTGGACCGGTAGTGCACGGCGATGGTGTCACCGGGATGATGCGGGACCAGCACCTCGGTCATGGACGTCGCCCCGGTGATTGCGACGTTGTCGACGCCGGTGATCACGTCACCGGGCGCGATGCCGGCGGCCCCGGCGGGACCCGTGCTGACCACCCGCTGCACCCGGGCGCCGTTGCCGTTGTTGTCCATCACACCCAGCCCAAGAAACGCCGTGGGACCGACGTGAACCGTGTTCGAGCCGGCGCCGGCCCGGATCTGCCCGGCGACGCCCATCGCGCGTCCGATCGGGATGGCGAAGCCCTGCCCGCCGGACATCTTGTAGCTGTCGGTGGCGGCCGTGTCCACGCCGATCACCTGCCCGGCGTTGTTCACCAAGGGCCCGCCGGAGTCGCCCGGCTTGATCGGGGCGTCCGCCTGGATCAGGCCGCCCAGGCTCTCCTGCGCGCCGGTCAGGGTGTCCGTCGCCGAGACGCTCTGGTTCAGCGCGACGACCTTGCCGGCCACCGCATTGGGGGTGCCGCCCTGGCCGTTGACGTTTCCGAGCGCGACGACCGGCTCTCCCACCGTGGCCGCCCCGCCGATCGCGGCGGTGGGCAGGCCGGACGCGCCGCGCAGTTGCAGCACCGCGATGTCCTGTGTGCGGTCGTAGCCGATCACATCGACGGCGTAGGTCTGCCCGTTGCCGACGTCGAACGCGCTGATGTCGGTGGCACCGGAGATCACGTGGTTATTGGTCAGCACGACGCCGTTGGGATCGATCACGATGCCGGTCCCTGCCCCCACCGCGTTGTTGTAGCCGAACTTGGTGTCGATGTTGACCACCTGCGGCCCGACCTGACCCACCATCGCCGACGGATCCAGCGGCGCCTGGGGACGATCGGTGGTGTACCGATCCAGCGACAGGTTCGATGGCGACGCCGATGCCGGCGCAAGGCCCACACCGGATCCCAAGCCGAGGCCCAGTCCGGCCACGGTCAGCACGCTCACCAGCCATGACCACCGGACCGCGCGGCGGTGCGATTTGCCCATCGGTGTCACCCTCCTGCTTTGCGGTAGAGAACAAACTGTCCCGGCCTCAAGCTCTTGGCGGCACATTTGTGTGTATATAACCGTAATGCAGGTAGCTATGCACGGCACGCGTCAGGTTCGGTCCTAGGCTGACACAGTGGGCGATTTCGACCCCAAAGCCGGCTTCACCGGGTCTCCGGTGGCCCGGCTGGCCACGGTCGCGCCCGGCGGACAACCGCACGTGGTTCCGGTGGTCTTCGCCGTGGCAACCGACGCCCGGGACGGCTCCGACGTGGTGTACACGGCCGTCGACGCGAAGCCGAAAACGACACGGCGGCTGCGCCGCCTGGCCAACATCGACAGCAACCCCCGCGTGAGCCTGCTGGTCGACCACTACGCCGATGATTGGACCCAGCTGTGGTGGGTGCGCGCCGACGGCATCGCCACGATCCACACCGGCGGGGACGCCGTCGACCTCGGATACCGGCTCCTGCGCGCGAAATACCCTCAGTATCAATCGGTTTCGTTGGACGGTCCGGTGATCGCGGTGGCGGTGCAGCGCTGGTCCGGCTGGCATCACTGACCGGAGGGCCCCTTGATCTGGCCGGACGGTCTTGTGGTCTACCGAAGTTGGGTGAATGGTAGCTAGATAGGTGCTAGCGAGGTCAGCAACGGTGCACTCGGGCAACCTGGAGGAAAGCCATGGCCGACAGGACAAATACTTCCCAAGGCGCGGGGAGCGCCCCCACCGCCAACGGTCCGGACGAGATCCGCAACGTGGTGCTTGTGGGTCCGTCGGGTGGCGGCAAAACCACCCTTGTAGAAGCCCTGTTGGTCGCCGCCGGTGTGTTGACCCGAAGCGGCTCGGTCGCCGACGGCAGCACGGTCTGCGACTATGACGACGCCGAGATTCGTCAGCAACGGTCGGTGGGCGTTGCCGTGGCGTCCCTGTCGCACGACGGCGTCAAGGTCAACCTGGTCGACACACCCGGATACGCCGACTTCGTCGGCGAGTTGCGCGCCGGGCTGCGGGCCGCGGACTGCGCGCTGTTCGTGATCGCGGCCAACGAGGGCGTCGACGAGCCCACCAAATCGCTGTGGCAGGAATGCAACCAGGTCGGCATGCCCCGCGCGGTGGTGATCACCAAGCTCGACCATGCCCGCGCCAATTACGCAGAGGCGCTGGCAGCCGCACAGAATGCGTTTGGCGACAAGGTTTTACCGCTCTACCTGCCCACCGGCCTGCCCTCCTGCACCGGCCTGATCGGACTGTTGTCACAGCAGCGCTACGAATACATTGACGGCACACGAGCCGTGCGGCCACCGGATTCCTCTGACGCCGAGCAGGTCGAGGAAGCGCGCGGCACCCTGATCGAAGGAATCATCGAGGAGTCCGAGGACGAGTCGCTGATGGATCGCTATCTCGGGGGCGAGGCCATTGACGAATCTGTGCTCATCGCGGATCTGGAGCGGGCCGTCGCCCGGGCCTCGTTCTTTCCGGTGATCCCGGTCTGCAGCAGCAGCGGCGTCGGCACCCTGGAATTGCTGGAGGTCGCCACGCGCGGCTTCCCCGCCCCGAGGGAACACCCGCTGCCGGAGGTCTTCACGCCGGTCGGTGCGCCGCACGCCGGCCTGACATGTGATCCGGACGCGCCGTTGCTCGCAGAGGTGGTGAAGACGACGTCGGACCCGTACGTGGGCAGGGTCAGCCTGGTCCGGGTGTTCTCCGGCACCATCAGGCCCGACACGACGGTCCATGTGTCGGGCCATTTTACGTCGTTCTTCGGCGCGACCAACGGCAACGGCCATACGCACCCCGACCACGACGAGGACGAGCGCATCGGATCGCTGTCCTTCCCGTTGGGCAAGCAGCAGCGCCCGGCGGCAACCGTGGTGGCGGGCGACATCTGCGCGATCGGGAAGCTGACCCGGGCCGAAACGGGCGACACGCTCTCGGACAAATCCGAGCCGTTGGTGTTGAAGCCCTGGACCATGCCCGAGCCCCTGCTGCCGGTCGCCATCGCGGCGCACGCCAAGACCGACGAGGACAAGCTCTCGGTGGGGCTGGGACGGCTGGCCGCCGAAGATCCGACGCTGCGGATCGAACAGAACTCCGAGACACACCAGATCGTGCTGTGGTGCATGGGCGAATCGCACGCCGGCGTGGTGCTCGGCGCGCTGGCCAATCGGTACGGGGTCACCGTCGATACCGTCGAACTGCGGGTCCCGCTGCGAGAAACGTTCGGCGGCAAGGCGAAAGGTCATGGCCGCCACGTCAAGCAGTCCGGCGGACACGGCCAATACGCGGTGTGCGACATCGAAGTGGAGCCGCTGCCGGAAGGTTCGGGGTTCGAGTTCGTCGACAAGGTGGTCGGCGGGGCGGTGCCGCGCCAATTCATTCCGAGCGTGGAGAAAGGCGTGCGCGCCCAGATGGAGAAGGGCGTGCACGCGGGCTACCCGGTGGTCGACATCCGCGTCACGCTGCTCGACGGCAAAGCACACAGCGTCGACTCGTCGGACTTCGCGTTCCAGATGGCCGGCTCCTTGGCGCTACGGGAGGCCGCCGCGGCGACCAGGGTGACGCTGCTCGAGCCCATCGACGAGATCTCGGTCCTGGTACCCGACGATTACGTCGGTGCGGTGATGGGTGACCTGTCCAGCCGCCGCGGCCGGGTGCTGGGCTCCGACACCGCGGGCAACGACCGCACCGTGGTCAAAGCCGAGGTGCCCCAGGTGGAACTGACCCGTTACGCCATCGACCTGAGGTCGCTTGCGCACGGCGCGGCATCGTTCACCCGGTCGTTCGCCCGTTACGAACCCATGCCGGAGTCCGCTGCCGCCCGGGTGAACGCCGCCGTCTAGGGCGCCGCCCCGTCAGGCCTTGCCCGATGACGGCGACCCGTCCCCCGCAAGCGGGAGGTGCCCCCGGCGACAGAACCGCTCGGCCACCGCGCGGCGGTCCAGCGAGCCTTTCGCGGTGTGCGGCAATTCATCGGACTGCAAAAACTCGGCCGGCACCTCGAAGGGGGCCAACCGGTCCCGGCAGAACGCCGCCAATTCGTCGGGCGTCGGCGCGGCCGTTCCCCGCGCGACGATGACCGCGGCCACCGACTCGCCATACAGCTCGTCCGGCACACCGAACACCCCCACCTCGAGCACGTCGGGGTGGCTGGCCAGGACGGCCTCGACGCGCTCCGGCGAAATCTTCTCCCCACCCCGGTTAATCAACTCCTTGATTCGCCCGCGGATGACGAGATCGCCGGCCGGCGACAGGGTGCCCAGGTCACCGGTGTGCAGCCATCCCTCGGTGAAGTTGGCGGCGGTGATGGACGGGTCGCCGAGGTAACCGCGCACCACGGTGGGGCCGTGCAGCCAGACCTCGCCGACCGTCCCCGCGGGCAGCGCGCGACCGTCGGGCCCGACGATCCGGATTTCCGGACCGGTCGACCGGCCCACCAGGCCTGGTGTGGCACCGGGGTTTTCGCTATGCCCGGCACCGTCGATGGCCGTCGTTGCCACCTGGTGGGTCGACTCGGTCATCCCGAACGCGCACACCACCGGCGCCGAAAACGTGTCGTGCAGCGCCTGCGCCGTTTCGGCGGTCAGCGGCGCGCTGCAACTACGGATGAACCGCAGGGCGGGCCTGCTGCCCGGCTGCTCGGTTCGGGCGCGCTCCAACAGGATTTGATGGATCGTCGGGACGGCGGTGTACCAGGTGGCGCCCACGGCCTCGATGTCATCCCAGAACGTGTGGGCGGAGAACTTCCCGCGCGCCGGCAGCAGCACCGCTCCCCCGGAGACCAGCGTGCCCAGCAGCGCGGCGAGCAGCCCGTGCCCGTGGTAGAGCGGCATCACCGCCACCGTCGCGTCGCTCGGACACAGCCCGTACCCGGCGACGATGGCGCCCACCGAGCCGGCGATGTTGCGGCGCGTCCACGGAACCATCTTTGGCACACCTGTGGTTCCGCCGGTGAACATGATCATGGCGTCGTCGTCGCGCAATCCCTCCGGTGCCGCCACGTCGCGCCGGGGCGCCGCGGCGGCGTCCAGGCTGACCGCCGGGGCGGTTCCGTCGGGCCCGACCGTCACCGCGATAGGCCACCGCGGCGGCGCGGCCTGGTCGGTCTCGGCCTCGCCGGGCTGGTCCACGAGCACCACCCGGGCACCGACCGCCTCGCTGCGGGCATGCTGATCGGCCAGGGGAAGAGCCGGATCCAGCGGCACCACAACGAGATTCGCGCGCGACGCCGCCAGCAGCCCGACGACGAACTCGGCATTGCTGCCGGCGCGCAGCGCAACCCGGTCCCCCGGCCCCAAGCCGCCGTCGATCAACCGTGCGGCCAGATCATCGACGAGCGTCATCAGGTCGCGGTAATTCACGGGGATGCGTTCGGCGGTGACAACCAACGCCCGTGCATCCGGCGACCGGCGTGCCGCCGCCTCGACCAGGTCGGCCAGCCCGGGGCTCGCGGACTCCGTCGGCCGCTGGCCGCTGTCGATCGCCTCAGATGTCATCGCCGCACTCCTTCCACTTCGACCATTCGATGCCAACCCTGCCGCGTGGCCTTCTCCACCGTCCAATATCGGTTAACTCACTACCGATAACCGCCGGCTATCGAAACGCTATTGCGACGCCTTGACCTGGCACGATAGACAACGCAAATCGCCGGATAGTGCCTTCGTCTTGGACATGCGGTATGGCTGGGGCCACAGTGATGGCGACAGCAGTACCCGCCCGGCGCGTCGACCCGCCGACCGCAAGCATCCGAGGAGTCGCCACATGTCCACAGCTTCGGCATCTGGAAACCCGGCGCCCGAGCCGACACGTCTGACCGACGGCTTTCACCTCGTGGTGGACGCGCTCAAGGCCAACGACGTCGAGACCATCTACGGCATCGTCGGCATCCCGATCACCGACCTCGCCCGCGTCGCCCAGGCGTCCGGAATCCGCTTCATCGGTTTTCGGCAGGAGACCTCGGCGGGGAACGCGGCCGCCGCGGCCGGATTCCTCACCGGCCGGCCCGGGGTGTGCCTCACGACGTCCGGGCCCGGCTTCCTCAACGGGCTGCCCGCGCTGGCGAACGCCGCCACGAATTGCTTTCCGATGATTCAGATTTCCGGCTCCAGCGATCGAGCGCTGGTGGATCTGCAGCGCGGCGACTACCAGGACCTCGACCAGCTCAACGCCGCGAAGCCGTTCGCGAAGGCCGCCTACCGGATCGGCCGGATCGAGGACATCGGGCGCGGCGTCGCGCGCGCCATCCGCACCGCGGTCTCGGGACGGCCCGGCGGTGTCTACCTGGACATTCCGGGCGAGGTGCTGGGCCAGGCCATGGACGCCGTCGCCGCGGCGGACACGATCTGGCGGGTCGTCGACCCCGCACCCCGGCAGCTGCCGGCGCCGGACGCAATCGAGCGTGCGCTGGACGCGCTGGCCCAGGCGCAGCGACCGCTGATCGTGCTCGGCAAGGGGGCGGCGTACGCCCGGGCCGACAACGTGATTCGCAGGTTCGTCGAGGCGACGGGCATTCCGTTCCTGCCGATGTCGATGGCCAAAGGCCTACTGCCCGATTCGCACCCGCAGTCCGCCGCGGCCGCCCGCTCGCTGGCGATCGCGCGCGCCGACGCCGTCCTGCTGGTCGGCGCCCGACTGAATTGGCTTCTGGGCCAAGGGGATTCGCCGCAATGGAGCCCGGGCGTCAAGTTCGTGCAGGTGGACGTCGCCGCTTGCGAGTTCGACAGCAACCAGCCGATCGCCGCCCCACTGGCCGGCGATATCGGCTCGGTTGTGTCGGCACTGTGTGACGGCGTGGCCGCCCGGCCGATCATCGCGCCACCGGAGTGGACCGGCGAGCTGGCCGAGCGCAGCGCCCGCAACGAGGCCAAGATGCGCGAGCGCCTGGCCGAGAATCCGCACCCGATGCGGTTTTACAACGCCCTCGGCGCGATTCGCGCTGTGCTGCGGGACAACCGGGACGTGTATGTCGTCAACGAAGGAGCCAATGCGCTCGATCTGGCCCGCAACGTCATCGACATGGAGCTGCCGCGCCACCGGCTCGACACGGGCACCTGGGGGGTGATGGGCATCGGGATGGGATATGCGATCGCCGCGGCCGTAGAGACCGGCAAGCCGGTGGTCGCAATCGAGGGCGACAGCGCGTTCGGCTTCAGCGGCATGGAGATCGAAACCATTTGCCGCTACCGCCTGCCGGTCGCCGTCGTCATCCTCAACAATGGCGGCGTCTATCGCGGCGACGAGGCCGCGCTCGGCACGGCCGCAATCGGATCCGATCCTGCCCCAACCGTACTGAACGCGCGGGCGCGCCACGAGCTGCTCGCGGAAGCGTTCGGCGGCAAGGGATATCACGTCACCAACCCGTCGGAGCTGCGCGCGGCGCTGATCGAGGCGATCGGCGCCGGCGGCCCGTCGATCATCGACTGCGAACTCGACCCGGCGGCGGGGGTGGAGAGCGGGCATCTGGCCAATCTGAACCCGGCCAGCGCGACAACACCGCGGGCCACGGTCAGCGCCGGCGGGTGAGTCCTACCAGCTGCGCGTCGAAGAACTCGTTCAGCGCCAGTTGCCCGGCGGATGTGGCCAGTGCGCGGGCGATCGGCGACCCGGGCCCGATGGAGTTGGTGGCCAGGGCGACATCGGCTTTGAGCACCGGATCGACCATTTCCACCGCCCGGATGTCGGTACCCAACGCCGACATCCACAACCACGTATGCGGCACGATCGACGCACAGTTGCCCGCCGACGCCTGAGCGAATAACGATGCCACAGAGTCGGTTTCGACCTGAGGGCGGACGGCGATGGAGTGGTCGGCGAAGGCCTCGTCGACGATCTGGCGATCGCGCATGTCGGGCGTGAGCAACGCCAACGGCAGCTGCGCGGCCTGGGCCCAGTTCATCGTCGCCGCACCGGATCCCACCATGTCCCCCGGCGCCAGCAGCACGTAGCGCTCCTGGTAGAGCGGAACCAGGTTGACGTCGTGCGCCTCGTCGGGCGCCGCGTGCACGATGGCGGCATCGAGCTCGAACTCGCGCAGGCGCCGGTACAGTTCGCTTGCCGCCAGCCGGGACAGGATGTGCACCTTGACCAACGGCTGTGCCGAACAGAACGCCGAGAGCACCAGGGACGCCGTCGTGGACGCAGTCGGGACGGTGCCCAGCCGCAGCGTCCCCGTGATGCCCGAGCGCACGGCGTCCACCTCGGCTTTGAACGCGTCGTGCTCGGCGAGAATCCGCCTGGCCCACACCACCAACCGCTCCCCTTCGGGCGTAAGGCCCTCGAAGCTGTGCCCGCGGTTGATCAGCGTGACGTTGAGTTCCCGTTCCAGCTTGGCGATCGCTGCCGACAGCGCGGGCTGGGATACGAAGCACTTTTCGGCCGCCCGGGCGAAGTGCCCCTCGGAAGCGACCGCAACGAAATACTCCAGTTGACGGAAGAGCACCCGCACTCCCTCGTATTCGGGCTCGGCCCTTGGGCACCGATCCCGCTGAGGCTAACGCGTTGCGGCGGGCGGGCCAAGCAGGTCCGCGCGCCGCGGTCCGCCCGGCTGCGGCGAAGGGTCGACGCACCCGGGCCGCCGGACGCCGCGGTCCCGCGAGAACCGAAGCATCGGTGCCGCTTTCGCGCAGGTGCGGCCCGAGTCCGATGCCCTGCCCGCGGGACGGCCCTCGGCCGCCGCGCTTTCCGGTTCGCTCCTGGCGCAACTGAACCCGATCGGTGACCGGATCGTTATCGTCGCGAGCGGACCGAGCTGTCATTGTTTGCTGAAACCGGTGATCGCTGGGTAACCAGTAGGATATTCGTGTGTTGATCGCACCATTTCGAAGGGTGGACGCTATGCGTCGAGGCGTTCGTTATCTAATTGTTATGGTCGCGATCACGGCGCTGGCCCTGGTGGGGCCGGTCGGTCATAGCACCGCCGCCGTGCCGTCGGCGCAACCCACCCCCGAAGTTGCCTCGGTTTTGCCCGCTAATGGCGCTGTGGTGGGGGTAGCCCACCCCGTCGTGGTGGCATTCACCGCCCCGGTGGCCGATCGGTCCGCGGTCGAGCGGTCGATTCACGTGACCTCGCCCAGCGGTACGCCCGGGCACTTCGAATGGATCCAGAACACGGTCGTGCAGTGGGTCCCAAACCAGTACTGGCCGGCCCACACCCACGTCTCGGTGGGCATTCAGGCCATGACGACCGGCTTCGATACCGGTGAAGCGCTGCTCGGCGTCGCCAGCATCTCCAAGCACACCTTCACCGTCAGCAAGGACGGAGAGGTGCTGCGCACCATGCCGGCGTCGATGGGCAAGCCCAGCCGGCCCACCCCGATCGGCAGCTTCACCGCGCTGGAGAAGCAGCGCACCGTGGTGATGGACTCGCGGACCATCGGCATACCGCTCAGTTCTCCCGAGGGATACAAGATCACCGCCCAATACGCCGTGCGCGTCACCTGGAGTGGCGTCTACGTGCACTCGGCGCCGTGGTCGGTCGATTCCCAGGGTTACGCCAACGTCAGCCACGGCTGCATCAACCTCAGCCCCGACAACGCCGCCTGGTACTTCAACCAGGTAAATGTCGGCGATCCCATTCAGGTCGTGGCCTGAGTCGCACGCTTACGCCGTCCGGGTTCACTGCCGCGCGACCTCCGCGGTGTGACAACCGTCACAACCATTGAACGGAAGCCCGGCCCATGGAGGTTCGTTCCGGTAGACGACCGGATCGAAGCGAGAGGCGGGCCATGACCGATGAAGCGAAGCGCGCGAAAGGTAGCTCCACGGGCCCGATCAGCGCGGTGCGGCAACAGGTAGCCCAACGCATCGGTGATCTGGACGCCCGCGACGAACAGTTCCGCACCACCAAACCCGAACCCGCCCTGCAGAGCGCGGCGCGCGAAACCGGCCTGCGGCTGCCGCAGATCCTGGAAATCTTTGCCCAGGGTTATGCCGAACGCCCCGCACTCGGCTGGCGCGCCCGCTCCTTGACCACCGACCCCGACACTGGCCGCACCGCCACGCAACTGCTGCCCCGGTTCGACACCATGACCTATCGCGAGCTGTGGGCCGATGTCCGCGCCATCGCCGCCGCATGGCGACACGCCCCCACCAACCCCGTTGCGCCCGGGGACTTCGTGGCCACCGTGGGTTTCGCGAGCGCCGAATACCTCACCATCGACCTGGCGTGCGGCTATCTCGGGCTGGTGGCCGTGCCGCTGCAACACAACACGACGGCGGCACGACTGAAGCCGATCGTCGACGAGGCCGAGCCATCCGTATTGGCCGCCGGTGTCGGCTATCTCGACCTTGCCATCGACGCGGCGCTCAACAGCTCTTCGTTGCGGCGGGTGGTGGTTTTCGACTACCAACCCGAGGTCGATGACCAACGCGAGGCCGTCGAACGCGCACAGGCGAAGCTGTCCGGCGCCGGCATCGCGGTGACCATCGAGACGCTCGCGGAGGTGATCGAGCGCGGACGGAGTCTGCCGCCGGAGCCGATGTTCACCGGCGACACCGATGAGCGGCTGGCCATGATCATGTACACCTCGGGCAGCACCGGACTGCCCAAGGGCGCCATGTACACCGAGCGAATGCTTTGCAAGCTGTGGACCACCGAACTGATGCCCGATTTCCCAGACACGCCGGTGATCAACGTGAACTTCATGCCGCTGAATCACCTGGGCGGCCGGATACCGTTGTCGACGGCATTCCAGGCCGGTGGCACCAGCTATTTCGTCCCGGAAAGCGACCTGTCGACGTTGTTCGACGACTGGAACCTGGTGCGCCCCACCGAAATGGGCCTGGTACCGCGGGTAGCGGAAATGCTGTACCAGCGCTACCAGAGTGCGGTCGACAGGCTCGATGCGTCGGGCGCCGAGTCCCCCGAGGCGCAGGCGCAGGCCGAGCTGCGCGAGCAGGTCCTCGGTGGACGCGTGGTGACCGCCTTCTGCGGCACGGCGCCGCTGGCGGCGGAGATGCGCGCCTTCATCGAGACCTGTTTGGACGTCCACGTTTTGGACGGCTACGGCCTGACCGAGGTCGGCATGGTGACCAAGGACGGGTGGATCACCCAGCCACCGGTGTTGGACTACAAGCTCATCGATGTGCCCGAGTTGGGGTATTTCCGCACCGACAAACCATATCCGCGAGGCGAATTGCTGGTGAAGTCGTTGACCGGCACGCCCGGATATTTCAAACGACCCGATGTCACCGCCAACGCGTTCGACGCCGACGGCTATTACCGCACCGGTGACGTGATGGCCGAGCTGGCGCCGGGCCGGCTCGCCTATGTCGACCGCCGCAACAACGTGCTGAAGCTGGCCCAGGGTGAGTTCGTCGCCGTCGCCCGCCTGGAAGCGGTGTTCTCCAGCGCGGCTCTGGTCCGTCAGATCTTCGTCTACGGCAACAGCGAGCGGCCCTATCTATTGGCCGTGGTCGTTCCAACCGACGATGCCGCACGAAGGTTCGCCGGCGACGCCGACGGGCTCAAGGCCGCACTCGGCGAATCCCTGCGCCAGACGGCGAAACTCGCCGAGTTGCAATCCTATGAGGTGCCCGTCGACTTCCTAGTGGAGACCGAGCGGTTCAGCGAGGACAACGGCCTGCTGTCCGGGGTTGGCAAGCTGCTGCGGCCAAAGCTGAAGGAGCGCTACGGAACCCGGCTCGAAGAGCTCTACGCGGAGTTGGCCGAGAACCGGGTGACCGAACTACGCGCCTTGCGCGAAGGCGCGGCCGACCGCCCGGTGATCGTCACGCTCACCCGCGCCGCCGAGGCGCTGCTGGGCCTGGCCGGCGGTCCGCCGTCGCCCGACGCGCTGTTCATCGATCTCGGCGGCGATTCCCTCTCGGCGCTCACGTTCTCCAACCTGCTGCGGGACATCTTCGACGTCGAGGTGCCGGTCGGGATGATCACCGGACCGGCAGCCGATCTGGGTCAGCTCGCGAAATACGTTGAAGCCGAGCGTGAATCGGCATCACGACGGCCGACGTTTGCCACCGTGCACGGGCGGGGTGCGACGCAGGTCCGGGCCGCGGATCTCACACTGGACAAGTTCATCGATGCCACCACCCTCGCCGATGCGTGGGCGCTACCGCGTGCGACGGGCACGCCGCACACCGTCCTGCTGACGGGTGCCAACGGCTACCTCGGACGGTTCCTGCTCCTGGAGTGGCTCGAGCGAGTAGCACAGACCGGCGGGAGAATCATCTCCATCATCCGCGCCGCGGACACCGCGGCTGCCGCCAAACGGCTGGAAAGCGTCTTCGACAGCGGAGATCCGCAACTGCTGGAGCGGTTCCGCGCCCTGGCCGCCGATCACCTCGAGGTCATCATCGGCGATATCGGCGAGCCAAAACTCGGCCTGTCGCAGGCTAACTGGGAGCGCCTCGCGCAAAGCGTGGACCTGATCGTGCACCCGGCCGCGCTGGTGAACCACGTGCTGCCGTACGACCAACTCTTCGGCCCCAATGTGGTGGGCACCGCCGAGCTGATCCGCCTGGCGCTCACGACGCGGATCAAACCCGTCACGTACATGTCGACCGTCGCGGTGGCCCTATCGGTCGATCCGGCCACGTTCGCCGAGGACGGTGACATCCGCACTGTCAGCGCATTGCGGCCGGTCGACGACAGTTACGCCAACGGCTACGCCAACAGCAAGTGGGCCGGCGAGGTGCTGCTGCGCGAGGCGCACGACCTGTGCGGATTGCCGGTCGCCGTATTCCGGTCCGACATGATCCTGGCGCACAGCCGCTACGCCGGCCAGCTGAACGTGCCGGATGCGTTCACCCGGCTGCTGTTCAGCTTGCTGATCACCGGCATCGCACCGGCCTCCTTCTATCAGACGGATCCACACGGAAACCGTGCGGTGGCCCACTATGATGGGCTGCCCGCCGACTTCGTCGCCGAGGCGGTCGCCACGCTCGGTGAGCAAATCGCCACGGCCGCTGGGGCTTCCGGGATTTACCGATCGTTCGACGTGATGAACCCGCACGACGACGGCGTCTCACTGGACGTGTTCGTCGACTGGCTGATCGCCGCCGGGCACGACATCGGGCGCATCGACGACTACGACGAATGGTTGAGCCGGTTCACCACGGCCATTCGCGCCTTGCCGGAGAGGCAGCGTGCGCATTCGGTGCTGCCGCTGTTGGACGCCTACCGGAAGCCGGAGACACCGCTGCGCGGGGCGCCGGCCCCCACCGACGTGTTCCGCGGGGCCGTGCAGGACGCGAAAATCGGTGCAGAGCAAGACATTCCGCATCTGTCGGCGGCGCTGATCGACAAGTACGTCGCGGATCTGAGCTTACTGGGCCTGTATAACGGCGCCTGAGCTAGGCGGGGAGCCCGTGTTTGATCGCAACATCCTGCTTGCGAGCGATGTCGAGGGCGACCGCCGGATCGATCGGGTCGTTGGGTGCACTGTCGAATTCCAGGGTGACCAGCGCCTTGCCTTCGGTGAAGACCAACACCGTCATCGCCTGGGAGTTGTCCGCCGAGGTCCCCGAAATCATCACCCCGTTCGCACCGACGGCCAGCGGCTGCCAGTTTCCGCTCACCTTGCCGTTGTAACTGCCTTGAGTGGTGGCTAATTCGGCCGCTGCCGCCGACGGATCGGCGGCGACCACGATGGTGTCCCACAACCGGCGACTGCTGTCGGCGTTGGCGAACAGCTGCGCGACCCCGGGGGCGTTGTTGGGGTTGAGCATCGGTGACTGGGGCGCGGTCAACCCGCCGCCGACATCGTTCGGCTTGATCAGCAAGAAGCCGTAATCCGATGGCTGACCCGACGGCGGGCCGGTGACCGCGCTCGAACCGGTCGACGTGGGGGCACTCGAAGACGACCGCGGGGCATGGTCGGCACCGCCGCATCCGGCGCTCGCGGCACCGGCCACGACGACGGCAACGGCGCAGCCGGCGATGCCGATCCGACCAACTCCCACGCGTGCCCCTCCCACGTGTCACCGGTATCCAACCCTCACCGCGGCTTGCGACACCGCGGGCGAATGGTGGTGTAGACCAGGCTTCCTACGAACATATGCCCACTCGACGTCCGGTGGGTAGCACTTCGGCGTGCTTATGCTGACGTGGGTAACAGCATCTCGCGCAGAAGGAGATCGATATGACGGCCGCAGCGGCGCGCGCAGTACGGTTCGACCGTTACGGGGGACGCGAGGTGTTATACGTGGCGGACATCGAGATGCCCTCCCCCGGCCCAGGTGAGGTGGTCGTCGACGTGCGCGCCGCGGGGATAAACCCCGGCGAGGCCGGCATCCGGACCGGGGCGATGCACGAGATCTTCCCCGCCACCTTCCCCTCCGGCCAGGGCAGCGACCTCGCCGGCGTCGTTACCGCCGTGGGGACGGGCGTCACCGAGTTCTCGGTCGGCGACGAGGTGCTCGGATTCAGCATGCGCCGGTCCAGCCACGCCACCCACACCGCGGTTCCGGTGGGCCAATTGATTCGCAAGCCTGCTGAACTCCGTTGGGAGGCAGCGGGTTCGCTCTACGTGGTCGGCGCGACGGCCTATGCGGCCGTGCATGCGGTGGCGCCGCAGCCGGGTGAGACGATCGCCGTGTCGGCCGCCGCGGGCGGGGTGGGCAGCCTGGTCGTGCAGCTGCTGGTGCTGCGTCAGGCCCGAGTGCTCGGCATCGCGGGGCCGGGCAACGTCGACTGGCTGCGCTCGCGGGGGGTCATTCCGATCGCCTACGGTGACGGGCTCGCCGAGCGACTGCGTGCGGCGGCGCCGAACGGGATCGACGCCTTCATCGATCTGTTCGGCCCGGACTACGTCCAGCTCGCGGTCGATCTCGGCGTGGCACCCGAGCGGATCGACACCATCATCTCCTTCCAGAAGGCCGGCGAAGTGGGCGCCAAGACCGAGGGCAGCATGGAGGCCTCGACGCCCGAGGTACTGGCCGAGATGGCCGAGCTGATCGTGTCCGGCGCCATCGAGTTCGACATTGCCGCGACCTACCCACTGGACCGGGTCGCCGACGCCTATGCCGAGCTCGAGCGGCGGCACACCCACGGCAAGATCGTCTTGCTGCCGACCAACTCACAATGAGGCGGCCGGGCCGACGACGCCGGCCTGCATGATCTTGATGATGACGAGGGCGACCGCCACCACCAAATAACCCCGCAGCGTGAACAGCCCCGCCCGGCGCATCGGCGACATCGCCGGCCGATCGAGCAACGCAAGGTTGGGCGTTTGCCAGCTCGCGCGGTCCTGGCGACGTATCGCGCGCCGCTCGGCGCGCGTCAGCGACGCCGCATCGTCGAGTTCGTCCACCTCCTCCGGGTCCAGGCCGCCCCCGAGCGTGCGCACAATGGCCTCGGCCTCGGCCAGATTCCGGTGCCGCCGCCCGACGACTATCAGCACCGCGCCGCCGACGATGCCGACCGCCGCACCGGCCGCCAGCCCCGCCTCGATGGTTTCGGTGGCGAGATCGGGGAAGAAGGTGGTCGCCGTCAATGCCAGCGAGAGCAACACCAGACACCACACGATGGTCCACGCAATGACGTTCTGCCGCACCGTGTTCACCCACGGCCCCAGCACCGCCCGATCGTTGCACAGCAGCACCAGGAAGACGGTCGCCGAAGGCAGCAGCACACCGGCGAGGGCCTGCACGCCCTGGGTCACCAGGCCCAGGATGTGATCGGGGCTCAAGGAGATCGCCGCCGAGACCCCGAGCAGCAGCGCGTAGCCGCCGTAGAACAGCGGGGCCTCGCTGATCTTCCAGTGCAACGAGTGCCGCTTGCCCATGGCATCACCGACCGCATAGGTGGTCGCCAGCCCGACGGCGTTGGCGCCGATCAGCGACGCATCCAGCAGGATGATGGCGAACAGCACCCCGACCGCTCGCCCCACGTGCTTGGACAGCGCCGAGGCCACCGCGCCCCCGTCGGTGAAGTGACCCGCATCGGCGGTACCGGCCAATCCGAATGCCGCCACCGCCATCAGAGCCGTCGCACCGACCATGACCACGACGATTCCGATGGCTAAATCCGCTCGGCCGTAGGGGATCCAGCGGGCGGTGATGCGTTTGTCCACCACGTTGGACTGCTGAAAAAACAGCTGCCACGGCGCGACCGTGGTGCCCACGATCGCCACCACCAGCAGCAGCACGGTCGAGTTGAGCCCGCCGGGGAATTGCGGGATCAAGCCGGCGGCGGTGGCTTTCGGGTCCGGCTGCACCAACAGCACCATCGGCACGATCAGCAGATTCACCGCGATCAGGAAAAACATCAGGCGCTCCCAGCGGCGGAACGACCCGCCGGCCACCACGGCGAACAGCAGGACGGCGGCGGCCGGGACGGCGACGATCGTCGGGCAGCCCAGAAAGCCGAGAGCCAGTGAGACGCCGATGAATTCGGTCACGATGGTCAAGGCGTTCAGGATCAACAGATCCCCGACGCTGAAGGCGCCCCAGAACTTGCCGAACCGCTCGAAGATCAACCGAGCGTGGCCGACCCGCGCCACCGCGCCCAGGCGCAGCACCATCTCCTGGTTGACGTACAGCACCGGAATCAGCAGCGCCAGCGTCCACCACAGGCCCATGCCGTAGTTCTGGCCGGCCTGCGCGTAGGTTGCGACGCCACCGGCGTCGTTGTCGCCAACCATGACGATCAGTCCGGGACCAGAGATGACCGCCAGCGTCCGCAGGCGCCGCCAGCGTCCGCTGAACACCCCGTAACCGCCGGTCCCGTCGCGCCGGATGCGCCCGAACGCGCCGACGATGTCGCCGGCGTGCGTGGAATCCAGCACGGTGGCGCTTTGGGCGCCGCGGGCGTGGATCGAAGTCATCGAATCCTCGCTATCTCGAACAGTTCTCACACCGGGGTAAGGCGTTTGAGGCGGTCGCGGTTGCGGCGCTTAACGCGACGGCGACGAAACGGCTCAACGGTGGTTGCTGTCGGGGGCCGAGGCGTGTCCGCCCAGCGACGCGGTGACCACCGCGATGGGCATCCTCGAGACGTACAGGTTGGCCCGCTCTTGCGGAGTCAGGCCGGCCCGCAGGTGGAACCTGTCGGCCAACAACCGGCCCGCACGCAGCACGGACCGGCCGCGCATCCTGGTAGCAATGGAAAAACGGTGCGTAACAACAAAAGCCATGATCATCTCCTGCCGATGGGACCGATCGGCATCGGCATGGCGGTTCAGCCGCGCGAGACCGGGCGAGGGTCAGGCGGTGAAAGAAATGCCGGAACCGGATCGGGACAAGACGGATTTCGGATAGGGACTATCGCCGGGACTCATCTCGCCCTCACCTCCTCACGGCCAAGACACACGCGGGTGTCACCACATTCACCTGAACGAGAGAAGCAGAAGACCCGCGACACCTGCCGCGGGCCGCACCCCTCTCGTCGGAGCTTCGGCACTGCACGGCGTATCCGGCCTTAACCGATGGTCGCGACCCGCCACGCCCGGCTGCGCCGCGCTTGCGATCGCTCCTCGTCCGGAAGCCACTTGGGCTCAACCCTTAGTCCGGGAAGAGCTGTCCTGACCCGGGGCGTCTCTCGACGTTCGGGGTCAGTGGCCTGTATCCATGCAGACGCCTCACCTACCGAGGTGCCAGCGGTGTCCATAGTGACACCGCGGTCGCGGACTCGTCAAACGCATTGACCGTTCCCTGCCCGTCCACCGCGGCGCTCCCAGCGTCCGCTCAGGCCGCGCGCTTAGGGTCAACGTCATGACCACAACGTTGCAGGATGGCCGGGTCGCGTCGGTACTCGACCGCATGTACGCCGAGTCGAAGAACCAGATGTCGCTGTTGCGCGAGCGGCGCGGCACCTTCGATCGGCCGATGACCGCGCAGGAGCGGGCGGAGGCGATGAGTGAGTTCTACATCCCGGTGACACCGGAGGCCGGCCGGCTGCTGTATTCGCTGGTCCGGGCCACCCGCCCGGCCACCATCGTCGAATTCGGGATGTCATTCGGCATTTCCGCCATACACCTGGCCGCCGCGGTACGCGATAACGGCACCGGCCGGGTGGTGACGACCGAACTGAGCGACACCAAGATCGCCGCAGCCAAGCAGACGTTTGCCGAGACCGGCCTGGACGACGTCATCACCATCCTCGAAGGCGATGCGCTGTCCACGCTGGCGGATTTGCCGGGACCGGTCGATTTCGTGTTGCTCGACGGCTGGAAAGACCTGTACCTGCCCATCATCGAACTGCTCGAGCCGCGGCTGTCGCCCGGCGTGCTGGTCGTCGCCGACAACACCGGTTCGGCCGACACGCAGCCGTATCTGGACCGGGTGCGCAACCCCGACAACGGCTATGTGACCTTCAACTTCGCGGTTCGCGACAGCGACAGCATGGAGATCAGCTGCCGCACAGGCGGTTAGGGGTTACCTCAGCGATTCCTCGAGCCACGGCGTCAGCCACTTCACGCCTTCGGGGGTGAGGTGGACGCCGTCGCTGCGCACCTTGATGCCGTCGACCTTGGCGGTATAGACACCGTCGGGACACAGCTTCTTGTTCAGGTCGAGGATCGCGACGTTCGGGTGGTGGCTGACGGTCTTGCGCAGCATGGCGTTCCACAGGTTGACCCGCTCCGGCTGATCCTCCGGATAGAGCCGGCCGTCCGGCTTTTCACCGCCCCGGCTGTAGGGGACGGTGGCGACCACCACGTGGACACCGGTGGCACCGACGATGGTCAGCGCCCGTTCGAGCTCGCCATTGAGGTAGGCGTCGAAGGTCGGGTCGCCGATGTGGGTCCACTGCCCCTCGTTGACCCGGTCCACCGTTTCCCAGCGGCCGATGATCAGCAGCGCGACGTCCGGCTGGTCCTGGCTGACCTGCCTCGACCAGCGGATCGGCCACCCGTCGCACTCCGATCGTTGCTCGAGGGTCTGGCCGATGTAGCGGTACGGTGTGCCGCGCACCAGGCTGCATCCGATGACGGTGTGATCGAGAAACACAAATCCCGGCGTCGGGGGCAGGTAATGCATCCATGTCCACCCGATCGAATCCCCGAACACCGAAACGGTGAACGGCCGGTTGGCATCTCGGGGCCGGCTTGGTCCGGGCGGCGACGGCGAGACCGCCGCGACCGCCGAGACGCCGGGCGGCAGACCGACCTCACGCAGGCCGGGCCCGGTGCCCACCGGAACCACCAGCAGCGTCACCGCGGCGGCGCTTGCCACGGTCGCGGCGGCCAGCGGCAGCAACGGCACCCGAGCCGGTCGCCAGCGCCGAATGGGTTGCTCGAGCAGCCAATACGACACCGCGGCCACCGCCAGCGTGGCCCCACAACGCGCGGCGAACAACGGCAGCCCGGACCATCCGGTGCGTTCGCCGTTGAGCGCCAAGAAGATTGGCCAGTGCCACAGGTACACGCCGTAGGAAATGGTTCCCAGCCACACCAGCGGCCGCGACGCAAGCGCGCGGGCGGCGAGTCCGCGCTGCTCCAGCGCGACGGGTGCGATCACGACCACGGCCGCAATCGCGACCCCGATCAGCAGGCCGTGCCGGAATTCGCCGCTGGCGCCGGTGGCGTAGTGCGTCGCCGCCGCCAGTCCCGCCAGCCCCGAGACCGGCAGGATACGGGCCACCCGGCGGCCCCACCGGGTACGGATCATGCACCAGCCGCGATTCATCGAGGGCCAGTCCCGAACCAGCAGGGCGGCCGATGCGGCGCCCACGAGCAATGCCTGCGCGCGGGTGTCAGTGCCGAAGTAGATCCGGTCCCGGGTGCCGTCCGAGGCCATCACGATCGCGACCGCCGCGGAAGCCAGCGCGCCCACGGTGGCGATCAGAAACGTGGCGAACCGCACGCCGCCGACGGTGGCGCGGGTGAAGCGGCGCCTCGCGCGGGCGGCCAGCAGCAGCGTCACCGAGATCAGCAGCACCGGCCAGACGACGTAGTACTGCTCCTCCACCCCCAGTGACCAGGTGTGCTGCAGCGGCGAGGGTGGTGCGCCCTGGGTGAAATAGTCCGTCTTCTGCGCGACAAAGCGCCAGTTCGCCATCCACACGAAGGCCGCGATCGCGTCGTCGCGCAGGCCGGTCAGCGACCGGTCGGGCAGCAGCTGGCGGCCCGCGGCCACGGTGAGCACCATCAGCACCAGCGCGGGCAGCAATCGTCGCGCGCGCCGAATCCAGAAACCGGCCAACTCGATACGGCCGGTGCGCCCCAGCTCGTCCAGCAGCAACGAGGTGATCAGGAATCCGCTGAGCACGAAGAACACGTCGACGCCGACGAATCCACCGGTGACGCCGGGGATGCCGCCGTGCCCGGTCAGCACCAGTGCGACCGCGATCGCGCGCAGCCCGTCGAGCGCCGGGATGCCACTGGCTCGCTCGGGCCGATCCCAAATCGCCAGCCGGCCGACCCGGCGCACGGGGGCGACCCATCGGGGCCGAGAACGACGAGCCGGTGCGGGGTGCGACCCGCCCGGCTCGATACTTGGTGTCAGCGCGCCGTAACTACCATTTCGCCCGGCGCCATGGTTGATGCCGATACGTCGCTGCCCCTCCTGTTGATTTCAGCAAGCCAGCCTAGAGGCGGGCGCGCCGGATCACGTGGAGGACACGCGAGGTGTCTTGTGCCGTGCCGCGTTCGGGTTTCGGCCCGAGGCGTCAGGCCTCGTCGGGCGCGTGGCCCAGGATGCTCTTGACTTCCAGGTACTCGTAGAAGCCGAACTCGCTCCACTCGCGACCGTTGCCGCTGCGTTTGTAGCCGCCGAACGGGGCGTTCATGTCGAAAGCGTGATTGATCGTCACCCATCCCGCGCGGATCTTGGCGGCGACCTCACGCGCGGTGTTCAGGTCGGCGCCCGACACGAAGCCGGCCAGGCCGTACTGGGTGTCATTGGCGATCTCGACGGCGTGGTCGAGGTCGTCGTAGCCGAGGATGCACAGCACGGGCCCGAAGATCTCCTCGCGGGCGATCGTCATGTCGTTGGTGACATGTGCGAAGACGGTCGGCTTGACGTAGTAGCCCTTGTCCAGCCCGGCCGGCCGACCCGGTCCTCCCGCGATGACGGTCGCGCCCTCGTCGACGCCCTGCTGGATCAGGCGCTGAACCTTCTCGAACTGTGTCCGCGACGCCACCGGCCCGATCGCCGTCGCCTCGCCACTGCCCACCGGGATCTGTTCGGCGGCCTCGCGCGCGATGGCAATGGCCTCGTCCATCCGGGATTTCGGCACCAGCATGCGCGACGGCGCGTTGCAGCTCTGCCCGGAATTGGGCATCATGTTGGCCACACCGGCCCGGACGCCCTCGGCGAAGCCGCCGTCGTCGAGGACGATGTTGGGGCTCTTGCCGCCGAGTTCCTGGGTCACTCGCTTGACGGTAGGGGCGGCATTCCTGGCGACCTCGACGCCGGCGCGGGTGGATCCGGTGAACGACACCATGTCGATGTCGGGATGGCTCGCCAAGGCCACTCCCACGCCCGCGCCGTCCCCGTTGACCAGGTTGAACACCCCGGCCGGCACGCCTGCAGCGTCCAGGATTTCGGCGAAGATGTAGGGCGAATACGGCGCCACCTCAGACGGTTTCAGGATGACGGTGCAGCCCGTCGCCAAGGCCGGGTAGACCTTGACCGCGACCTGGTTGATCGGCCAGTTCCAGGGCGTGATCAAGCCGCAGACGCCGATCGGCTCCCGGGCGATCAGGGTCGCGCCCTTCTGTTCGGAGAACGGGAAGTTCTTCAGCACGTCGATGGCCGTGGTCAGGTGGCCTATCCCGAGGAAGACCTGGGGCCCCGCGGCCAGCGAGGGCGGCGCGCCGATTTCCTCGGTGACCGCCTCGGCGAGATCGTCCGCGCGCTTCTGGTATTCGGCGAGGATGGCCTGCAACAGGTCCAGGCGCTGTTCGCGGGTGCTCTTCGACCAGCCGGTGAAGGCGCGCCGGGCGGCGTTGACCGCCACGTCGACGTCGGCGGCCGACCCCAGCGAGATCTTCCCCGAAACTGCCTCGGTCGCGGGGTTTTCCACATCGAAGGCGTTGGGCCGCACCGGGTCGACCCACTGCCCGTCGATGTAGAACTTCAGGTATTCGCGCATGACATCGATCCTCTTTCTTACGGCGGGCCCTACTGAGTGCCTTCGGCGTACCAGGTCCGGAATCGGTCGTACTTGGGCATCTCCTCGGAATTGGCCTTCGGATCGATGCAGACGTGCACCACACCGACCTTGCCACTGGCGTAGGCGCGAGCGATCGCCGGGCCGATCTCGGATTCCTTCTCGACGTACTCACCATGGCAACCGAAGCCGTCGGCGACCTTGTCCATCCGCACGTCCTTGCTCCAGTGCACACCGGGCTGCGGCGACGGCTGGGAGAAGGTGCGCTTGTACACCCCCACTTCCAAGCCCCACTGGTGGTCGACGCCAACCACGCATACCAGCGGAAGATGCTGCCGCGCAGCGGTTTCCAGCTCGGCGATATGGAACAGAAACGACGAGTCGCTGGTCAGCAGCATCACCGGCCGCTTGCCACCCTCGGCGACGGAGGCTCCGATCGCGTACGGCAGGCCGGTGCCCAGGTGTCCGAAGTTCTGGTTCCAGATCACGTCGCGCGGCTTGGACTGCGAGTAGGTCCAACCGAAGATCACGGTCGCGCCGCCGTCACGCACGAGAATGCCGTCGTCGAGTTCGTTGAACGCCTTGGTGGCCTCGACGACGTAGCGCGCGGGGTGGATCGGCGAACGCCCGGACGGTGCCGATTCCGCCATGTCCGCAAGCTCTTTCGCGTCCTTTTCGATCAGCGCCTGCAGCGCGGGCGCGGCCTGGCGCGGGGAGTCCTTGAGCGCGTCGACCAGCTGCGGCACCACCCCGCGCAGGTCGCCCACCAGTGCCACGTCGAACCGGCGGTTGACGCCGATGGCGGCCGGGTCCTGCTCGACGTACACCCATTTGCGGTTCGCGTCGTTGCCGGCCCAGTGCTGGGTCCGGCCGTAGTGCATCGGCTCACCGAGTTCGGTCCCCAGCGCGACGCACAAATCGGAGTGTTCGACGGCCTCGTTGGCGGCCGGAGAGAACAGGTAGGGGAACGTGCGGTCCTGCAGTCCCGGGATGAAGGAGGTGCCGCCGGAGGTCTGGATCACCGGGCAGGCCATCAGCTCGGCGAGCTCCTTGACCTGCTGCTGGGTGCGGGAGGTGTGCACGCCGTGGCCGACCAGCAGGATCGGGCTTTGCGCCGCACGGATCAGCTGCACGGCCTCGGCCACCTCGCGGGTACCGGCGCCCTGGTTGACCAGCCGGTAGGCCGACGGTGGCGGCGCGGCGTCGACGTCGAGCTCCTCGAGGATCACGTGTGACGGGAACTCCACGTAGGACGGACCCGGCGTGCCCGACATGGCCCTGCGAATGGCCTCGTGGATGATCTCGTCGGTCTGGTCGGCGTACTCGATCGAGCTGCTGTACTTCACCGACGCGGCGAAAAGCGGTTCCTGCTGCGCGAATTGGATGCGGCCGCGCCGCACCCGGCGCTCGGTCACCCGGGCCCGCTGCCCGCCCAGGAAGATCACCGGCGAGTTCTCCACCAGCGCGCACTGGAGCGCCCCGGCGATGTTGGCCATGCCCGGGCCGAGCGTGCCGATGCACAGGCCGGGTTTACCGGTCATGCGCGACGCGGCCTCGGCCATGAATCCGGCGCTCAGTTCGTGATGGGGAGCCACCACCGACCACCCGCGGGCGTCCGCCTCGGCGAACATGTGGACGAAGTTCGGGTCCGGGATGCCGAACAGGGTGTTCACCCCCTCGGCCTCGAACAGGTCGAGAATGCGCTTGTAGACGGGCACGGCCATGGTCAAAGTTCCTTTCCCTCGCGAGCAGACGCAAAAGCACCTTCTGACACGGCGTGTCGGGGACTTTTGTGACTGCTCGCGTCGATTTCAGCGAGCACTTCCGCGGTGTGGGCGCCGAGTTCGGGTGCCGGCCCGGCGACCCGACCCGGTGTCCGCGAGAACCAGGTGGGCACCCCGGGGAAACGCACCGGCCCGTGCGGGCTGTCCACCGTCTCGAACATGCCGACGGCGTTCAGATGCGGGTCGTCGAAGAGTGCTCCCGGTGTGTTCAGTGGCGCGGCCGGTATCTCCAGTTCGCGAAGGAGCGCCAGCCACTGCGCGGTGGTCCGCTCTTTCATCGTCTCGGCGACCAGCCCGTAGACGGTGTCGATCTCGCGGGCGCGCTGCTCCAACGTCGAATACTGATCGCTGGCCCACGGGGGCGCGACGGCTTCGACGAACGCGTTCCAGTGCTTGTCGTTGTAGATCAACGCGGCGATGTGGCCGTCGCTGGTGTGGTACGGGCGGCGGTTGGGCGCCACCGTCCGCGGATACACGGCGGGCCCGAGCGGAGGGTCGAACAGGGCGCCGTTGGCGTGTTCGACGAGCATGAACGAGGCCATTGTTTCGAACATGGCGACCTCGACTTCTTGCCCCTGCCCGGTGCGTTCGCGATGGAACAGCGCCATCGTCGTGGCGTAAAGCGCCGTCAGCCCGGCGATCTTGTCGGCCATGATGGTGCCGACGTAGTCGGCCTCGCCGGTCAACTGCTGTTGCACCGCCGGCAGGCCGCACTCGGCCTGGATGGTGTCGTCGTAGGCGGGGCGGTCGCGGTCGGGTCCGCGGCGCCCGTACCCGTAGCAATTGGTATAGATGACCGCGGGATTGATCGCGGCGACGTCGTCATAGCCGAAACCGAGCTTGACGATCGCCTTGGCCCGCATCGAGTGGATGAACACGTCGGCCGTCTCGAGAAGGGCGCGCAACGCGCCGGCGCCGGCGTCGGTCTGCAGGTCCAGCACAACGCTGCGCTTGCCCCGATTGACATTGACGAACACCCCGCTCATGCCCCGGGCCGGGCCCACCGAGATGTAGCGGGTGCTATCGCCTTGCGGTGGTTCGACTTTGATGACGTCGGCGCCCATGTCGGCCATGATCTGCGTGCAGTACGGCCCCATCACCATCGCGGTGAGGTCGATGACGCGCAGCCCGGCCATCGGGCCGGCGGGGCTAGCCATGCGGCGCTCCTCTCACACCGAGCGTGGGGGATATGTACGAAAAGTAGGCCGATCGTGTACGTATGCCCCACACTCGGCGCGGTCGAGTCAGCACCCTAGCCATTGAGCGCTCCTTGGTCGGTGCAGCGGTGCGCCAGCTCGAAGCTGTAGCGGATGTGCTCGTTGTGTCCGTCCGGGACGACCGGGAAGATGAGCGGTGCCTGGACGTATCGGATCGCGTCCAAGTGGTCGCCTACCTCCTCGATGGTCCATGACGGCCGGCACACGCCCGGGCTTTCGGCGATCACCGCCCGCGCCACCCGGCCCGCCAGCGCGATGAACAGCTCACCGGTGACCGAACAGGACTCGTGCGCGAGCCAACCCACCACGGGCGCAACGAGTTCCGAACCCATCGGCGGATAGGCCGAGGTGTCGATGCCCTCGGCCATGCGCGTCACCGCGGCCGGCACGATCACGTTGCACCGCACCCCCTCCGCGGCGCCTTCCAGCGCTACGACATTGGCCAGCCCGATCACACCGGCCTTGGCCGCCGCGTAGTTGGCCACGTCGTGATTCCCGTACAGCCCGCCGATCGACGACGTCAACACGATGCGGCCGGAGCCCGCCTCGCACATCAGCGGAAACGCGGGCCGCACAACGTGAAACGCGCCGCGCAGGTGCACATCGAGCACGGCGTCGAAGTCCTCATAGCTCATCTCCTTGAGCGAGGCGCGGCGAACGTTGCCGGCGTTGTGCACCAACACGTCGACGCGACCATAGTGCTCGAGCGCGGTCGCGATGATCTCCTGGCCGCCTTCGCGGGTCGCCACCGAGGCGCCGCAGGCGACGGCCTCGCCGCCGGCCGCGGTGATCTCGCCGACCACCCGCTCGGCCGGGCCGGAGTCGGCGCCTTCACCGTCGAGGCCGCCGCCGGCGTCGTTGACCACCACCTTGGCCCCGCGCGAGGCGAGCAGTCGCGCGTACGCCCGGCCCAGCCCGCGGCCGGCCCCGGTCACCACGGCGACGCGGTCGTCGAATCGGAGTTGGGGTGCAACGGTTTCGGTCAAGTGCCGAGCACCAGCCCTTCCAGCTCACCCTTGTCGCGCCACACCCGCAGCAGGTCGTCGAAGGCGTAGAAGCCGGGGCCGTACGGCTCGCCCAGGTGCGACCGGATTCCCTCGCCCCCGCCACCGCCTTCGTTGTTGTAATAGCCGGGGGTGCACTGGGCGTCGAACGCCGAATTGTCCACCGCCGTTTCCCGGATCGTCGCGCACCACTGCTCCTGCGCCGCTTGACTGGGCTCCACGGTGGTGGCGCCGCGCTTCAGCGCCTCGGCGATGATGTACGCGATGTGCTCACCCTGCAGCTCGTAGTTGGCCGCGATGTTGGCGGAGATGCCCACCTGGGTGAAGCCGGTATAGAACTGGTTGGGGAAGCCTCGGCTGGTCATCCCGTGCAGCGTCTTGTAACCGTCTCGCCAGTAGTCGAAGAGCGAGAGCCCGTCGCGTCCCTGGATGGTCTCGATCGAGTAGCGGCGGCTGATTTCGGTGGTGATCTCGAAGCCGCTCGCGTAGATGATGCAGTCGACCTCGTACTCGACGCCGCCCGCGACCAAGCCCTTTTCGGTGATACGTTCCACGCCTTTGGAATCGGAGACGTCGACGAGGGTTACGTTGGGCCGGTTGAACATCGGCAGGTACTCGTCGTTGGACAGCGGTCGCTTGCACAGGAATCGGTAGTAAGGCTTGAGCGACTCGGCGGTCTGCGGATCCTCGACCACCGCGTCGATGCGGCGGCGCAGCCGCTCCATCAACTTGTAGTCCTCTTCCTCGCGGATCGCCATGAACTGCTCCGGCGTCAAGGACGCGGGGTCGGGCAGGGCGAGCACCCGCGCGGCGGTGTTGCGCCCGAGCTCGGTCCAGAAGTCGCACACCAGATCCGGCTGGCCCAGCGCCATGCCCTCGAACGTCCAGGAGTGGAAGTTGCGCTGCCGCTCCCGCTGCCAGCCCGGCCGCAGCGTCTTCACCCATTCCGGATCGGTGGGCGCGTTGTTGCGCTCGTCGACCGTCGAGGGTGTGCGCTGGAAAACGTAAAGGTGCTGGGCGTCGCGCGCCAGGAACGGGGTGATCTGGATCGCGGTGGCGCCGGTGCCGATGACGGCGACCTTCTTGTCGGCGAGCTTGTGCATATTGCCGCCGGTATCACCGCCGGTGTAGTCGTAGTCCCACCGCGACGAGTGGAATGAATGGCCCTTGAAGTCCTTGATTCCCGGGATGCCGGGCAGCTTCGGGCGGTGGAAGGGGCCCGACGCCAGCACGACGAACCGGGCGCGGATGTCGTCGCCGCGGTTGGTGCTGATCCGCCAGCGCTTGATTTCTTCATCCCACCGCAGGTCGCGGACCTGGGTCGAGAAGATCGCCGAATCGTAGAGGCCGAAGTGCTTGCCGATGTTGCGGCAGTGCTGGTAGATCTCGGCGCCGTCGGCGAACTTCTTCGACGGCATGAAATCGAGCTCTTCGAGAAGCGGTATGTAGCAGTATGATTCGTTGTCGCACTGGATGCCGGGATAACGGTTCCAGTACCAGACGCCGCCGAAGTCGCCGCCGAGTTCGATGACGCGGACGTCGTCGACACCCGCTTTTTTCAGGTGGGCCGCCGACAGCAGGCCCCCGAAGCCGCCGCCCAGGACCGCGACGTCGATGTCCTCGCGAATCGGCTCACGCGGGGTCGCGGGTGTGTAGGGGTCGACTTCGTAGTAACCGGCGAAGTCGTCCTCCAACTCGATGTACTGCTTGGAACCTTCCTTGCGGAGCCGCTTCTCGCGCTCCTGACGGTATTTCTGCCGCAGCGCCTCGATATCGATGTCATCGGGCGTCTGCGTCGGTTCGCAAGTTTCGAACATTGTCATTCGCCGGTAAGCTCCTGCGGTTTGCCGGTACCCATGTACTTCGACAGTTGGTAATGAAGGTTGACCGTGCTGCGTTCTCGGTACGGATTGGGTTTGGTGCCGCCGAAGCCGAGAGACTTCATGCCCTGCTGCACGGCGGCCATGTTGGAGAAGTCCTGCGGTAGCACCGATCGCCACCGGGGGTCCCCGACCGGGGTGTACTCCCATTCCGTCTGGGGCTCTTGGCCTTTGGGGTAAAGCTCGAAGACCGACACCTCAAAGATGCACTTGTCCGGGTTGTAGCTGGGGTGGGGCCGCGCGCCGTAGCACAGCGCGCTGGTCAGGCCCTGACCGATCTGGAAATTGGGGAAGATCTGCCACGCGGTGCCGGCCTGGCCCAGGATGTCGGGCGGAATCGTCGGCCAGATCACGCCACGGGCCTCGTCGTCGCGCCGTGCCGAGGCCAGCCAGTGCTCGAGGACCTTGTCGGCCGGTGTGCCCTCGGGCAATTCGTCGACCAGCCGCTTGGCGGCGTTCACCAGCGTCTGGGTGGTGGTGGCGTTGGTCTCCTCCATCGTGTACACCTGCATCTGGGCGGTGGACACGCGCGGATCGGCGCCGATGCCGAGGCGGATCTTGGACTTGGTGGCCTCGAGATCGTCCGGGGCGTCATAGCCGATGTTGCTGTGCTTGCCCTGGGCCTTGGCCCAGCCCTTGAATTCGCCGAACTTGTTGAACTCCGGATGCGTGGTGTAGACGTGGTAGGTCTCGTTGAAGGCCTCCAGCGCCACCTTCCAATTGCAGTCGAATTCAAGCCATTTGCGCCATTTGTAGCGCATGTTCTCACACCCGAACGGGTCGAGAATCTTCGCGGCGGGGAACAGGTAATCGGCCAGCGGCTCGCAGTCGGGGTCCATGTTGATCCACAACCAACCGCCCCAGGTGTCGACCCGCACCGGTCGGAGGTGGGTGCTGTCGGGCGTGAGCGCGCCCTGCCAATCCTGCCGTTCGCGGATATGGGTGCACGCCCCGTCCAAACCGTAGGTCCAACCGTGGAAGCCACAGACAAACGACTTGTGGGCTCGGCCGCGGGCGTTCTTCGCGCCCCCGGGGGTGTCGATCAGCCTGCGGCCGCGGTGCATGCAGACGTTGTGGTGGGCCCGGAATTCATTGCTGCCGGTGCGCACCACGATGATCGAGTCGTCGAGGATGTCGTAGGTCAAATAGCTGCCCACGTCGGGCAACTCCTCGACGCGGCCCACCTGCTGCCATACCTTGCGCCACAGCTTGTCCCGCTCGGCGCGGGCATAGTCCTCGGAGATGTAGGCGTCCACGCCGATGGTCATCGGCTGCGAGAGTTCATCGGCCGCTTGGTGATTCGCGCCCTTGGCCAGATCGGTCATCACATCCTCCTGATCGCCGCGCGGAAGGATTCGTCATGCAGGAACAGCGACGTGTTGTCGGCGCCGAGGTGGCTCCACTTGAGGTCCAGCCCGCCGTCGACGAGCAGCGTCTGACCGGTGAGGTAACTCGACAACTTCGAGAGCAGGAACAGGATGGGGCCGGCCTGCTCCTCGGGCCGCCCACGGCGGCCCATCGCGATCGCCTGCCGGTCGCGATCGGGGTCCTCGTCGACGTACGTGCGTGAGGCCGCCGTCTCGGTGACGCCCGGAGCCACGGCGTTGACCCTGATTCCCGCCGCCGCCAACTCGAGTGCCATCGTGCGGGTCATCGCCACGATCGCGGCCTTGGCCGTGCCGTAGGCGATGTGGAACGGCGCGGTGTTCATGCCGCTGATCGAGGAGATCGACACGATCGACCCCTGCTTCCGCTGCGCGACGAGCTCGCCAGCCACGGCCTGACTCATGAAGAAGGCCGTTTCGAGATTGTCGGCGAAAATCTTGCGCCAGTCGCCGCGCGCCACCCGGGTCGACGGCATCCACGTCGACGGCTCGGCGCCGCCGGCGACATTGACCAGGCCGTACAGGTCGCCGTCGGCGCGGCGGGCGTGGTCGAGCACTGCGGCGATGCCCTCGTCGGTCGACGCGTCCGCGGCGACGGGCAGCACGGGCAGACCCTGCTGTGCCAGCGGGGTGATGTGCTCGTCGAGGTTTTCCTTCGACCGGCTCACCGCGATCACGGTGGCCCCGGCCCGGGCGGTCATGGCCGCTACGGTCGTGCCGATGCCGCCCCCACCGGCGCCGGATACCACCACGACGCGCCCGTCGAGTCCCAGGAAATCCCCGTGATCGGCCATGACCTGCTTTCCCCTGCCGCCGGGGTCGCGCCGCCCGCAGCGGGATCAATGCTCAGTTTGTCCGGACAAAATATCCCGTTTTGTCCCTTGGAGAACACTATTCCGATCGTCGGACTTCGCTGTCAAGATCGGCCTGATGCGCCGCGGCGGCTATTGTCTGGACTAGGAGGAGTTGATAGCGTCCAGCCCAAACCGCTGACGGAAGGACCTCGGCGAGCCATGCCCATCTCCACGCAGGCATCGCGGTACCCAGTGGCGCATCCCGTCGACGTCGCGCACGGCTGGGAACTCGAGTGGGTCACCGCGCCCAGCCGCTTGTTCGGCGCAAACGGTCTGCGCACCGGCCCGGACGGTCGGATCTACATCGCCCAGGTGACCGGCAGCCAGATCAGCGCGCTGGACCACCGCACCGGGGAACTGGTGACCGCCAGCCCTAAGGGTGGCGACATCGTGGCGCCCGACGATGTCGCGTTCGACGCCGCCGGCAACCTGTACGCCACCGAGGTGATGGACGGCCGGGTCAGCGTGCGCGACACCGGCGGGCGAACGCGGGTGCTGCGCGACGACGTGCCGTCGGCCAATGGCATCACCTGTTACCGAAACCGGCTGTTCATCGGTGAATGCCGGGAAGGCGGACGGTTGCTGGAATTCGATTTGGCGGGCGGCCCGCCGCGGGTGCTCTTGGAGAACGTGCCCTCCCCGAATGCGATGGAGGTCGGCCCGGACGGGCTGCTGTACTTCCCGGTGATGGGGGCCAACGAAATCTGGCGCATCGACCCCGACGGGGGCGAACCTCAGTGCGTGGCAACCGGTCTCGGCGTGCCCGACTCGGTCAAGTTCGACGCCCAGGGTCACATCGTCTCGACGCAGGTGGCAACCGGTCAGGTGCTGCGCATCGATCCGCGCAGCGGCGACCAGCGTCTGCTCGCCCAGCTCAACCCGGGGCTGGACAACTGCACCTTCGTCGGCGATCGGCTGTTCGTCTCCAACTTCACCGGCGAGATCACCGAGATATCGCCCGACGGCACCGCGCGACCCGTGCTGGCGGGCGGGCTCAACTGGCCGTTGGACCTCGCGCTGGGCCACGATGGGCAGCTCTACGTCGCCGACGGCACGTACTTCTACGTGGCCCTGCCCGACGGGTCCCTGCACGTCGCCGGAATGTTGTTCAGCCCGGGCTATCCCGGGTTCCTGCGCGGTGTTGCGGCGAGCGGGCCCGGCGAGTTCGTCGTGACGACGTCCGGCGGCCAGGTCAGCCGGTACCGGCCGGAGGCAAGCGAAACCGTTGTGCTGGCGGAAGGTTTCGACCAGCTCTACGGCGTCGCCCTAAGCCCCGGCGGTGTGGTGTTCGCGGAGCTGGGCACCGGGCGGGTGCTGTCATGGGAGTCCGGCGAGGTCGAGGTGCTCGCGACCGGGCTGCGTGAACCGGTCGGCGTGGCGATCGACGCGGACGGCGCCGCCCTGGTGGCGGAGGCCGGAGCCGGCCGAGTGGTCCGGCTGAACGGGTCGAACACCGACAGCATCGTCGCCGATTTGCAACGCCCGCAGGGCATTGCGGTCCGCGACGACGTGCTCTACGTTGTCGACGCCGGCGCCAAGGAGCTGATCGCGTTCGACCTGAGCACCGGCGCGCGGCAGAAGATCGCATCCGGGCTGCCGATCGGCGCCCCGCCGGGCGTGACGCCCAAACCACTGCGTGGCATGCCGCCGTTCTCCGGGCCGCAGGGCCCGTTCGCCGGCATCACGGCCGCGGGTGACGGGACGCTGTATGTCTCGGCCGACGGCGACGGCAGCGTGCTGGCCTTGCGCCCGACCCCGGGCGGTCCCTGATGCCCCAGGCCGTTGCCGGCGATCACCGCTACCTGCAGATCGCGCGCACGCTGCGCAAGGAGATCGTCGATGGCGTGTACCCGGTGGGCTCGCAGCTTCCCACCGAGCACCAGCTGTGCGAGCGCTTCGCGGTGAGCCGCTACACCATCCGGGAGGCACTGCGCCGGCTGCGCGAGGACAATCTGGTCGCGTCCCGGCCGAGGGCGGGCACCCGGGTGGTTCCCCGACCGGCGTCGAGTTCCTATGCCCAGGACGCGATGTCGATCGAAGACCTGCTGGCGTTCGCGGCCGGCGCGCAGCTGACCATCGAATCCAACGCGATGGTGACGATCGACGGCGAGCTGGCCGCTCGGACCGGCCTCGAGGTCGGCTCCCAGTGGTTGTCGGTGCGCGGCTACCGGCAGGAGGACGACGCCTCGGTGCCGATATGCCGGACGGAGTACTACATCAATCGCGGTTTCGCCGCCGTCGGCAGGCTGCTGCAACGCCACGTCGGCCCGATCTTTCCGTTGATCGAGGACCTGTTCGGCGTGAGCGTCGCCCAGCTGCACCAGGAGATCGCCGCCGTCCTGTTGTCACCCGAGCAGGCCGACGGACTCGGCGTGGAGGCGGGGACGGCTGCGCTGCAGATGCGGCGCACCTACACAACCTCCGACGGTGAGGTGGCCCAGGTGACAATCAACACCCACCTGTCGTCGAGGTTTCGGTACGCGATGACCATGCGTCGCGTGGACGAATAGGCCGCCCAGAGATGAGGTCACGGTGACCGCCCGGGCGCCCCACGCTTTAGACGCCTACCAGCGCGGGTTGTGGGTGCACACCACGCTGGCCGATGCGCTGCACGCGGCCGCGCAGGCCTCGCCCGGGCGAATTATTCTGATGGACAAGGATACTCGACTGGACTGTGCCACGCTCCACACCCAGGCCAACGCGCTGGCGACCGCGCTGTTGGCGCGCATGCCGACGGGCAGCGTCGTGTCCTTCATGTTGCCGAATTGGCACGAGGCCGCGGTCATCTACCTGGGCGCGACACTGGCCGGAATGGTGGTGAATCCGATCCTGCCGTCGCTGCGCGACCACGATCTGCGGTTCATCCTCGATGACGCCGGCGCCGCCATGCTTTTCGTCCCGCAGCGCTACGGCGGCCACGACTACGCGGGGATGCTCGAGCGCGTGACGGCCGCAATGAGCCGTCCGCCGGAGGTGGTGGTGCTGCGCGGTGACGCCGGTCGGCACACACCGTATGGCTCGCTGTTGGGGCGGCCGCCGTCGGCTGCCGCGGCGCTTCCGGTGCTGGACCCCGACTCCGTGCGGATGATCCTGTACACGTCCGGCACCACGAGCCGCCCGAAAGGTGTGCTGCACACCCACAATTCGATGCACGCCCTGATCTGCCAGATCCGCGACCACTGGATGATCGCGCCGGGTGACACGTTCCTGGTGCCGTCGCCGGTCGCCCACATCGGCGGCTCGATTTATGCCTTCGAATGCCCCCTGTTGCTGGGCACCACCGCGGTGCTGATGGACCGGTGGGACGCATCGGAGGCGGTAGCTCTGATGGACTCGCGGCGGTGCACCCACATGGCGGGGGCCACGCCGTTTCTGCAGCAGCTGTTGTCGGCGGCCGAGCGCGCCGGCACCCGCCTGCCGGACCTGAAGGTGTTCATCTGCGGCGGCGCGTCGGTCTCGCCCGCGCTGATCCGCCGTGCAGCAGACTATTTCGAACACGCGGTGGTCACCAGGGTGTACGGCTGCACGGAAGTGCCCGTCACGACCGTCGGCGCTCCCCGGCCGGACGAGGCCGGTGCCGCGGCGGACACCGATGGCAGGCCCGGCATCGCCGAGATCAAGCTCGTCGCCCACCAAGCCGCGCCCGCCGGCGACGGTGAGATCTGTGTGCGCGGCCCGCAGATGTTGCGGGGTTATCTGCACCCCGAAGATGACGCCGAGTCTTTCGATGGCGCAGGCTTTTTCCGCACCGGCGACCTTGGGCGCTGGGTGGGCGATGGGTACCTCGTGGTGACGGGCCGTGCCAAGGACGTCATCATCCGCAGCGGCGAGAACATTTCGGCCAAGGAGGTCGAGGACCTGCTAGCCGAGCATCCCGGCATCGCCGAGATCGCGGTCGTCGGACTGCCCGACGAGCGCACCGGCGAGCGGGCGTGCGCGGTGATCGTTCCCTCCGGCACCGAGCACCCGGACGTCGCGAGTCTGCTTGCGCTGCTGGTGAGCAAGGGCGTCGCCAAATTCAAGGCACCCGAACAGGTCGTGATCGCCGACGCCCTGCCGAAGAACGACGCCGGGAAGGTTCTCAAGCATCGGATCCGGGCGTCTTTACTACAGACGGGAACCAAGGATGAGTGAGATGCAAGTCGCTATCGTCACGGGAGCCAGCAGCGGTATCGGCTTGGGCTGCGCGGTAAAACTCGCCGAGATGGGCATGGCGGTCGTCGGCACCGGCCGCGACCGAGACCGGCTGGCCGAACTCGAAAAGGCGATCGGCGACCCGGATCGCGTCGCCGCCCTCGCGGTCGACTTGACCGATGACGACGCGCCGCGCCGCATCGTGGACCTCGCGGTCGACCGGTGGGGCCATATCGACTTCCTGATCAACAACGCCGGGGTGGGCAGCCCCAAGCCGCTGCACGAAACCGACGACGAAACCCTGGACTACTTCCTGGGTTTGATGCTGCGGGCGCCGTTCCGACTGGCGCGCGAGGTGCTGCCACACATGGGGCCCGGGTCGGCGATCATCAATGTCACCTCGACATTCGCGGTCGTCGGCGGCCTGCGCGGCGGCGCGTATTCCGCCGCCAAGGGCGGCCTGACCGCGCTGACCACTCACATCGCCTGTCAGTACGGCGCGTCCGGCATCCGGTGCAACGCCGTCGCCCCGGGGGTGACGGTGACGCCGATGGTGGAGAAGCGCCTAGAGGACGAGCGATTCCGCAAGATCAACACCGAGATGACGCCGCATCAGCGGCTGGGCCGCATCGACGACATCGCCGGCACGGTCGCGTTCCTGTGTTCGCCGGGTGGAAGTTTCATCAACGGTCAGACGATTGTCGTCGACGGCGGATGGAGCTCGACAAAGTATCTCTCCGAGTTCGCGTTGTCATCGCGGTGGGTCGAGGGATGAATCTGTTCGCCATGCTCGACCAGGCCGCGACCCGCTTCCCCGACCGTGGCGCGCTGTACTTTGGGGAGCGCCGCGTGTGCACCTGGATCGAATTGCGGGACCGGGCCTTACGGCTGGCCACGTCGATCCGCGAGCAGCACGGCGCGGGCGCTCGACTCGCGATCGCGACCCACAACCGCCCCGAGGTCGTCAAGTTGATGTTCGCGATCTGGGCCGCCGAGTGCGTCGTCGTCCCGATCAACTACAAGCTGCATCGGCGCGAGATGGCGCAAATCCTCGACGACGCGGGCGCGGCACGGGTGTTCGCGTCGCCGGCCATCGGCGCCGAGCTCGCACCGGTGGCCGCGACGCCAACGGAAATCATTGATTCCGAGGAATATTCGCGACGATTCGCCGCGCACCCCGCTGCGCCGCCGCGCACCGACCCCGCGACACTGGCGTGGCTGTTCTACACCAGCGGAACCACCGGCCGGTCGAAGGGCGCGATGCTTTCGCACCGCAACCTCACGGCGATGACGCTCGCGCACCTCGCCGACATCGACGCCCCGGACGAGGGCTGCAGCCTGGTGCACGCGGCACCGATGTCGCACGGCTCCGGCCTCTACATCCTGCCGTACGTGCTGCGCGGCGCCCGCCAAATCCTGCCCGCCTCGGGCGCATTCGATCCCGACGAGTTCCTCGACCTTTGCGAACATCACCCGTCCGCCAGCGCCTTCTTGGCCCCGACCATGGTGCAACGGCTGGTCGATACCGGCCGCAGCCGCCCGGCCAATCTGCGGACGATCGTCTACGGCGGCGGTCCAATGTACGTCGACAGCCTGCGCAAGGCGATCACGGCGTTCGGCCCGATCTTCGCGCAGATCTACGGGCAGGGCGAATCGCCGATGACCATCACCGGGCTGCGCCGCGTCGATCACGAGTGCGACGACGACGCGATCCTGGGATCGGTCGGGTATGCGCGGTCGGGGATGGAGGTCGCGGTGCTGCGCGCCGACGGCAGCGCGGCGCCCGTCGGCGAGATCGGCGAAATCGTCTGTCGCGGTGATGCGGTCATGTCCGGATACTGGCGCAATCCCGAGGCGACCGGCGACGCGCTCAAGGACGGCTGGCTCTACTCCGGCGACATGGGTTCCTTCGACGCGCGCGGCTTCCTCACGCTGCGGGATCGGTCGAAGGATGTCGTCATCAGCGGCGGCAGCAACATCTACCCGCGGGAGGTGGAGGAGGTGCTGCTCGAGCACCCCGGCGTCGCCGAGGCGTGCGTGGTGGGCACCCCCGACGAGGAGTGGGGCGAGGTGGTGGTCGCGTTCATCGTCGGCGCGGTCGAACCCGCGGCGTTGGACGCACACCTGCTGGATCGCATCGCCCGCTTCAAACGGCCCAAGCGTTACGAGTTCGTCGACGAGTTACCGAAGAACAGTTACGGCAAAGTGCTCAAGCGCGAACTGCGCGCCAGCCTGGCGCGCTAAATCCCGCCATGCCACACGAAATCAAGGGGAGGTCGCCAATGAAATGTCGTGCCGCTGTCATCCGCGGGGTCGGCCAGGACTGGGAGATCCGCGAGATCGAGCTGGACCCGCCTCACGCGGGCGAAGTCATGGTGCGGATGGCCGTCGCCGGTATCTGCCACTCCGACGACCATCTGTTCACCGGCGACGTGGTACCGACGGCCGAGGCGATCGCCGCCAGCGGCCAGCCGGCGCCGGACTGGTTCCCGCTGCTCGGCGGTCACGAAGGTGCCGGCGTCGTCGAAGAAGTCGGGCCCGGCGTGACGTCGGTGCGGCCGGGGGACCACGTGGCGCTGTCGTTCATCCCGGCGTGCGGCAGTTGCCGCTTCTGCGTGAACGGGCAGAGCTACATCTGCGACATCGGGGCGAGCCTGTTCGTCCGGGAGATGCCGACCGACGGAACCTGCCGCCGGCACCTGGGCGACGAAGACCTGTTGGCCTATGGGCAGCTCGGCACGTTCGCCGAATACGCGGTGCTGTCGGAGAAGTCGGTCATCAAGATCGACGACGCCATTCCTTTCCACGCCGCCTCGCTCGTGTCGTGCGGGGTCAGCACCGGCTGGGGCTCCGCGACGATCTCGGCGGGAACCGAACCCGGCGACACCGTCGTCGTCCTCGGCGCCGGTGGCGTCGGGATGAACGCCGTGCAGGGGGCGCGCGCCGTCGGTGCGAAGTATGTCGTCGCGGTGGATCCGGTTGAGTCCAAGCGTGATTCGGCCAAAATCTTCGGCGCCACGCACACCGCCGCCTCCGCGCAGGATGCCATACCGCTGGTCAACGAGATCACCGCGGGGCTGATGGCGGACCGCGTCGTGATCTGCCCCGGCGTGGTGCATGTCGACTTGTTGCCGTTGGCGATGGCGCTGCTGCGCAAGGGCGGGGTCTGCGTGCTCACCGGCATCACCCCGTTCACGGAACCGCCGGTTCCGCTGGTGCTGCAGGAGATGACGCTGTCGGCCAAGCAACTGCGGGGCGCGCTGTACGGCGGGATGAACCCGCGCACCAGCGTGCCGATGCTGTTGTCGATGTACCAGGCCGGCGCGGTGAAACTCGACGAGTTGGTCACCCGCCACTATCGGCTCGACCAGATCAACGAGGCGATGACGGATTTACGTGCAGGCCGCAACATTCGCGGCGTCATCGATTTCGCCGGCGGGTGATCACGGGCGCAACCCTCGCTCAACCGGACTCGAAGTGGCTCCGGATGCCGGCCAGCATCTTGACGTGCGCCTTAACTCCTTCTCGGATGGTCACCCCCGCCAATGGCCGCGGGGCGGTGATCGAAATCCGCTCGGTGACCCGGGTGCCGCCGTCGACCGGATCGAAACTCACAGTGCCGCGCAACCGGACCCCGGGCGACTGGTCGGCCTCGGTCAGCACGTCGCCGTTGACCGGCACACGCAATCGGGCGTGATAGCCGGTGCGAATGGTGAATGGTCCCAGAGGAATTCGATCGATGACGCGGTAGGTCTGCTCATAGCCGTCCGGGGTCTGGCCGCGGGACACGGTTTCCACGGACACGATCAGCGGGTGCACGAGCTTGATGTTGTCCAGGTCCACATAGAAGTCGCGGACGGCATCGGGCGGCGCGGGCACGTGCTCGCTCAGCGTCCGGTCGGCGTGGACGGTCCACCAGCTCATGAGGGAGAACCTAGCCCGACGACGATGCGTGCCGCGACGCGGCGCGAGAAGGAGTTGGGCAATCGAACCTAGCCCGACGACGATGCGTGCCGCGACGCGGCGCGAGAAGGAGTTGGGCAATCGAACCTAGCCCGACGACGATGCGTGCCGCGACGCGGCGCGAGAAGGAGTTGGGCAATCGAACCTAGCCCGACGACGATGCGTGCCGCGACGCGGCGCGAGAAGGAGTTGGGCAATCGAACCTAGCCCGACGACGATGCGTGCCGCGAGGCGGCGCGAGAAGGAGTTGGGCAATCGAACCTAGCCCGACGACGATGCCGCGCATACCGTGGACCCACGAGCGAGTGGAGACGACATGGGCACCCAAGACAACGTGGTCGAGCGCTACCTGGATCGCCTGGCCGCGCACGACTGGGACGGACTGGCCGACACCATCACCGAGGACGGCCTGACCCGGCAGGGGCCGTTCTGCGACATCGTCGAGGGCAAAAAGCGCTATGTCGCCTACTTGCGCAAGGTCTGCACCAGCCTCCAGGGCCATCGGTTGGAGGTGCGGCGGGTCTCGCATGTGGATTCGCGAGTGTCCTACGCCGAGCTGTCCGAGACATTCGAGATCGATGGCGTTGCGACCACGTGGCCCGAGTGCATCCTCTTCGAGCAGGCCGACGATGGATTGATCTGTCACGTCAGCGTGTACTTCAAGCAGCGGCAAGCCGATCCCGCATAACGGTCTATTCCCTCGCCTGCCGAATTGACCTAACGTGTCATGAATGGAGGCAGATGGAACTCCGGAGTCGGTGCCGGTCGAGAAATTGCACTCGGGCGACCCGATCACCGATTGTGGTCAGCGGTACATCGTTCTCGAATCGAAATCCTTCAGCGATAGCTGCGTGGTGCTCGAGCTGGAGTCCAGGGTGGATCACCAATTGCAGGTCATCGAGAAGTCGTTCCCGACCGGATACCAGGTAGGCAGGGCGAACCACCGAATTCTGTAGCGAATTCCCATCGCCCAATATTGCGCGAGTAGCCGGTCGACGGCTACCGCGCATTCGCGTTCTCGGGCTCTGTAACCGGCGCGCGAAACGCGCCAAAATTGCTGCGGTGCTTAGCTTTCGCGCGGCGGCCGGATGTCGTTGGGATCGTTGGGGTCCGGCTCGCCGAACCAGCGTGACGGCTCGTGCACGCCGTACGCGTCGTTCCAGTCCCACCACTCGTAGGGGGCGCTCTGCGGGTAGCCCTGCGGCGAATCCTCCCAGTTTTCCTGGCGTCCCAGCGCGGTCATGTCGAGCAAGCTCCACGTCGTTCCGAGCGCCTCGTCGCCGCGATTGTTGATGAAGTAGGTGCGGAACACCCGATCGCCGTAATGGATGAAGGCGTTGGTGCCGTGCCATTCGTCCACGCCGGAATCGCTATCGAATTGATCGGTGATGGTGTACCACGGCATCTTCCAGCCCATCCGCGCCTTGAGTCGCTCGATGTCGGCCTGCTGTGCGCGCGAAGCGAACACCAGCGTGGTGTCACGGGCGTTGAGGTGGGCCAGGTTGCCGACGTGGTCGGCGATCATCGAGCACCCTCGGCAGGCATGGTCGGGCCAGCCGTGGATGTCGGGCCCGTAGAAGGCGCGATAGACGATGAGTTGACGCCGGCCCTGGAACAGGCCCAGCAGGTCGACCCTGCCCTCGGGTCCCTCGAATTGGTAGGTGGAGTCGACGGCCGTCCACGGCATGCGGCGCCGCATGGCCGCGAGCGCGTCATGGGCCCGGGTGAGTTCCTTCTCCTTGGCCAGCAGTTCCTGGTGCGCGCTCGCCCACTGCTCGGCCGACACGATCGGCGGTGTGTTCATCACTGTGCCTCTCAATGGCTAGATGTTCAGGTCAGCGGCGAAAGACCGGCGGCGGTGAGCAGGTAGGCGTCGTGGTCGCCGGCGGCGCCGGTGGCGATCTCGAGCACCGATTTGCCCACCTGTTCGGCGGTGAGCGCGGGCCCGGCGGCCTGCACGAAGGAGTCGATGTCGACGCCTTGTCGCTCGGCGTAGGCCGCGACGGCGGCCGCGCCCAAGTCGGTGGCCGGCGTCAAGCGCGGCAGCACGGCGGTGAAGCCGATCCCGAGGCCCGCGCGTTGCGATTCGGTGGCGGCGTAGCTGGTGATGAAGCTGACGGTCGCCTTCGCCCCCGCATAGCCTCCAGACAGCGGTGATCCGTTCACCGCGGCGCCGCTGGACATCACGATCACCGAACTGCCCGGCGCCAGCGGGTGCCGCAGGACACGGTGAACCCAGTGAAACGCCTGCGCGACGTCGGAGTTCCAGTTCGCGCCGAACGTCTCCCAGGTCTGCTCCTGCAACGGCGCCATCCGCGGCGTCGCGCCGGCGCATAACACCAGTGTGCGCGGCCGGTATTCGTCGATCAGGCGGTCGGCCGTGGCCGGGTCGGTGGCGTCGGCCACCACGGGGGTGAAGGCGTCGCCGAGCCGGGTGCGCACCTCCTCGAGTTGTGATCGGGTGCGCGCGACGCCGGCGACCCGCGCGCCGGCCGCCACCAACGCGGCGGCGATGGCGCGGCCGAACCCGCGGCCCGCGCCGGTCACGATGGCGGTGGTGTCGGCGAGCCCGTCGGCGTGGGCGGTGCGGGACTGGTTCATGGTGTTCTCGCTCTCTGCTGTGGGTGCTGCGGCCGGGCCGCATCTTCACTAATTCAGATACGGCGCGGCGGCCGGCTTCATCGCGCGCGGCCCGATGAATTTCGGTTGCCCGATGTCTCTAAGGGAGTAGGTTCTTCACCCACCGATAGGAGAGGCTCGTGCCGGCGCAGGAGGATTTCGTCGAGCAGGCGGCGCCTTTTCGTGCCGAGCTGATCGCGCACTGCTATCGCATGCTGGGTTCGGTGCACGACGCCGAAGACCTCGTCCAGGAGACGTACCTGCGGGGCTGGCGCGGCTATCGGGCGTTCGAGGAACGCGCGGCGTTGAAAACGTGGCTGTATCGCATCGCCACCAACGCCTGCCTGCGAGCGCTGGAGAATCGCGCCCGGCGCGTGCTGCCGATGGGCGTGGGCGACGGATCTGTCGATCCCGACGCAGATTTCAACGCGAAGGCCGGCGCGCACGCCTGGCTCGAGCCGATGCCCGACGCGATGATGTTCAAGAGCCCCGAAGACGACCTGACCGCAAAGCAGAGCGTGCGGCTGGCCGTGATGACCGCCCTTCAGGAGCTTCCGGCGCGGCAGCGCGCCGTGCTGATCCTGCGCGACGTCGTGCAGTTCAGCGCCGCCGAGGTTGCCGAGCTCCTCGAGACCACGCCCGCGGCGGTCAACAGTTCGCTGCAGCGCGCCCGGGCCCGCCTTGCCGAACTCTCGCCCGCCGAGGACACCATGTCCGAACCCGGCGATGCCGAGCGCCGCGAGCTGCTCGACCGGTATTGCGCGGCATTCGAAAACGCGGACATGGCGGCTCTGACGGCGCTGCTGCAAGCGGACGTCAAGCTTGAAATGCCGCCTATGCCAGTGTGGTTCACCGGTCGGGACGCCGTGCTGCGGTTCCTCGCCCGACGCGCCCTAGCCCCGCCCGGCGACATCGTGATGGTCCCGACAGCCGCGAATGCGCAACCCGCCGTTGCCGAATACCGGCGCAGCGCCGACGGGGCGATGCGGGCGCATTCCATTCACGTCTTGACCACCGGCGCCACCGGCGTCGCGAGCATCACCGTCTTCCTCGACGCCGGGTTGTTTCCCACGTTTGGTTTGTCGGCAACCCGGTAACCTTGGAGCAGGGACGTAATCGCACCCCTTTCTCTCTAAGGGAGGCCCGACCTGCATCGTCATCGGTGTCGTCGCACGGTTTACCTTCCCGGCCGTGGTGTGGACAGGTCCACCACACGTCAGGATCATTAGGCGCGGTAGACGTAGTGAAGGGTGACGAGTGAAGATTCCCGGCGTTTCCAGCGTCGTCGCGGGCATGGCCGGCGGAGCCGCGCAGGTGGTGCGGGCCGGTGTGTCCACCGCCGCGGGGGCGGCGGGCGCGCTGCAGACGTTGGCCAGTCCGGTAACCGACCTCGCCGGCCCGGTCATCGACTCGATTGCTCAAACGACGGGCCGGGCGATCGGACTGAACGGTTCGTCCGGCGGCTCCCCCGCCGAGATATTGCCGCCGGTGCGCTGGCACAGCGGAAACCGAGTGCACCTGGATCTGGATCCGCTGCTGCCCTTCCCGCGTTGGCACGAGTACGCGCCCGCCGTGGAGGAGCCGGTGCGCCGGATCCCGGGTGTGGCCAAGGCCCATGTCGAGGGCTCGCTGGGCCGCTTGGTGGTGGAGCTGTCCGACGATGCGGACGGCCACGCGGTCCTGGACGAGCTGCGCGCCACGGTCTCCTCGATCGCCTCGGACATCACCTGGTCGAAGTCGGAGTCATCGCCGATGTCCGCGCCGTTCGCCGACCCGGGCAACCCGCTGGCCATCTTGGTGCCCCTGACCGCGGCCGCAATGGATGTCGTCGCGATGGGGGCCGCGGTCACCGGATGGGTGACCCGGTTGCCGGCCGCGCCGCAGACCACCCGGGCCGCGGCCGCCCTCATCAACCATCAACCGCGGATGGTCGCGATCCTGGAGGCGCGGTTGGGCCGGGTCGGCACCGACATCGCGCTGGCCGCTACGACGGCCGCCGCCCACGGTTTGACGCAATCGTTCGGCACACCGCTGCTGGATCTGACGCAACGCACGCTGCAGGTCTCCGAGGCGTCGGCGCACCGCCGCGTGTGGCGCGACCGCGAACCGCAGCTGGCCTCCCCCGAGCGGCCGCAGGCCCCGGTTGTGCCCGTCATCTCCTCGGCCAAGTCGGAGGTGCCCCGGCACAGCTGGGCCGCGGCGGCCGCCGGCGAGGCCTCCCACGTCGTGGTCGGCGGCACCATCGACGCCGCGATGGACAAGGCGAAAGGCTCGATGGCCGGGCCGGTGGAAAGCTACGTCGATTCGGCGGCCAACGGCTCGCTGATCGCCGCGGTCAGCGCGCTGGTCGCCGGCGGCGGCACCGAAGACGCGGCCGCGGCCATCGAAGCCGGGGTGCCCAGGGCCGCGCACATGGGCCGCCAGGCGTTCGCGGCGATATTGGGCCGCGGGCTCGCCAATTCCGGGCAACTGGTCCTCGACCCGGGCGCGCTGCGCCGCCTGGACCGGGTGAAGGTGGTCGTCATCGACGGCGCCGCGCTGCGCGGCGATCACCGCGCGGTCTTGCGGGTCCGCGGAGACGCTCCCGGCTGGGACGACGACCGGGTCTACGAGGTGGCCGACGCGCTGCTGCACGGTGAAGAGGCACCCGAGCCCGACGCCGACGAGCTACCCGCGACCGGCGCTCGGCTGAAATGGGTTCGCACCCAAGGACCTTCGGCGACGCCCGCGCAGGGCCTGGAGAGGGCCGAGCTGATCGTCGACGGCGAGTGCGTCGGCCGCGTCGACGTGGGCTGGGAGGTCGATCCCTACGCGATCCCGCTCTTTCAGACCGCGAACCGCACCGGCGCGCGGGTGGTACTACGCCACGTCGCGGGCACCGAGGACCTCACCGCCAGCGTCGGCACCACGCACCCGCCCGGCACGCCGCTGCTCAACGTCGTCCGCGAGCTGCGCGCCGACCGTGGACCGGTGTTGCTGATCACCGCGTTGCATCGGGACTTCGCCTCGACCGACACCCTAGCGGCGCTCGCGATCGCCGATATCGGTGTGGCCCTTGATGATCCGCGCGCCGCCACGGCGTGGACCGCCGACATCATCACCGGCACCGATCTGGCCGACGCGGTGCGCATCCTCTCGGCGATCCCCGTGGCCCGGTCGGCCAGCGAATCGGCGGTGCACCTGGCGCAGGGCGGAACCACACTGGCCGGTCTGCTGCTGGTCACCGGTGAACAGGAGGCGGGCACCAGCCCGGTGAGCTTCCGCCGCTGGCTCAACCCGGTCAATGCCGCCGCGGCCACCGCGCTGCTGGCGGCAACCCTCTCAGCCGCCCGGGTGCTCCGGCTGCCGGACCCCACACCACAACCGCTGACCGCCTGGCATGCACTGGATCCCGAGATCGTCTACTCGCGGCTGGCCGGCGGCGCGCGGCCGATAGCCGTCGAGACCGAGCCGTCCTGGCGGCGCCGCCTCGACGACCTGTCGTACAGCCCGGCATTGCAGCCCCTGCGCAAGCCCCTGCACAACGCGGTTCGGCTGGCGGCCGCCACCCGCACCGAGCTCGCCGATCCGCTGACCCCCATCCTGGCCGTCGGCGCGGCGGCCTCGGCGATCGTCGGCAGCAACATCGACGCGCTGCTGGTCGCCGGCGTCATGACCGTCAACGCGATAACCGGTGGGGCGCAACGGCTCCGGGCCGAGTCGGCCGCCGCCGAGCTGTTCGCCGAGCAGGACCAGCTGGTGCGCCGGGTGATTGTCCCGGCCGTCGCGACGACCCGCCGCCGGCTCGAGGCCGCCCGACACGCGACCCGCACGGTGACGGTGTCCGCCAAGTCGTTGCGGCCCGGCGACGTCATCGACCTGGCCGCACCGGAAGTGGTGCCCGCCGATGCCCGCCTGCTGATCGCCGAAGACCTCGAGGTCGACGAGTCCCTGCTGACCGGCGAATCGCTCCCGGTCGACAAGCAGGTGGATCCCGTCGCGGTCAATGACCCCGACCGCGCCAGCATGCTGTTCGAGGGCAGCACCATCGTCGCCGGGCATGCCCGGGCGATCGTGACCGCCACCGGGGTGGGCACCGCCGCACACCGCGCGATCTCGGCCGTGGCCGACGTGGAGACCGCGGCCGGAATTCAAGCCCGCCTGCGGGATCTAACCAGCAAGGTGCTGCCCCTGACGCTGGCCGGTGGCGCGACGGTGTCGGCGCTGGCGCTGCTGCGGCGCGCGACGCTGCGCCAGGCTGTCGCCGACGGCGTCGCGATCGCAGTGGCCGCCGTCCCCGAGGGCCTGCCCCTGGTGGCCACCCTGTCCCAGCTCTCGGCCGCCCAGCGGCTGACCGCGCGCGGGGCCCTGGTCCGCGCGCCGCGCACCATCGAGGCGCTGGGCCGCGTCGACACCGTCTGTTTCGACAAGACCGGCACGCTCACCGAGAACCGGCTGCGCGTGGTGTGCGCGGTGCCCGACGACGTCGACCCGCACGATCCCTTCCCCAAGCTGACCGACCCGGAATCGGCCGGGCTGTTGCGGGCCGCGGCGCGCGCGTCGGCTCAGCCGCAGGAGGGCCAGGGGCATGCGCACGCCACCGACGAGGCGATCCTGATTGCGGCGAGTTCGCTGAACGGCCAGAGCGATTCGGACTGGGCGATGGTCGCGGAGGTGCCGTTCGAATCCAGCCGCGGCTTCGCCGCCGCGATCGGCACCGTGGGCCACGACAACGGCCAGCCCGAGGAGGCGCCGGTGCTGGTCCTCAAGGGGGCCCCCGAGGTCATCCTGCCGCGCTGCAGGTTCGCCGACCCGGAAGCCGACCGGGCGCGGGCCGAGGCGGTGGTGCATGGCCTTGCCGAGCAGGGGCTGCGGGTGCTCGCCGTGGCGCAGCGCGGCTGGAAGCACGAGACCGACGACGACGACACCGACGCCGACGCTGTGGACGCCGCGGCGAAGAACCTCGAGCTGCTCGGCTACGTCGGTTTGGCCGACACCGCACGGGCGTCGGCGCGTCCGCTGATCGAGGCGCTGGTGGACGCCGACCGCGACGTGGTGCTGATCACCGGCGACCACCCCGTGACCGCGCGGGCGATCGCCCGGCAGTTGGGCCTGCCAGAGGGCGCGCGAGTAATCACCGGCGCCGAACTCGCCGGCCTCGACGAGGACGCGTGCGCCAAGCTGGTCGCCGACGTGCAGGTGTTCGCCCGCGTCAGCCCGGAGCAGAAGGTGCAGATCGTGGCCGCCCTGCAGCGCAGCGGCCGGGTGACGGCGATGGTCGGGGACGGCGCCAACGACGCCGCCGCGATCCGGATGGCCGACGTCGGTATCGGGGTGAGCGGCCGCGGTTCCTCGGCCGCCCGCGGCGCCGCCGACATCGTGCTGACCGACGAGGATTTGGGCGTGCTGATGGACGCCCTGGTCGAGGGCCGCAGCATGTGGGCCGGCGTTCGCGACGCCGTCACCATCCTGGTCGGCGGCAACGTCGGTGAGGTGCTGTTCACCATCATCGGCACCGCCTTCGGCGCCGGGCGCGCCCCGGTGGGAACCCGTCAGCTGCTGTTGGTCAACCTGCTCACCGACATGTTCCCCGCGCTCGCGGTCGCCGTCACCTCGCAATACGTCGAACCCGACGAAGCCGAGTACGAATCGGCCGAGGCCGCCGAGGAGGCGCGCCGCCTGCACCGCCGCACCGTGCTCACCGGAGCCACGCCCTCGCTCGACGCCCCGCTGATGCGCCAGATCGTCACGCGCGGCGCCGTCACCGCCGCCGGGGCGACGGCCGCCTGGGCGATCGGACGCTGGACACCGGGCACCGAACGTCGCACGGCGACAATGGGTTTGACGGCGCTCGTGACGACGCAGCTGGCGCAGACGCTGCTGACACGCCGGCACAGCCCGCTCGTCCTGGCGACCGCCCTGGGCAGCGCCGGCGTCCTGGTCGGCATCGTGCAAACCCCGGTGATCAGTCAGTTCTTCGGGTGCACGCCGCTGGGGCCGGTCGCCTGGTCCGGAGTGCTGGGTTCGACGGCGGGGGCCACCGCGATCTCGGCGCTGGCACCCAATTGGCTGGCCAAGCAGGTCGCCGCCTTGGAGCCCGGCGAAGAGTGAGCAAGCGTTCAGCCGGATAGCTCTCTGCGCAGCACCTTGCCGGTCGGGTTACGCGGAATGCTGTCCACGATGTTGATGTCGCGGGGCTGTTCGAAGCGAGAAACCCGACCCTTCAGATATTCGCGCAGCTCGTCCGCGTCGATCCCGCTGCCCGGCCGCGTGACCACATACGCCGCCAGGCGCTGACCGAACCGTTCGTCGGGGACTCCGATGACCGCGTTCTCGACGACGGCGGGGTGCTCGGCGAGCGCGTTTTCGACCGCACGCGGGTAGACGTTCTCGCCGCCGGAGATGATCATGTCGTCTTCGCGGCCGACGATGAAGAGCCGGCCCGCGTTGTCCAGATAGCCCATGTCGCCGGTACTGGTCATGCCGTCGACGACGGCCTTGGCGGCGCCGTCGGTGTAGCCGTCGCTGGTCAGCTCGCCGCCGACGAAGATCCGCCCGGTGACCCGCGGCCCGACCGGCCGGTCGTTCTTGTCGAAGATCCGCACCGGGCATCCCACGACCGGTCTTCCGACGGTTTCGGGCGCTTCGCGCAGATCGGCCGGCGTGGCCAGCGCACCGATACCGACCTCGGTGGAGCCGTAGCCGTTGTACAGGATGTCGCCGTAGGCATCCATGAACCGCTGGCCCAGCGTGGGGTCGAGGCGGTCGCCGCTGGAGATCACCGTCCGCAAGTAGGGCAGCGGATTTCGCGCCCGCACCCGCTCGGGCAGCTCCAGGATGCGCGCGAGCACCACCGGCACCGCGGTGAAGGAGTCGGCGCGATGCAGCGACGCCTGGGCCAGCGCGGCTTCGGCGTCGAACTCCCGGCGCGTGAGCACGGTCCCCCCGAGCGCCAGGGTCAGCATCAGCATGCCCAGCCCCAATCCGTGAAACATGGGCATTGCCACCGAGATTCGCGACGCGGCGCGCAGTCGGGTGCGATCGAGGATGGTCACCCACACGCCCACCGCGGAGCGCATCTGCGGTGTGCGGGGCACCCCTTTGGGTGTGCCGGTGGTGCCCGATGTCAGCAGCACGATGCGGCCGGGGGCGGCGACTTGCGGTCTGCGGGCGCCCTCGTCGGTGCCGGCCGTCGCCGGATCGACGGTGCCGACCGATTCGTCCGCGGCCCGCAGCCGCCCGCCGAACTCGCTCTCGGCGACCACGGTGGAGATGCGGTGCGCTTGCAGCGCCGCCGCCAGCGCGTCGCTGCGGAACTCCGTACTCATCGGGACGACATCGGCGCCCCGCAGGGCGGCGGCGAACACACCCGCCACGAAACCCCGTCCGTTGCGGCACATCACCCCGACCGCCTGCCCGGGTGCGACGCCGTCGTCGGCCAACCGCCGGGCCAGCGACTCGGTCACTTGCTGCAGCTGGCGATAGCTCAGCGCGCCGTCGTCGTCGACGATCGCCGTGCGGTCGGGCCAACGGGCCGTCGTGACCGCCAGCAGCGTGTAGGGATTGGTACCGCCCCGGCGTAGCTCGCGAAGAAGCCGGAACCCCGCGAGCGGCGCCGGCGGACTCAACAGGCCCGAGCGCAGCAGGGCCCGGGCGGCGGTGGGAATCACCCGGTCATTCGTCATTGTCGGCCTCGTCGGTGTCGGACTCGCTGAAGAACCGGCGGTGCCACAGTCGGGCGGCGTAATCGGCCGGCCCGGCCAGCAGCACCGAGGCCAGTTCGGCCGGTAGCACCCAGGGCGGTTCGATGGTGCGGGGCCGCTCGATGATCGCCTTGGCGATCGCGTCGGCGGCCTCGTCCGCCGACAGGCCGGGGAGGCGGCCGAGCAGCGGGGTGGGCGCGATCATCCTGGTTCGGACCAGCGCGAAGTAGACCGTGGTCACATCGACGCCGTCGGTGTGCAATTCCGGAGCCACGCTGCGCAACCAGCGGTCGAAGGCGCTCTTCGACGCCTGATAGGCACCCCATTGCGGGCCCGGCGCCACCCGCACGGCAACACTCGAGACGTTCACGATGTGCCCGCTGCCGTTGCCGCGCATGGCCGGCAGCAGGCCCAGGAGCAGCCGCACCGGCCCGAGGTAGTTGATGTCGATCGTGCGCTGGAAGTCGTGCGGCCGGTCGTACTGGTCATGCAGGGAGCGGCGCAACGATTTGCCGGCGTTGCTCACCACGATGTCGGGCGGGCCGTGCTCCTCGGTGATCCGCTTGGTCAGGGCGCTCACCGCGGATTCGTCGGTGAGGTCGGTCGGGTAGGCGACCGCTTGGCCCCCACCGGCATTGATCGACGCGGTGACGTCGCAGAGCCGTTCCTCGGAGCGGGCGACGACCAGGACGGTCGCCCCCGCGGCCGCCAGGCTGCGCGCGGTCGCCTCACCGATGCCGAAGGACGCGCCGGTCACCAAGACGGTTTTGCCGCAGACCGCCATGCGCAACCTGTCGGGATCGGACACCCGCGCCGGGTTGGCCAGGTGGTCCGTGACCGTGTTCAGGGCCTGCGTTAGTGCGTTCAACATCGCCGCCGCATCCGCTCGAGCCGTCTGCCGAGGTCGGCTGTTGCTTCACCGTAACCCCGCTCGTAACTACGAGTAGCAGACCACACCGCGGTGCGGGTCCGCGCTCCGGCCCGGTGGTGTGGCCCACCGGGCGCCCGGCGACCGGCGGGCACGACCGACCCGGGAGCCCGCGCCGGATGGCGTCGCGCACAACCAATCTCAGCCCGTCGGCAGTCGCGGCGGTTAGATTTATGAGAACACGGTAATTTCGGTGTTTCGGGTGTTTAAGGCGCGTGTCGGCTGGGCACAATGGCGGCATGATTGCACGTCACGTCGTTCGTTCCCTTGGTTCAGCAGTAGTTCTCGCAGCGTCGGGCGTGGCCGTGTCGGCCCTGACGTC
>NZ_MVHG01000090.1 GCF_002086125.1 Mycobacterium arosiense ATCC BAA-1401 = DSM 45069
CCCTGCACCCAACAATCATCCCCAAAGCCCCCCGACGACCACGCCCGCCACGCGGAACTAATTCAGCAAGCTCCTAGAGCTTCAGCGCCGCGGGCTGCCGTCCGGCGACGTCGGCTGGACGAGGTCGACCAGCAGGTCGGGGACTTCGAGCCGGGGCAACATCACCTCGACGAACACCATGCGGTCGCGGTGGTCCGCGGCGGCGGTCAGGGCGTCGTCGAGCTCGCCGTAGGTCCGGGCCCGGAACGCCAAATGGTCGGTGACGCCGAGCGCTTGCGGAACGTCAATCCACTTCCAGCTCACGATGTCGTTGTACGGCGCGGTCTCGCCGTGGATCGCCCGCTCGATGGTGTACCCGTCGTTGTTGACCACCACGATGACGGGGGACAGGCCCTCGCGCGAGAAGGTGCCCAGCTCTTGGACGGTCAGTTGCGCGGCGCCGTCGCCGATGATCAACACCGTCCTGCGGTCCGGATGTGCGACGGCCGCCCCGAGCGCGGCGGGCAACGTGTAACCGATTGACCCCCAGAGTGGTTGACCGATGAAGGTCACTGCCTGCGGCAGCCGGTGGTCGGCCATGCCGTAGTAGGAGGTGCCCTGGTCGGCGAGCACCACGTTGCCCGGTGTGAGGGCCACACACAGGCGGTCCCACAACATCTTCTGGGTCAGCGGTTGGTCACGTCGTGGCGCCGGTGGCGGCGGCTCGGCCGGCGGCGGCACCACCGGCGGCGACGAGACACCGCGACCGGCCAGGATGGTGGTCAGCGCGTCGAGCGCGGCTCCCATTTCCAGCGGCGCGAAGACTTCTCCGGCCACACTGCTCTGATACTGGCCGACGTCGATGGTGCGGGCCGGATCGATGCGCTGGCTGAAGAAACCGCTGACCATGTCGGTGAACACCACGCCGGCGGTCACCAGCACGGGCGCCTCTTCGATGGCGGTGCGCACCGCCGGCGCGCTGGCGGCCCCGGCGTAAATGCCCAAGAAGTTGGGTGAGCTCTCGTCGAGCAGACTCTTTCCCCACATCAACGTGGCGTGCGGCACGACGTCGGCGGCCAGCAGCGTCTCGAGTTCCTTGATCGCCTGCAGCCGGTGCACCAGCAGGTCGGCGAGCACCGTGAGTTGGTGGTCGCCGATGAGTGCGGTCGCCGCCTCGACGAACATGGCCAGGGCACGGTGACTGGTGCCCCCGGTGTAGCGGGGCAATGGCGCCTCCGGCGGTTCGGTGGGGAAGCGCGCGACATCGGTGGACAGCAGGATGTAACCCGGGCGCTTCTGCTCGCGCACCTCCGACAGCACCCGGTCGATTTCGCGGCGCGCCGTCGCGGGCATGAGATTGGTTTGGGCGCAGGTGATTTCGCGGCTAATCCGGAAAAAGTGCTCGAAGTCTCCGTCTCCGAGCGAATGGTGCAGCGCCCGACGGGTGCCCTGGGTGTCCTTGGACGGGCCGCCGACGATGTGCACAACGGGTACCTGCTCGGCATAACTGCCCGCGATCGCGTTGGCGGCCGAGAGCTCGCCGACGCCGAATGTCGTTACCAAAGCCGACATTCCGCGGAGGCGACCATATCCGTCGGCGGCGTAGCCGGCGTTGAGTTCGTTGGCGTTGCCGACCCAGCGGATGCGGGGGTGGGCGATGATGTGGTCGAGGAATTCCAGGTTGTAATCGCCGGGAACGCCGAAGATCTCCGAGACGCCGAGCTCGGCGAGACGGTCCAACAGGTAGTCACCGACGGTGTATGCGGTATCGGTCGCGGCATCAGTCACAGGCACGACGGTACGCTCGAAGTCCAATCCGTTCCGGGTGAGACACCGTGCCAGTATCGTGCGGGCCATGGCACTCAAAGAATCCCGCGACATCGTCATCGAAGCCAGTCCGGAGGAGATTCTGGACGTCATTGCCGACTTCGAAGCGATGCCCGAATGGTCGGAGCCGCATCAGAGTGCGGAGATCCTCGACACCGGCGACGACGGGCGCCCCCGCCAGGTGCGGATGAAGGTCAAGGTCGCCGGGATCAGCGACGAACAGGTGGTCGCCTACACCTGGGGCGAGAACGTAGTGAGCTGGAAGCTGGTCAGCTCCTCGCAGCAGAAGGCGCAGGACGGGAAGTACACCCTGGTGCCGAAAGGCGAGGGGACATTGGTCAAGTTCGAGCTGCTCGCCGACCCGAACGTGCCGCTGCCCGGCTTCGTGCTCAAGCGCGCCGTGAAGGGAACCATCGATTCGGCGACCAAGGCGCTGCGTGAGCGGGTGCTACAGGTGAAGAAGGGTAAGTAGCCGCCGTGAGCGGCGGGCCGCTGGCCGGGGTGCGGGTCGTCGAACTCGGCGGCATCGGACCGGGGCCGCACGCGGGGATGCTGCTCGCCGATCTGGGTGCCGATGTGGTGCGGGTGCGGCGTCCCAGCGTGGTGATCGCAAGCGCGGCGGAGCCGGGCGCAGCGGGTCGCCACCGAGCAGGGGGCGGTCTCGGAATGCCGGCCGAGGATCGCGACCTGCTGCACCGCGGCAAGCGGATCGTCGACCTGGACGTCAAGACGCGGCCGCAGGCGCTGCTGGGCCTGGTCGCCAAAGCCGACGTGCTGCTTGACTGCTTCCGGCCGGGGACCTGCGAACGGCTCGGCATCGGGCCCGACGACTGTGCGGCGGTCAACCCGCGGCTGATCTACGCCCGGATGACCGGCTGGGGACAGGACGGGCCGCTGGCGCCGACCGCCGGCCACGACATCAATTACCTGTCGCAGACCGGAGCGCTGTCGGCGCTGGGCTACGCCGACCGGCCACCGATGCCGCCGCTGAACCTGGTCGCCGACTTCGGCGGCGGCTCGATGCTGGTGGTCATCGGCATCGCGGCCGCCCTCTACGAACGGGAACGCTCGGGCACCGGGCAGGTGATCGACGCGGCGATGGTCGACGGCGTCAGCCTGCTGGCCCAGATGATGTGGACCATGAAGTCCACAGGGACACTGCGCGACCGGCGCGAATCGTTTCTGCTCGACGGCGGCGCCCCGTTCTACGGCTGCTACGAGACCGCCGACGGCAAGTACGTCGCCGTCGGCGCCATCGAGCCCCAATTCTTCGCGGCGTTGCTCGATGGGCTCGGCCTGTCACCCGACGACGTACCCGCCCAACACGACAAAGCTTCCTATCCGCGGATGCGTGAGATCTTCACCCGGCGGTTCGCCGACCGCACGCGTGACGAATGGGCGGAGATCTTCGCCGGCACCGACGCGTGCGTCACCGCAGTGCTCACGTGGAGCGAGGCCGCCACCAACGAGCACTTGCGGGCGCGATCCACGGTGATCACCGCCCACGGCGCCGACCAGGCGGCGCCCGCCCCGCGCTTTTCGCGGACCCCGGCCGGACCGGTCGGACCGCCGCCGGCGACAACCACGCCACTCAACGAAATCAACTGGTAGGAAACCCTTTACGCCGAATCCGTCCGTAGCGGGGTAGGCGTTGCTAAGTTGATCTTCAGTGGCCGTCAAAGCATCACGGGAATTCGTCGTCAACGCGCCGCCCGAAGTGGTCATGGAGGCGCTGACAGATGTCGGCGTCCTGTCATCGTGGTCGCCGCTGCACAAACACATCGAAGTGGTCGACCGTTATCCCGACGGCCGGCCCCACCACGTCAAGACCACCATCAAGATTCTCGGGCTGGTCGACAAAGAGGTTCTGGAGTATCACTGGGGCCCCGATTGGGTTGTCTACGACGCCAAGGGGACCTCCCAGCAGCACGGGCAGCACGTCGAGTACACCCTCAAACCCGAAGGGATCGACCAAACTCGGGTGCGCTTCGACGTCACCGTCGAGCCCGGCCGGCCCATGCCCGCGTTCATCGTGCGGCGGGCCGCCGAGAGCGTCCTCGATGCCTCGATGAAGGGGTTGCGCAACCTGGTCCTCGGCGGCGGCGAGTCGGATAAGGCTACGTAATTACCGCTTTTCGGCTCGCCGGAGCAGCGCGACTTGCTAGTTTGATAGTCGGTGGCCATACGCGCATCGTCACAGATCGTCATTGAGGCGCCCCCGGCAGTGATCATGGAGGCGCTGGCGGACATGGACGCCGTTCCCTCCTGGTCCCCGTTGCACAAGCGGGTCGAGGTCGTGGACAGATATCCCGACGGCCTGCCGCACCACGTGAGAATGACGCTGCGGGTCAGCGGCATCGCGGATACCGAAACGGTCGAGTATCACTGGGGTCCCGACTGGATGGTCTGGGATGCGGAGAAGACGGCCCAGCAACACGCCCAACATGGCGAATACAACCTGGAGCGTGAGGGCGACGACAAGACCCGGGTGCGATTCAGCCTCACGATCGAGCTGCGGGCGCCGCTGCCCGGCTTCTGGGTGCGCTCGGCCGGCAACAAGATTCTGCACGCCGCGCTGGAGGGCCTGCGCAAGCGCGTGACGGGGGCGGTGGGTTAACCGGCGTCTTTCAGCGCGGCCAGCCGCCTGATCGCCTCATCGAGGGTGTCGTCGCGTTTACAAAAGGTGAATCGCACCAAGTGATTCCACACGTCCGCTGGACCGTTCGTCGCGTCCGGGTCGCAGAACGCCGACATCGGGATCGCGGCAACGCCAACCTTTTCCGGCAGCACCGCGCAAAACTTGCTGCTGTCGTCGTATCCCAATGGGCGCGGATCGGCGCACAGGAAGTACGTGCCGGCGCTGTCGTGCACCTCGAACCCGACGTCGACCAGGCCGGCCGCCAGGCGGTCGCGTCTGGCCTGCAGCGTGGCGCGCAGGTCGTCCACCCACGCGTCCTCGGTCTCCAGGGCCAACGCCACCGCCGGTTGGAACGGCGCGCCGCCGACATAGCTCAGATATTGCTTGGCCGCTCGCATCCCGACGATGAGATGCGCTGGGCCACAAGCCCATCCGATCTTCCAGCCGGTGCAATTGAACATCTTGGCCGCGCTGGAGATGGTGATCGTCCGCTCGGCCATGCCGTCGAAGCCGGCCAGCGGCACGTGTTGGCGGCCGTCGAACACCAGGTGCTCGTAGACCTCATCGGTGATCACCAACAGGTCGGCCGCGACCGCCACCTCGGCGATGGCCGCCAACTCCTGGGCGCTCAGCACCGTGCCCGTCGGGTTGTGCGGTGAGTTCACGATCAGCGCGCGGGTCCGGGGCGTGACCGCCCGGCGCAGCGCGTCGGCGTCCAGGGCGAAGCCGCGACCGTGGGGGATCAGGGGCACGGCCACCCGCTGCGCGGAGGCCATCGCCACCACCGGCGAGTAGGAGTCGTAGAACGGCTCGATCAGCAGGACCTCGGAGCCCGGTTCGACCAGGCCGATCACCGCCGCGGCGATGGCCTCGGTCGCCCCGACCGTCACCAGCACCTCGGTGTCGGGGTTGTAGTCGATGCCGTAGCGGCGCCGGCGCTGGGCGGCGATGGCGTGGCGCAGCGGCGCGATGCCGATCCCCGGGGGGTACTGGTTGACACCGTCGGCGATGGCCTCCTGCGCGGCCTTGAGCATGGCCGGGGGCCCGTCCTCGTCGGGAAACCCCTGGCCCAGGTTCACCGCTCCGATCCGCGCGGCCAGCGCCGACATCTCGGCGAACACCGTGGTCGCGTAGGGGCGCAGTCGCTCCACCGTCATGGTCATCGAGCTTATGGTGCGCCGCGGCGAGTGTGCGGCCAGCCGCACGTGCGATGACGAGTATGCGGCAGGACGCACACATGGGCGCTACCCGGAGTGGTGCCGCCAACCAGCGGCAAACCGCCCAACCAACAGGTTGGCCGGGAGCCCTGTTAGGGTGGTGCGGGATCTAGTCTCGAAGACGGATTCGAACCCTATTCGTCAGAACAGGAAGTTGTCATGTCCGAAGCTTTTATCTATGAAGCCATCCGCACCCCGCGGGGCAAGCAGCGCAACGGATCGCTGAACGAGGTCAAGCCGCTCAACTTGGTCGTGGGCCTGGTCGACGAGCTGCGCCGCCGTTTCCCCGACCTGGACGAGAACCTGATCAGCGACATGATCCTGGGCGTCGTGTCCCCGGTCGGTGACCAGGGCGGCGACATCGCCCGCACCGCGGTGCTGGCCGCCGGCCTGCCCGAGACCACCGGCGGTGTACAGCTCAACCGGTTCTGCGCCTCCGGCCTCGAGGCCGTCAACACCGCCGCCCAGAAGGTGCGGTCCGGGTGGGACGACCTGGTGCTGGCCGGCGGTGTGGAGTCGATGAGCCGCGTGCCGATGGGCTCCGACGGCGGCGCCTGGGCGACCGACCCCGAGACCAACTACCGGATCGGCTTCGTGCCGCAGGGCATCGGCGCCGACCTGGTCGCCACCATCGAGGGGTTCTCCCGCGACGACGTCGACGCCTACGCGCTGCGCAGCCAGCAGAAGGCCGCGGCGGCGTGGTCGGGCGGTTACTTCGCCAAGTCGGTGGTGCCGGTGCGCGACCAGAACGGCCTGGTCATCCTCGATCACGACGAGCACATGCGGCCCGACACCACGCTGGAGGGTCTGGGCAAGCTAAAGACCGCGTTCGACGGCATCGGTGAGATGGGCGGCTTCGACGACGTCGCGCTCACCAAGTACCACTGGGTCGAAAAGATCAACCACGTCCACACCGGCGGCAACAGCTCGGGCATCGTCGACGGAGCCGCGCTGGTGCTGGTCGGGTCGGAGGCCGCGGGCAAGTCGCAGGGCCTGACGCCGCGGGCGCGCATCGTGGCCACCGCCACCAGCGGCTCGGACCCGGTCATCATGCTGACCGGCCCGACCCCGGCCACGCAGAAGGTGCTCGACCGCGCCGGCCTGACGATCGACGACATCGACCTGTTCGAGCTGAACGAGGCGTTCGCGTCGGTGGTGCTCAAGTTCCAGAAGGACCTAAACATCCCCGACGACAAACTCAACGTCAACGGTGGCGCCATCGCGATGGGCCACCCGCTGGGCGCCACCGGCGCCATGATCACCGGCACCATGGTCGACGAGCTCGAGCGCCGCAACGCGCGTCGCGCCCTGATCACGCTGTGCATCGGCGGCGGCATGGGTGTCGCCACCATCATCGAGAGGGTTTAAGACCATGGCAGAGAACACGATTCAGTGGGACAAGGACGACGACGGCATCGTCACCCTGACTCTGGACGACCCCACCGGGTCGGCCAACGTGATGAACGAGCACTACAGCGAGTCCATGCACAACGCTGTGGAACGTCTTGTCGCCGAGAAGGATTCGATCACCGGCGTGGTGATCACCAGCGCGAAGAAAACCTTCTTCGCCGGCGGTGACCTGAAGGGCTTGATCAATCTCGGCCCGGAGAACGCCGGTGAGGCGTTCGACACCGTCGAGTCGGTCAAGCGTGACCTGCGTGCGCTCGAGACGCTGGGCAAGCCGGTGGTGGCCGCCATCAACGGCGCGGCGCTGGGCGGCGGCCTGGAGATCGCGCTCGCCTGTCACCACCGCATCGCCGCGGACGTCAAGGGCCTGGTCGTCGGCCTGCCCGAGGTCACGTTGGGCCTGCTGCCCGGTGGCGGCGGGGTGACCCGCACCGTGCGGATGTTCGGCATCCAGAACGCGTTCATGAACATCCTGTCCCAGGGCACCCGCTTCAAGCCGGACAAGGCCAAGGAGATCGGCCTGGTCGACGAGCTCGTCGGCTCGGTGGAGGAATTGGTGCCCGCCGCCAAGGCGTGGATCAAGGCCAACCCGGACTCGCACGAACAGCCTTGGGACAAAAAGGGTTACAAGATGCCGGGCGGCACCCCGTCCAGCCCCGCGCTGGCCGGCATCCTGCCGTCGTTCCCGGCCCTGCTGAAAAAGCAGCTCAAGGGCGCGCCCATGCCGGCGCCGCGGGCCATCCTGGACGCGGCCGTCGAGGGCGCGCAGGTGGACTTCGACACCGCCAGCCGCATCGAGAGCCGCTACTTCACCCAGCTGGTCACCGGACAGGTCGCCAAGAACATGATCCAGGCGTTCTTCTTCGACCTGCAGCACATCAACGGCGGCGGGTCGCGACCCGACGGTATCGAGCCGGTCAAGATCAACAAGATCGGCGTGCTGGGCGCGGGCATGATGGGCGCCGGTATCGCCTACGTGTCGGCCAAGGCCGGCTTCGATGTGGTGCTCAAGGATGTCAGCCTCGAGGCCGCCGAGAAGGGCAAAGGCTACTCGGAAAAACTTGAGGCCAAGGCACTTCAGCGGGGCAAGACCACCGAGGAGAAGAGCAAGGCGTTGCTGGGCCGCATCACCCCGACGGCCGACGCCGCCGACCTCAAGGGAGTCGACTTCGTCATCGAGGCGGTATTCGAGAACCAGGAACTCAAGCACAAGGTCTTCGGTGAGATCGAGGACATCGTTGAACCCAACGCACTGCTGGGGTCGAACACCTCGACGCTGCCGATCACTGGTCTGGCGACCGGCGTCAAGCGGCAGGAAGACTTCATCGGGATCCACTTCTTCTCCCCGGTCGACAAGATGCCGCTGGTCGAAATCATCAAGGGCGAGAAGACCTCCGACGAGGCGCTGGCCCGCGTGTTCGACTACACGCTGGCCATCGGCAAGACCCCGATCGTGGTCAACGACAGCCGCGGCTTCTTCACCAGCCGCGTCATCGGCACCTTCGTCAACGAGGCGCTGGCGATGCTCGGTGAGGGCGTGGAACCCGCGAGCGTCGAGCACGCCGGTTCGCAGGCCGGCTACCCGGCGCCGCCGCTGCAGCTCTCCGACGAGCTCAACCTGGAGCTGATGCACAAGATCGCGCTCGCCACCCGCAAGGGCGTCGAGGACGCGGGCGGCACCTACGAGCCGCACCCGGCCGAGGCCGTCGTCGAGAAGATGATCGAGCTGGGCCGCCCGTCGCGGCTGAAGGGCGCGGGCTTCTACGAGTACGTCGACGGCAAGCGCACCCGGCTGTGGCCGGGCCTGCGCGAGACGTTCAAGTCGGGTTCTTCGCAGCTGCCGCTGCAGGACATGATCGATCGCATGCTGTTCGCCGAGGCGCTCGAGACGCAGAAGTGCCTGGACGAGGGCGTGCTGACGTCGACCGCCGACGCCAACATCGGGTCGATCATGGGCATCGGATTCCCGCCGTACACCGGTGGTAGCGCCCAGTTCATCGTCGGCTACTCCGGTGCGCACGGCATCGGCAAGGAGGCCTTCGTGGCCCGGGCCAAGGAGCTGGCCGAGCGATACGGCGACCGGTTCCTGCCGCCGGCCTCGCTGACCTAGCCCGCCATACGCAGGCGCGAAAGCCCCCGGAACACCAAAGTTCCGGGGGCTTTCGTATTGCGCCTCGGCCGCGACATTGCGCCTACCCCTGCGCCGAGACTTAAGCTATTGCGAAGCGAAACGGCGTGTCGTCGCAGCAGGTTACGTGTCGCGGCGCGCGAACAGGTAGTGCCACGCCGGCGTCTTCTCGGCACGGTCCAGCTCGCGTTCCGCGCCGGCCGACAACAGCGTCCAGCTCGGCGTGAATCGGCGTTCCATCTCGGCGCGGTCGACCCCCCGCACCCCAATCCGGCCGCCGGGAACGAACGCGACGATCAGCAGCCGGGCATCGGGTGCCGCCACGGCGCTGATCTCGCGGACGTAGGCATCGCGATCCGCGTCGCTCATGTTGTGCAGGCACCCGTTGTCGACGATCAACTCGAAATTGGCGCCGATGCCGCTCCGGCTCAGCTGCGTTACGTCGGCCTGGACGAAGTCGACCGGGGCGTTTGCCGCGCCGGCCTTGGCCCGCGCGCGCTCGAGGGGCTTGGCCACAAAGTCGACCGCGGTGACTTTCCAGCCGTGTTGGGCCAGATAGATGGAGCAATCCCCGGTGCCGCAGCCGACCTCCAGGGCCGTCTCGGCGGGCAGGGCGGCGGCGTCGGGGGTTCCCTCGACGAGATCGCGGACGCTCTGCGCGAGCGGATGGCCATCCCAGGGGGTGAAACCGATGCGGTAAAAGATCCGAAACAGCGTCTGTTTGGAAGCCATAGCTCACCCTAGGCGGGTCGCCGCGGCCGGTCACGCCTACCGGGAGGCGGCGGCGATGCGGCGCCATTGCTCGCGCGGGAAGGCGCGGGGATCGGCCAGCAGCACCTGGACGCAGACGTGGTCGGCGCCCGCGGCACGATGCTCGGCGACGCGGCGCATGATGGCCTCCTCGTCCCCCCACGCGATGATCGCGTTGAAGAGGCGATCGCTCACCTGTGACAGGTCGTCTTCGGAGAAGCCACTGCGCAGCAGGTTGTTGGCGTAGTTGGGCAAGGCCAAATACGCTCGCAGCCAATCGGTTCCGATCTGGCGGGCCTCGTCGGCGTCCTTGGTCAGGATCACCGTCTGTTCGGGCAACAGCAGTGGGCCCTCGCCCAGAGTCGCGCGGGCCGAGGCGGTGTGCTCGGGCGTGACAAGGTACGGGTGGGCGCCACCGGCGCGGGTCGCGGACAGCGTCAACATCTTGGGGCCGAGCGCGGCAAGCACCCGGCGTTCGATGGGAACCGGCCGCGGCGCGGCATCCAAGCCGTCCAGGAACGACGCCGTCGCCGCCAGCGGTTTGCGGTAGCGGCCGGGTTGGCCGGCATCGATCAGCGGCGCGTGGCTGACGCCGATTCCCAGCAGGAAGCGGTCACCGTGCTCGGAGGTCAGGGTCGCGTAGGAGTCGGCGACCTCGGAAGGCGAATGCATCCACAGGTTGAGGATTCCGGTGGCGATCACGGTGCGCTTGGTCGCGCCGAGCAGACGACCCACCGCGTCGAACACCGGACCGCCGACGTCGGGTATCCACAGCGCCGGGAAACCCAGGTCATCGAGTTCCGCTGCGGCGTCAGCGGATTCGGCCGGATCGCCGTAGCGCAGTTGACTGCTCCAGATCCCCACACCGGTCAGTTCCATGGGCGGCCTTTCCATCGTGGCCCGCGGTGGCTCGCGTCCGCGGCTCTACGCATCATGCTGTCAGACGTCGCTGACGGTGTACTCGGGGACCGGCATGGAATCGTGCATCCGCAGGCCCCTGGTGTTCAGCTTCGCCAGGGACCGCGACAGCGACCCCGGCATCGCCGAGACCAGCTGGGCCCCACGGGTCAACGCCCACAGGCCGATTCGTGAACCGGGGATGACGCCCTTGGCCGCGCCGCGGGCAAAGGACCGGCTGCGGTGCACCGGTTCGCGCATCCGGAGTTCATAGGCGGCGAACGCGCGCAGGTGGTCGCCGTCGGCCTCGGCGAGCTCGCCGGCCAGCACGTACGCGCCGAGGACGGCCAGGCTGGTGCTGCCGCCCACCGCGGGACCCGGGCAATATCCGGCGTCCCCGACCAGGGTGACCCGGCGGCGCGACCACCGATCGGTGCGCAGCTGGGTGATGGAGTCGAAGTAGAAGGTGGGAGTGCGCTCCAATTCGCCGAGCCAGCCGTCCACCTGGTCATGCATCCCGGTGAACGCCTCCTGCAGTATCCGCTTCTGGCGCAACGCATCGTGATGGGCGTAGTCCAATTCCGCCTTGCTGCGGAACATGAACACCGCGCGCGCGTCGTCCAGGTGATCGGCGGTGTAGATGCCGGCGAAGCGGCCGATCCCGATGTGGGCGACCATTTCGCCGGGCGCGACCAGCGCCTTAGGCGCCGAGACCACCGACAGATAACCCCCGAGGAAGTTGGTCAGGTCGGCGTCTTCGCCGAAGGTCAGGCGCCGCACATTGGAGTGCAGCCCGTCGGCGCCCACGATCACGTCGAAGGTGCGTGCCAGGCCGTGCTCGAAGCTCACGGTGCCGTCGTGTTCTACTCCGGTGATCGAGTCGCCGAACACGTACTCGACGTCGTCACGCGCGGCGTCGTAGTAAATCTCGCTGAGGTCGTCGCGCATGATTTCCACGTGCCGGTCGGAGGTGGCCGCGTAGATCTTGGTGAGGCCGATCCGGGTGGGCTTCGTCCGGCCTTCCCGGTACATCGTCAGCCGTTCCGTTCCGGTGGCCCGCGCCTCGATGCGCGGCAGGACACCCATCTTCGCCGAGATCTCCATTGCCGGACGGAACAAGTCGACGGCGTGGCCACCGGTTTTGCGCAGCGTCGGTGCGCGCTCCACCACGGTGACGTCGAAGCCGTAACGGGTCAGCCAGAACGCCAGGACCGGGCCAGCGATGCTGGCACCGGAGATGAGGACCCGCATGATCACCTCCCACACTTACTTAACGTTCGGTAAGCGTAGCATCCCGCTTACCTATCGGTAAGTCAGATAAACTCGTAGCGTGAGCAGGCCCCGGTCGGACACCCGCGAGCGGATCCAAGAGGTCGCCCGCGAGCTGTTTTTGCAGCGCGGCGTGCAGCGCACCAGCCTGCAGGACATCGCGAATCAGCTCGGCATCACCAAACCCGCGCTGTACTACCACTTTCCGTCGCGCGAAGACCTGGTGCGCAGCATCTTGGTGCCGCTGATCGACGAGGGTGAGCGGTTCGTCGCCGACCACGAGGGCCGCGGCGACAACGACGTGCGCGACCTGCTGGAGGGCTATTTCGACTTCCACTACCGGCACCGCCGGGACCTGGTGCTGTTGTTGACCGAGCTGTCGACATTGATCGACCTCGACCTCATCGACACCGTGCTGGCGTGGCGTGAGCGACTCGCCAGGCTGGTGTTCGGGAAGAAGCCGACGCTCGCGCAATCCACGCGGGCGGTAGTCGCGTTCGGCGGCCTGCAGGACTGCTGCGTGCAGTTCCCCGATGCCCCGCACGAGGAGCTGCGCGCAAAGTCGGTCGCGGCCGCGCTCGACGCGCTGGGCGGGTGACGGCCCTGGGGTGCGGCTAAAGTCGCTTGGTATGCGCTTTGGTCTTTTCATTCCGCAAGGCTGGCGGATGGATCTGGTCGGCATCGAACCCGATCGGCACTGGCCGGTGATGCGCGAGCTGGCTGACTACGCAGACCACAGCGCCTGGGACTCGCTATGGGTCTACGACCATTTCCACACCGTGCCGATGCCCACCAGTGAAGCCACGCACGAGGCATGGTCGCTGATGGCCGCATACGCGGCGACCACGTCGCGGATCAAACTCGGCCAAATGTGCACGGCGATGAGCTACCGCAACCCCGTGTACCTCGCCAAGGTCGCCGCGACGGTCGACGTCATCTCCAGCGGCCGCATCCAGATGGGTATTGGCGGCGGCTGGTACGAACATGAATGGCGCGCCTACGGTTACGGATTCCCTCCGGCGGGCGTGCGATTGGGACGGCTGGACGAAGGCGTGCAGATCATGCGCGACGCCTGGCGGGACGGCAAGGTCAGCTTCGAGGGCAAGCACTACCAGGTCGACGGCGCGATCATTCAACCTAAGCCCTTGCAGGGCAAGGGCATTCCCCTGTGGATTGCCGGCGGCGGTGAGAAGGTGACATTGCGTATCGCCGCTAAATACGCGCAGTACACCAACTTCACGCCCGAGTACGAGGCTTTCGCCCGCAAATCGCAAGTGCTGGCACAGCACTGCGACGAAGTGGGCACCGACTTCTATGCGATCGTGCGCTCGGCCAACTTCAACGCCATCCTGGGCACATCGGATGCCGACGTCAAAGCCCGGCTGAAACGGGTCCGGGACCGGATGATCGGCTACATACCCGAGGCGATGGCCGATGCGATGATCGCCGGCACCAGCGGGCCGGAGTCGGCGATGGGCACACCGGAACAGGTGATCGAGCGGCTCGCGAAGGTCCGCGACCTCGGCTGCGAGTATGCGATCTGTTATTTCCCGGAGGCTGCCTACGATCGTTCCGGCATTGAGATGTTCGAAAGCGCAGTCATTCCCGCGTTGACTTAGCCAGCGTTGGGTTGTGGAGGCCGTCAGATGTCGCTAGTCACGTACCTCGTCTTGGCCGGCGGCGCGGCCAGCAGCGGGGGAAGCTGCGTCAGCTTGCCCTCGCCGGCGCGAAAGGCGCGGTAGGCCTCGTCGTGCTCGACCGTCTCCCAGATTTCGTAGATGAGCCAGTGCGCTTCGTCGTCGTCGTCGACGAGCACATCGGTGCGCACGTTCCCGTCGAATGACCGGGTGTCCTGCAGCGCCCTGCCCATCAGCTCGCGCCCCGCGGCGACCTCGCCGGGCTTGAATCTGAGCTCAAGTATCACCGTGACCGTCATGGGCCCAACATATCGCTGGGCGGCGGCCCGACCGATGGCGCGGCCGTCCTGCCGAAGATGAGAATGTGGTTTCCACTTTTCGGAAAGCTGTTATACGGTTCAGTGAGCAATATTCTGTTGGCGGATTGTGGACGATCCTGGAGGATCCCTCGATGCAGAAGGCACTTGCCCCTGAGATCTCTACCTGGCCCGATGAGAGCCCGCAGCTGATCGGCAGCCGATGCGGCAACTGCGCGGCGACCACTTTCCCAGTGCAGCAGTGGTGCCCGCGATGCAGCGCCGGCGAGCTGTCCGAGGTGCTGTTGCCCCGCCGCGGAACGCTGGTGGCGTGGACGACCCAGGGCTTCCCGCCGGGCGCCCCCTATGCAGGCCCGACCGGTAAGGACTTCGTGCCGTTCGGCGTGGGATTGGTCCAGCTCGGCTTGGGAGAAGACGCGGTCATCCGCGTCGAAGGCCGGCTGACCGAGAACGATCCGGCCAAGCTGCAGTTCGGCCAGGAAGTCGAGCTGACCATGGTGCCGTTCGCCACCGACGGCGAGGGCGACGAGATCGTCACCTTCGCATTCCAGCCGGTCTGAGTGGCGATTGTGAGCGCGGCGCAGCCGGGTGAATCGGGTCGCCACCATCAAGTCAGGAGGATTTGAGATGACCAATGATGTCGCGATCGTCGGCGTGGGCCTGCACCCGTTCGGCAGGTTCGACAAGACCGCGATGCAGATGGGCGCCGAGGCCGTGCAACTCGCGCTCAAAGACGCCGGCGTGGACTGGAAGGACATCCAGTTCGGCTTCGGCGGCAGCTACGAAGTCTCCAATCCCGACGCGGTGACCCGGCTGGTCGGGCTGACCGGCATCACGTTCACTAACGTGTTCAACGCCTGCGCCACGGCGGCCAGCGCCATCCAGCAGACTGCCGACACGATTCGGCTGGGCAAGTACGACATCGGCATCGCCATCGGGCTCGACAAGCACCCGCGGGGCGCCTTCACCGATGACCCCGCCAAGCTGGCGCTGCCGCAGTGGTACGCCAACAACGGCCAGTTCGTCACCACCAAGTTCTTCGGAATGAAGGCCAACAAGTACATTCACGACCACAACATCTCGCAGGAGACGCTGGCGCGGGTGGCCAACAAGAACTTCCGCAACGGTGCGCTGAACCCGAACGCATTCCGGCGCAAGGAGATCTCTGTCGAGGAGATCCTCGCCTCGCCGACGCTGAACTACCCGCTGACGCAGTACATGTTCTGCGCGCCCGACGAGGGCGCGGCCGCGGTCATCATGTGTCGCGCGGACATGGCCGAGAAGTTCACCGACAAGCCAATTTACGTGCGCGCCTGCGAGATTCGGACCCGGCGCTTCGGCGCCTACGAGGTGCACGCCACGTCGGCGCCGCTGGACGAGGACGCCTCACCGACGGTCTACGCCGCCAAGGCCGCCTACGAGGCCGCCGGCATCGGCCCGGAGGACGTCGACGTCGCGCAGCTGCAGGATACCGATGCCGGCGCCGAGGTGATCCACATGGCCGAGACCGGCCTGTGCGCGGATGGCGAACAGGAGAAGCTGTTGGCCGACGGCGCCACCGAGATTCACGGCTCGATGCCGGTCAACACCGACGGCGGGCTGATCGCCAACGGCGAGCCGATCGGCGCGTCGGGCCTGCGGCAGGTGCACGAACTGGTGCGGCAGTTGCGCCGCGAGGCGGGGGAGCGTCAGGTCCCCGGCAATCCGCGCGTCGGCCTGGCCCAGGTGTACGGCGCGCCCGGCACCGCGTCGGCGACCATCCTGTCGCGGTAAGGCCAGCAGACGCAAAAGCCCCCGAACCAACGGCGTTTCGGGGGCTTTTGCGTCTGCTCGCGCTAGATGGCCGGGCCCAGCAGGTCGTCCGCGTCGCGGATGATGTAGCCGTAACCCTGCTCGGCCAGGAAGCGCTGGCGGTGCGCGGCGTAGTCGGCATCCAGGCTGTCGCGCGCCACCACCGAATAGAAGATGGCGCCCCCGCCGTCGGACTTGGGCCGCAGCAGCCGGCCGAGCCGCTGGGCCTCCTCTTGGCGTGAACCGAACGTCCCCGAAACCTGCACTGCCACAGCCGCTTCCGGCAAGTCGATGGAGAAGTTGGCGACTTTGGACACCACCAGGGTGGACAACTCGCCGCGGCGGAAGGCGTCGAACAGCTCTTCGCGTTCCTTGGTGCGGGTGGACCCCTGGATCACCGGGGCGTTCAGCTCCGCGCCGAGTTCGTCGAGCTGATCGAGGTAGGCGCCGATCACCAGGGTCTGCTCGCCGGGATGCTTTGCCAGGATCGATTTGACCACAGTGATTTTCGTGTGCACCGTCGAACACAGCCTGTACCGCTCTTCGGGTTCGGCGGTGGCGTAGAGCATCCGCTCGTTGTCGGTCATGGTGACCCGCACCTCGACGCACTCGGCGGGCGCGATCCACCCCTGCGCCTCGATGTCCTTCCACGGCGCGTCATAGCGTTTCGGGCCGATCAGGGAGAACACGTCGCCCTCGCGGCCGTCCTCGCGGACCAGCGTGGCGGTCAAGCCGAGGCGCCGCTTGGACTGCAGATCGGCGGTCATCCGGAAGACCGGCGCCGGCAACAGGTGGACCTCGTCGTAGATGATCAGCCCCCAGTCGCGGCTGTCGAAGAGCTCCAGATGTCGGTATTCGCCCTTGGTGCGGCGAGTGATCATCTGGTAGGTCGAGATGGTGACCGGCCGGATCTCCTTGCGTTCGCCGGAGTATTCACCGATCTCGTCCTCGGTGAGCGACGTGCGGGCGATCAACTCGCGTTTCCATTGCCGCGCCGCGACGATGTTGGTGACCAGAATCAGCGTCGTCGCACCGGCTTTCGCCATGGCGGCGGCGCCCACCAGCGTCTTGCCCGCACCGCAGGGCAGCACCACCACGCCCGATCCGCCGGACCAGAACGAGTCGGTGGCCATCTGCTGATAGTCGCGCAGGTGCCAGCCGTCCTGGGCCAGGCTGATCGGGTGCGCTTCGCCGTCCACGTAACCCGCGAGATCTTCGGCGGGCCAACCGATCTTGAGTAGCATCTGCTTGACCCGGCCGCGCTCGCTGGGGTGGACGATGACGGTGTCGTCGTCGATACGGGCGCCGAGCATGGGGGCAATCTTCTTGTTGCGCAACACTTCTTCGAGCACCGCGCGATCCAGGCTCACCAGCGTCAGCCCGTGCGCGGGGTTCTTCACCAGCTGCAGGCGGCCGTAGCGGGCCATGGTGTCGACGATGTCGACCAGCAGCGGTTGTGGCACCGCGTAGCGCGAGAAGCTGACCAGGGCGTCGACCACCTGCTCGGCGTCGTGGCCGGCGGCGCGGGCGTTCCACAGCGCCAGCGGCGTGATGCGATAGGTGTGCACGTGTTCGGGTGCGCGCTCCAGCTCGGCGAAGGGCGCGATGGCGGCGCGCGCCGCGCCGGCCTGCTCGTGATCCACCTCGAGCAGCACCGTCTTGTCGGACTGCACGATCAACGGTCCGTCAGACATAGTCAGCGCCGCTCCTTTCCAACTGTGTTCACGTCGGCGGGCATGACGACCATTATCGGCCGGTGGCCGACACCACCGATGTGATGCGGTGAATGGCGAAGTCACGCAGCCTGCCGGACGCCGAGTCGAACGCCACCAGCTGGCCGCCCTTGACGGTGATGGGCGACACGACGCGCGAAGTGGCGACCCCCGCCGCATCCAGATAACCGATCACCAGCGTGTCTTGTTCCCTTGCCGCGCGCTGCAACTGCGTCATGGTGACCGCCGGGTCGACGCGGACGTTGCCGAACGGTGCGGCGGTCACCCTGCGCAGCACCGCCACCACCGCGTTGAGGCTTTCGGCGTTGGGGCGCCGGGCCGGGCGGTACGGCCGGCGCTGCTGCGGGGTGGCCACCCGGGCGCCGCGGGGACGGACGTCGACGATGGCGCCGGAGGAATCCTCGGCCGCCGGGGCGAACCCCGCGGCGCGCAACGCGGTGAGTACCTCGGCGATCGGCGCTGGCGACACCGCGACCGTCGGCGCCAGGGCCCGCAGCTGTACCTCTTCGGTCGCCGGCGCCGCCACGGCCTGTGCCAGCAGCGCGGGGTCCTCGCAGCGCACGAACGACGCGGCCATGCCGATCCGCAGCTGCCCGTGCCGGCGGGCGACGTCGTCGATCAAGTAGGTAAGGCCTTGCGGGACCGGCGTTTTGGAATGGTTGGCGAACAGCGAATGCATCCAGTCGCGCGTCTTGCCGACATCGAGTGCGTGCCGGATCGACTGCTCGCTGACGCGGTACACCATTGCGGTGCCGGCGGATTCGACGGTGGCCACGATGGCGAGTTGCTCGGCCAGGTCGCGCTCCAGCGGTCCGGGCACCACCACGGTCAAATCTGCCTGCACCAGGAAGTGATCGACCGGTTTGGGTAACGCCCGGTTCATCGCCTCGATGGCGACCTGCGGATCGCCGTCGTCGTCCAGCAGCGCGCGGCCGGGCGTGCTGATCGCGCCGCGGCCCACCAGGCCCAGCGCGTTGCTCTCGGCGAGCAGATCCCCGACGGGCCCCGGCTGCAACCGCTTGGCCCAGCGCGGACGCCGCCAGATCAGCGCCGCCGAAGCTGCCGGGGCGTCGACTCCGGCGCCGGGGGGCAGCTCGGCCAGCATGCCCAGCAACAGCCGGCGATCCAACGGAGCCGCCGTGGAGTATAGGCCGTCGGTCAGGGCACCGTAGGGCTTGGCGTCGGGGCCGCGGCTGCCGATCAACGCCGGCCGGCCCGGCAGGTCCAGCCAGCTGCCGGCCAACAGCTGCCAGCGCTCGGCGACCGACATCGCGCTGTAGCGGTCGGTGGCGATCGTCGGCGCCCAGTACGGTGCCTCGCCGGTGACCGGTTCGGGGTCGGGCATGCCGCTGGCGACCAATCCGGCCGCGGCCGCGACTTCGAGGAGCAAACCCAACCGCTGCTCGTCGATGCCGGTCACCTTGCTCAGCCGTTTGACCTCGCGGATTCCCAGGCCGCCGCTGCGCAGCTCGGAAACCGGTGTGGTGGAAAGGGTTTCGAGCAAGACATCGACCTCGCGCAGCAAGTCGATGACCGCCCCGGCGGCCGTGGCGTCGGCATCGTCGGGCGTGGTGGTCGACACCACCGGGTCGGGTGCGGTCAGCTGCATGGGGCCGGGCTGCTCGCCGCGCAGCACCTGCCCGACGTGGCGGGGCAAGATCACCGTCTCGGCATCGATGCGCCGCAGCAGGCCCATGGCCAGCAGCTGGGGCACCGGCCGGTCGGTGGGCGCGCCGGGCGCGGCGTCGCGCGTGCGTCCCATCGGCGAGCCTTCGAGAAGTTTCTCCAGCACGTCGAGCTGTGCAGGGTTGAGCTCGTCGATCAGGGCGGCGATCTCCTCGGCGCTGCGCGAGGTGTCCTCGAGCATGACCTGGCCCGGATGCCACGGCATGCCCGCAGCTGCGTCGGCGGCCACCCGCAGCGCGGCCCCGCCCCAGACCAAGGCGCGTTGCCGCAGGTCGTCGACCGCATCCAGGACATCGGCTTCGGGGGCGCGGTCACCGATCAGTGCCAGCAGCTTCGGGGTCGGCACCGGCTCGGCGTCGGCCTGCAGCACCAGCAGTGCATCGAGCACGGCCAGCCGCAGGAAGTCCAGGTCGTCGGTGCCGGCCTTGATCGACTGGCGGGCCTGGGCGCGAGCGGCCAGTGCGGCGATGCTGCCGGGCGGGGGCTGGGCCAGGTCCGGCCGCAATTCCAACAGTCGGATCAGCTGCTCATCGGATAACTCGGCCAGCCACGACCCCAGCGGAATATCCGGGGTGTTGTCGGTCATTGCTGACCAGCGTAAAGCAGGTCGAGGCCGCCCAGCAGGCGTCGGCAACCCGCCGACTCACCGGGGCGGTCGCACGGCAACGGGTCTCGAACTCCGGTCTTGCGCCGCATGCGGTTCGGCCACCTGTAAGAATGGACCTCGTGGCTGACACTGCTGAGGGCAAAGCCCGCAAGACCAAGTACGTCGACAACGGCTGGCCGACGACCGACCCTGACGACCACGCGGTCAGTGAACTCGTGACCGATCGCACGGGTGCGCTGTCCCCCTTCGGCGAGCTGGTGTTTCCGCTGCCCTCCACCGATCTGCCCTACCTGCACCCGGTCACCGTCGTCAATCGGTAGGTCGCCAGATGGCCAGGGCCTCTGAGGCCTCGCAAGCCTCGGCGAACTGGGCGTCGAAAGAGCCCGGCTCGGGCACGCTGTCACATCTGGACGAGCACGGCGCGGCGCACATGGTCGACGTCAGCGAGAAGGTAGCCACCAAGCGGACGGCGGTCGCCGCGGGGGTCCTGCGCACGTCCGCGCACGTGGTGGCGCTGATCTCGACCGGCGGCCTGCCCAAGGGCGATGCGCTGGCCACCGCGCGGGTGGCCGGCATCCAGGCCGCCAAGCGCACCAGCGACCTCGTCCCGCTGTGTCATCAGCTCGCGCTCACGGGGGTCGACATCGACTTCACAGTGGGCGAGTCTGAGATCGAGATCATCGCAACGGTGCGAAGCACCGACCGCACGGGGGTGGAGATGGAAGCGCTCACGGCCGTCAGCGTCGCGGGCCTGACGCTCTACGACATGATCAAGGCGGTCGACCCGGCCGCACGGATCGACGACATTCGAGTGCTGCGCAAGGAAGGCGGCAAAACCGGAAAGTGGGCGCGCCCATGAGCACCCGTTCAGCCCGCGTCATTGTGGCCTCGACCCGCGCGTCGTCGGGAGTGTATGACGACCGATGCGGCCCGATCATCGCCGAATGGCTGACGGAGCGGGGCTTTTCGGCCGAGCGCCCGGAGGTGGTTGCCGACGGGCCGCCGGTCGGCGACGCACTGCGCACGGCGATCGACGCCGAGGTCGACGTCATCATCACCTCCGGCGGCACCGGCATCTCGCCGAGCGACAGCACACCGGACCAGACCGTGGCCGTCGTCGACTACCTGATTCCGGGGCTGGCCGAAGTGATTCGCCAGTCGGGCCTGCCCAAGGTGCCGACGTCGGTGCTGTCGCGCGGTGTGTGCGGTGTGGCCGGTCGGACGCTGATCGTCAACCTGCCGGGTTCGCCCGGCGGGGTGCGCGACGGGCTGGGTGTGCTCGCCGATGTGCTGGATCACGCGCTCGATCAACTCGCCGGTAAAGATCACCAGCGATGACGCTCGTCGTGCGCGCTGCCATGACCGAGCACCCCATTTCGCTGGCCGAGCATGAGGAGTTGGTGGGGCACCAGTCGGCGGGGGCCATCGTCGGGTTCGTCGGCATGATCCGCGACCACGACGGCGGACGGCGGGTGGTGCGACTCGAGTACTCCGCGCACCCGTCGGCCGACCAGGTCATCGCCGATGTGGTGGCTGACGTGGCCGGGCAATCCAGCGGTGTGCGCGCCGTCGCCGCCAGCCACCGGATCGGCGCGCTGCGCATCGGAGAGGCCGCCCTGGTGGCGGCGGTGGCCGCCGATCACCGGCAGGCGGCGTTTGCCACCTGCGCGCATCTGGTGGACACCATCAAGGCACGGCTTCCGGTGTGGAAGCACCAATTCTTCGCCGACGGAACCGAGGAATGGGTGGGCTCGGCCTGACGTGCTGAGCCATGCCCAACACGCCCCGAAGAGGAGGGTTTTTCGGGGCGTGCGGGGAGTGCGGCGGCGTTAGGCGCTGGGCGACGGCTGCGCGAGAGCGTCCAGCGCGTCGTTTCCTTGAACGTCCTGGGCGCGGATCGCCTCCCACAGCTTCTGGGTGTAGGCGGCGTCCTCGACGTGCTGCGGCATGCCGGCCGGTACGAAGCCATGGAAGTCCGTGTCCACGACGGGCGGGGCGTCGGCG
>NZ_MVHG01000091.1 GCF_002086125.1 Mycobacterium arosiense ATCC BAA-1401 = DSM 45069
CCGTTGCGCCGGTGCCGCCCGCCCCCGGCGTCCCGGCTGCCGGCTACCCCTACGTGGTCGGCCCTCCCGGACTCGGGGCCGGCACTGACATGACTCTCGGTTCACGCAGCGGCCAGAAGGCGCCCGCGCCCGACGCCGTCGCGGCGCCGGCCGCCGTGGCCGGGCGGGAAAGGGCCCGGCGCCGCCGGCGTCCCCGATCGGGCCTGATCGACCCCGGCCGCCGCTACGAATATCTCGACCAGGGTTCGACGGGGGACGCCGACGGCGCGACCGCCTCGGATCGGGGCGCGGGACAAATGGGGTTCGCCGGCACCTCCCCCGGGGCGGGCGCGCCTCCGGCGGGCTTGACCACACTTACCGGCGCGTCATCGGACGTCGGCCCGGGCGAACCCCTGCTGCCGAGCAGCTGGTGCCACCCAATCGAAGAAGGACCAACCGGGCAGGTGAAGGGCCCTTAATGGGCTTTTTCGCGCGGTCGCGGCGGTTTGGACGGCTTCCGTTCTGGCTACCAGGCTTCTAGCTCAACGTTAGAGTGGGGGCAGAGCAATGGAGGGAGTCCGTAAATGATGAAGCGCTCGTTGGCCAAACTGGCCGTGACCGTCGGCGGTTTGGCACTGGCGTCGACCGCTGGGGCCGGAGTGGCATCGGCCAGCCCGGATTACGGTCCGATGATCAACACCACCTGTAGCTACGACCAGGCGATGCGGGCCGTGCACGCGGAAAACCCGATGGCCGCCCAGTACCTCGACCAGTCGCCGCCCAACCAGCAGTTCTTGCAGCAGTATCTGGCGTCGTCGCCCGATCAGCGGGTGAACCTGCTTCACGCTATCGAGCACAACCAGGGGGCCCAGCAGGCCCTGCCCATCTTCCAGCAAATGATGACGGACTGCACTCGGTACTGAGTGTCTCCGGCTCGGGCTTCCCGACCACAGCGTTAGATCACCAGGCGGCGGGCCGCCGCGACTAAGCGGCGCGCCCGCCGACCTGTGTCCGGCGTTTCGCCGCCCACCGCGCGGTGGCGAACCCGCTCAGCCGCATCGGCGCAGCCTACAGCGCTCAGTGCGTCTGCAGGTCCGGTCGATAGCGGGCCAGCAGCGACCGCACGGTGTCCATGGCGGTCACCGCGCGGCCCTTGTCGACGGCCTGGATGGCCATCACGGGGATGTACTCGTCGTCGGGCAGGTCGATTCGCGCCCAGCGGTGACCCACCGGAAAGGACACGCCGGCAACGTCCTGCCATTCGATCAGCTTGTCGCCCAACAAGTTTCGCACCGACACACCGGCCGGCCCGATCCGCAGCCGCGGACGGGCGAACAAGAGCACGACGCCGGCGATGACCAGGCCCAGCACCGCGATCGCCACCTGGTCCGAGGTCTGAAAGACCACCCCGGTGGACTTCACCTTGAGGAGCAGGCCCACCGCGATGTGCGCCGCGGCGATCACGAACGCCGCCCCATAGGCGAATAAGGGTGTGCGGTAAGGACGCAGCACCGCATCCCAGGTCTCGCGGTCGGTAGGCGATGTCACGACCGAGCGCGCAACTCACGCAGGGTCAGCGCGGTGGTAAGGGCCGCCAGAGTCGCTTGTGCCCCTTTGTCCTCGGCCGATTCGGGAAGGCCGGCCCGGTCCAGGGCCTGCTGCTCGGTGTCGGTGGTCAGCACGCCGTTGGCCACCGGTGTGGAAGTGTCCAACGACACGCGGGTCAGGCCCTGGGTCACCGCATCGCAGACGTATTCGAAATGCGGTGTCTGCCCGCGGATCACGACGCCCAGCGCGACGACGGCATCGTGGTTTCGGGCCAGTTCCTGCGCCACCACCGGGATCTCGATTGCGCCGATTACGCGCACCACCGTCGGGTCGTCGATGCCCGATTCCGAGGCCACCTTGCGGGCACCCCCCAGCAGTGCATCGCAGATCCCGCCGTGCCAGGTACTGGCGACCAGGGCCAACCGCAGGCCGGATGCATCGAGCGGCGGAACCTCCGGCACACCCTCGGCCGGGCTCACAAAGCACCGCCGAATTCACCTGGCAGATGCACGGATTCGTGAAAGTCGTCCAGCCCGGCCAGGTCGTGGCCCATCTTGTCCCGTTTGGTCATCAGGTAACGGATGTTCTCCGCGTTGGCGCGCACCGGCAGTGGCACCCGCTCGATGATGTGCAGGCCGTACCCGTCCAGCCCGACCCGCTTGGCCGGGTTGTTGGTCAACAGCCGCATCGAACGCACCCCGAGGTCGACCAGGATCTGCGCTCCGATCCCGTAATCCCTTGCGTCGGCGGGCAATCCAAGCTTGAGGTTGGCGTCGACGGTGTCTTCACCGGCGTCCTGCAGCTGATAGGCCTGCAGTTTGTGCATCAGCCCGATGCCGCGGCCCTCGTGGCCGCGCATGTACAGCACGATGCCCCGTCCCTCCCGGGCGACCATCGCCATCGCGGCGTCCAGCTGCGGCCCGCAATCGCAGCGGCGCGAACCGAACACGTCACCGGTGAGGCATTCGGAGTGCACGCGCACCAGGACGTCGTCACCGTCGGAGTTGGGCCCGGCGATTTCCCCGCGCACCAGCGCGACGTGCTCGACTTCTTCATAGATGCTGGCGTAGCCGATGGCACGAAACTCGCCGTGCCGGGTCGGTATCCGGGCCTCGGCGATCCGGGCGATGTGCTTTTCGTGTTTGCGTCGCCACTCGATCAGGTCGGCGATGGTGATCATGGCGAGGTCGTGTTCGTCGGCGAAGACCCGCAGTTCGTCGGTCTGCGCCATGGCGCCTTCGTCCTTCTGGCTGACGATCTCGCAGATGGCGCCCGCGGGCTGCAGCCCGGCCAGCCGGGCCAGGTCCACGGCCGCCTCCGTGTGTCCTGGGCGGCGCAATACGCCACCGTCCTTGGCGCGCAACGGAACCACATGACCGGGCCGGGTGAAGTCGTCGGCGACGCTGGTGGGATCGGCGAGCAGGCGCATCGTGGTGGCCCGGTCCGAGGCCGAAATCCCGGTGCCCACACCCCGTCTGGCGTCGACCGTGACGGTGTAGGCGGTGCCGTGCTTGTCCTGGTTGACCGCATACATCGGCAGTAACCCCAGCCGGTCACAGATCTCGCCGTCCAGCGGCACACACAGGTATCCCGAGGTGTAGCGCACCATGAACGCCACCATCTCCGGCGTCGCCTTCTCGGCGGCGAAGATCAGATCGCCTTCGTTCTCGCGGTCCTCGTCGTCGATGACGATGACGGCCTTGCCGGCCGCAATGTCGGCAACCGCCCTTTCGACGGAGTCCAACCTCGTCATCTTTGCTACCTCGCCGTTCCCGCTTTCCGGCGGGAACACTGTCGAAACGGCTCACACGAGAAGCCCACGTGTTGCATTAAGTATGAACCACGGCGACCGCGCGGTTATTGCCGCGGTTTGATCAGCGGGACGGGCCCGGATCGCGCCGGGCCGGCGGGCGGCCCGGCGGCACCGACGGCCTGACCAGTTGCGATGAGGCGCGCCCATCCCCTCGCGGCGAAGTCGCGACGCCCGGCCGGGCCAGACCGCGCCGTCGCCGGCCGCGCAATCGTCGCCGGGATCACAATTTCGCGCCCGGCCCGCGGCGTCGGTCCCAAACGGACCGCGCACGCCGGCGGGCCGCGCCGGTCTATCACTGGTGCCCGGGCGCGCAATGGAACCCGGGCTGGGGCAACAACTGGGACTGGAACAACTGCCACGACTGGGAGGACACGCCGGCCCGGCGGGCTGGGGTCCGCCGCGTCCGTGGGCTCCACCGCAGCCACCACCGCCGCCGTGGGCGCCGTGGGCTCACCCGGTCTGGAATCCCGGCACCAACAGCTGGGGCTTCTGGGCCAACGGCCGCTGGAACGGGCTGTAAGCCGAGCCGTTTCGGGGACAGGTCGCCGCCACGGCAACACCGTCGTGGACCGGCGGCCTGTTTCCGTGTTCCGACCTAAAAGGACCTCAATCGCTCGGCGCATTCGGCGAAGGCTCGCCCCCGGCGGCAGAGCCGTGTTCGTCGGCCAGGTGGCGTAAGACCCGTTCGTTGAGGGCGGCCAGCATGTCGAGCTCAGCCGGGGTGAGCAGGTCGATGAAGTTCCGCCGCACGTCCTGCACGTGCCCGGGTGCCGCCTTCTCGATCGCGGCGCGGCCGGCCGGCAGCAGGCAGACCATGGTGCTGCGGGCGTCGTCGGGGTTGGGCTCGCGACAGATCAGCCTGTCCTTCTGCATGCGCCGCACCTGGTGGGAGACACGGCTTTTCTCCCAGCCCAGCGCATTGCACAGCTCGTGGGCGGGCATGCGGTCGCCGTCGTGACCCGAGAGCACGGCCAGGATCTCGTAGTCGGCCCCCGATAGGCCCGATTTCTGCAGGCCCCGGTTCAGGTGCACGTCGAGCCGATGATGCGCGTGCTGAAAGGCCCGCCAGGCGCGGTCTTCGCGGGGGTTCAACCAGTTCGGTTCCATCGGTTGCATCCTACGGCATTTGGTTGACGCGTCACCAAACGCCGCCTAAGGTGGACACATCAACCTTTGCACCCTCCATTCAAGACAGGACGCTCCATGAACAGCATCAGCATCATCGGCACCGGAAACATGGCCCGCGCCATCGGCGGGCTGGCGGTAGCGGGCGGCAACGCCGTCGAGGTCATGGGCCGCGATCGGACCAAGGCAGCCGACCTGGCCAAGGCCCTAGGCGCGACGACGGCAGAGTTCGGCGCCGTCCCCGCCGGGGACATCGTCATCGTTTCCGTGTTGTACGCCAACGTCGTTCCGGTTGTCGCCCAGTACGGAGACGCCCTCGCGGGCAAGGTCATCGTCGACATCAGCAACCCCTTCAATTCCGCGGCCGACGGGCTGGCCATCCCCGATGACACCTCGATCGCGCAGGAAGTGGCAAAGGCGGCCCCGGCCAGCGCCAGCGTGGTGAAGGCATTCAACACCGTCTTCGGTGTTGTCCTGGCCCAGGGCCGGCGGCTCGACGTCTTGATCGCCGGCGATGACGCGCGCGCCAAGGCGGCCGTGGCGGAGTTCATCGAGAGCCTCGGGCTGCGCCCGCTGGACGTCGGCGGCTTGAACATGGCCCACTGGCTGGAAGGAACGGGCCTGGTCGTGATGGGCCTCGCCCGCCACGGGGTGGGGAACTTCGCCTTCGCGCTGGGCGCGACGGTTCCCGGCTGAGCCGCGCCGCCGCCGGCCCAGGCACTGAACGAACAAGGGCGCGATGCGCCCAAATAATGGTTGATAGATCATCGAAAGGATTCTCGGGATGAAGCTCGGTTTCGCGCTTCCCATAGTCGGGCCCGCTATCAGCAGCGCCGCTGGTTTGAGCGCGTTCTGCCGCGGACTCGAAGACCTTGGGTACGACACGCTGTGGGTCGGCGATCGATTTGTCACGCCCGTTGATATGCACAGCACCTATCCGGGCAAAGAACAGCCCTACCCGCCGCAGATGACCCGTTACCTCGATCCGGTGTTGCTGTGGACGGTCGCCGCGACGGCCACCAGCCGGGTGCGCCTGAACGCCAGCACGCTCAGCACGTTCTACTACGAGCCGCCGCACCTGGCCCGGCTGCTGACCACACTCGACGTGCTCAGCGACGGCCGCCTTGGTGTCGGCGTGGGGCTCGGGTGGATGAAGGACGAGCACGACATCGCCCGCGGCGCGGACTGGCACCGGCGCGGTCAGATGCTCGACGACCTGCTGGCGTTCCTGCGCGAGTGGTGGACGACCACCCCGGTGTCCTGGGACAGCGAGTTCTTCTCGCTGCCCCCGGTCCATGCCGACCTGCGGCCGGTCCAGGCCGGCGGTCCGCCCATCTGGATCGGCGGCGCCAGCGAGGCCGCGATGCGCCGGGTCGGCCGCAGCGGCGCCGGCTGGCTCGGGGTCGAGGGGCTGCAGGACGAGGTCACCGACCATTTGTGGTCAATCGCGCGCCGCGCGGCGCATGACGCCGGCCGCGATCCGGACGCGCTGAAGACCGCCATGCGCATCAACCTCGAACCGGGCGCGTCCGTTGACGCGGTGGCCGGCAGGCTCGAGCGCCTCGCCCGGTCCGGTGCCGACGAGGCGATCGTGGATGCCTTCGCGCTGTTCCCTAGCCTTGACCAGATGCTTGACTTCGCCGGCCAGGTGATCGCCCGATGGCGTGGCCATGGCGGCGAACTGGACTGATCTCGCCGTCGGGCTATCCCCGGGTCATCAACCGCTCGACGTACTTGGCGATGACGTCGACTTCCAGGTTCACCGGCGTCCCGACCGGCGCGCGGCCCAACGTGGTCAGTTCCCGGGTGGTGGGGATCAGCGAGACCTCAAACCAATCCCCCGGCTCGCTGCCCAGCCCGGACACCGTCAGCGAAATCCCGTCGACGGTGATCGAGCCCTTTTCCACGACGTAGCGGGCCACCTCGGCGGGAATCTCGATCCGCACCACTTCCCAGTGCTCGGACGGCGTCCGCGCCACGATGCGTCCGGTCCCGTCGACGTGGCCCTGCACGATGTGCCCGCCCAGCCGGCTGTTGACGGCCGCGGCGCGCTCCAGGTTCACCCGGCTGCCGACCTGCAGCTCGCCCAAGTTGGACCGGTTGAGCGATTCGGCCATCACGTCGGCGGTGAACTGACCGCCGGGCAACAGCTCGACGACGGTCAGGCACACGCCGTTGACGGCGATCGAATCGCCGTGGCCAGCGTCGGCGGTCACGACGGCGCCGCGGATGGTCAGCCGCGCCGCGTCGGAGAGGACGTCGCGAGCCGTCACCTCACCGAGTTCCTCGACAATCCCGGTAAACATCCTCCTAGGCTAATTGGCCCACTTTCTGGCGAATGAGCAGGGCAAACAGCGGCGTTTGGGCGACACCGGGGCCCCGCGTTCACCAGGGCAGTCACCGGCACCCTTTACGATGCAGAGTATGCAGACCCGCCGCCGTCTATCGGCCGTCATCGCATCCCTGACCCTCGCCACCGCCTTGATCGCCGGCTGTTCGTCGGGCTCAAAGCAGAGCGGCGCACCGCTTCCCGACGCCACGACCCTGGTCAAGCAGTCGGCCGACGCCACCAAGAAGGTGAAGAGCGCGCACATCGCGCTCAGCGTTCAGGGCAAGATCCCCGGGCTGCCCATCAAGACGCTGACCGGCGACCTCACCACGGCACCGACCACCGCCGCGTCGGGCAACGCCACCATCACCCTGGGTGGGTCCGACATCGACGCCAACTTCGTGGTGGTCGACGGGACCCTGTACGCCACCCTGACCCCGAACAAATGGAGCGACTTCGGCAAGGCCTCCGACGTCTATGACGTTTCGGTGCTGCTCAACCCCGACAACGGGCTGGGCAACGCGCTGGCGAACTTCAGCGACGCCAAGTCCGAGGGCCGCGAGAACATCAACGGACAGAACACCATTCGCATCAGCGGCAACGTCTCGGCCGACGCGGTGAACAAAATCGTGCCGCAGTTCAACGCGACCCAACGGGTGCCCAGCACGGTGTGGATCCAGGAGTCCGGTGAGCACCAGCTGGTCCAAGCCAACCTGCAGAAGAGCTCGGGCAACTCCGCCCAGATCACCCTGTCCAACTGGGGCGAGCAGGTTCAGGTCACCAAGCCCCCGGTGAGCTCGTGACCGCGGAGACCAAAGCCCCGACCGGGCACCAGACCGGGCGCCGCGTAGCGATCAGCGCGGGCAGCCTGGCGGTCCTGCTCGGCGCCCTGGATGCCTATGTCGTCGTGACGATCATGCGCGACATCATGACCGACGTTCACATCCCGATTAACCAGCTGCAGCGCATCACCTGGATCATCACGATGTACCTGCTGGGCTACATCGCCGCCATGCCGCTGCTGGGCCGGGCCTCCGACCGGTTCGGGCGCAAGCTCGTGCTGCAGGTCAGCCTGGCGCTGTTCATGGTCGGCTCGGTGGTCACCGCGCTGGCCGGTCACTGGGGCGATTTCCACCTGCTGGTCGGCGGCCGCACCATCCAGGGCGTGGCCAGCGGCGCGCTGCTGCCGGTCACCCTCGCCCTGGGCGCCGACCTGTGGGCGCAGCGCAACCGCGCCGGCGTGCTTGGCGGCATCGGCGCCGCGCAGGAGCTCGGCAGCGTGCTCGGGCCGCTGTACGGGATCTTCATCGTCTTTCTGTTTCACGACTGGCGCTACGTCTTCTGGATCAACGTCCCGCTGACGCTGATCGCGATGGTGATGATCCAGTTCAGCCTGCCGTCGCACGAGCGGGTGGAGGAGCCCGAAAGGGTCGACCTGGTCGGCGGTGTGCTGCTGGCGGTCGCCCTGGGCCTCGCCGTGATCGGCCTGTACAACCCGCAACCCGACGGCAAGCAGATCCTGCCCAGCTACGGGTTGCCGCTGGTCATCGGCGCGGCCGTGGTCGCCGCGCTGTTCGGAATCTGGGAGCGCTTCGCGCGCACCCGGCTGATCGAGCCGGCGGGCGTGCACTTCCGCCCGTTCCTGGCCGCGCTGGGCGCCTCGCTGTTCGCCGGTGCGGCGCTGATGGTGACGCTGGTGGACGTCGAGCTGTTCGGCCAGGGCGTGCTGGGCCAAAGCCAGACTCAGGCCGCCGGCTTGCTGCTGTGGTTCCTGATCGCGCTGCCGATCGGGGCGGTGCTGGGCGGGTGGATCGCCACCCGGATCGGTGACCGGATCATGACCTTCATCGGACTGCTCATCGCGGCCTACGGCTACTGGCTGATTCACTTCTGGCGCCAGGACGTCATGAGCCAGAAGCACAACGTCTTCGGCGTGTTCAGCGTACCCGCGCTGCACGCCGACCTGCTGGTCGCCGGGGTGGGCCTGGGCCTGGTGATCGGACCGCTGACCTCCGCCGCGCTGCGCGTTGTGCCGTCGGCCCAACACGGCATCGCCTCGGCGGCCGTGGTGGTGGCCCGGATGACAGGCATGCTGATCGGTGTGGCCGCACTCAGCGCGTGGGGCCTGTACCGGTTCAACCAGATCGTGGCAAGCCTGACGGCCGCGATCCCGCCCAACGCCACGTTGCTGGAGCGCATCGCCGCACAGGGCACCATGTACCTGAAGGCCTTCGCCCAGATGTACGGCGACATCTTCTTGGCCACCGTCGCGATCTGTATCGCGGGAGCGCTGCTGGGTTTGCTGATCGGCGGCCGCAAGGAGCACGCCGAGGAGCCGGAAACTCTTGAGCCGCAAGCGGTCTCGTTGGGAGAGCGCTAGCCGCTGCGCGGCACCAGACTGAGCACCACGTCGGGCCCCACCCGCTCGATGCCGTCGAAATGCCAGCGCAGCGCCCGCGCGATCGTGGTCACTCCCACGTCGTCGACCGCGGTGACCGGACCGCCCAGCAGGGTCGGCGCGACGTAGGCCAGGATCCTGTTCACCACCCCGGCCCGCAGGAAGGCGCCGGCCAGGGTCGGGCCGCCCTCCAGTAGGACGTCGGTGCGGTCCGCGACGGCCTTGAGCACCTCCATGGGGTCGTGCGTGCGGATCAGCATGGTCCGCGAATCGTCGTTGAGAACCTTTGCCTCCGAGGGTATTTCACGCATCCCCACGACCACCCGCAGCGGTTGCCGGTCGGCCAGAGAGCCGTCGGGCAGCCGGGCGGTCAACGCCGGGTCATCGGCCAGCACGGTGCCGGTGCCCACCACGATCGCGTCGGCGGCCGCGCGGCGGCGATGCAGGTCCAGCCGTGAGGCCTCGCTGGAGATCCATTGGCTGGACCCGTCCGCGGCGGCGCTGCGGCCGTCGACGCTGCTGGCGTATTTCCAGGTCAGGTGCGGCAGCCCGGTGCGTTGCTTGTGCAGCCACTCACGCAGCGGGCCGCCGGTCACCTCGTCGGCCAGCACGCCGGAGCCCACCGTCACGCCCGCCTCCTCGAGCCGAGCCGAGCCGCCGGCGGCCTGCGGGTTCGGGTCGGCGACGGCATACACCACAGTCCCCACCTTCGCGTCCAGTAGGGCGTTCACGCAGGGCGGGGTTTTGCCGTAGTGGTTGCACGGCTCGAGGGTGACCACGACGGTACCGCCGGCCGCCAGATCGCCGGCCCGCCGCAGCGCCAGGATCTCGGCGTGATCGCCACCGGCCGGCTCGGTGGCCCCTACGCCGACGACCTCACCGCGGGCGTCCAAAATGACCGCCCCCACGGGCGGGTTCGGATACGTGGTCCCCTTGACCTGATTGGACTGGTCGATCGCCAAACGCATTGCGGCGTCCAGTCCCTCGCCCGCCGGCGCCGTCATCGACGCAGGCGCGGGGAGGCGCCGGCGGCCTGTCGCCGCAGGGCGTCTATCGCGGCCTCCGGATCCTCGGCGCCGTACACGGCCGACCCGGCGACGAAGCAGTCGACGCCGGCCTCGGCGGCTTGCTCGATGGTGTCCGCGTTGATGCCGCCGTCGATCTCGACGAGGATCGTCAACTCCCCCGCCTCGATGAGCTTGCGCGCGGTGCGGACCTTGCTCAGCACCTCGGGGATGAAGTCCTGGCCGCCGAAACCGGGCTCCACCGACATGATCAGCAAGGTGTCGAACTGCGGCAGGATCTCCAGGTAGGGCTCCAACGGGGTCCCCGGCTTCACGCTGATCCCCGCCTTGGCGCCGGCGGCGCGGATGTCGCGGGCCACGCCGACCGGATTGTGGGTGGCTTCGGCGTGGAAAGTGACGTTGTACGCCCCCGCCTCGGCGTAGGGAGGCGCCCAGCGATCCGGGTCCTCGATCATCAGATGGCAGTCCATCGGGATGGTGGTGACCGCCAGCAGGCTCTCGACCACCGGCAACCCGATGGTCAGGTTCGGCACGAAGTGGTTGTCCATCACGTCGACGTGCAACCAGTCGGCGCCGGTCACGGCGGCGGCTTCGTCGGCGAGCCGGGAGAAGTCAGCGGAAAGGATCGACGGCGCGATCAAAGGTCCCGCGATGTTGCGAGGCATGAGCGCCAGACTACTGAGCCGCGCGGACCGCTTCACATCCGGCGCGGCCGGGCCGTTTGTGTCGCGTCCTTGCTACCCCGCTTCGCGGCGCAGCGCGGCCGCGAACATCGCATCCGTGCCGTGCCGGTGCGGCCAGAGCTGGACATGCGGCCCGTCCCCCAGGTCGGCGACCGGCTCGAACAACGGCCTGGTGTCCAGCGCGCTCACCGGGTGGCGGCGCAGCGCGTCGGTGACCACGCCGACGGTTTCGGCCAGGTGCGGCGAGCAGGTGGCGTAGAGCACCACACCGCCGGGGCGGGTCAGCGCGATCGCGGCGCCCAGCAGCTCGCTTTGCAGCTTGGTGAGCGTCGGCACGTCGGCGGGCTGACGCCGCCACCGCGCCTCCGGTCGGCGGCGCAGCGCCCCCAGACCGGTGCAGGGGGCGTCGACGAGCACGCGGTCGAAGGTCGGCTCCAGACCGGTGTGCCGCCCGTCGACCCGCAGCACGTCGACCGGTAGACCGCGAGTGTTCTCGACCACCAGATCGGCGCGCCGCGGGGCCGGCTCCACCGCGGTGATGCGGGCTCCCGAGGGCGCGCCGAGCCCAGCCAGCAGCGCCGTCTTGCCGCCCGGGCCGGCGCACAGGTCCAGCCACCGGCCGCCATCACCGTCCACCGGGGCCAGCGTCAGGGCCCGGGCCACCAGCTGGCTGCCCTCGTCCTGGACCAGCGCGGCGCCGTCGCGCACCGGCGCCAGCCGCCCGGGATCGCCACCCGTCAGGTACACCGCGTACGGCGAATAACGGCCGACGGTGCCGCCCACCGCCTCGGCCAGTTCGGCGGCGCAAAGCGCGCCGGCGCGGGCGGCCAGATGCACCTGAGGCCTTTCGTCGTCGCTGGCCAGCGCCGCGTCGAGTTCGGTCGCGGCGGCGCCCAACGCGTCGGCGAACGCCTGGGCGATCCACCGGGGGTGCGCATGCACGAACGCGGCATGCCCGATCGGATCTCGTGCCGGGTCGGGGGCCAGCTCGCCGACCCAGGAACGCTCGTCACGCCCCGAGATGGTGCGCAACACCCCGTTGACGAAACCCGCTCGCGCCGAGTCGAATTCGATTCCCGCCTGCTCGACGGTGGTGGACACCGCCGCGTGCGCGTCGACCCGGGTGCGCAGCAGTTGATACGCGCCGAGGCGCAGCAGGTCGAGCAGCACCGGGTCGATGGCCTGCGGCGAGCGTCCCGCCGCCGCGCCGATGACGGCGTCGAGCAGGCCCCGGCTGCGGCAGGTGCCGTAGGTCAGTTCCGTGGCGAAAGCGGCGTCCCGGCCGGTGATGCCGCGGTCGCGCAGCAGCGCGGGCAGGGTGAGGTTGGCGTACGCGTCGCGCTCGCTGACCGCTCGAAGCACGTCGAACGCGGCGGCGCGCGCCGGGTCCAGCGGCCGGCGCGGCGGCCTGCGGCCCCGCTGTCGGGGTCGGCGGGCGCGCTGCTGGGGCGCCGGCCTGCGCTCCGGCCGCCCACGCCGAGGTCTGTCGCGGCCGGTGGTCATGTCGCCCGCACGCCCGCGCCCAGCCGCGCACCGCGCGCCCAATCGACCGCATTCATGAATTTCTTTCCGGGCGGCTGAATTTGGCCCAACCGCACCGGATCCGAACCCGTGCCGACCCAGACGCTCCTGCGGTCCACGTGAATGGCGCCGGGCGACAACGGATCTGGCGGGCCGGGCGTCGCGGACGACTCGGCAGTCTGCACCGGGCCCAGTTTGATGCGCAGGTCACCGAGCAACGTCCAGGCCCCGGGGCTGGGGGTGACGGCACGGATGCGGCGATCGATGACCTGGGCCGGCAGGTCCCAGCGCACCCGAGCCTGCTCGACGGTGATCTTCGGCGCGAAGCTGACCCCTTCGGTGGGTTGCGGCACCGCCGTCAGGGTCGCGTCGGCGATGCCGTCCAGGGTGGCCGACAACAGATCCGCGCCCGAAACAGCCAGTCGCTCAAGCACATCCCCTGCGGTGTCGGTCGGCCGGATCGTCTCGGTCACGACTCCATAGATCGGGCCGGAGTCCAGGTTCGGCTCGATCTCGAACGTCGACGCCCCGGTGATGCTGTCCCCCGCGGCGATGGCCGCCTGCACCGGCGCGGCGCCGCGCCAGGCGGGCAACAGCGAGAAGTGCAGGTTGATCCAGCCCTTCGGGGGCACCGCGAGCAGGCCGTCGCGCAGCAGCGCGCCGTAGGCCACCACCGCACAGCAGTCCGGGGCCAACCGCGCCAGCTCGCCGACGAATTCGTCGGAATTCGGCCGCGACGGCCGCAACACCGGAATGCCGAGCTCGAGCGCCTCGCGCGCCACCGGCGACGGCTCCGGCTTGCCGCGCCGCCCCACCGCGGCGTCCGGACGGGTCAGTACCGCGACCACCTCGTGACGCGGCGAGTCGATGAGGCGGCGCAATGCGGGGAGCGCGGGTTCGGGGGTTCCGGCGAAGACAAGGCGCACCGGGTCAGTCTAGAAAGCGGGGGCCGCGGGCCGGACCCGCCGGCGGAAGGTGTGTGCGTACACTATTGCTTATGGCTACTATTTCTAGGAGTCACTGTCTCCCGGCGTGAGCCGCGCAGCCGACATCCGTCGACAACGAGGTCGAAAGACAAATCCCTTCACCTCCCAAGGAGGTCTAGATGACCCTCGACACTTCGATCAGCGATGCCTCGGTGGCCGCAACGCATCGCACGGTATGGGCCCTGGGCGACTACGCGCTGATGGCCGAGGAGGTTATGGCCCCGCTCGGCCCCGCCCTGGTCAAGGCGATCGGCACCGGGCCGGGCACGCGGGTTCTCGACGTCGCCGCCGGCTCGGGCAACATCTCGCTGCCCGCGGCCGCGACCGGCGCCACCGTCGTATCCACCGACCTCACCCCCGAGCTGCTGCAACGGTCGCAGGCCAGGGCCGCGGCGCGGGGCCTGACGCTTGACTACCGGGAAGCCAACGCACAGGCGCTCCCGTTCGGCGACGGCGAGTTCGACGTGGTCATGTCGGCGATCGGCGTGCAGTTCGCGCCCGACCAGCAGCGCGCCGCCAGCGAGCTGGTCCGGGTCTGCCGCCCGGGCGGCACCATCGGCGTGATCAGCTGGACACCCGAAGGATTCTTCGGCCGGATGCTCGCCACCATTCGGCCCTACCGGCCGAGCCTGTCTCACCCGGCGCCACCCGCGGCGCTCTGGGGGCGCCCCGGCTACGTCGCCGCACTGCTCGGTGACCAGATCAGCGACCTCGCCACGACGCGAGGCATGTTGGCGGTCAACCGATTTGACAGCGCCGAGGCCGTGCACGCGTACTTCAAGCAGCACTACGGCCCGACGATCGAGGCGTACGCGAACATCGGCCACAACCGCGTGCTGGCCGCCGAGCTCGACGCCCAGCTCATCGAACTCGCGCAAGACCACCTGACCGACGGCACCATGGGCTGGGAGTATCTGCTGGTGACCGCCGAAAAGCGGGCCGGCTAGGCCCGATGGCGCCGATCCGCACGTCGGCTACACGTCGACATCGGCGTCCAGGTGGACGTCCGGCTCGCCGCCGGCCGCGGTGAAGGCCGTCAGCGCCCGAACCAGCCCGTGTCGCTCCGGGGGCGGCATCTTCGCCACGATGGTCGCGATCTCCGCGCGCCGGTGCGCGGTCACCTGGTGGACCACGTCGCGGCCGCGCGTGGTGAGCGCGGCGAGCAGCTCACGCCGCGAGGTCGGGTGGGGCAGGCGGTCGATCAGTCCGGCGGCGACCAACCGGTCCACCATCCGGCCGGTGGCCGACGGTTGCACGCCCAACAGGCCGGCGAGCGTGGCGAGGTTGACCGGGCCGCGATTGGACAGGATCACCAGCGTGCGGAACTGCGCGATGGTGATGGTCTCGTCGACCTGCCCCACGGAGCGCGCCGAGATCGCGATCAGCAAACGGGAGGCCGTTAGCAGAGCATCGGTGATGACGTCCAGTGACTCGTCAACGGCGGTGTCGTCCGCTGTCATATCGCCCCTCCCCGGATGGTTCCGGCATCTCGGCGGCCAAGAATGAGAAAGTGTAGCAACCTTCCAATGTGGTAAAAAGGAATTATTGCACGCACATATTGTCGCCCAAGGTAACAATTCATGAAGGTTACCCGATGTGCAGAGGGTCGATCTGCACGCGAGCCGGCTCATGGGTCTGCCGGGCACTGAGCACACTGACGCCGCGGCGCAGCGCCGCCGCCAGCGCCAGCCCCTGCTGACGGGGCACGCGCACCAGCATCCTGGTCACCGGCGCGCCGGTCGGGGTCCCGGCGGGGCGGCGCACGCCGGGCGGAAGATCCACGGGCCCAAGCAAATCCGCGTGGATGGTCTCGGGATCGGTCAGCCGGGCCTCGTCGAGCAGCGCGGTGACCGCGCCGGGCGTCCCGTCGATGGTCGCGATGTGCACGCCGGGCGGCAGACCCACCTCGGCACGCGCGGTCACCTCCGCGTCCGCATGCCCCACCGGATCCCAGCGGATCAACGATTGCACCGTGGGCAGCGATGAATCGGCGACCACCATCACCACGCCGCCGTCGCCGCGGGCACGCACCAGCGCGGCCGCGCTCATCCAGCGCCACAGCGCATCCTCGGCCGCCCGCAGGTCTTGCCGGCCCAGCAGCGCCCAGGTGTCCAGCAGCAGCGCCGCCCCGTAACCACCGCACGCCTGCGGCTCGGCACCCGGGGTGGCCACCACCAGCGCCGGACCGGCCGTGACCTCGGGCACCACGCCATCACCCGACGACGTGATCACCGCCGTGCCCGGGAACGCGCGCCCGAGCTCTTCGGCGGTGCGCCGCGCCCCGACGACGACGGCGCGCACCGCATCCGACCCGCAGCGCGCGCACCGCCGGGTCGGGTCGACACGACCGCACCAACGGCACAGCAGCGCGGCGCCGCCCTCCTGCCACGGCCCGGCCAGTGAGAGCGGCCCCGTGCAGTGCCGGCACCGCGCGATGGTGCGGCACCGCGCGCAGGCCAGCGACGGGACGTACCCCCGTCGCGGCACCTGCACCAGCACCGGCGCCCCGGCGTGCAGCGCCGAGCGGGCGGCGCGCAGCGCGATGGACGGGATGCGCGCCGTGCGCGCCGCCGGGTCGCGCTCGTCGGCGTAACCGGTGTCGTCGAGGGCGATCACCCGTGGCGTGCGGGCGCGCACCATCGGCCGCGCCGCGACGATGTCGTGCGCCCAGCCGCTGCGCACCAGCGCGTGGGCTTCGGCGGTGCGCGCGTAGCCGCCGATCAGCGCCGCGCACCGGGCCTGATGCGCGCGCAGCATCGCCACCTCGCGGGCATGCGGATACGGTGCCCGCGGCTCGGCCAGGCTGTCGTCGGCGTCGGCCCACACCATCACCAGCCCCAGGTCGCTCAGCGGCGCGAAAACCGCGCTGCGGGTGCCGATCACCAGCCGCGCGGTGCCGCGCAGCGCCGCCAACCACCGCCGGTACCGCGCCGCCGGGCCCAGGCCGGCCGACAGGGTGACCACGCTGCCCTCGTCGATCCGCGCCGTCGCGGCCTGCCACAGCGCGTCCAGGTCGCGCTGGTCGGGCACGAGCGCCAGCGCCGAGCGACCGGTGCGCACCGTTTGCGCGGCGGCCTCGGTGAACCGGTCCGTCCACGACTCGCCCGGCAGCGCCTGCCAGACGGCCCGCGCGGCCCGCGACTCGGCCAGGGCGGCCAGGAACTGAGCTCCCCGGCCATAACCGTCCCAGCCGGACGGGTCGACGGGCTCCGGGATGGCCGCATCCCGGCTCACCAGGGGTTCCCGCTCCACGCGGGCGTGCCGGGGCGGCACGGCCAGGCGCAGCACGTCGGGCCGGGTGCCGGCGTAATGCGCGGCGACCGCATCGACCAGCCGGCGGATTTCCGGGGTGAGCACCGGTTCGGCCGACACGACGCGATCCAGCCAGCCCAGCTCGCCGGGGTGGTCGGTGTCGTTGCGGCGCTCCAGCACGAACCCGTCGACCAGGCGGCCGTGGAAACGCACCCGCACCCGCACGCCGGGCTGGGCGTCGTCGGACTGCTCGGCCGACACCAGGTAGTCGAATTCGCGATCCAGATGCGGCACCGACAGCATCGGCAGCACCCGGGCGATGGGCTCCACCTCGACGGGCGTGCGCGCGCCGCGGCTCACCGCACCCCCGGGCCGCGAATCATGTTGTCGTTCAATGTCTTACCGTCGGAGTCCGCAGCACACCCGGGCACCGGCGACAATCAGCTCTCGGCGGGCGCCGCGGCGTCCCCGGCGGCGTCCACGGGAAGCTCGCGGCCGAAGAAGAATCCGGCCGTGATCAGGATCTGGGCCGCCGCGTACGACCACCAGATCGGCACGGCCAGCGCCTCATTACCCAAGATGAAGCGGCCGATGGCGATCATCGAATCCGAGGCCGCGAAACAGACCGCGCCCACCGCCGTCCAGATCGTCGGCAGCTTCGCCAGCAGGGCCGTGCACACCATCGCGGTCAGCACCACGATGTAGACCGCCACCGGAAGCGTCAACTTCTCCGCCCCCAGGTGGGGCCAGAACCAGGCCAGCAGCGCGATCGACACCCCACACATGAGCACCACCGCAACGATGCGCACCGTCGATGGCCGCGCATCCTTCGACGCCCCGGAGAACGCCGGCACCAGCGGCAGCAGCGCGGCCACAAAACACAAGTGCGCCAACAGGAATGCAGCCAGGCCCACCACGAAGGACAGCGTCCACCACGGGATCGCCAGCACCCAGTCGCCGACGCCGGACAGCAGCAGGGCCGGCATCAGCCACCGCCGCTCGCGGACGACGGCGTGCCCCACCGCGGCCAGCGTGAGCAGCAACGCCATCGAGGCCTTGAACGCCGGCTGCAACACCCAGTGTCCGGTCAGGTCGATTCCCGGCGGCGAGCGCAGCGCCAGCACGGTCAGGTAGATGCCGTAGCCGAGGGCCGCCCAGCCGGCCACCACCCAGGCGCCGGCCACCAGACGAGGTGCGTACGGTACGTCCATGCCCAGCTTGGATAACACAGCCGACGAGAAACCCGCTATCGACCCCATCCTGCAGAAGGTACTGGATGCGGTTCCCTTCCGGCTATCAACTGAGGACGGCGTCGACGCGGCCCGCCAGCGGTTCCGCGACCTGCCGCGCCGGCCGCTGCATCCCGAGCTGCGGGTCGAGGATCGCACGATTCCCGGGCCCGCGGGTTCGATCGCGATCCGGATCTATTGGCCGCCAAGCCATCCCGCTGAACGCTCGGAGGGCGACGCCGCCCCGGTGGTCGTGTATTTCCACGGCGGCGGGTTCGTCATCGGCGACCTCGACACCCACGACGGCACGGCGCGTCAGCATGCGGTCGGCGCCGACGCCATCGTGGTGTCCGTCGATTACCGGCTGGCCCCCGAGCATCCCTACCCCGCCGCCGTCGAAGACGCTTGGGCCGCAACGCTTTGGGTCGCGGAGAACGCCGCCGCACTGCACGGTGACGCGGGCCGGATCGCCGTCGCCGGAGATTCGGCCGGCGGCACCATCTCCGCCGCGGTGGCACAGCGGGCGCGGGACAACGGCGCCCCGCCGATCGTGTTCCAGCTGTTGTGGTACCCGTCGACCATGTGGGACGCGTCGCTGCCGTCGTTCGCCGAAAACGCCACCGCGCCGATCCTGGACACCCGCGCCGTCGCGGAGTTCTCCCGTTGGTACGCGGGCGAAGTCGATATGTCGAATCCGCCGCCCGGCATGGCGCCGGGTCGCGCGAAGGATTTGAGCAACCTGGCTCGCGCCTACATCGCCGTCGCCGGGTATGACCCGCTGCGCGACGACGGCATTCGGTACGGCGAGCTGCTGGCCGCCGCCGGCGTGGCCGCCGAGGTGCACAACGCCGAGACCCTGGTGCACGGCTACCTGGGGTATGCCGGCGTGGTGCCCGCGGCCACCGCGGCGCTCGAGGCCGGGCTGGCGGCGCTGCGAACCGCCCTGCACCGGTGAAAACGCGGCGTACGGTAAACGCATGAGCGAGCCGACCATCGACCGGCCCGGGATCGATCCGACGTTCAAGGCGTTGCTCGACGCCTATCCGATGACGTTTCGCGAGGCCGACGGCGTCGAGGTCGCCCGCCAGCGGCTCAAGCTGCTCAAGGTCCCGCCGAAGATGCTGCCGGACCTGCGGATCGAGGATCGCACCATCGCCCACGGCGGACGCACCGACCTCCCGGTGCGCATCTACTGGCCCGACAGCGAACTGCGCCCGCTGCCGGTGGTCGTGTTCTACCACGGCGGCGGGTTCTGCCTGGGCGACCTGGACACCCACGACCCGGTCGCCCGCGCGCACACCGTCGGCGCCGAGGCCATCGTGGTGTCCGTCGGCTACCGGCTGGCCCCGGAGCATCCGTTCCCGGCCGGCGTGGACGACTGCTGGGCGGCCCTGCAATGGGTCGGCGAGCACGCGGCCGAGCTGGGCGGCGACCCGAAAACCATCGCCGTGGCCGGTGACTCGGCGGGCGGCAACCTCGCCGCGGTGACCGCGCTGTTGGCCCGCGACAACGGCGGGCCGGCGCTGCGCTTCCAGTTGTTGTGGTACCCCACGGTCACCGCGGACCTGTCCCTGCCGTCGTACACCGACAACGCCGAGGCGCCGATCCTGAACCGGGACGTCATCGACGCGTTCCTGTCCTGGTATGTGCCCGATCTCGATCTCACCGACCCGAAGGCGCTGCCCACCACCATGGCTCCGGCAAACGCCGCGGATCTGTCCGGGCTGGCGCCCGCCTACATCGCCACCGCCGAACACGATCCCCTGCGTGATGACGGGGCCCGTTACGCCGAGCTGCTGGGCGCCGCGGGCGTGCCGGTCGAGCTGGCCAACGAGCCCACCCTGGTACACGGATTCGTCAGCTTCGCCTTGGCGATACCCGCCGCCGCCGAGGCCACCGAACGCGGCCTGACGGCGCTCCATAAGGCACTGCACCCCTAGGCAGGCAACGATGGTTCCGCACGAAGACGAGGCCCCCGACTATCACGCGCTGATCATCGGCGCCGGGTTCTCCGGCATCGGTGCGGCCATCAACCTCGACCGGGCCGGTCTGCCCGATTACCTGGTGATCGAGGCCGGCGACGGGGTCGGCGGCACCTGGCACTGGAACACCTATCCCGGTATCGCCGTAGATATCCCGTCGTTCTCCTACCAGTTCTCCTTCGAGCAGAGCCGGCACTGGACGCGCACCTACGCGCCGGGGCGTGAGCTCAAGGCCTACGCCGAACACTGCGCCGACAAGTACGGCCTCCGGTCGCGAATCCGGTTCAACACCAAGGTGCAGACCGCCGACTTCGACGACGAGCGCCGCCTGTGGCGGGTGCAGACCGACCCGGCGGGTGAAATCACCGCGCGGTTCCTGATCAGCGCCTGCGGCGTGCTGACGGTGCCGAACCTGCCCGACATCGCCGGGGTGGACTCGTTCGGCGGCATCACCATGCACACCGCCCGGTGGGACCACAGCCAGGACCTACGCGGCAAGCGCGTCGCGGTGATCGGCACCGGCGCCTCGGCCGTGCAGGTGATTCCCGAGATCGCGCCAATCGTGTCGTCGCTCACCGTCTTTCAGCGCACCCCGATCTGGTGTTTCCCGAAGCTCGACGTGCCGCTGCCCGCGCCGGCGCGCTGGGCGATGCGGATTCCCGGCGGCAAATTCCTGCAGCGCCTGCTCAGCCAGGCTTACGTCGAGCTCACCTTTCCCATCTCGGCGCACTACTTCACGGTTTTCCCGCTGGCCACGCGGATGGCCTCGCTGGGGAAATCCTATCTGCGCCAACAGGTTAGGGATCCGGCCGTCCGGGAACAGCTGACCCCGAAGTACGCGGTCGGCTGCAAGCGTCCCGGTTTCCACAATGGTTACCTGGCCACGTTCAACCGCGACAACGTGCGCTTGGTCACCGAGCCGATCGACAAGATCACCCCCGGCGCGGTGGCCACCATCGACGGCGAGAACCATGAGATCGACGTGCTGATCCTGGCCACCGGCTTCAAGGTGATGGACCCGGACAACGTGCCCACCTTCGCGGTGACCGGAAGCGGCGGAAAGTCGTTGAGCCGGTTCTGGGACGAGCACCGGTTGCAGGCCTACGAGGGCGTCACCGTGCCCGATTTCCCCAACCTGTTCACGGTGTTCGGCCCGTACGGTTACGTCGGCTCTTCGTATTTCGCGCTCATCGAGGCGCAGACCCATCACATCGTGCGGTGCCTCAAGCGGGCCAAGCGCGTCGGCGCCACCCGCGTCGAGGTCACCGAGGAAGCCAACGACCGCTACTTCGCCGAGATGATGCGCCGACGTCCCCGCCAGATCTTCTGGCAGGACAGCTGCCGACTGGCCAACAGCTACTACTTCGACAAGAACGGCGACGTGCCGCTGCGCCCGGGCACCACCCCGGAGGTGTACTGGCGCAGCCGGCGGTTCAATCTGGACGACTACCGGTTCACCGGTTAGTCGGTTGCCGGCTCCTAGATCGCGCGCTTGAGGTCGTCGACTTTGTTCAGCTGTTCCCACGGCAGCTCGACGTCGGTGCGGCCGAAGTGCCCGTAGGCGGCGGTCTGCGCGTAGATCGGGCGCAGCAGGTCCAGGTCGCGGAT
>NZ_MVHG01000092.1 GCF_002086125.1 Mycobacterium arosiense ATCC BAA-1401 = DSM 45069
ATCCGGGACCGGGGGGAAGTGTGCTCGGCGGTGTGCTGGCCGCGGTTCCGGTGGTGGTATAGCCGGTCAACGTGACTCTGGCGGTGTGCTGCATCCCGGTCAACTGGGCTTGGTAGGCCTGCGCTCGAGGCGCCCCGAACGGGTCCGCGCGTGCCTCGGCCAAGTTCGTTTTCGTGGTGCGCCACACCGTGGGGTGGCCGACTGCGGTCGTGGCGGTGGTGTGGGCGCCGGCGGCGGTGCTGTAGCCGTTGGCCAGTGCGCTGGCGTGGGTGGCGACCTGCTGAGTCCAGCCGATGGCCCGGTCCAGCCGTGTCACCAGCGGTGCGCTCAGCGCGGCGTGACCGGAGGCGAGCAGCTGGGTTCGGGCCCCGGTGAGTGCGGTATGCGCGGTCACTGCTTGGGCGGCCACGCCTTCCCACTGCGCGGCTTTGGCCAAAGCCGGCGCGGGCCCGGCGCCGGAGTGCAGCGCCAGGGCGAGCTTCTCACCGTCGCGGCCGCTGATGTCCGGCACGGGTGAGTTGGCCGGGGGCCCGGTAGGTGCAGCGCCCGCCGCGCCCGGTCCGCTGTGGGCGGCAGCCGGCGTGGCCACTGGTGCGTGGCCGCCGGCGCCGCCGTAGGCCGCCGCGGCCGCAGCGTCGTGGGTGTCGAATCCGCCGGCCGCGTTGTGGATACCGGCCGCGGCGCTAAATGCTTGCTGGGCACCGGCTTTGAGGTGCGCGACCAGCCAGCGTTGCCAGGCGTTGAGGTTGTCCATCAGGGCCTTGGACACTTCATCGTCCCCGCAGGGCGGCGCGTCGGCGTCTAACTGCTGGTGTAAGACCTCACCGGCGGCGTGAACCAGTTCGCCGGCGCGGCGCAGTCCACTGGTGTCGATATCCAAGCCCATGACGACCCTGCCGCTACTCGGACAACAGTGGGTCGTAGCGGTGGGCGAACGCCGCCTGCGCGCAGGCCAGGAACAACTCGGTGAATCCCTCGACACCCAGCGGACGCAGCGTCTTGACGGCAGCGTCGACATCGACGATCGCGCCGGTGGTGCACACCGACACCGACAAGGCAGCCGGGTCGGTCTCGGCAGTGGTGATGACCTCGTCGTCGTCGTCCTTGAATTGCGTCACAGTGATGGAATGCATGGCGGCCCCTTTATCCTGCCTGTCGCGTGAGATCGAAGACCACCGGATCCCGATCGGGTCCGGCGACGGTCGCGAGGAACTGTCCGCGCAATGCGCGGAACGCGTCCTTGTCGTGGCCCTCGAGAGCCGCCGCCAGCGCGACCTGCCACAGGTCCTGTCGAACGCTGTCATACCACAAGCCTTTGCGCGCGACTTCGACCGCGGCCCCGAACCGCTTGGCGTCGTGGTGCCGGCGCGCCAGGGCCACCGCAGCTGCGGGAACTCGGTCACGTAACTCTTCGCGCAAGTCTTTGGTCCAGGCCCATTCTTTCGGCGGGATTCTGCTCAGCGGCGGCCCGGTGACCAGATCCATCGCTGCGATCAGGTTCGGGGTGGGGGTGGTCTCGACGAGGATTTCCACCAGCCGCTCGAATTCCATCCAGTCTGAGCGCACCGCGTTGTCGAGGTGATAGCCACCATCGCTCATGGGCGGCAACGCTTTTGGCCCACCGGGGCGCACGACTCCCAGCCGTGCGCGCAGCAAGGAGAGCTGCTGGGTCACCGTTTTTTCTGAGGCCGCCCCGCCGTAGACACAGGCGATGATGTCATCGGCCCTGGCCCAGGGGCGGTGCTGAAGGAACACGGTGAGTTCGTTGAGCCGCTTTTCCCGGGGCCCGGGCTCTTGGGTGCTGTGCGGTGGTTGCAGTACTACCTGGCCAAGGATGCGGTTCCACATCGGCGCGATCACCGGCGCTGGCCCATCGGTCTGTTGCCGGCTTTCGGTCGCCGCGGCAACAGGCAGTGCAGCTGCCGGCAGGTCGGCTTGTGCAGCGTGCGGGGCCGGGCCCGGAGCGTGGTGCTCGTCTGCGGGTGCCGCAACGGGGGCGCGTTGGGCGGCTTGGCTGTCATCGGGGTGGTCGGCGACCAGGAACGTCGGCGCCGCGGGCGTCGAGGTTGCGTTCCCGGGGGCGAAGAAGTCGATCGGGCCCTGCTCGCCAGGCGCGGGTTCAGGCCGGGGCGCGCTGTCGGCAAGGCCTGCAGTCCCAGTGGTCGGGCTGTCCTCGTCGAGGCCGGTCGTATCGAGGGCCGAGTCATCCCAGTGCACTGCGCCGGCGGCGGCGCCGCGTTCGGCCGGCACCGCTTCAGGGGTGGCGACCGGATGCTCAGGCTGGTCGGTCAGCAGTTCGGCGCAGCGCTCGACGACCTCGGCGCTGGGAACGATCAGTGTGGCCGTCATCGGCCGCGACGAGGAGCCGCGACTGATCTGCCCGAGCCGATCGGGACCACAGTTGATCACCCAGGTGCTCGACATCGCCGCGTCTTGACCGAGGTCAATCAGGATCGGGCTGGTCGCCGCGGCCACGATCTGGGCGCGTTCGGCATAGGTCAGCCCGGGACCACACACCAGCACGTCGACGCCGGGAACAGACCCCGGCGCCACTGGTTGCACCCGGGTGGTCCATGGCCCCGTCCACACGTCGTCGGTGATCCCAATGCTGATGGCGGGATGGGTAGCCACCAGTTCCAGCACCCAGCGGCGGATCAATGCGGCAGCGGTGTCGGGATCTCCTTCGACGCGCAGCCGGGGAAATGCGGCCAGGTTCAACCCCACCAGTCCACCGTCATCGGTGGTCCCGAACACCACCAGGTAAACCGGATGGTTGGGGTCCGGTGGGTACCCGGGGTCGACGGCTTCCCAACCGATGCGGGCTTCGCGGCCGGCGGGCTGCCACGGCTGGGGCAGGGGAGCTTTGAGCCCTTCGACGAAGGTCACCGTCAGTTCGTCGCGGCGGGCGGTGATCACCCCGGCGGGCCCCGGTGCCGGTGAGAGCCCCGACAGCGATTCCAGGCGCCGCGCAACGTCGCGCGCTCGGCTTTGCCCGTACCACCATGAGGTGACCGGGACGCTACTGACGGCGGTGGACACCATGACCTGCGCGCTGTGCCCGGACTACTTGCTGCCCGTAGCGCTGGTGGCCGGGTCCGCGGGAACAGCGCCGCCATCACCGCCGGAAAACGCATCCAGGTCCACACCCGAGGTGTTCGTCGCGCTCGCGCCTGGCTTGGTGCCGCCGCCGGTCGCCGGAACAGCCCCCGCACCGCCGCCACCGCCTTGTCCGCCGGGGTTGTCTGCGGTGGTGAAGGGGTTGGTGGCCGCGTTGGGGTTGCTGCCCGCCGGGGTCGCGTTGGTGGCGCCGGTGGGGGAGCTGGAGAACGGGTCTGAGGTGGCTCCCACGGTGGTGGCCGCCGGCGCGCTCGGCGAGGCCAGCGGGTCGGCGAAGGGGTTGGCGGCCGGGCTGGTCGCACCGGCCTGCTGCGCACCGTAGGGGTCGCCGAACGGGTTGGCGCCAGCACCGCCCATTCCTTGCCCGAACGGGCTCATGCCCTGACCCAACGGGTTCATGCCTTGCAGCCCTGAGCTCCCTGAGCCGAGCAATTGGCTCAAGATGTCCATCAGGCCGCTACCGCCTTTGGAGTCGTCTTTACCGTCGTCGTCTCCATGGTGGTGGTGACCGCCGTTGGCGGCGTCCTCGCCGTTGGCCTGCTGGGTGGCCGCCGATTCTTCAACTGTGCCAGCGCTTTTGGACTGGTATTTCTCGATGATCGCCAGGATCTGACGTTGGCCTTCGGGTGATTGCGGATTGGGGACTGCGGCGATCTCGGCGGCCTCGGCTGCGGAGTTACCCGCGATGGCGTTGCCGCCGTTGATGTTGACATCAGCACTGCCGTCCGCGGCACCACCGGCACCGGTGGCGTTTCCGTTGAACCCGTCCAGCGGTACGTGATCATGACCGGTTGACTGGGCGAAAGGGCCGCCGTGACCGCCCATTAGCCGAGCACCGCCGTGGAGAAGTTCGAATCCAAGACCTGTTGACGGATTTCGCGGGCCTGCTCGGCGCATTGCCGGCTCAGTTCGCCGACCTCACGCAGCCCGTCACCACGCACCGGGTTATGGCCGAACAGGTCGTAGTAGCGGCGGTGCTGCTCCTGAGACTCTTGGACCAGCGCGTCGATCGCACTCATCAGTACTCCCCTCGGTTGGCGGCGCCCACCGAGGCCAACGCCGGCTCGGCTGATACACCGTTGGTGTGTGAATCAGAAGATGGCTCGGGCCGCCCCGCGGGGGCATCCGGCTTGGACCCCGGCGAGCTCTGCGTGGTGGGGCCGGCCGGGGTTCTGGGCGGCGGTGTGGGCAACTTGGCGGTTTTCTTGTAGCCCATTTGGTCGAGTTGATCGTTGGTGACCGCACCACCTTTGACCGCCGCGGCGCGCGCCTCTTCGTAGCGCTCCCGTGCCGCCGCCGCGTCGTGGAGCTGGGCCACGTAGGCGTCCCAGGTTTCTCCGACATCACCGACGAGGGCGGTGTTGTCTTTGAGTAGGTTGGCATACGCGGCCTCCGCGGCAGCCCTGCCGTTTTTCCTTTTCCTGGGCGCCATACCCACCTCCGTTGTCGCTAGTGCATATGCAGTTTGCGAGCCTGCATCACCTCGTAGGGATCGACCTCGATGTCGGCGGCGTCGTGACCGTCATCGAGGTCCCGATAGGGGATCACCAGCCGGTCAAGACCGTCAGCATCTTCGGTGAGGTAAGGCTCGGCGTGAACGTACTTCCAGTCTGCGACACCGTCAACGGAAAGGTCCACCAGATCACCGTGGGTGATCTCGTTGGCCGCGACCGGGATCGCGGCAGCGTATTCGTCTTCGATGGTCGGTAAATAGTCGTCGTCGAAGCCGTCAACGGGCGCCCCGAATGACGCGGCCGCCGGCGCTGTGGCGCCCTGCCCATCGTGGCCGTGTGGTATCCCCGCGAGGTCGGCATGCTCGTCGTCCATGGTGGCCTGGCGGACCGCGCTCAACGGTCGCACGTACTGCTCGCTCAGGGGGTCCAGGTCGGGACGTTCGGAGGCGAGCACGATCGGTGATTGGCGGATGTCGGCGAACGACAGCGACTGGTCTTCGTCCTCGGGGTCGTAGCCGCGCAGCGCACTGTCGACCACCCGGCGCGGCCAGAAGCTGTCGACGTTGCGCAGCTCGGTGAGGATGGCGCGTTCGTGGTCTGTCAACGCCGCCCACTGCTCCTCGGTGGCCGGGATTTTCGGCGTGTAGAACGCTTGCATCTCCCGGAACCGGCCGTCGGGCAGCTGCACGGTGCCGCGGCCCTTGATGCCCGGTTGGATGCGGGTGCCCGCGACCGCGTCGTTGAACATCATGATTGCCGCGTCCTTGGATCGCAGGCGGCCCATCGCCACCCGCAACGCGGTGTTGTCGCGCGCCTCACCAGAGATGAACATCGTGTCGGGACGCTGGATGCCGATCGCCATATGGATGGCCACTGCTCGCGCGGTCCGCAGCAGGATCCCGACGTCTTTGGTGGTGGGCGGCGCTCCTTTTTCCTTGCTGGTCTTGTACGTCGCGTAGAACTCGGCCAACGCCACCACCAGGTTGGAGAACTCGTCGGTGATCACGATGATGGGGTCGAAGTCGTCGGCGCGGTTGGGATTGATCTTGACCTGCGAGAGCCGATCGCGCATGGTGTCGGCGATGAACCGCAGCGCGGCGGTGTGCCCGACCAAGCCGTCTTCGTCGGTACCGGCGGTCACCAGCGACACGTTCGGCCAATCCCGCATCCCTGGGGAGTCGAAGCCCTTCGGGTCGATTTCGACCACGTTGAAACCCCGCCGGGCGCACTGCGTGGCCACTGTCATCAGCGCCGACGTCTTGCCCGAGGAGGTCTGGCCGGCGATGAGCATGTGCGGGGACTGTTTGAAGTCCCAGCTGATGGTGTTGCCGTAGGCGTCGACGCCGAACGGGATGACCGTGTGCTTGTACAGGGAACGGATGGTCGCCCGGGTGACCGTGGGGAATTGCAGCGGCGGGTCGACCAGGACGGGAAGGCCGGGGCTGCGCACGAACCGCACCCGCCGCGAGGCCATGCTCCATTCGGCTTCCCAGGATCCTCCGAGCGCATCAGAGACCATGCCTTCGATGACTCCGCGGCGATAGGCCGAGCTGACCTTCAGGTTGTAGGCGAAGCCGACGGTGAATTCGCGGATCCGCGAGGCGATGGCGTCGTTGCCGGTGGCGGCCGCTCGTTGCGCCAGCTCCTCATCGACATCGGCGGGCGGGCTGCTGGCGGCCTGCCCGTCAGCCTCGTCGGTCACCGGGGCTGGGGTGTCCACGGTCACCGAGGCGATGTGGGCTGCCGCATCAAACCAGGAGGCGACCAGCGGAGCGAGCACCGTTTCGGCGTCGTCGACGGCGTCGTGCTCATCGACGGTCACGGTGTGGGTGGCGGTCAGTGTGCGGGTCAACGCCTCATGTTCAAGGGTGTAGGTGTGGCCGGTGACCTCGCGCAGCACCGCGCCGACTTCGGCGATGAGGTCGTCGCCGACTGCTCGGGGATGCTGGCTGTAGAGCAGCTTGACCACCTTGGGGAATGCTTTTTGCCGGCGCGGGTAGGCGCAGCGTATGACCTTGACGCGGCCAGCTCGCAGGTCATCGGTCCATCCCAGCGTGAACGACGCCAGGTAGGTGACCTTGTTGATCTGGCGGGTGATGGTGCCGCGCAGGTACGCCCACCAGGCGAATTGGGTGAACCCGTAGCCGGCCGCGACCAATAGCGCAACGACCACCAGCCGACCAGGCAGGGTGCTCGCCGCGGGCCCGGCCCAGCGCAACAGGGCCCCGGCCAGGGCCAGGGTCACACCAGCGCCTCCCACAATCAGCGGCACCGTGGGGTACTGCTCACCGGTCCAGGCCTGTCCGGCACGCAGCTGGCCCAGATGGCCGGTGCGGGCGCGGTGGTTGGACCACGCCAGCATGGCCCACCACAGTGCGGCCGCCGCCGCGGCGATCGCCGGGGCGGCGATGAACAAGATCCAAAACCAGCCCACGCCCACGCCGGCGACGACGTAGATCGGGTTGGCTGAGGGGGGCAGCAGGTAGTCGCGCACCGGTGAGGGCGAATAGAGCAGGTGCTGGGCCGCTGGCCAGATCTTGGTGTAGGTCAGTAGCGCGACCACAGCCAGCGCGGACAGGATGATCCACCGCCACCCTTGGGCGGCCTGCTTCTGCTCGGCCGCGGATTCGCCGGCGATGTGGGGGCGTTTGAGCTCGGCGTTGTTGATCGCGTAGGGCCGCGGCGGCGGCGCCGTCCTGGTGTCAGCCTTGGCGCCGGGAGCTGTCTTGTTCGCTGCCATCACCGCACCCCCGGGCCCGGGGAGGAGGAGGCCGGCGCCGGCGTGGTGTCGGAGTTGACCGGCACCACGTTGGCGACCTTCCAGCCGTCTGCTGCCAGCGCCAGACGGATTTCGATCTGGGACCCGTCGTTGTAGGTGGCGCGAAACGCCACGGCGCCGGGCAGCTCGTCGAGCGGCCCGTCCAGCGAGCTCACCGCGGCCTGGGGGACGTTGCGGATATCGGTGAGCCGGTATTGCTCGATCAGCTGCTGCGACACATCGGGGCTGATGCGGGCCAACCAGTCGTCGTGATTGTCGTTCGGGGAGGCGAAATTGGTGGCGAACCGCGCGGCGAGGGCCCGAGCGGCGTCGATCGAGGCCAGCTGCGGCGCCACGGTGGGTGCCGGCAGCTGGTCCACCGCAGGGTTGTCGCCGTAGTCAGCAGGCGGGGCCGCCGGCGCCGGCGCGGGGGTGGCGCTGGCGGCTGGCCGCTGCTGGTGGCGCTCGCTGGCGGCGGTCTCACCGTGGTGGGTGCTGTACTGCCAGCACAATCCCGCCACGGCGACGATGCCGGCGATCACTCCCAGGCGCAGACGCAGCGGGACCCGCCGCATCCACCACCGCAGGCGCCACCATCGGGCTCGCAGTGATCGCTGCTGTGTGCTCATGTTCATGTCAGCCTGCCTCTTTTCTCGGTCATAGGACGCGTTTGATGACGACGAAGCGGGAGGGAAACGGTGAGAGCTTCACCGGGATCCCGAAGTCTTGGGCTTCCACGATCGTGGTGGGGTTGACCACCATGGCCACGTGTCCGGGCCCGCGGGAGTCGGGGTTCAAAAACACCAGATCGCCTGGCTGCACGGCGGTACGTGGGACGATGCTGCCGTAGTGGACCATGTCGTAGGTCAAGTGGGGCAACACAATTCGGTGTCCTGAGGCTTGGTAGATGGCGTAGAGCACCAGACCTGAGCAGTCGAATCCGCCCCCGGTGGGGCCGTTGGTGTTTCCGCCGCCCCACACATAGGGCAGCCCGATCTGGGCTTCTGCGGCTCGCGCGGCGGCCACCCCGGCCGCGGTGCCGGGCCCCAGGTTGCTCGGCGCGCCGGCGTGCGGATCGCGTACCACACCGCAGATGTCGCGGCCGCTGTCGTCTTTGGTGGACTCCGGCGGGGTGGGATGACCAGAGCTGGCCATCACTTCGTGTAAGTGCTGGCGGTAGAACGCGGTTGCCTGTGTCACGAATGCGGCGTAGGCGTCGGGAAAGGCCGATCCTTGGACTGCTTGGGCGGCCACCGTGGGGGCCATGTTCTGCCAGCCGCCGACTTTGAGCAGCTTGGCGAAGAACTTTTGAGCCGCAACGCCGGGGGTCATCAGGTCACGCAGGCTGCCCCACCATGGTTGTTGCTGCATGATTCCGACCGACTTGTGGTCGTGTCCCACGCCCTCATGGGGAATGCCCATCGATTCGGGCACATTGGAGTTGGCCAGGTTCCGCAGCCCGGATTCCTCCATGCCCACCGCCAAGCCGATGATGATGCCCTTCTCGGGCACCTTCATCTGCAGGCCGGCGGCGATGACAGCTTTGCCGTTGTTGATCGGGCCCGGCCCAAACGACACCCCGGTGTCGGGGCTGATTCCCTGGGACTGCAGCTGGTGCTGGCACTGCGGGGTCAGCCCCGCCGTGGCCGGCGGCGCCCCGCCACCGAGGAACACCACGAAGATCACCAGCAGCGCGGTCAACGCGAACGGCGCCAGCAACGCCAGCGCGGCGTAGAGCTTGCGGCGATGCGCCCATACCGTGCGGGCGATCGCCACCCATTCCATCGGTTCCATCAGTGCCCGGCCCTAGTCAGGCAGCCTCAGACAACGCGTGGCGGCCCTCGCGGCCGCCCCCGCCCCCGCCGCGGCTGGCGCGGTAGATCCGGACCGCTTCGGCCAGCCGGTCGTGAACTCGGCTGGCATCGCTGACCACGACCGCCGGTTCGGCTGGCTGCGGCGCACGCTGGTGGCCGCCGGCATCCGAGGAGGTGTCGGCGTCGCCGCCGGCGCGGCCTGCCCCCGATGCGCCTGCGCCACCTGCTGCGGGGTCGCTGATGGATGCCGGCCCGGATCCAGGTCCGTCGCCGCCGTCTGGACCGGCGCCGCCACCGCCCCCGCCGGCGCTGCTGGAGGAGTCCGATTCTGGTTGGATGCGGCCCGGCTCGCGTTTGTTGCTCGAGGCGCCGCGCCCGCCGGGCGCCAGGTTGCCCTTCAGTGCAGCCAGGTCAGCGGACTTGGAAAGCCAGCCTCGGCCGGACCCGCCGCTGTTTCCGCCGCCGAGTTTGGCGGCCATGGTGTCGCGGCTGCGGTCGAACATGCGGCGCAGCGGCCCGAAGAACGCGAACCCGAACGCCAGGACCAGCGTGGTCAGAAAGATCGACTGGATGGCGTTGGTCGACTCCTTGAAGACTTGGTCGAGGATCACGTTGTAACCGCCGAACGCCGCGGTGTAGATGACCATCGCCGCGAACGCCATCGCGCAGTCCAGCAGGGTTTTCCACGCGAACATCTGCGGCCCGCCCGGTATCACGCCGATGGCGAACGCCGGCGGGGCCAGCGCGGCATACAGCATGGCTTGTACCGCCGCGCGCACCACATGCCACACGAAGTAGCAGGCGAAGGCGACAAGGATGCTGGCCAGGAAACCGCAGATGGACAGCGGCACCAGGAAGGCGGCGGGGTTACCCATAGACTTGTCGTGCATTTGGTCGCCCTTTTTGGAGTCGCACCCCTGAATGTCGTCTTTGAGTTTGTCGCCGTGCTGGTCTTTGATTCCTTTCGACCATGCTTCTTTGCATTTACGCGAAATCGAGTCGCTGACTTGCCCGAAATTGATCATCTGGGTGGGCGAACGCAAAAACCTATCGGCCAGACGTGACACCATGTCGTCGATGTTGGCCTTGCCGCCGTTGTCGCTCATGTGTCCGTCCGACACCGACGACGCGATCTGCAGACCGGTGTCACGCCCTTTGGCCAGCAGCCCATCGGGGCCGACGAGTTCGGCCAGCGGGTTAGCGAAAATCGTTGCGGCAATACCGATCATCACCATCGCCATGGCGATGTTGGACACCGCTTTGGCGGTGCGGCCGGCCAGCACCGTGCAGACCGCGATGATCGCCAAGACCGCCAGGGCGGTCGCGGCCAACCCGAACCGGTCCATCGCGGTATCCACGCCGTGACCGATGGTCTGAAACGGGCCGGTGAATAATTTCAACCACGAAAAGTCGAGCACGAATTTGATCAGCCACAGCGCGGTCGTCGTGACGCACAGATACACCTCGTAGACGACAGAATCGACGTAGGAAAAGATCTTCGCCGTGGGATCGTCCCAGCCGCCCTGATTGAGGGTCAAGGTGTATTTGGCGACCGGCACATTGTCGGAGTCTTTGATTCCCATCCAGGAAATCAGCACGTCCCCGGCCCCGGTGTCGGCGCCGGTACCTGGATCCGCGCTCGCCTGGGCCGCGCCGACCACGAGCAGCAGAAATCCAATCAGCACCGCCGTGGTCACCGCACGGTGACGTGCACACCACCGCAGCACGGCCGCGGGAGTCCAGGCCCGAATCCCTTGATCCCAACGCGCCAGCCGATCGGCGTCGACGAGCACCCGGCCGCCGCTGTTGGGCCGATGGTCCCTCACATGAACCTCCGTGGGCTAGGCGACTTGGCTGTGGTCGGGGGGAGTGGTGCTCATCGCTTCGCGCCGCAGCGGCGAGGAGGGGCCGAGCACCTTGATGCGGCCGATCGCGCCGCGGGCGTCGCGCATGTAGCCCTCGCCCTCGCGGCCGCGCACCACCTTGCCGTCGGCGCCTTTGGGTGAGGTGTTGGTCGTCAAGTCACGCACGATGTGCGGGTTCTTGTCGGGGTCGATCCCCAGCCATTTCAGTGACCGCCTGGCCAGCGTCTCGTCACGGTGGCGCATGACGATCCGCATCGGTATCAGGTCCAATGCGGTGCCCGCGGGATAGTCGTTGACCGGGTCGTGGCTTCCCAGGATCAACGAAATGTTGTCTTTACGGCCGTCGCGCGCCAGCCGCGCCGTACGGGCCAAACCGGTGGAGGTGGAGGTCACGTGGTAGGCCTCATCGAGGGCCACCGCGGCCGGTCGCGCTTTGTTGAGCTGGAATGCTTGGCGACCCAACTCCATCGACAGCCCATAGATCGCCCGACCGAACACCTTGCTCGGACTCAGCGCCTCGCGGCCCGCCACTTCCTCACCGGTGGGCACCTCGACCCTGTTGGTGCGGATCACGATGCCTTCGGTGTTGAGATCCAGCGACGGCAGATTCGGGTCGAACAGCGCCGCGGCATAGCGGCGGCCTGACCAGTAGGCCAGGTGGCGGTGCAGCTCATCCCATCCCGAAGGCAGCGGCTTGCCGTCGGCCAACTTGCCCATGTCAGCCCCGCGCTGCAGCACGGCAAGCAGGTCCGGGATCGAGCGCACCCCCCATTCCGGGCGCAGCACCTCACCCAGTGTCATTCCCATCGGGGAGTTCGCTTCGCACTCGAACAGCGGCGTGAGCAGTTCGACGGCGGAGTCGACCCCAATATCGGCCTGGAAGGTGCGCAGCGGATCCATCGACCACTGCGGCCGCATCAGGTCGATGATCGCGTGACTACCCAGGGTGGCCGCCGGGCGCGCGTACTCCCCGGAATCGGTGCGGTCGATCGCCAAGAACTGACCGCCGATGTCGACCAAATGGAACAGCATGTACATGATCAGCCAGGTCTTGCCCGCACCCAATTCACCGGCGATCGCGATCGCCGAGGACGCGTCTTTGAGCGGCTCACGCCACCACTCCAGGTGCACCGGCTGATTGCGCCGACCCGACAAATTCAGCGCGATGATCGGCCCCTGCGCATCACCGACGGCATTGGTCGCGAACGGCACGCTGGCGGCCTGGTACTCACTGATGGTGACGTGGGAGAAGTCGGCAACCACACGCAGGCCGGCACCGCCGGGATTCATCGCCGACCACAGCTCGCGTTGCCCGCCCAGCGGGGCGACCACTTTGATGCGGTTACGTTCGAAGGCCTGCACCAGTTTGAGCGCCCCGTCCTCACACTGGGCCCGCGAGGCGCCGGCGATGGCGAAGATCGGGCACATCGACACCTCGATCTCGTCGTCGTTGGTTTCCAACAGCGCGTTGTATTCGCCGAGATCGAGCGCCTGCTGCGACAGCATGTCTTGGGCGAAGGACACCTCGGAGTCGCGCTCACCGACTTGCTCATTGAGCCGCCGCAGGTTCTTGGTGTTGCGCGCGATCGCCTGCTCGCGGCTGGTCTTGCTGATCCGCGCTGCCCAGTCGACGTCGAATCCATCGACGCGGTCGGCGATGGTGAAAAACTCCGACCCCGGAAACTGCAACCCCTCGAGGGGAAGCGATTCGATCGCCAGCAGCGTCTGCCATGAGGTGGCCGCGCCGATCCGGCCGGGCTGGCTGATCTTCACCAGCGGCGCAAAGCTGTCCGGCCGCCACCGCTTGCGGTCGCCACGCCGTTCACCTTCGTCGAATTCCGCTGCGGCGAACGCTCCGGCGGGGGAGGACACGTTCGACGAAATCGAGGGCGGAAACACCTCGCGGCGCGTCCCGCGTGACAACGCATGGTTCCACAGCCACACCATCTGCGCTGCCGTCAATGGCTCGAACGCAAACACCGACGGAAGACGCGCGACGATCGCGGCCGCTAGCGCTGCCGCCCTTGCCATCTCGACGCGGTCACGCTCCGCCGAGCGGCGCGCCACGCCGCCCCAGCCGGTGAGATCGGATACGACGTCGGCGTCGGTGACCGGAAATGACAGCACGAAAATCCGCTCGGCGGCGTGCACCGTGGACGAAAAGTACTCGTGCTTGCCCTCGCATTCCTCGCGCCACATCGGACGGGCGCTGAGGTCTGTTCCGGCGATCGCGCGCGCAAGGATTTCGTCCGGATTCATCGCCGCGATGACGCCTGCGATGACCGCGTTGTTCGGCAGCGCTCGGATCAGGTTTTTGTGGTGGATCAAGGTGTCGTATTTGCGTTCGTCGCTGGTGTATCCATACGCCAGTCCGGTGAGCCGGTAGTCGGCCCAGATTGCGCCATCGCGCATGCGGCGCAGGTTGCCCATCACCGACATCGTGGGTTGCAGGTTCTGGTCGAGCTGGTGAGCCATCAGAGCGTCCTTCTTCGAGGGTGTTTGAGGCGGTGATCAGGTGAACAGTTCTGCTGCAGTGCTGTGCGGCCGGTCGAACAGGTCGTCCCACCCGGAATCAGTGACTGTTGCGGTCGGCGCATGTGGGCGCGATTCGGCGCGGTGCGATACCGGCGCCGCGTCGATTGCGTCGAGAATGGTGATGGTTGGCCGCACCGTCGACACGGCCTCGACGCGGCGCTGTTCGTTGACGCTGCTGCTTCGGGGACTGGTGTAGAGGAGGAAGATTCGGTGCAGCCGAGTGCTGAATTTGACGGGGGAGTACGGCATGCGCCGCATCACCCCGACCGCGGCGACTGTGACGCTCACTCCCACCGCGCCGGTCAGTAAGGGATCGCCGAACCGGGGCAGCGCGAACAGGGTGATCAACAACCCACCGACGAGCGCGATCAGCTCGGGGATCGGGAAGGGTCCGCCGGGGAGCTTCCATCGCCCGTCGAACTTGGCGATGACGATGCGGACCCGCGAGGCTCGGGTGTACCACTTGGCGACAAACATCGGCGCTGTCCCGGCTCAGCGGGTTCCGCTGTTGGTCAGGCTGTGGACGGTGTCTTTGGACACCACACCCAGCGAGGGCAGTGCCCCGATAATGCCGATGAGAATGACACCGACAGCGACGGTTTTCAGCGCGGCGGTCTTGTTCTTGACGACGAAGTATTCGAACACCGCCAAGACCGCCGTGCCGCCCATCGCCAAGAACACCGCGAAGCTGATGCCCTGGTTTTTGATGTTGGCGCCGATATCCCAAATCGGGGCTGCCACGGTTCGGACATGGGTGGCTGCTGCTGAGGCGGATCCGTCCGCGATGAACGAGGCGACGGTGGTGATCATTTGTTAGCTCCCTTCGGGGCTGTTGGTGGCGTAGCCGCGCGGTGATTTGGTGGACGTTGTGGCGGTGGTCGTTGGGGTCAATGACGGTCCAGACGGCCCTGCTTGGTTGGGCGGGATGATGCTGGGCGCATCGTTGATCCGGTCGACTTGCCAGTGGCCTGCTGCCACCGACATCACGAGGGGGAAATCCATCGGCATCAGCACGCCGCTGGCGGTTTGCATCACGGCCCGCACCGTGACCTCAATGCCGTCGGCTGCGGGAGGAACGTCCTGGGCGGTGGCAGCCTCGGAATTGGTTTGCACGCGCTCGATGGCCATCGTGGTGAAGCGCGGTGGTTGTTCGGCCGTGATTTTGGCCGCCGCAGAGATGTAGGGCGTCAGGTCTCCCTGCCCGGTGAGCATCGCGGCGAGGAACCCGGCGACGGTCTTGTACACCGGCCGGTCTTCGGAGACCAATGTTTGTGTGGCCAGCTGCACCGGCAGCCCCGGTTGGCGATCCGGTCGTGCGTGCGGAAGCGTGAACGCGCGGTACAAGTTGTGGGTGTCTGCTGAGATATCGACTTGGAGCTTGACCGGCACCATGGACGCGGCGTTGGCGGCCTTCGGGATCTCGGCGTCAACGACGACCGAATAGGTCTGAAAACCGTCGTTGAAAACACCCGGAAGACATGACGCGGCGCGCAGCGCCCGCCCGCCGGCCGGCAGCGCAGACGGGGGGATATCGCCGTCGTAGAACTGCTTGATCGCCGCCGTGTTCGACGGGTCTTTCAGATAGGCATCCACGTAGCGGGTTGCGTAGGACTTCACCGCCGTGAATTGGTCTTGTTCGGCCGCTGTATCGGTTGCATGCGGCCGATTCATGACGAGCAGCACAACCCCGGCTAGAAGCGGGATGTAACTGATCATGATGAACGCCAGAAACGACGCGCTCGCTCGGGCGCGAAGCTCATCGGCGCGGATGGTGTCCCCGCCACTGACGCGCAGAAAGAGCGAGTCCAGCGCACCGGCGATGGAGCGCGTCAACATACGGACCCCACCGCCTGGGTTTCCAGCACGTCAAGCAGCTGCAGGGCCGTGCTGCGGTTGTTGATGATGTGCGCGACCAGGGCCACGGACTTGGCCTCGTTGAGGGGGTCGGACCGCAGCTGGTCCATGAGCTCGCGCAGCTGGTCGCAGTAGGAGCGGACCGCAGCGTGGGTGCGGCGAATCGGCTGCGCCATCGGTAAGGCCTCCAAGAGGGGTAGATGCTCGGACGCCCTCTAATGCGGGCCAAAACACCGATTTGGCGACAACCGCATACATAACGAATTGGTAACGCATACGCGCGTATGACATCGCGATGTTCGCTCGATGCTTGACAGGGGGATTACGCTCGGCTCGGCTGTAGCCGCGAGGCGGAAGCCACGGACGAGCGCCTCCCCCTCCTGCATTAGCTCGTCAACGTATGCGCCAAGCGCATCACCGCATATGCGGTGACGACAGCCCGGACGAATCCCCGCCGCACCCCGGCCGAAGGCCCCCACGCATCGCTATGCCCAGGTGCCGCCCCGCGAACCGATGCGCCGGCCTCCGGGTACGCCGCGCTCAGCAACCTCCGACAGCGGCGCCCACCCATTTCCCGTCAACCAAGCTGACAACCACATAACCCAAGGTCACCACTCCAGGATGTGACGCACGTCACCTCCATGAGGACGGGTTGTCAACCGCTCTAAACACCGCTTCGCAAACCCCCGCAACAACGTCCCCGGATTCCATAAGCGCGTCACCTCCCCGCGACGCCAAGGAATCCAATGACCATCTGGGACCAACTCGCCGACCAGGCCCACCGCCTGCTCACCCAGCCCCGCCGCGGCGACCTCACGCCCGCAGTAACCCTCATCCAATCCCTGCACCCGCGCGCCCCGCACACCCCCAACGCCATCTGCGCGCACCTGCCCACCGCATCAACCGTGCTGCCCACCCTCGCGCGCTACGCCCGCAACGGCGACCGCCACGCCCTGCTCATGGCAGCCGTCCTGATGCGCCACGCCCTGCGCCGCATCGCCGAACTCGCCGACCCCGACGGCTACCTGTCCACCGACCGCGACGCCCGCGACAACGACACCCTGACCATCTTTTTCACCCTCATCCGCACCGCCGCAGAACCACAGATCTTGACGTCGCGCTACCTCTACAACGCCACCCTGCGCAAAGTCATGGCCGCCCGGCCACGCGCCGGCACCCCCACCGCGGCGGTGCGCGTCGACCCCCACTCCGCGATCCTCGACCGCAGCGACACCGGCACCGACGAAGACCACACCGCGCACCTGCTCTCCCAGGCCCGCGACCACCGCATCATCACCGCCCTGGAATACGAGACCCTCAAAGCGCTCTACCTCAACACCGACATCTACAGCCCCAGAAGCGCAGCACGCAGCCTCGGCGCCAACGTCGGCGCCATCGAACGCCGCGCCCAACGCGCCATCCGCAAAATCAGCAGCCACTTCGAGAGCGCGGCAGCAGCAGCATGACCATCCGCCACCGCTGCACTCCACTGGCGGTGTCGCTACCCCTCACCGCCACCCTGCTGCTGTCCACCGCTGCGCCTGCCCATGCCGCACCGGCCACCTGCCCAGCCATCGAAGCGATCGCGATCCCGGGCACCACGCAAACCACCCCGCAGGCCGACCCCACCAAACCCGTCGGCATCCTCGGCAACATCCTCGAACCGATCAAACGGATCGTTCACCTCACCGTCGACACCTTCTACACGCCCTACCCGGCAACCATCTTCGGCGGCACCGACGGCGGCGGCTACCTGGCCTCCAAACAAGCCGGCATCGACAGCGCCGACGCCCACATGAGAACGGTCGCCTACCGCTGCCCACATACCAACTTCCTGCTGACCGGCTACAGCCAAGGCGCCGACGCCGCCGGCGACATCGCAGCCGCAATCGGCCACAACAGAGGCGCCATCCCCGCCAACCGGCTCCTCGGCGTCGCCCTCGTCGCCGACCCCTCACAGTCCCCGGTAGGCCAGCCCACCATCGGGCTCAACCAGCCCGGCGTCGGCTTCGCCGGCGTACGCGCCGGCGGCTTCGGCGCGCTCACTCAACGCAACGGCATCCTGTCGATCTGCGCACCGCTGGACTACTTCTGCAACCTGCCCCAAGCCGACCTCGTCATGCGCTTCATCGGCCACCTCGGATCTCACCTCGACGCCTCGGATCCAGCCGGCTCCGCCCAAAAGCTCGCCACCATGTTCATGGCCGGCCTCATCGCCCCCGCCACCGCCGCCGTCAACCAAATCCTGCAGCTCGTCAAAGACCCCAACCTCATCCCCGACCTCGTCCACCGCGGCGTCGCTTTCGGCGTCGCACTGGCCCAACAGCTGTTCTGGCTCGCCGGACCACAGGTCGCGGCCACCGCATCCGAGCTGTTCAACGCCGCCGGCCAAATCATCAACCTCATCCAGGCACGCGCGTGGACCGCACTGCCCGTGCTCATCACGGCCATCGCAACCAAAGCCGCCAACGTCGCCAACGCGCTGTCGAAAATGCAGGAGCAGACCAACGCCATCAACGTCAGCGCCTTCGGCCCTGTCGGGGCCGGCCTCGCCCACCCAGGCCCCGGCCTCGGCGATCTGGTCACCGCAGTCATCAACGCCATCAGCGTGGCCACCGGCGGCATCGGAACCCAGGCCACCGGCATCTTCGGCCCCACCTTCGCCCAGTTCAGCGCCGCCACCGTCGCCACCGCACTCAAACACTTCGCCGAATTCATCAAGGGCGACTACCACAACGACTACGACACCGCCCGCCTCGACCCCGCCGGCCACACCGGCACCCAGCTCGTCCAACGCTATTTCGTCAACCAACTCAACAGAATCGTCTGAAAGGCACCCCGGACACCCATGACCCCAGACACCCCCGCCCAGAGCTCGTAAATGACCGTCTACCAGGAGACCACCCACATGGATTACGGGCTTTGGCTGCTGCGCGAACCGACCGGCGCAATCACCCTCACCGGCTGGTCGGAAACCCCCGGCGCCACCAGCGCCGTCGCCGCGAGCAAGACCGAACACTGGCCCGTCTATACGCTGTGCCGCGAACCCAGCCAGCTCGCCGCGCGCCTCACCGAGCTCGGCCTCGACCTGGCCGCCGGCCACGACCTCAGCGACCTAGACAAGAACTGGGATGTCTACGTTCGCCACCCCGACATTGCCGCGCTACGCGCCGCACTCGACACCGACCGAGCACGCGACCGCCGGTAACCGACCGACCGCTCCAGGCCGCGCCAACCCACCTCCAAACGCCCACCGGCGGGCCCCGCCGCTCGCGATCAACCAGCAGCCCCACCGCCACCAAAACGCCCTGCCCCGGCCGGTGCTGGGATGCCGCTCCACAGCGCGCCACCACGCACCAATCACGGGTCGCACAGTCCCCGTCATTGGTCACTCAACCCGCCCTCCGAGCCCGCGCCCAGACCTTCCGCCAAGGCTCTGCAGGCGCCCCGACCGACCCCGGCACCAAGCCGCCGGCCACAGCCCCGCAAGCACCGGCAGACCGCGGTTCATCCCGACGCTTCACCGCCCTCAAACACCCTCGATCACCGGATGCGCGCCAGCCCGCGCCAACGTGCGCCACGGCGTGCCGAGCCGCCCGCGCCGGTACCGCGCGACCGGACCCTTCCGCACGGGTCACTGCGTGAGCCCCCGGGGCCAGGGAGTGGCAGAACACAGTCCGTGGGTGTGGCAGATGCGGCAGTTGGGTTGTCGTCTCCGCGTCGTGGTGGTGACCGCGGATAACGTCGCCGCAGGGACAACGATTCGACCTCACCAAACGGGACGTTGGGCCTCAAGTGCAACGAACAAACTCGCCGCCGCCGGGGCATAGTCGTGGGCACGTTGACGTCCTCCTCTGGTCGGAGCCAGGGGAGCCCCACCTGTCCCTGCCCTCCAGAGGGACGTCAAAGCGGCCATTTCTCGACGAGTCCCCAAACCGTTCCCGCTGCACCGAGGCTGAGGACGGTAACGCCCGTCACCTTATCGATGAGATGCGGGTGATCCCATGTGATCCATAGACCTAAAAGCGCCAAGACGATGGCCACAATCGGCCACCGCAGTTTCGCGTTGTGGTTCACCGTTTCTCCGATCCGAGTCGGTTCTCATGCGTCAGGCTGAGTACGCCGACCCGTGCTTCACCCTGCTGCCGTCCGCCGCCGCGTCTCGCTCGTTCGACTAACGGTTGGCATCGACTAGTTTCCGTCAGAGGAAGTCGTCGCCGTCGCGGATCCGCTGCCGAAGCGGGTCCAGCGGCACCTCGATCAGGTAGTCGTCGTCGAAGAAGCGCTGCCGATAGGCGTGCAGCGCGAATTTCAGCGCGTGACGGTTGGCGTGCTGGCCGAGGAACTGCGGGCCCGCCGTAAGCGGCACCATACCCGCGGTCATCCAGTACTTGTTCAGGCGTTCGACCGTCTCCAACTGCTCGACGGACGGTGCCGGATCAGCCTCGGAATCCCAATGCGGATGCATCAGGATCAACCCGTTGGACGTGGGGATCATCGGTTTGTCGCGGCGTGGAGACCCGTAGCTTTAGCCGCGGGAGGAAACGCCGCTTCTCCTTTCACTCTGGTGTCGGTGGTGGGGGTTAGGTTGCGGGGGTGTCGCGTTATCGGTTGCTTCCCGCTGCTGGTCAGGTGGTGGGGTTGGCTGAGCATTGCCGGCACGCCCGGTATGTGTGGAATTTGGCGGTCGAGCAGCAGCAGTTTTGGCGACCGGGCCGTCGCGCGCCGGGCTATCACGAGCAGTGCGCCCAGCTGACTGCCGCGCGCGCCGAATCAGCCGCAGCGGTTGGGGTTTGCTCGCCGCGCGGCTGCAGCACAAAGCTTACGGTCGGGTCGAGCAGATCCCGGCCGCATTCACGTCGCAACGTTGCTCGGCGTGCGGGCACGTCGCTGCCGGAAACCGCAAGAGCCAAGCGGTATTCGACTGCGAGTCCTGCACCACAGGTCCGTGCAACGCCGACGTAAACGCTGCACGCAATATCGCCGCCGGACGGGCGGTGACAGCACGGGGAGACCTCGGCGCTAGCCGGTCTATGAACCGTGAACCTCAACACGACTCTCCTGCCGCATAGGTTGTAGGGGAAGGTTGGAATCCCCTGGCTTCAGCCAGAGGAGGACGTCAACGTTTCGATGCATTGGCAGCATAGGGACCACGCGCCAAGGCGGTGGCCCTGCAGCGCGGGGTCCACGACGATCCACAGCGCGATCATGACGACCTCGACACAGTCGGAGAACTGTTGTGCCAGCTCGGGTCCGATGCAGTGGTCGTCGAACAGTGGGGCGAACCGGTCGGTGCGTAGGTGGTGGAACTCCTCGCGGCCGAGCAACTCCTGGGCGAGACCTTCGACGCCGGTGCGGGCCATGACAAAGTAGCTCTGGCCGACGACCACGTCCGGGTCCCCCACGTGGGAGTCGACGTGGGTCATCGTGATGTCGGCGCGCCACAGCACCGTTCCGGAGTCGTAGACGGCGTCGATGGTTTCTAGGTGCAGGGACGGGCTGAACATCTCAACAGTCGCGCGGGCCGGGTCGAGGGTGTTGACGAAGTCGTCGAGAGAGATCCTCGTCGTCGTCTCCTCCGCCGCAGGCCGCACGCGACTGGCCGCGCCTGATCTTTGTCAAGGCTACTCAGCAGCCACCCAAGGCGTACGAATCGTTGGTCGGAGACCAGGCACTTTGAGGCGAGTTGGGCACCTAGCCGTCGGAGAATCGTTCGAGGTGTGGGCAGCCAAGGGAGGCAACTTGAAACAACGGTCCAGATTGTGTACCTCATGTAGCACGCTGAGTTACGATGTGCTACATGAAACGGGTTGGTGTCCGTGAATTGCGCCAGAATGCGAGTGTGCTTCTGCGCGCGGTGGCCGACGGCCACACCATCGAGATCACCCACCACGGGCACCCGGTCGCGCAATTGATTCCCGCTACCAACGACGCCTGGTCGGCCCTGATCGCCAGCAAGGAAGTCACGCCCCCCCCCCAC
>NZ_MVHG01000093.1 GCF_002086125.1 Mycobacterium arosiense ATCC BAA-1401 = DSM 45069
GGGCGGTGGTGGTGTTGGGGTTGGCCAGCTTGGTGGTATCGGTCCGGGCGAACAGCAGCGATACCGAGACGACGAGCGCGATCGCGGCCACGATCGCGGCGACCCCGACCACCCACGGCCAGCGCGCGGTGCCGTGTTCGTCGTCAGCGGCGGCGGACTCGTCGAAGTCGTCGTAGTCGTAGAGCCGCAGATCGGCCGGCAGGTAGGGGCCGCTGGTGAAATGCTCGGACTCCGGAGCCGAATAGGCCCGCGAGTAGGCGTCGGTCTCATCGGTCTGGTTCGCCGGGTCCAGTTCGGCGCCGTCCTCGAAAGGGCCCGGGTCCCCCCCGACGTCGCTGTGGGAGACGGGTTCCAGGCTGTCGGCCGGCTCGCCGCCGGGCTGCGGTTGGTGGCTGATCTCGTCGGCAGGGTCGGGTGCGTCAGGATCCCATTCCGGGGGTCTCGACCCGCTCATCTCTGCCTTTGCCTGCCCTGTTCGACTGCCTCACCTGCGCTCAAGACTCCGCGATCACATCGATGCGGGCGCGCTGGGAGACTCCTCGTTTTTCTGGGCAAAACACTACCGAACCCCAAAGGGGCAAAGCCGTCATGGCGAACGGCCCACCAATCACGTGATCTGATTGTGACCTTTATGCCGCGAATCAGTGCTTCTCGGGACCGATGTAGTACTCGAAGACCAAGCCGGCCACCGACGTCAGGATGAACATCACCCCGGCGGTGATCAGCCACGGCAGCCATAGCGCGATGCCGACCGCGGCCACCGAGCCGGACAGCGCGACCAGAATCGGCCACCAGCTGTGCGGGCTGAAGAAGCCCAATTCGCCTGCTCCGTCGCTGATCTCGGCACCCTCGTAGTCCTCGGGCCGGGTGTCCAGCCGCCGCGCAACGAACCGGAAGAACGTCGCCGTGATCAACGCCAGGCCGCCGGTCAGCACCAGCGCGGTGGTGCCCGCCCACTCCACGCCTCCGGTGGCGAAGATCGCCGTCAGAACCCCGTAGAGCACCGCAACCACAATGAAAAACCCGGCGATGAACTCGAATAGCCTGGCTTCGATATGCATTTGGTGTCCTAACCTACTGGCTTCCGGCCAATTGACCGCGCTTGGTGTCGAACGGATGGGTGGTCACCGCGAGCGGCGGCTGCCCGATCGCCTGCAACGCCTCGGCGTTGCTCTTTCCGTCCATCCGCTGCTGCAGGTAGGCCTTGAAGTCGTTGGGCGCCACCACCCGAACCTCGAAATTCATCATCGAGTGATACGTGCCACAGAACTCCGCGCAATGGCCCACGAACGCGCCCGGCTTCTGAATCTCTTCGGTCTGGAAGACGTGAACCGAGTTGTTCGCGTCGGCGTTGGGAATCACGTCGCGCTTGAACAAAAACTCCGGCACCCAGAACGTGTGCACCACGTCCGCGGACGCCAGATCGAACTCGATGCGCTTGCCGGTCGGCAGCACCAGCACCGGGATTTCCTCGCTGGATCCCAGCGTTTCGACCTTGTCGAAGTTCAGGTACTGCCGGTCGGAGGTGTTGAAGCCGCGCACGGCACCGACGCGCTCCTCACCGTGGGCGTCCTTGCCCTCCGGTTTGGACAGCATCGCCTTCTTGCGTGCCTGGTCCGTCCCGTCGTAGTTCAGCGTGCCGTCTTTGAAGGCCACCTTCTGATAGCCGAATTTCCAGTTCCACTGGAAGGCCGTGACATCAATCACTACCTCGGGGTCCTTGGCCAGGTGCAGCATCTTCTCCTGCACCACGACCGTGAAGTAGAACAGCACCGAGATGATGAGGAACGGCGTCACCGTGAGCACGAGCTCCAGCGGCATGTTGTAACCGAACTGCCGGGGCAAATCGGTGTCGGTCACCTTCTTGCGGTGGAAGGCCGACGCCCAGAAGATGAGCCCGAACACGATGCCGCCGACCACCAGCGAGGCGATCACCGCACCGATCCACAGTTCCCGGTTCAGGTGGGCCTCCGGCGTGATGCCCCGCGGCCAGCCCAGGGCCAGCGCGTCCGCCCATCCGCTGCACCCGCTCAACGACAACGCCAGCACGCCCAACGTCATGGCCAGCGCGAGCGGCCGAAGGCGACGGGAAACGCCGTTCGCCCGGCTTCCGGAGCCCGCGGAATGGCGCCGAAACCTGCCCTGCGACAAACGTTGCGAACGGTCCTGCTCGCGAGGGGTCACGTTAGCGCCTCCTGCTCGGATATCGAATACTACGCAGCGTAGACCACGCGCCTGAGCCGGGCGACGAAACCCCGGCCCACCGGCCCGCCCGGCCGTCGACGACGTGCCGGGTGCGACATCCACGCACGCCCGCCAAGTGCGGCATACTGGGGCGCCGTGTGTGGTCTGCTGGCGTTCGTCGCCGCCCCGGGGGGCCTGGACAAGGACGCGGCTGCCGCCCGGGCCGACGGCGCGGTCGCCCGCGCGTCGCATTCGATGCGCCATCGCGGGCCCGACGAGCCGGGCACCTGGGTGGACCCGGACACCGACGGCTCCGTCGTTTTCGGCTTCAACCGGCTGTCGATCATCGACATCGCCCATTCACATCAGCCGCTGCGGTGGGGGCCGCCCGAGGCGCCCGAGCGCTACGTGCTGGTGTTCAACGGCGAGATCTACAACTACCTCGAGCTACGTGACGAACTGGCCCGCCGCCACGGCGTCGTCTTCGCCACCGACGGGGACGGCGAGCCCATCGTCGCCGGCTACCACCACTGGGGCACCGACGTCTTGACCCGGCTGCGCGGCATGTTCGCGTTCGCGCTGTGGGACACCGTGACCCGCGAATTGCTTTGCGCCCGAGACCCGTTCGGCATCAAGCCACTGTTCATGGCGACCGGGACGGGCGGCACCGCGGTCGCCAGCGAGAAGAAGTGCCTGCTGGATGTGGCCGAGCTGGTAGGGTTCGACACCGCGATCGATGAGCGCGCCGTCCAGCACTACACCGTCCTGCAGTACGTGCCCGAGCCCGAGACGCTGCACCGCGGGGTGCGCCGGCTGGAATCGGGCTGCTACGCCCGGATCCGGCCCGGCCGCCTGCAACCTGAGGTCACCCGGTACTTCGTGCCGCGGTTCGCCGCGGCGCCGATCACCCGGGGCACCGAACAGGCCCGCTACGACGAGATCACCGCGGTGCTCGAGGACTCGGTGGCCAAGCACATGCGCGCCGACGTCACCGTCGGGGCGTTTTTGTCCGGGGGCATCGACTCCACCGCCATCGCGGCGCTGGCGATCCGGCACAACCCCCGGCTGATCACCTTCACCACCGGCTTCGAGCGGGAGGGATTCTCCGAGATCGACGTCGCGGTGGCCTCGGCGGAGGCGATCGGTGCGCGTCACATCGCCAAGGTGGTCACCGCGGGTGAGTTCGTCGCCGCGCTGCCCGAGATCGTCTGGTACCTCGACGAGCCGGTGGCCGACCCGGCGCTGGTGCCGCTGTTCTTCGTCGCGCGGGAGGCCCGCAAGCACGTGAAGGTGGTGCTGTCCGGCGAAGGCGCCGACGAGCTTTTCGGCGGCTACACCATTTACCGGGAACCGTTGTCGCTCAAGCCCTTCGATTACCTGCCGCGGCCGCTGCGGCGATCGATGGGCAAGGTCTCCAAGCCGCTGCCGGACGGGATGCGGGGTAAGAGCCTGCTGCACCGCGGCTCCCTGACCCTTGAGCAGCGCTACTACGGCAACGCCCGCAGCTTCTCCGACGCGCAGCTGCGCGACGTGCTGCCCGGCTTCCGCGAGGAATGGACCCACACCGACGTCACCGCGGCGGTGTATGCCGAATCGGCGGGCTGGGACCCGGTGGCCCGCATGCAGCACATCGACCTGTTCACCTGGCTGCGCGGCGACATCCTGGTCAAGGCCGACAAGATGACCATGGCCAACTCGCTGGAGCTTCGGGTGCCGTTTTTGGATCCCGAGGTGTTCGCCGTCGCCTCCCGGTTGCCGGTCGAGGCAAAGATCACCCGCACGACGACGAAGTACGCGCTGCGGCGGGCGCTGGAGCCGATCGTGCCGGCGCACGTGCTGCACCGGCCGAAGCTGGGCTTCCCGGTGCCGATTCGGCACTGGCTGCGCGCCGGCGAGCTGCTGGAATGGGCGTACGCCATGGTGGACTCGTCGCAGACCGGTCACCTGGTCAACCTGGCCGCCGTGCGCCGGATGCTCGACGAGCACCGCAACGGCGCCAGCGATCACAGCCGCCGGCTCTGGACGCTGCTGATTTTCATGCTCTGGCACGCGATCTTCGTCGAGCGCACCGTAGTGCCCCAGATCAGCGAGCCCGTGTACCCGGTGCAGCTCTAACGGCGAGCAGACGCAAAGGCACCCAACACGCCGAGTGTGTCGGTGCTTTTGCGTCTGCTCGGCAAGCTAACCCAGCACCGCCGCGATCTCGGCGGCCGCGTCGTCGCCGTAGGCGTCGGCCAGCCGGGTCTTGGCGACGGCCGGGTCCCACGTCCACTCCTGGGTTCCGGTCGACTCCAGCACCAGCACGGCGACCAGCGAGCCCAGTTGAGCCGAACGCTCGAGGTTGAGGCCGGCGCTGCGACCGGTGAGGAAACCGGCCCGGAACGCGTCGCCCACGCCGGTGGGATCGGTCTGGCTGGTCTCGGGCACCACGCCGACGTGGGTGGTGGTTCCGTCGCGCTCGACGATGTCGACGCCCTTGGCGCCCAGCGTGGTCACCCGCAGTTCGACCTTGCGCTGCACGTCGGCCTCGGACCAGCCGGTCTTGGAGCGCAGCAGCTCCCACTCGTAGTCGTTGGTGAACAGGTAGGCCGCCCCGTCGACCAGTTTGTCGATCTCCGCGCCGGACAGCCGGGGCAGCTGCTGCGAGGGGTCGGCGGCGAACGGCAGGCCGAGCTCGCGGCACTCCTCGGTGTGCACCACCATCGCGTCGGGGTCGTTGGCCCCGACGATGACCAGGTCCGGCCGGCCCACCGACGACACCACGTCGGCGAGCTTGATGTCGCGGGCCTCCGACATGGCGCCGGGGTAGAACGACGCGATCTGGGCCATGTCCTCGTCGGTGGTGCAGGTGAACCGGGCGGTCTTCGCGGTCTGCGATATCAGCACGTGCTCGCAGTTGACCCCGTGGGACTGCAGCCACTGCCGGTAGTCGTCGAAGTCGTCGCCGGCCGCGCCGACCAGCGCCACGTCGCCGCCCAGCACGCCGATGGCAAAGGCGATGTTGCCCGCCACGCCGCCGCGGTGAATCACCAGGTCGTCAACCAGAAAACTGAGCGAAACCTTTTGCAGGTGCTCGGCCAGCAGGTGCTCGGAAAACTTGCCGGGGAACCGCATCAGGTTGTCGGTCGCAATCGAACCTGTCACCGCGATCGTCACAAAAAACTCCGTCCTTCGTTAGTAAGGTTATCTAGCTTACTCACGCGTCCGAACCGTAGCTGTGGGCACGGTCGGCGTGATGTCGTGCGCTAGCCTCCCTAGGGAACTCACTCAAGTCGCCGGGATCACATGCTCGGGCCGCAACCCGTTTGCAGTCCCGTCTACCACGGTAGGAGAACCAGGATGGCAGGTCCGCACTCGCCGAACCACACCGTCGGTGGCGGCAACGGCGGCGGACCGAGCGGACACGAACCCCCAAGTCAATCCGAGCCACTCGAGTTCCCCGACGACCCCAACACCGGTCACCCGAGCTTCGGCGCGGCTCCGCAGGCAGGGCCCGCTCCCGTCAATTATGCCGGGAAACCCAACGCGCCGATGGCCCACCCGCCGCAACGGTCCAAGCGGCGGCTCATCGTCGGCATTGTGCTGGCCATCGCGCTCGTCGCGGTGCTGACCGTGGCCATCGTGTATGGGGTCCGCACCAACGGGGCCAATACCGGCGCCACGTTTTCCGAGGGCGCGGCGAAGACGGCCATCCAGGGCTATCTGGACGCGCTCGAGCATCGCGACATCAACGAGATCGCCCGCAACGCGCTGTGCGGCCTGTACGACGGAGTCCAGGACAAACGGTCCGACCAGGCGCTGGCCAAGCTCAGCAGCGACGCGTTCCGCAAGCAGTTCTCCGAGGTCGAGGTGACCTCGATCGACAAGATCGTTTACCTGTCGCAGTACCAGGCTCAGGCGTTGTTCTCGATGAAGGTGTCGCCGGCGGGCGGCGGGCCGATGCATGGGCAAGTGCAGGGCATCGCTCAGCTGCTGTTCCAGCGCGGACAGATCATGGTCTGCTCATACGTGCTACGCACCGGCGGCTCGTACTGAGCGCAGTGCGCCGGATTAACCGATCAGTTGAACGAGTCGCCGCAGGCGCACGAGCCGGTGGCGTTGGGGTTGTCGATGGTGAAGCCCTGCTTCTCGATGGTGTCGACGAAGTCGATGGACGCGCCTTCGACGTAGGGCGCGCTCATCCGGTCCACCGTCAGCGTCACTCCCCCGAACTGCGCGGTCAGGTCGCCGTCCAGCGTCCGGTCGTCGAAGAAGAGGTTGTAGCGCAGGCCGGCGCACCCGCCCGGCTGCACGGCGATGCGCAGCGCGAGGTCGTCGCGGCCCTCCTGGTCCAGCAGGGACTTTGCCTTGGCGGCGGCGGCCTCGGTCAGGATCACGCCGTGGGTCGTCGTGGCGTTCGACTCGTTTTGCACCGTCATTGCTTCTCCTACATGCCTCATTGTTGGGTGGGTCCGATCGGGCCCGATATCGCCGGTTTGCGCCGGACGATCCGGACCGCGCGAAAGTCCACTTCCTCAACGGTACCTTGACGGACCGCTATTCCCGAGTCGCGCCGCCACAACGGAGGCCAGACCCATGAGCTGGTTGGCGGCGTCGGCCTGCGCCAACCGCACCGATCCGGCGTGCTCGGCGATGGACAACGCCGCCATGATGCCCGACGAACGCACCGTCGCGTTGTCCAGGTCGACCTGGCCGGCCAGCACCACCACCGGGATCCCTCGCGGCCGGGCCGCGTCGGCGAGAAATCCCACCACCTTGCCGTGCAGGGATTGCTCGTCGAACCGGCCCTCACCGGTCACGATCAGCTCCGCGGTGTCCAGGTCGTCGGACAATCGGGTGTGCTCGGCGATGATCGCCGCCCCGGACTCACAGCGGCCGCCCAGCGCCAGCAGGCCGGCGCCGATCCCGCCGGCGGCCGCCGCGCCCGGCTCGGCGCTCACGTCGCGCCCGGCCACCGCTTCCAGGATCAGGGCCCACGCCTGCAGGCGAACTTCCAGCGCGGCGACGGTGGCCGTGTCGGCGCCCTTCTGCGGCCCGAACACTCGGGCCGCCCCCCACGGGCCCAGCAGCGGGTATTCGGTGTCGGAGGCGGCGATCAGCTCGACGTTGCCCAGCTGACGGCGGGCGGTGTCCAGGCCGCCGAGCTCGGCGATCATCCCCTGGCCGCCGTCGGTGCAGGCGCTGCCGCCCAACCCCACCACAATGCGCGTCGCCCCGACCCGCAGCGCCTCGGCGATCAGCTGACCCACGCCTTTGCTGTGCGCCGCCATGGCGGTCTCCGGCGTGGGTGGTCCACCGATCAGCGCCAGACCGCACGCTTGCGCGCACTCCAGGTAGGCGGTGGCCGACCGGCGGTCGAATACCCAATTGGCTTCGACCATGGCTTTCAGCGGTCCCGACACCCTTAGCCGCCGCGTCCCCCCCAGCCTGCTGGCCAGCACCTCGACGAAGCCGGGGCCGCCGTCGGATTGGGGGGCGACGATGAACCGGTCGCCGGGACGCGACCGGGTCCAACCGGTCGCGATGGCGGCGGAAGCCTCCACCGCCGACATGCTGTCGGCGTAGCAGTCCGGGGCGATGAGAACTTGCATGGCGGGCAACTGCAGGCGGCCGGGGGCCAGGCCGGGACCATCATCAGCCGAGGCCATCGACCCGTCGTCCATCAAAGGCAGCCGTTCATCACGTGTAAGAGTAGGACCAAGTGCGGCACTAACGCAGGTGTAATAGCAAGGCATTCCAGGCGAATTCCGGCGCGAATCACGCGCGAAGTAACCTAACCACTGTGAAGCTGTTGGGCCGCAAGAAGGGCCAGGACACCGACCTCGACGAAAACGCGGCCGCCGCGGCCGTCGCCGGCGTTGCTGGCGCCTCGGGCGACGCAACCCGCGAGGCGCGGCGGACGGGCCCCAAGGGACGCCCCACGCCCAAACGCAACGAGGCGCGGCGCAACGCGCGGAAGGGGCCGGTCGCGCCCGCGCCCCTGACCGCCGCCGAGGCGCGCGCCCGGCGCAAATCGCTGGCCGGCCCCAAGCTCAGCCGCGAGGAGCGCCGGGCCGCCAAGGCCGCCAGCCGCGCCGGCATGTCGCAACGCCGGGAGAAGATGATGGCCGGCGAAGAAGGTTATCTGTTGCCGCGCGACCAGGGCCCCATCCGCCGCTACGTCCGCGACGTAGTGGATTCGCGGCGCAATCTGCTGGGTCTGTTCATGCCGTCGACCCTGTTTTTGATGTTCGTCATGTTCGGCGTTCCGCAGCTGCAGCTGTGGGTGTCGCCGGCGATGTTGGTGCTGATGGCCGTGATGAGCATCGACGGCCTGATCCTGGGCCGCAAGGTCAGCAGGCTGGTCGATGTGAAGTTCCCGAACAACACCGAAAGTCGTTGGAAGCTCGGGCTTTACGCCGCAGGCCGGGCGTCTCAGATGCGCCGGCTGCGGGCGCCGCGTCCCCAGGTCAAGCACGGCAGCAGTGTCGAGTAGAGCTCGCCGGAAGGCCGGCTGACACCGGTGCGCACCCTGGTGCTCGGCGGGATCAGGTCAGGCAAGTCGCAGTGGGCGGAGGAAGCCATCGCCGACGGGTTGCCGGCCGGGCGGGCGGTGCATTATCTGGCGCCCGGGCCGACCGGGCACGACGATGCGGCGTGGGCCCAGCGGATCGCCCAGCACCGCGGCCGTCGGCCGGCGCACTGGTCGACCATCGAAACCGACGACATCGCAACGCAATTGCGCCAATCCCCGGACACCCCGACGCTCATCGACGACCTCGGCACCTGGCTGACCGGCGCACTGGACCGCAATAACGCCTGGGATGGCGGCTCGGTGGCGGCCGCCGTCGATGACGTGCTGGCCGCGGTCGGCGACTTCGCCTCCCCGCTGGTGCTGGTCAGCCCGGAGGTCGGGCTGACGGTCGTGCCCGCCACCGCCTCCGGACGCCGGTTCGCCGATGAGCTGGGCGGCCTCAACCAGCGCCTGGCCCGGTTGTGCGACCGGGTGGTGCTGGTGGTGGCCGGCCAGCCCGTTTCGATCAAACCGCCGGGGGCCTGATGCAGTTCGCCGCCATCTCCCCGCCCGACGTCGACGTCGCCGCCGCGGCACGTGCCCGCCAGGACACCCTGACCAAGCCCCGCGGTGCGCTCGGCCGGCTCGAAGATCTGTCGGTGTGGGTCGCCTCGTGTCAGGGACACTGCCCGCCAAGGCAATTCGAGCGTGCCCGGGTGGTGGTGTTCGCCGGCGATCACGGTGTCGCCCGAGCGGGGGTGTCGGCCTACCCGCCGGAGGTGACGGCGCAGATGGTGGCCAACATCGACGCCGGCGGGGCCGCGATCAACGCCCTGGCCGATGTCGCCGGGGCGACGGTGCGGGTCGCGGACCTGTCCGTCGACGCCGACCCGCTGACCGAACGGATCGGCACCCACAAGGTGCGCCGCGCCAGCGGCGACATCAGGGTCGAGGACGCGTTGAGCGACGATGAGACCGCGCGGGCGCTCGCGGCCGGTGCGGCCATCGCCGACGAGGAGGTCGATGCCGGCGCCGACCTGTTGATCGCCGGCGACATGGGCATCGGAAACACCACGGCCGCAACGGTATTGGTGGCATCCCTGACGAATGCCGAGCCGGTTGCGGCGGTGGGCTTCGGCACCGGGATCGACGACGCGGGGTGGGCGCGCAAGACGGCCGCGGTGCGCGACGCGATGTTTCGCGCCCGGCAGCTGTTGCCCGATCCGGTCGGGCTGCTGCGCTGCGCCGGCGGCGCCGACCTGGCCGCGCTGGCGGGCTTTTGCGCGCAGGCCGCGGTCCGGCGCACGCCGCTGCTGCTCGACGGCATGGCGGTGACGGCGGCCGCGCTGGTCGCCGAGCATCTGGCACCGGGCGCCCGGCTGTGGTGGCAGGCCGGTCACCGGTCCACCGAGCCCGCCCATGCGCTCGCGCTGGCGGCGCTGGAGCTCGAGCCGATTCTCGACCTGCGGATGCGCCTGGGCGAGGGAACGGGCGCCGCGCTCGCGGTGCCGGTGCTGCGCGCCGCGGTGGCCACCCTGTCGTCGATGGCGACCTTCACCGAGGCCGGTGTGTCCAACCGCATCCACGACGCCGCACAGGCCGCTCCCCCGCCGTGATCCGTTCGCTGGCAACGGCTTTCGCGTTCGGCACGGTGCTGCCCGTGCCGGGCGGCGGGCACGCGCCGATGGGCCGCGCCGCCATGACCGCGCTGCCGGTGGTGGGCGCGGTGCTGGGAGCCCTGGCCGCGGCCGTGACCTGGGGTGGGGTGGCCGTGTTCGGGCCGTCCGGCCCGCTGCCCGGCCTGCTCGCGGTCGCGGCGCTGCTACTGGCGACGCGCGGCCTGCACGTCGACGGTGTCGCCGACACGGCCGACGGCCTGGGCTGCTACGGCCCGCCGCAGCGGGCGCTGGCGGTGATGCGCGACGGATCGACCGGGCCGTTCGGCGTCGCCGCCGTCGTCGTGGTGATCATGCTGCAGGCACTGGCGTTTTCGGCGTTGGGGGCCACGGGCCAAGTGCTCCCCGGCGTGGCCGGTATCGCCGTGGCGGTGTTCGCGGGCCGGGTGGCCGCGGTGCTGGCCGGCCACCGGTCGGTGCCCGCGGCCGAGGGCAGCGCCCTGGGCGTCCGGGTCGCCGGCAGCCAGCCGACTTCGGCGGTGGCGGCCTGGGTGGCGGTGCTGCTCGCCGTTTCGCTGCTGGCCGGGCCCCGGCCGTGGCAGGGTCCGGTGGCGGTGTTGGCGGGCCTGGGCTGCGGAGGGATCCTGGTGCGGCACTGTGTACGCCGACTCGGCGGCATCACCGGTGACGTGCTGGGCGCGGCGATCGAGCTGACCGCGACGGTGAGCGCGGTGGCCCTCGCGGGCTTGGTGCGGTTCTAGTTGCCGCGCTAGCCGAGCCGGGCCATCCAGCCGTGGGTGTCGGCGAAGGTGCCGCGCTGAATCCCGGTCAGCGTGTCGCGTAACGCCATGGTCACCTCGCCGGGTTGGCCGTCGGCGACGGTGAACTCGGCATCGCCGTACTTGACGTGCGAGACGGGGGTGATCACCGCGGCGGTGCCGCAGGCGAACACCTCGGTGATCTCCCCGGCCGTGGCCTTCTTCTGCCACTCGTCGATATCGATTTTGCGTTCCTCGACGGAGAAGCCGGCATCAATGGCCAACTGCAGCAAGGAGTTCCGCGTGATGCCGGGCAGCAGGGAGCCCGACAGCTCGGGGGTGACCAGTCGGGCCGACCCGCCGCTGCCGAACACGAAGAAGATGTTCATCCCGCCCATCTCTTCGACGAAGCGCCGTTCGACGGCGTCCAGCCACACCACCTGGTCGCAGTCGTTGGCCGCGGCCTCGGCCTGAGCCAATAGCGAGGCCGCGTAGTTGCCGCCGAACTTGGCCGCGCCGGTGCCGCCGGGACTGGCCCGCACGTACTCCGTCGACACCCAGACGGTGACCGGGCTGATGCCGCCCTTGAAATAGGCGCCGGCCGGCGAGGCGATCACCAGGTAGCGGTAGCGCTTGGACGGCCGCACCCCCAGCCCCGGCTCGGTGGCGATGACGAACGGGCGCAGGTACAACGCCTCCTCGCCCCCGGCCGCCGGAACCCAGGCGTTGTCGACCGCGATCAGCTGGCGCAGCGATTCCATGAACAGCTCTTCGGGCAGTTCCGGGATGGCCAGCCGCCGCGCCGACGTTCGCAACCGGGCGGCGTTGGCCTCGGCGCGAAACGACACGATCGAGCCGTCCGCCCACCGGTACGCCTTGAGCCCCTCGAAGATCTCCTGCGCGTAGTGCAGCACGATCGCCGACGGGTCCAGCTCGATGGGCCCGTAGGGGATGACGCGCGCGTTGTGCCAACCGTCGCCGGTCTGGTCGTAGTCGATCGACACCATGTGATCGGTGAAGTACTTGCCGAAACCCGGCTCAGCCAGGATGGTTTCGCGTTCGGCATCGGTTGCCGGATTTGCCGAGCGCGAAACCGTGAACTCGAGGGAGCCGCAGGTCATCCGCCGATTGTATATCCGCCTACCGAATCGGATTTCGCCCGCGCACGCGGTGCCGCTACCGCGTTTTCACCGCGACGAAGGGCGGCCGCACCACCTCGCACGCGGCGGGACGACCCCGGACGTCGACGGTGATCTGCTGACCGTCCTCGACGCCGGCGTCGGTGTCGATGAGCGCCAGCGCGATGCCGGCCTGCAGCGTCGGGGAAAACGTGCCCGACGTGGTGACCCCCACCGGGGTGTCGCCGGCGAGCACCGTCAGCCCGGCGCGCAGCACGCCGCGGCCCACCATTCGCAGCCCGCGCATCAGCCGCCGCGGGCCCGCCTCCTTCTCGGCCAGCAGGGCGTCGCGGCCGAAAAACGCGTCCTTCTTCCAGCCGATCGCCCAGCCGCAACGGGCCTGCAGCGGGGAAATGTTCAGGGCCAGTTCGTGACCGTGCAGCGGGTAGCCCATCTCGGTGCGCAGCGTGTCGCGGGCGCCCAGGCCGGCCGGCTCACCGCCGGCCGCGCCGACCGCCTCGGCCAGGGCATCGAACACCACACCCGCGGAGTCCCACGGCGGCAGTAGCTCGTAGCCGTGTTCGCCGGTGTAGCCGGTGCGGCACACCCGCACCGGGACGCCGGAGAACGACGTGTCGGCATAGGCCATGTAATCCATGTCGGTGGGCAGGCCCAGCCGGCCTAGCACGTCGGCGGATCGCGGCCCCTGCACGGCCAGCACCGCGAAGGACCGGTGCTGGTTGGTGATGGTCAGCCCGCTCGGTGCGGCGGCTTGCAGCGCCTCGACCACGGCGGCGGTGTTGGCGGCATTGGGCACCAGGAAGATCTCGTCGTCGTCGACGTAGTAGGCGATCAGGTCGTCGATGACTCCGCCGGATTCGGTGCAGCACAGAGTGTATTGCGCCTTGCCCGGACGGATGCGGCCCAGGTCGTTGGTCAGCGCGGAGTTGACGAACTCTGCGGCCCCCGGCCCGCGGACCAACGCCTTGCCCAGGTGGCTGACGTCGAAGAGGCCGACCGCGTTGCGCGTCGCGTTATGCTCGCTGACGGTGCCGGCATAGGACACCGGCATCAGCCAGCCGCCGAATTCGGCGAAACTGCCGCCCATATCGCGATGACGGTCTTCCAGCGGTCCGTGCTGCAGCTCGCTCACGGCGTCCCACCCTAACCCCCTGCGAGGCTGGCACACTTGGGCAGGTGTCCGAGTCGTACGACTTCGAGGAGCTTGAGGCCGCCGGGATCGCCAACCCGCGCGACCGGGCCGACCTGATCAAGTACCTGGACAACCTCGGCTTCACGGTCGACGACATGGTCGAAGCCGAACGGCGTGGCCGGCTGTTCGGGCTTGCCGGTGATGTCCTGGCCTGGTCGGGTCGCCCGATCTATACCATGCAAGCCGCGGCCGAGGAGCTCGGCATATCGGCCGAAGAGGTGGCGAATGCGTGGGCGTTGCTCTGCCTGACAGTCGCCGGGCCCGACGCTCCCGTGCTGAGCCAGGCCGACGTCGACGCCCTGTCGACCTGGGTCGCGTTCAAGGTGGTGGTCGGCGAGGACGGCGCGCAGGGCCTGCTGCGGGTCCTCGGCGCCGCGATGGCCAGGCTAGCGGAGGCCGAGTCGACAGCGATCCGCGCCGGAACGCCGGACATCCTGATGACCCACACCCAGGACGAGCTCGCCACCGCGCAGGCCTACCGCGCGGTCGCCGAGTTCGTCCCCCGGATGGGGCCATTGATCGACGTGGTGCACCGCCACCACCTGACCGGCGCCCGAACCCACTTCGAGGGCGTGCTTCGCGACACCTCGGCAAGCGTGGTGTGCGGGATCGGTTTTGCCGATCTGTCTGGCTTCACCGTGCTCACCAACGCGCTCACCCCCGCGCGGTTGTCGGACCTGCTCAACCAGTTCGCCGGAACCGTCACAGATGTAATCCTTCGCGATGGCGGCCGGGTGGTGAAGTTCATCGGCGACGAGGTGATGTGGGTGAGCGCATCGCCGGAGCGACTCGCCAGGGCGGCGGTCGATCTCGTCGAGCACCCGCGGGCGCGCGAGGAGGGTTTGCAGGTGCGTGCCGGCCTCTCTTACGGCAGCGTCCTGGCGATCAACGGCGACTACTTCGGCGGCCCGGTCAACTTGGCGGCGCGACTCGTGGCGGCCGCGAGTCCGGGACAGATTCTTGCCGACTCAGCGCTGCGCGAAGAGCTGCCGAATTGGCCCGCGGTCGCCCACGGCCCGTTGACACTCAAGGGATTTGACGAACCCGTGGCAGCCTTCGATCTGAGCGCCGAGACGCCACCGCGGTGAGGCCGATCCGCGATGACTATGGTGACTACGCGTGAGTACCGAACCGGGACACCAGGCCCCTTCCGTCATCGTCGCCTCCTCGCTGCCCCGGCGCGCCGCCGCGTCGACCGCGCTGATCGTGCCCGTCGTCTCGACCGGCGAGGACGACAAGCCGGGCGCGGCCGTCGCGGCCGCCGAGCCGTTCCTGTCTTCCGACGCGGTGGCCGAGATCGAATCGGGTCTGCGCGCGGTGGAGGCCACCGGGGGCGCCGAACAGGTGCACCGGCTGGTGGTGGGAGCGCTGCCGGTGTCCAGCGTGCTGACGATCGGATTGGGTAAACCGCAGTCCGGCTGGCCGGCCGACACCATCCGTCGCGCCGCCGGTGTGGCCGCGCGCTCGCTCGGCAAGACCGAGTCGGTGATCACCACGCTGGCCCAGCTCCCCGGCGAGGGCATTGCCGCGGCGGCCGTCGAGGGCCTGATCCTGGGCGCCTACCGGTTCACCGAGTTCCGCAGCGAAAAGACCGCACCTAAAGACCAAGGGTTGCGCAAGATCACGGTGCTCGCCAAAGCCAAGGACGCCAAGAACGACGCCGCGCACGGCGCCGCCGTCGCGACAGCCGTCGCTACCGCCCGCGACTTCGTCAACACCCCGCCCAGCCACCTTTTCCCCGCCGAATTCGCCAAGCGCGCAAGGGCTTTGGGTGAATCCGTCGGTCTCGAGGTGGAGGTGCTCGACGACAAGGCGCTGCAGAAGGGCGGCTACGGCGGCATCATCGGCGTCGGGCAGGGCTCGTCGCGTCCGCCCCGGCTGGTGCGCCTGATCCACCGCGGCTCGAAGCTGGCCAAGAAACCAAAGGAGGCCAGAAAGGTGGCGCTGGTCGGCAAGGGCGTCACGTTCGACACGGGCGGCATCTCGATCAAGCCGGCGGCGGGAATGCACCACATGACCTCGGACATGGGCGGTGCCGCCGCCGTGATCGCGACCGTCGCGCTGGCCGCGCAGCGCAAACTTCCGATCGACGTGATCGCCACCGTGCCGATGGCCGAGAACATGCCGTCGGCCACCGCGCAGCGCCCGGGCGACGTGCTCACACAGTACGGCGGGATCACGGTTGAGGTGCAGAACACCGACGCCGAGGGACGGCTCATCCTGGCCGACGCCATCGTGCGGGCGTGCGAGGACAATCCCGACTACCTGATCGAGACGTCCACGCTGACCGGCGCGCAGACGGTGGCGCTGGGCGCCCGGATCCCCGGCGTGATGGGCAGCGACGAGTTCCGCGACCGCGTCGCGGCGATTTCGCAACGGGTGGGCGAGAACGGCTGGCCGATGCCGCTGCCCGACGAACTCAAGGAAGACCTGAAGTCCACGGTGGCCGACCTGTCCAACATCAGCGGGCAGCGCTTCGCCGGGATGTTGGTGGCCGGGGTGTTCCTGCGCGAGTTCGTCGCCGACGGGGTGAGTTGGGCGCACATCGATGTGGCCGGCCCGGCCTTCAACACCGGCAGCCCGTGGGGCTACTCGCCGAAGGGCTCCACCGGCGTGCCGACGCGGACCATGTTCGCCGTGCTGGAGGACATCTGCGAAAAGGGCTAGCAAAACCGCTAGCCGGTCAGCCTTTTGAGCACGGCCCGCCCGAGCATGCGGCGTGGCCAGCCGGTCGCGCCGTCGGCGGCCAGCGCGGCGTTGGCCGCGTTGCGCCCGCACGCCCCGTGCACCGAGCCGCCCGGTGTCGCCGACGCGCTGCCCAAATAGAGCCGCTCGATGGGTGTTTCGGCCCGGCCCATGCCGGGCGCCGGGCGGAAGACCAGCATCTGCTGCAACTGCGCGGTTCCGCCGTTGAGCGCCCCGAGATGCAGGTTGGCGTCGCTGGCCTCGAGATTCGACGGCCGTTGCACGAACCGGTCGATCACCGCCGAACCGAAGCCCGGTGCATGCTCTTCGATGACCCGGTCCACCGCCGAGGCCAGGCGATCGGCCGAGGCGTCGTCGGACACGCTGCGGGGCAAATGTGTATATGCCCAAACACTTTCGGTGCCGGCTGGCGATCGGCTGGAGTCCGCCGTAGTGGTCTGCCCCAACAACATGAATGGATGCTCGGGTACCACGCGGGTGTTCAGGTCGGCCATCCAGCGGACCAGTCCGTCTCCGTCGGCGCCCAAATGCACGGTGCCAACCGACCGCAGGTTTTTGGCTCGCCACGGGATCGGGGTTGCCAGCGCATAATTCACCTTCACCACCGGCGGGTCCCATTCGTAATGTTGGAGGTCGCGGCGCAGCGCTGCCGGCACCGCGTCCGCGGGCAGCATGTCACAGAACAATCGCGGTGCCGTCACGTCGGCCACCACCGCGCGGCGAGCGGTCACCGTTCGCCCCTCCGCGGTCACCACGCCCACGGCCCGGCCGCCGCGCACGTCGATGCGGGACACGTTCTGCTGACATTCGATTCGCGCGCCGGCCGAGCGGGCGCGGTTGACCAGCGCCGCGGTGAGCTGGCCCGAGCCGCCGACCGGTACCGGCCAGCCGTGATCCTGGGCCAGCATCGTCATCAAAAAGCCCATGGCGCCGCTGATCGGCGCGTCCGGTGGGACGTCGGCGTGCATTGCATTGCCCAACAACAACACTCGCGGCGCCTCGCCCTCGAACAGCTGGGCGGCCATGGCGTTGGCCGGCTGCACCAGCAGGCGGGCGACCCGGACGGCTTCGGGCGTGCCGAGCTTGCGCAGCAGCCCCAGCAACGGACGCACCGGCGGGAAGGGCGCCAGCATGGCGTCCAGCAGTGGCGTCTTGATCTTGTTCCACAGCTCCACCAGACGCCACCAGTTCTCGCCGTCGGCGGGGGTTCGCCGGGCGAACTCCGCCGCCGTGCGGGCGGGATCGTGGTACACGATGGGCGGGTCGTCGTCGGCGGCGTCGCGTGGGTGGCCGACCACCGTCGGCGCATGTGACCAGCGCAGGCCGTGATCCTCGAGCCGCAGCGCCGCCATCGCCGGCGACGCCACCGTCATCGGGTAGAAGGAGCTGAACAAATCGGTGATGTAGCCCGGTGTCAGCTCGGCGCTGCGTACCGCCCCGCCCGGCTCGGGCTGGGCTTCCAGCACCAGCACATCCCAGCCCGCGTCGGCCAGCATCGACGCCGCGACCAGCCCGTGGTGTCCCGCCCCGATCACGACGGCGTCGACGGTGTCGCGCACCGTCACTTCACCTGGCTCGGCTCCAAGCGTTCCGCCAGCGCCGCCAGCCGCCACAGGCACTCCATGTTGCGCGGGTATGCCGCCGCCAACGCGAGGGAATCGGGAACGACCGCCATCGGCCCCTCGACCGGTACTTCGATCATCTCGATGCGGCACCCCTGCGGAATCTCGTGCAGCAGCATGGTGATTCGCGCGGCGCCCAGCCGGCCCAGCCGTGCACACAGCACCAGCTTGTGTGGGGGTTCGCTCTCCTCCACGATGGTCGCGTCGTTGATTACCAACGGCCAGATCCCGATCGAGTGCCTGATCGAGGTCCCGGGTTCCGGCCAGTTGGGATCGACGGCCCGCATCCGGCTGTTGCCCACCACCCACTGGGTGTAGGTCCAGCCCTGGGCCAGTACCTCCCACACCCGCTCACACGACTCGGGCACCTCCCGCGTTGCAGTGATCACGTGCACACCCCTTCAGGTCTTGGCGTTACCGCGGGCGGGTACCCGGCCGTCGCCGAGTTATGCGGCGTCAACGCCGGGTTTACCAGCGGTGGCCTGCGGTTAATCTAGCGGTCGAAATCCCCCCGACGAAAGGCGAGACCATGACGATGCGACGGTTGATCATCGGTGTGGGCGCCGTGCTGTTGTTGGCCGGAGTCATCGGCTTGCTGGCGCCGGTGTCGGTTTCCGACAGCAACGGCCATTCGGTCGGCTGCGGAAACGCCGTGGCGACGGACCTTTCCGCGGCCAGAAGCGCGAACAACAGCAATGGGGCGAACATCCCGATCCTCAACCAGATCGTCCCGCACACCGACTACGTCGCGCAGTGCCAGTCGTCGGTGGGCGGCCGGCGCGCGTGGGCGATACCGCTGGCCGTGTTGGGAGTCATCGCGATCGGGGCCACGTTGCTGACCGGACGCCGCGGCGCGGCGACGGGCGCTTAGCCCGGCTCAGATCACCCGGATGCGCGCGGCGTTGCGCAGCCCCTGCGGCGCGACACGCGAAAGCGCATACAGCGCATAGGCTTCCGGCGCCACCGGACGAATCGGCTTCTTCTTCTGGACCGACGACAGGATCGCGTTGGCCACCTTGTCGGGGCCATAATGCCGCAGCGCGAACATCTTGCCCAGCTGGCCGCGCCGGCCGTCGACGGCGTCGGGCTGCCTGCCGGCGGGCGCATCGAATCTCGTGGTGTTGATGATGTTGGTGTCGATGACGCCGGGGCAGATGGTGGTCAGGCCCACCCCGGCGGCGTCGAGTTCGGCGCGCAGGCAGTCGGAGAACATGTAGGTCGCCGCCTTCGACGTGCAGTAGGCGCTCAGCGACTGCAGGGGCGCGTAGGCGGCCATCGACGACACGTTGACGATGTAGCCGCCGGTGCCGCGCTCCACCATCCGCCGCGCGAACGACCGGCACCCGTTGACCACCCCGCCCAGGTTGATGTCGAGCACCCGGTCGAACTGCTCGGGTGGGGTGTCCAGGAAGCCGCCCGCGTGCCCGATGCCGGCGTTGTTGACGACGATGTCGGGCACGCCGTGCTCCCCGCTGATCCGTTCGGCGAACGACTCCACCGCCTGCGCGTCCGACACGTCGAGCACGTAGGCGTGCGCCACGCCGCCGCGGGTGGCGATCTCGGCCGCAGTGGCCTTGACGGCCGCCTCGTCGATGTCGCTGATGACCAGCTCGGCGCCTTCGCGCGTGAAGGCGAACGCGGTCTCCCGGCCGATGCCGCTGCCGGCCCCGGTGACCGATACCAGGGTGTCCCCGAACGAGCCGCGGGGGCGCCCCACCTGCGCGCGCAGCAGCGCGCGGCTGGGCTGTTTGCCCTCGGCCTGGTCGGCGAACTCGTGCACCGCCGCCGCCATCACCTGGGGGTGCGACATCGGCGAGAAGTGACCGGCTCGGATGTCGCGCCGCCACAGCCGCGGCACGAAGCGCGGAGTGTGGTCGTAGCCGTAGGGCCGCACGTACTTGTCTTTGGTGTTGACGATGAGCTGCACCGGCACGTCGATGACCGCGACGCCCTGCTTACGGGCGGAGAAGGAGCGAAAATAGTTGGCGGGATAGGTTTTTACCGACCGGGCGGCATCGGAGGGCAGCTTGTCGGAATGGTGGATCCGCTCGACGGGAATGTTGTCGACGGCGTTGCGGCGCAACGCCGGGACCGACAGGGTCAGCCGCAAAACCAACGGCGCGAGCACCGGTATCGAGAAGAAGATCATGTAGGTCAGTCGCAGCGCCTGGCTGATCGCCCGCACGAAGGTACGCGGCTTCCAGGGCGCCCGCAACCCGCTGAAGATGTAATCGACCAGTTGATCCTGGGCGGGTCCCGACACCGACGTGAACGTGGCGACGCGGTCATTGGCGCCGGGGCGCTTCAGGTAGTGCCATATCCCCACCGAGCCCCAGTCGTGGGCCAGCACGTGCACGGGCCGGCCCGGGCTCAGCTCGCCGGTCACGGCGGCGAAGTCGTCGGCGAAGCGGTCCATGCGGTAAGCCGACACCGGCTTGGGCGCCGAGGACGCACCGACGCCGCGGTTGTCGTACCGGATGACGTGGAACCGCTCGGCCAGCAGCGGGACGACCCCGTCCCACAGCACATGCGAGTCGGGGAAGCCGTGCACCAGCACGACGGTGGGGCCCTCTGGGTTGCCCTCCTCGTAGACCGCGATGCGCGCGCCGTCGGCGCTGTCGACGAAATGCCGGCGTAGTTGTGGTGTTGGCGGCATCTCCGACCTCCCCGCTTTGGCTGCAATGGCCACACCGTAGCAAGCGTGACCAGCGCCACCGGTTCAGCGCGGGGTATCTGCCCTGGGTGTGTACCGACAACGGTGCAGTGACAGGATAGTTTTGGAATGCGACTTCGCCTTCCGCAAGCGAGCTGATCGACCCGCCCCGACCCACGAGCGATCGAGGAGTCAGAAAAGATGGCCTTCTCCGTCCAGATGCCGGCACTCGGTGAGAGCGTCACCGAGGGGACGGTCACCCGCTGGCTCAAGCAGGAAGGCGACACGGTCGAGCTCGACGAACCGCTCGTCGAGGTGTCGACCGACAAGGTCGACACCGAGATCCCCTCGCCGGCCGCGGGCGTGCTGACCAAGATCGTCGCCCAGGAGGACGACACCGTCGAGGTGGGCGGCGAGCTGGCCGTCATCGGCGACGCGTCCGAGGGCGGCGGGGCGGGGGGCGACTCGCGGCCGGCCGCGCAGGCGCCGAGCCAGCCCGAGCCGCAGCCGCAGTCCGCGCCGCCTCCCCAACCCGAGCCCCAGCCGCAGGCCCAGCCGGAGGCCCAGCCCGCTCAGCAGAGTTCCGGTGGCGGCGACGCGACCCCGGTGTTGATGCCCGAGCTCGGCGAGTCGGTGACCGAGGGCACCGTGACCCGCTGGCTCAAGAGGGTCGGCGACTCGGTCCAGGTCGACGACGCACTGGTCGAAGTGTCCACCGACAAGGTCGACACCGAGATCCCGTCGCCGGTGGCCGGTGTCCTGATCAGCATCACCGCCGAGGAAGACGCCACCGTGCCCGTCGGCGGCGAGCTGGCCCGCATCGGCGCCGGTTCGCCAGCCCCCGCGCCCGCGG
>NZ_MVHG01000094.1 GCF_002086125.1 Mycobacterium arosiense ATCC BAA-1401 = DSM 45069
GCACCCACCCACAAAACCACCGTCGACCAGTTCGCCCAACCCACCACCACCAAAAAATGGTCACGGTTCGTGCCGTTCACCTCCTCCATGGTCGGCAACAGCACCGGAATCTTGTTGGGATTCAACCGAAACAACGCACTCAACAGCGCAGTGCTGCTCGACCTGCCCGCCGCCGCCCGCCGCAACCACAGCCCCTGCCTGGTGTGCAGCGGCGCCCTCGGATACGGCAAATCCTATGCCGCCAAACGCATCACCCGCGCCGAAATCCAGCGCGGCACACAAGCATTCATCGTCGACCCCGGCATCGAATGGCAAAAAGCCCTCTGCGACGTCGACAACAAAGCCATCATCGACATGGCGGGCAACCACTTCAGCTGCGACCCGCTGCGCACCTTCCCGCCCCACCACGCCGGCAGCTACTGGCTGGACTACATGATTCCCATGATGAGCCTAGACCCGCGCAGCGTGGCGGTGAGCCGCCTGCGCACCATCTTGCAAGCCGATGCCCGCCAACGGCTCGGCATCACCAGCACCGCCGCTCTCATCACCTACATCAGCCACATCCAAGCCCCCGCGACCGGCCCCGACACCCGCTCACCGCAAGTCGCAAAACTCGCCGACGACCTCGCCCCCATCGGCGCCGCCCTGCAATCGTGGGCCACCTACGACTTCACCCAAGCCATCTTCGACGCCACCCTGCCCGTGCCCGACCTGGCCAGCCTCGACGTCACAATCTGGCTCACCGGCAGCCTCGATCTGCCCACCGCCGATGAAATGAACACCCCCCACCTCTACGAACGACTCTCCGACCGCAAACGCGCCTCAGTGGCCATCTACAGCATGCTCGTGCGACTGGCCAGAGTGACGTTCTTCGCCGACAGCGCCCGCTTCGGGCTCATCGTCCTCGAAGAAGCCGGCGCCCTGCTCAACTCCCGCGCCGGCGCCGACGACGCACACCTGATCAGCCGCCGCGCTCGCAAGCACTACACGGGGTTGCTGATCATCACGCAAAACCCGGTCAAAGACCTAGCCCTCATGGGCGATGAATTCATTACCCAGCAGTTGATCATGCCGTTTGAAAACGAAGACCTCGCACGCCAAGTCGCCGCTAGAGTCGGCATCCGCCTCGAGGACTACCCCGACATCGAAGAGTTCTTCCTCGCTCAGCCCTCACCCGAGGAAATGCGCGACCCCACCGCATTCGACGACCTCGACACCGCCGCCGGCGCCCACCGAGGCGCCCGGCAAGGCTACGGATTCTTCGTCGACGAGTTCCGCCGCAAATCACCCATCTGGGTGGCCACCGAACCCGATACCGCCGTGCACCACGCCTACGACACCACCCCCGGGCGGGCGGCATGACCACCGCCCCAATGACATTCGGCCAACGCGCCGCCGAATACCTCGGCTACCAGATGGCCACCCGGCCCCGCCTACGGCGCCTGACCACATTCTGGATGATCACCCATACCCTGGGCGCCGCCGCGATCGGCGCCGCCCCACCCGCCGCCGCCTCCACCCTGGCAGGCGCGCTCAACTGGACCGGCGTCACCGACAGCCACGGCGTCCCGGTGGGCAACTACTACCTGTCAGTGGTCAACACCAGCGAAGCCATCACCAAAGCAGGCCCGGGCCTAAGCTTCGACCCCTCAAGCTGGGCCCGGTGGCTGGCCAACGCGCTGACCGTCGGACTGACCCACGAAAGCATCGTCGAACTGCTGCAAGCCCAAGCCGGCATCTACATCTTCATGATCGCCATGTCGCTCTGGCTGCTGCGGTTCGCCATGTCCAACACCTGGCTATTGTGGCTGGCCACCTGGTTCCGCCCCGTGTTCGAGACAGTTCGGGTGATCCTCGCCGACCTGTGGGTCTTTCCCATCTGCCTCATGCTGGGTCTGGCAGTAGGCGCATTCCATATCCTGTGGCATGGCCGCAAAGGCTTCGGATCGGGAATCATGGTGTCCACCACGGCCATCGGTGTGCTGGGCATCGTGCTCACCCGCGACCCGCTGTCCGACCTCTACAGCGAAAACGGGCTGCTGACCCAAGGACGCAACCTAGGTTTCAGCGTCTCCCAAGCGGCGTTCAACAACGGCTCCATCACCACCGGCGGCGGCCAAGCCCAGCTTCAACACCTCACCGGCCTTATCGCCGACACCACCTTGCGAATGCCGTTGCAGCTGATGAACTTCGGCACCACCGTCGATGACATCGGAAACTGCGGAAACGCCTACACCGCGGCCATGCTCACCCCCCACGACGGCAGCGACCTCGCCGGACCGGCCCACGCCATGGCCTCCTGCGGAGCACCACAAGCCCTGTCCTTTGCCCAGCACCTCAGCGGCGCCAACCTCGCACTCGGCAGCTGCTACGGCCTACTCGGGGCGATCTTCGCCTTCTTCGTCTGCTACGTCACCTATAGCTACGTCATGGTGTGCTGCGCGGCCTTCATCAACGCCCTGCTGTCCATCGTTGCCGCCGCGCCCGCCATGATCCACGGACACCCGCGCCGGCGTGCCGGCCGGCGCATCAAAATGTTCTTCAAACACGCCGCCCTGGTCTTCGCCTACACCACCTACATCTCCATCGCGGCGATGATCGTGCTGAAAATGGGTGCCCGCAGCGGCTACGCCGATCAAGTCGGCATGACCCACCCGCTGGCCCGGCTGTTCATGATTGCCATCATTTCCGTCGTCGCCATCGGCGTGTTCTGCTGGCTCAAACGCGAACTCGGCGACCACACTCGCCAAGACTTCACCCACTCGATCAGCGGCCTCGGCCGCCGAGGCCGCGAAGGCTACCAACGCGGACAAGACGCCTACGACCGCGCCCGAGACCTCAACTCGCGCGCACGGTGGGCCAACCAATCCGATACCCCCGACGAATCCGACCAGCCCCTCACCGGGCCGCCCGTCAACGGCCGCCCACTCGGCGGGCGACCACCCTCACCGGGAAGCCCGCGCCGTCCCACGCCGGGCCCCACACCTAGTCCGCCCGCCGCCGCCTCCGGTGCGGGCGCGGCCTCACCAAGCGCACCGGTTGCCGGTGCGGGCGCCGCTGACGGGGCAATGGTGGCCGGAGAAGCCGCGACCGCCGTCGTCGCACCCGAAGCCGTGGCCGGCGCCGCTGTCGCTAGCCAGGTCACTCAGCGCCTGCAGCGCGACCACAGCCGTGGCGCCCGCGCGGACAGCGGCCAGGCCGCCCCGCCCAGCTCCTCACCCCAAGGCGGGGCCGCGGTAGCGAATGACGCCCAACCGGCCGCAGCACCAGCGACGGGCCGAGCCGGCACCACACGCCGCACCCCTACCCAGCGCGCCACCTCCGGACCCGCATCGGATCGTCAACCTCCCGACGCGCGCCCTCAACCCGACCGAAGCGGCCCACCACCCACCGACACCGAAACTCCCGTGAAAGGCCGCTAACACAATGACTGCCGACCCCCAGCATGCCGCACAGAGCAGCCCCGACCTGACCTGCGCGTGGCTGTACGCCGCGAACTGCAGCCTCTACGAGGACGACGACGGGCCCGCGCAGCTGAATATCGCCTCATACCTTGAGCCGCACTTCGTATCTCGGGTCGAGGCGTTCCGCGATCTGTACTCACGGCTGCTCCTCGAGGCGCTCGATGCCGACGCCGCACGGATCGCCGCGCTCGCCCGCGACATCGACACAGCACCCAGAAACAACCCCATAGCAGCCGTTGTCTGGGACATCGCGGCCGAGCTGTGCCAACGCGCTGCTGAAATCATCGACACCACGGGTGCAGCCACCGACGCTTCTGCCCGACGCAGACTGCTCGCCGGAACCAAACATCTCAAACGCACGGTAGCGCTGGGCCAGTGGATACCCGCCTACCAGCAACGGCTGGACACTGAGCTACTCCAAGCGCTGACAGACCCCGAACCCGGCCCCCACGACCCATCGGGCCAATAGCGCCTGTTCCGAGCGCTTTGCCTATGAATCTGCCTAACCGGGAACAGTCCAATCGCGCGGTGTTTCCGATCAGGGCTTCACCCCGCCGATGGTGTTCGCATCGCCGCTGCGGCAGTCCTCCATCACCCTAACCATTCGGCCTAACCATTCGGCGAATTGTGCTCGACCTCGTCGGCTGGGCCCGCTTCTCTTACGAATCCTGAGATTGCTTTGCGAATCGTGAAACGATGCTCCTGTTGCACCATCAGAGGGGAGACTGGCGTTGAGCAAGCTGGCCAACTTCGTCTGGGGGATCGCCGATCAGCTCCGGGGCGTGTACAAGCAGCACCAGTACGGCGGGGTGATCCTGCCATTCACGATCCTGCGACGGCTGGACTGCATCCTCGAACCCACCCGCGAAGAGGTTTGGACGCTAGCCACGAAGTACACCGGTGGCGCACTCGACGTCCAGGTGAAGCGCAAGACGGGGCTCGGGTTCTACAACACCAGCCCCTTCAACTTCGCACGCCTGCTGGAGGATCCCGAGGGCCTGCGGGCGAACCTGATGGACTACATCACCGGATTCTCGGCAAACATCGACGTGTTCGAGCGGTTCAGGTTCGAAAACGAGCTAGCGACCCTGGACGAAAAGAACCGGCTGTACCTGGTGACGTCAAAGTTCGCCGAGGTCGACCTACATCCCGACACAGTTCCCAACGCCGAGATGGGCGACCTCTTCGAGCACCTGATCTACAAGTTCGCCGAGGCATCCAATGAGGAAGCAGGCGAGCACTACACCCCACGTGATGCGATCCGGCTCATGGTCGATCTACTTTTCGCCGAGGACAACCAGGCCCTGCTCGAACCCGGTACCGTCCGCGCGATCTACGACCCGACCGCCGGTACGGGAGGCATGCTGTCGGTCGCTGAGGAACGGCTGCTGGAACGCAATCCCGATGCCCGGCTCAGGCTGTACGGGCAGGAAAACAACGATCAGACCTACGCAATCTGCAAATCAGACATGCTCGCCAAGGGACAAGACGCCGGTAATATCCGACTTGGCGACACCCTGGCCGACGACCAGTTCTGGGACCGCACTTTCGACTTCTGCATGTCCAACCCGCCCTACGGCATCGAGTGGACAGCCTCACAAGAGGCCGTCAAGAAGGAAGCACTCGTGCAGGGTTCACGGTTCTCACACGGCCTCCCTTCAGTCGGTGACGGCCAGATGCTGTTCCTGTGTCACCTCGCCCACAAAATGCGCCCTGCGCACGAAGGCGGCGGCCGTGCCGGCATCGTCTTGAACGGGTCGCCCCTGTTCAATGGCGCCGCCGAGTCTGGTCCGTCCACCATCCGGCAATGGCTGTTCGAATCGGATCTAGTGGAGGCGATCGTCGCGCTGCCGATAAATATGTTCTTCAACACTGGTATTGCCACCTACATCTGGATCCTCGACAACACGAAACGCCCTGAACGTCAAGGCAAGATCCAGCTCATCGACGCCACCTCGTTCTGGACCAAGATGCGAAAGAACCTCGGCGCAAAGAGCCGCGAGGTCGATGCCGCAGGACGCGACCGCATACTCGCTCTCTACGACGCCTTCGACGAGGCTGACCCCGACCACTCGAAGATCCTCACCGCCAACGACTTCGCCTACTGGACCATCACCGTCGAACGACCTCTGCTCGATAAGAGCGGGAAACCGGTGACGGACCGCAAGGGCAACCCAAAGCCGGATGCAAAGAAACGCGACAGTGAGAATGTCCCGTTCACCTACGGCGGCAACGGTGAGGGTGACGCGGGCCGGGCAGCGACGATCAAGGCTTACTTCGAGACGGAGGTGCACCCGCACGTCCCGGATGCCTGGGTCGACGCCGCGAAAACCAAGGTCGGTTACGAGATCCCGTTCACCCGCCAGTTTTACAAGTACGTCCCGCCCCGGCCGCTCGCCGAGATCGACGCGGACCTGGAGAAGCAGGTCGCCAAGATCATGGATCTGCTGCGGGAGGTTGAAAGAAATTGAGCCTCGCATTAATTGGCGTGCACTCAGCGGTCACTCCGTTGCTTGCTGATCTCCCGGACCGATGGGAGATTCGACGCTTCAAAGCGGTCCTAGACCGGCTCAGCGAGCGAAATGATGACCTGAGCTATGAGATGCTTTCGCTGCGGTCGACAGGCGATGTAGTGCCGCGATCCCTCGACCCCCGACAAGAGCCCGACACCAAAAACCTCCCTCGGTACTTCGTCGCCCACGTCGCTGATCTCATCGTCAATCCGATGTGGCTATTCGGAGGCGGAGTTGGCGTGTCAACGCTGGAAGGCGCCGTGAGCCCCGACTATCGGGTGTTTCGATCACGCAGCGTCATGGAGCCCCGATTCTTGCACTACCTCCTGCGTTCTCAGCCGTATCTTGACCAGTACGTTCTGTACACCCGCGCACAGACAACGTTTGACCGCAGGGTCCAACAAGGGGATCTCGATAATTTGCCGCTCGCGATCCCTCCGATTGATGAGCAGCAAGCAATCGTCCTCTACCTCGACCGCGAGGCGGCCCGCATCGACAGGCTCATTGAGGAGCAGCATCGACTCATTGAAATGCTGGAGGAGCGACGCGGCTCGCTAATCGCTCGGACGCTACTCCGCGGCCTTGACGCCGGGGCAACTCTTCGCGATTCAGGGGACGTTCGACTGGGTGACGTTCCCGCCCATTGGCAACTTGTGCGGACCAGACACCTGTGCACCATCACCACCGGATCCGAGGACTCGGGAAACGCAACCGACGGGGGCGCGTACCCCTTCTACGTCCGAGGCAAACAGATCCTCCGCATCGGTCACTATTCCTTCGACGGCGAGGCAGTCATGACGCCGGGGGACGGACAGGGCGGTACCGGCAAGGTCTTCCACTACTTCAACGGGAAGTTCGAGGCGCACCAGCGGGTCTACGTGTTCAAGGACTTTATCGGGATCTCCGGACGGTACTTCTATTACTTCATCTCGACCTTTCTCCGCCCTGTCGCCTTGGCGAGCAGTAACACGGTCACGATGGAATCGCTGCGCAGGCCAGTGCTGGCCGACTTCGCTGTGGTACTGCCGCCGGTCGATGAGCAGGCGTCAATCCTCGCCTACCTCGACGAGCACACGTCCAAGATCGACAGCCTGATCGCAGAGACGGAGCGGCTCATCGAACTCGCTCGCGAGCGCAGGTCCGCGCTGATCACCGCTGCCGTCACGGGCCAGATGGACGTGCGCGAAGAGGTGGCCTGACGTGGCGCAGCACAACGAGATTGAGTTCGAGAAGGAATTCGCCGAATACCTGCCCGCCCACGGCTGGCTCTACTCCCCCAACGACGATGGCTACGACCGCGAACGCGCCCTGTTCCCCGAAGACGTCCTCGGCTGGCTGGCCGACACCCAGCCTGAGCAACTGGAGAAGGTCGTTAAGGCACGCTCCGGCGACGTCGCCAAACAGCAGGCCCAGCTGCTGGACCGGCTCGTGAAAGTCCTCGACACCCCGATGGACAACGGCGGCGGCACCCTCAACCTGCTCCGCAAGGGATTCTCACACCTGGCCGCCAAGATCCAGATGTGCGTCTTCAAACCCGAATCAACGCTGAACGAGAAACGCAACGCCGACTACGCAGCTGTGCGGGTAAGAGTCATGCGCCAAGTACACTTCTCCACCGCCGACCAACGATCGGTGGACCTGGTGTTCTTCGTCAACGGACTGCCGGTGGCCACCGCCGAGCTCAAGACCTACTTCACCCAAACCATCGCCGACGCGATCAACCAGTACAAGAACTCCCGGCTGCCGAAAGATCCCGGCACCGGGGCGGTCCAGCCGCTGTTCGTCTCCGGTGCCCGCGCGCTGGTGCACTTCGCGGTGTCCAATGACGAGGTCTGGATGACCACCAAACTCGCCGGCGGCACAACGCATTTCTTGCCGTTCAACCGTGGCACCGAGGACGGCGGCGCCGGTAACCCGCTCAACCCGACCGGCTCGAAATCCGCCTACCTGTGGCAGCGGGTTCTGGAGCGCGACGCCTGGCTGAACATCCTCGGCCGGCTCATGTACATCAAGCACGAGTCGATCACCGATCCGATCAGTGGCAAGACCTCCAAGTCGTCGTCGTTGCGGTTCCCCCGCTTCCACCAGTGGGAGGCGGTCACCGAACTGACCGCCGCGGTCACCGCCGAAGGTGTTGGCAAGCGCTACCTGATCCAGCATTCGGCAGGCTCGGGCAAGACCGACTCGATCGCCTGGACCGCGCACCGGATGGCGCGCATGCACGTCGACAACCAAAAGGTCTTCGACTCGGTGATCGTCGTGACCGACCGCAACGTCCTGGACGCCCAGCTACAGGACGCCGTCAAGCAGATCGACAACGACCAGGGCATCGTCGTGGCGATCGACCGCGACGAAGCCGCGAAAGCCGGCGGCGAGTCGCGGTCGAAGTCCGGGCTGCTGGCCAACGCTTTGATCGACGGCAAGCTGATCATCGTCGTCACCATCCAGACGTTCCCGTTCGCGATGAACGAGATCCGAAAGAACAAGGGACTCAAAGGCAAGACGTTCGCCGTCATCGCCGACGAAGCCCACTCGTCGCAGTCGGGGCAGATCGCCGGCAAGCTGAAGTCCGTGCTGACCGCCGAGGAACTGAAGGACATCGCTGACGGCGGCGAGATCGACGTCGAGGCGGTACTGGCCGCCGAAGCCACAGAGCGTGCCGAGTCGGCCAACATCTCCTACTTCGCGTTCACCGCCACCCCCAAAGCCAAGACGCTGGAACTATTCGGCCGCAAGCCCACCCCCGACGAGTCGCCGGTGCCGTTCCACGTGTACACGATGAAGCAGGCCATCGAGGAGGGTTACATCCTCGACGTGCTGACCGGTTACCACTCGTTCAAGCTCGCGTTCCAAATTGGGCAGAACGCTTCCCACGAAAACGAAGTGGATCAGGCGCAGGCCACCAAAGAGGTCATGCACTGGGTCAAGCTCAACCCGCAGACGATCACCCAGAAAGCCGCGATCATCGTCGAGCACTTCCACGAGAACGTCGCCGGCCTGCTCGACGGGCACGCCAAGGCGATGGTCGTCACCGACTCCCGAAAGGCCGCGGTGCGCTACAAGCTCGCGATCGACGCGTTCATCGCCAAAAAGGGCTACGGCTACGGCACTTTGGTCGCGTTCTCCGGCACGGTACAAGACCCCGAGTCGGGCCCCGGCGACTTCACCGAGTCCAGCATGAATCCCGGCGTGCACGATCTGCGCACCTCGTTCCGGGGTGACCACTACAAGGTGATGATCGTCGCCAACAAGTTCCAGACGGGGTTCGACCAGCCCCTGCTGTGCGCGATGTATGCGGACCGGATCCTGTCCGGCGTCACCGCGGTGCAGACCCTGTCGCGGCTCAACCGCACCTATCGCACCCCGTCGGGCATCCAGAAGACCGCGGCGATGACGCAGGTCGTCGACTTCGTCAACGAACCGGAGGAGATCCGCAAGGCGTTCGAACCTTACTTCACCGACGCATTTCTGGAAACCGAAACCGACCCGAACCTGGTGCACGATCTGGCGGCCAAACTCGATACCACCGGCATCTACACCCAAGCCGAGATCGACCAGTGTGCGGAAGCTTTCGTGACCGGCAAAGGCAACAATGCTCTCGCGGCAGCGATCGACCCCGGCAAAAAGCGTTTCGCCGAGCGCTACCAGGCCGCCCTGATCGACAACGGCGGCGAGGGCGACAGGGCAGCACTGGCCGAGCTGGACATGTTCCGCAAGGACGTCGGATCGTTCGTGCGCCTCTACGATTTCATGTCGCAGATCATCGACTACGGCGACCCGAGCCTGGAGAAGAAGCAAATCTATCTACGAAACCTCGAGCGGGTGATCCAGCCTGACAACTACACCGCGCCCATCGATCTGTCCGACGTCGTGCTGAAGCAGGTCAAGCAGATCGACAGGGGCAAGATCGACATCAGTCTCGGTGTGCGGGTGGGACTTTCCGGCATCACCGCCGCCGGGTCAGGTGAGAAGCGCGACCCGAAGATGGTTGCCTTCCAGCAGGTGCTCGACCGGCTCAACGACCTGTTCGGATCCGCGGATTTCACTGAATCGCAGAAGGTTTCGTTTCTAGAATCGTTGCTGCGGACACTGCTCGCCAACGAGTCCCTCGTGCAGCAGGCGAAGGTCAACTCCGCCAAGCAGTTCGTCGAGTCCCCTGACTTCGACGACGCCGTTACCGGCGCGGTCGCCGACAACCACGGCGCGCACGAGAAGATGAGCGATTACTTCTTCACCAACGCGCCAGGCCGGTCACGACTGATCTCCGACATCGCCAAATGGTTCTACCAAGTCGTCTCCTCGCAGTGAAATGCTCGGCATCAGACGGCGTCCGTCGTTACGCTGCACTGCGTGTGCAGTCGTGAGCATCTGGTGGGGCCAACGTAAGTCAGGTGCTGATAAGACGGGCGAAATACCACTTTTCGCCTCATTCGGAGCGCTTCTCGGACACCGCTGCGCGTAAACCCTCGGCCAGGTCCTCGCGGGTCAGCTCGCGCAGCCGTTGCAGCTGCTCGGCGCTGACCTCGACGTCGTCGCTAGCCAGCAGGTCATCAAGCTCGGTGGTGTCGAGGCGGTCATTGCGGTGATCGCGGGCCTTTTCGACCACATTGCGCACAAACCCGGCGTTGCCCAACACGTCTATGCCGCGGATCAAATCGCCTTCGGCGGTGATGCTTTCGTCGGCATAGAACCTCTCGAAATCCGGGCGCAGCACCTCAACGGCCTCATCGGTGGTCACATCTTCATCTTCGCCCACCATCAGCTTGGTCAGCTCGATCAGCTCGGGCGGGGTGTAGCTGTGAAACTCGATCACGGTCGAAAACCGCCGCCGCAGACCCTGATTCACCTCTAGCACCCGCTCGGTGGCTTTGGCGTAGCCGGCGCCGAACACCACCAGCTCGTCGCGGTGATTCTCCATATACAGCAGCAGCGTGTTGATGATCGCGTTGCCGTACGGGTCGCCGGTGGAATAGCCGCGCTCGTGCAGCGTGTGCATCTCGTCGAAAAACACCGCCCCACCCAGAGCCCCTTCGAGCATCTCTTCGGTGTTCTTCTCCGCATCAGCCATGTAGCGGCCCAACAACTTGGCGCGGCTGGTCTCCACCACCAGCGGTTTGCGCAGCACCTTAAGCCCGCACAGCTGCTTGGTGAAAGCCCTTGCCACCGACGTCTTCCCGGTCCCGGGCGGACCCAGCAACAACGTGTGCCGAGAGGTCACCGGCACCCGCAGTCCCACCTTGGCGCGCGCCAGATTGACCTTCGTGGTCGAGCGGATGCGTTTGATTTCCCGCTTGGCCGCCTCCATGCCCAGCATGGCGTCCAGCTCGGCTTGCCCCTCGGCCAAATACTCCGAGGCCTTCTCTGCGTCGCGGGCCGTCTCGGTCTCTAGTCGGCTCGGGGCGCTTGCCGGGTCCCACGGGTCGGAGCGCGCCTCGATGGTTTCTGGGTCGGTCAGCACCAGGCGCCGGGTCGCGTCGTCCATCGCCTCGCGGGCCGGGGTGAATTTCGGGTCGCGCGAATACACCCGGCGCAGCAGCTGGGCGGCCTCATCTTCGCGGCCCAGGTGGCGAAGACACATCGCCTGGGTGTAGAGGATCACGGTGGCGGCCTGGGGCACGCGGTCATCGCCGGCGGCTCTCTCCCCGCGGCGAAACGCATCCTCGAACACCCCCAGCGACGCCAACGCTGTGGTGGCCATCGCGGTAGCCGCGCACTCGTATTCGGCCCGATACCAACGCTTGTCGACCCGGAACAGGCGCAGCACATCGGTCCAGCGTTGGGTGCGGAAATGCAGCAGCCCGGACACGTAGCAGGCCATGTCGGCGTCAAAGGGATCAGAGGGCGTGCCCGCCGAGCTGAGCAGCTCATCAGCTTGGCTGTAGTTGGCTTCGCGGATCAACACTGTCGCGTACGCGCAGCGCAGCGCATCCACCGAGCTGATCGGCAGCTGCAAAAACAGTCCGTCGAACACCAAGGGGCGAAAGTCGGCGCCCAGCACCTGCAGTCGGCGGATCTCCCATCCGAAGGTTTCTGCGGCAGCCCACGCCCCGGCCAGGACCTCCACCGTGTCCTCACCGGCCAGCACCCGGCCCATCCAGCCGTCACACACGCTCGGTTCGGCGCGGGTGACCGTGCGGAACATCTCGGCGGCCACCTGCCGGTTGTTGCTGGGCACCAGACCGCCCACACCGATGCCCGATGCCAGCAGCCCGCGGCGAAAAGCGCTGCGGGCCGGGCTTTCTGCGTCAATGCCTGTCATGGTTAGCTTCGAATCTTAGCCGCCCGTTAGGCTGCCCGGCGTGGGCCCGCGTCGGTCAGGCGGCGCTCATAATCGAGGTTGACGCGTAGCCGATATTGAAACGCCCATGTGCGGATCACCGCCGCTCCGGCGCTCTCCTGCTCGATATGAATATCGGCGCCGCTGGCCGAGCGTCTGCCGACCGTGCGCACCGTGACCGCCGCCCCCGCCGGCGCCTGGCCGCCCACCCCGTCGTAGACGATCACGTACGGGTACAGCGAGGCCGGTAACTGCTCGGCCAGCCCTGCCGCGCCGACCACCTGTAGCCCGGCCCCGGTAACTTGCTGCCAGCGTTGTGGGCGCTGGGTGCACACCAGGACCTGGTAGCCGGTTGCGGCCGCGCGCAACACCACCTGCACCAGCAGTGCGAACTCCCCGGAGATCGTCACGGTGGCCAGCTCGGTCGGGTCACGCAGATCAACCAGCAGCGGGTGGCCGCTGGCGGTGGTGCCGACGATGATGCCCGTCGCCCCGATCGGCACCGCCACCTTTTCGGCGGGCGTCACCTCGCGCGCCGGCACCGCCAGCCCGCCGCTTGCGCTCAACAGCCCGGCGCGCAGCGCGGCGTCGTGACGACCCGCGAACGGGTTCAGCCCGGTCAGCGGCGGCTCGGCCAGCGGCCCGCCGGTGTGATAGCGCACCATCACCCCCGCTGTGACGGCCCCAGTGTCGCTGCGGCGCAGCTGCACCGACACCACGGTGGCATGGGTGTCCGGCGCCCACAGCCGGTCAATTGTGGTGCTGGAAATGTCGCCCGGCGACATCCAATAGGTCTGCACATAACCGCCCGCGTGGCGCAGCCGGCCCCACCCTGGCCTCAAGCCCTTCGGGTCGATACCGGCCAGCACCGCCTCATCGGCGGCGCGGATCTGGGCCGCGGTCAACACCCGCGCCGGGATACGCAAACTGGTCAGCTCCGCGGCCAGCCATTCGGCCGCCGCGCTCATCGTGGCCGCCACCGACTCGCGCCACACAATCGCGCGGGCACTGGCCAGCGCGTCCAGCCGCACCACCAGCCAGGTGCGGCGCTGCCCGACCGCGGGGTGATCCCCCACCTCGGCCGAATACACCGGCGCATACGGGTGATGTGTTTTGGGGGCCCGCCGCGCGCCCACCGAGACGATGTCGATGCCCTGCAGGCTCACGTCGAACTGGCCCAACCCGGCGGCCACCGCCTCTAGGGGCAGCTTCGCCAAGGATTCCACCCGCGGGTAATCCAATACCGAGGGGCTATGCGGCGGCCCGTCGACAGCGACCACCGCCACCAAATGCGGTCCCACAGCACGGATTCCGACCGGGCCAGACCCGAAGCTGCGCTCGTAATCGGCCAGCTCGCCGCCCGGCTCCCCCAGCCCTGACCGTCGAGCGCCTAGTGATCGCCACGCCAGCGTCAGCAGCGGCGCACCGCGCCAACGCAGCACCGCCAGCAACGACACCGCCACCCCCACTCCGGCACCGGTCCACCAGCCCGGCCGGCCCGCGACAGCCGCGCCTGCCGCCACCAACGCGACGTCGACGACGAACAACGCCACCAGCCGCGGCCAGCCGGCCGCCACGCTCAACGGGAACGTCGACTTCATGAGCGGGCCCCCCGCCGGCGCATCAATGCTGCCGAGCCCAGTACCACCGAACCCAACAGCGCCAGCCCGCCCACACCGGCGCCGGCCACCCACACCGGGGTCATGTCGCGGCCTACCTTCGGCGGTGCCAGTACCAGCGGGGCCGCCAAGCGTTGCGGCCCAACAGGTTCCCCGGGCGGCAGGTCATAGGTCAGGGCGGCCACCGGGTCGACGATGCCGTGCCCGACCTGGTTATCCACCCCGCGTGCCGGTGCCCGTGCGGTGGCCAGCAGCCGGTTGATCACCTGATGAGCGGTCAACTGCGGGTACTTCGCGCGCACCAGCGCGGCCACACCCGAGACGATCGCGGCCGAAAAGGAGGTGCCCGCGGGGGCCACCAGCGTGTTCTTGGTGCCCTCGACGGCGTTCATCAGCCCGTCATCGCGCGGCGAGAGGCTTTCGATGTCGGTGCCAGGGGCGGCGATCGACACCCAGGGTCCGGCCATGCTGCTGTCCAGCGGAGCACCGGTGGAATCCACCGCGCCCACCGTGAGCACGTAATCAGAAAACCACGCCGGCGTGGCCACCGTGGTCACCCCGGCCCAATCGCGAGGATCGTTGGGGGTCAACGGGTTATAGATCGGGTTCTGCTTGCAGTCGTTGCCGCCCTCGTCGCCGGCGTTGCCGGCCGCCGCCACGATCACCACGTTGCGGTCCACGGCCGCGTAGTGAATCGCGGCCCCCAAATCGCGCTGATCAATCATGTCGGTCGCGGTCATACACGACACCTCCGAGATGTTGATGACCGTGGCGCCCATGTTGGCCGCGTGCACGATCGCGCGTGCCATCGTGCGGATATCGCCGGCTTTGCGCCGCGTGGCCGGGTCCTGGTTTCCGGCGAAGGCGTCCTTGGGGCTAAACGCTTTGGAGCTTTGCCGGATCGCGATGACCTGCACATCGGGGGCCACACCGGAAAACCCGTCCGCCGCCGGCACCGCCCCCACCGCCGCCGGCGGTGGTGGGGGCGACGGGCCCCCCGGCGGCGGCGGGGCCGGCGGCTCAGTCGGACCCGGCGGCACCGGATCATCAGGACCCGGCGCCGGGCCCTGAGGGGCCGGCTTGGCCTGCCCGGCGGGCACCACGACTTGTTGGTGTGGGCGGGGCTGCCAGCTCGCACCGTCCGGCGGCGGCGGAGGCGGTGGAGGCGGCACCTGCACGGTCACCGTTTGTGGTGGCGGCGGAGGAGGTGGGGCCTCTGTGGTCGGCACCGTGTCAGGATGGCGGCCCTGGCGCGGCGGCGGCAGCGGCGTCTTGCCGTCGGCTGGCTGGGCGGCGATCAGGGAGGCCACGATCGTGCCGTGCGCGTCACAATCGGCCAGGCCATCCCCACCGGCTACCACATAGTCACCGCCGCCGATGAGATCGGGCAGCCGCGGATGCGGGCTGACCCCAGTGTCGATCACGGCCACCCGCTGCCCGGCGCCGCGGCCAAAACGCCACGCCTCAGCCAAATCCAGCATGTCCAAGTAGTGCGGCTGCACCCGGTAGTCCGTGCCCGGCAAGGTACCCACCTTGGTGCAAAAAGCGCCCTGGCGCATCGGCTGATCCGGGCCCGGCGGCCCATCGGGCGGGGTGGCGCCCACATCAATCTGCGGGGGCTCCACCGCTCCGACCGGGGGGGCACCCCACAACCCTGTGAACCCGACAACCACGACAGTCGATACCGCCGCACACAGCTTTGCACGACTCACCAAAACCACTCCTGCTACCGGTACCGGATCGCGGCCAACACACCCATCAGCCAAAACGACAACGGGAAAATGCCGGTCAAGCACACATATTCGACCCACTCGACCACTTTGCGGAACGTCGGTGTGTAGAAGCGGTTGGGCACCACCACAGCGGCCACCAGCCCGGCCACCGGCACCCCGGTCATCACCGATGCCCCCACCAGCAGTGCGGGCATCGTCCACAGCCCCAGCACGAAACGCCCCGCCACCCCGATCACCAGCGTCACGGCAGCCAACGCCAGAATCGTCGCCTGCCAGCGATCAGTGAACGAGCGGCCCCGCAGCAACACCGCGACCGCCACCAGGCCCGCCAATATCAGCGGCAGCCAGCGCCGCGGAGCGTGGGGATCGCACAACCCCACACCGCACACCACCGCCAAAGATGTTGTCGCGACCAACAACCCCGTCAGGTAGGAGTGCGCCCGGTCGGTGGCCACCGTCACCTCGCGCACCGACTCCGGCCCGGCGAACGTGGCGACAAGGCCGCTGGCCACCGCATGATCAGCCGGCAAATCCGGGCGTGCCTCAAAGATCCAGCGCCCCGACGCCGAGGGGAACACCGGCAGGCGAATCCCGGCCGCCCAGCGCGCCATGGTGGGCGACACATGCATCCCGATCAGCGCCACCAGCAGCAGCACCGTCAACAGGATCGGCGCTGAGGTCACCAGCACCATGCGCACCACACCCACCGCCACCCCGGCGGCCGCGGTGACGATCACCGCCGTGCCCAACGCGATATGGCGGCCGGTGAACCGCACCACCAGCACCGCGGCGAACAGCACCGTCGCCAATCCCAGCGCGGCGTGCGGGGCGCCCACCGGCCCGGGCACCGCACCCGCAGCACCCACCGCCGCCGGTACGCTTCCGGTCAACAGCAGCGTGTCACCGACGCCGCGCGCCAACACGCTGGCTTGGCGCGCCAAGATGATCACCGCCGCCACCAGCAGCATCCCCGCCAGCCCACCGCAATAGGCGGCCGGCGCCCAGCCCAGGTGCCCATAACGCCACCGCCCCAACAGCGCCGTGCCGGCCAGCACCCCGGCGACCACCATGCCCGCGCCGACGCGGGCCGCCCACACCGGGGTGATCGCCGGCCACCGCTTAGTGAGCTCGGCTGCCACCGCTGAGGTGACATGCTCGACGACGTTAATACGGGCCTCGGTGTCCGCGGCGAACCGCAGCCACAGCCGGGTGCCGTCGCTGACCCCTTGGGCGGCCAAGGAAAGCCCCGGCTTCAGCGGACTGCCATCCACCCAACACAGCGTCCAGCGGCCCCGCGGGCCAGCCGCCAACGCCGGCTGCCCCAGCTCACCAAGGCGGGTATTGACTAAGTCCACCAACGCCGCCAGCTGCACCGACACCGGGGCGGCGGCGTCGAGCACCACCCCGATCTTGGTGACCCCGGCGATGACCGCGACCAAGACCCGGTCGGGCAGGGCCGGTCCGGCCGAGGCGGTCACGGGGTTGGTTGTTGTCGACCGTTCGATGGTCACGCGCTCAGCGCCCCCGCGGTGGGGAACCCTTCGGCCAACTCGGCGGCCAGCTCCAAAAACGCCAGCCGGGTGCGTTTGTGCAGGGCCGGAAAGTCCAGCGTGTCCGCATCCCGCAGGTGCGGGTCCCACGGGATCGTCTTGACCGAGCGCACCCGAGGCCCCACCGTCTCGCTGATATGGGAGATGAACGTCTTATTCGCGCAGTCATGGGTGTCGTTGAGCACGATCACTGACCGCTTGAGCAGCTCGTGGCCGTTGCGGGCGGCCAGCCAGTCGACAGTGGTCTCGATCGCCAGGCCGCCCTCGGCAGTGCAGGAGCCGATGATCATCAGCGCATCCGAGACCGACAGCACCGCTTTGAAGAACTCGGTTTCGACGTCGGCGCCGCAATCCACCAGCGCCAGTTGGTAAAAGCGGCGTGTCAAGGTGACGGTGTCGAAAAACGTTGTCGCGTCGAGGTCCATCGGATTGGCGACATTTTGGTTGCCCGCCAACACCTCGAGGCCCTGCTTGTTTTGTCCGGTGAAATGACGTGCCTTAGGATAGTCGACCACGACGTCTTTGGCAGCAAGAAAATCACGAATTGAGCTCAGCGCCTTGGGATCAACGAAACGGCCCAGACCGCCGTAGGTGGTGTCGGCGTCGATCGCGATGACCTGTTGTTTGCGCTCATCGGCGAACACGGTGCCCACGCCGGCGCTCACCCGAGTCTTGCCGACTCCGCCTTTGACCGATATCGACGCGATTTGATAATTGCCGGGAATGTTGGAGGTGACCCGCGCCTTCCAGTCGCGCAGCTTGCGCTCGTGAGGGCCCGCGCCCAAATTGACCAGCCCGCCCGTGCACGCGTAAACCGCTTTGCGCCAACCGATTTCGGCTGGTTCGCGGCGGCGTTTCACGACTTGTTCGACCTGGACATGCCTGATGGGTGCCGAGCCGGCAGTGCGAAGGTCCGCCCGCGGTGCCCACCGTTGCGACGGGTCGATACGCGGCGGTGACCACCGCTGCGGCGGCGGCGGTGACTGGTTGCGCTGGTCGAAGTGCGGGCGCGGCGGGATCGGTGCGGGCGCCGCAGCATCCGGGCCGCTGGCCGCTGACACTTCCGCGTCCGGCGTCCGAGGCGCCGGCGGCCACGGCACCGCGTTGGGGTGCCCGGCGGGCGGCGGCGGGCCGAACGAAGGCCCGGCGGGCCCAGGAGGCGGCGGCGGTGGTTCGGGTGCAGCGTGAGCGCCTTCACTGCCATCCGGCGCCGCTGAGGCGCTGCCGGGTTCCGGCGGCCAGCCGGCCTCTGCTCTGTCGCCTTCCGCGGGTGGCGGTGTGAACTCGTATCGGCTCACCGGCGGCATCTGCGGTGGCTGCGGCCCGCCCGGCTCGGGCAACCGCAGATCCGTCATCGACACCTCCTCGGTGAGGTGGTCTGTGGGCCCCGGATGCTCGCGGCGTGCCTCGGTGTGTTCCGGCGGCAGATAGCGCGACATGAAGTCGGAATTGTCAGTCATTATTAGTCCCCATATGGCTGGCGTTTACTACGTTCGATCCTAGGGGCAGAATTCTTCCTATACCACGCCCGCTCGGTATTTATCGAGAACAGTTTGCTGGGCAGGTGGCCCAGCTTTTAGTCAGGCCATTCGTTCGTGGCTGGCCCAGGCTCGCACCCCGACACTGTCGAAGACCGTCGTCAGGGCGTGATGTAGCTGGGCAGGTGTGGCCGGGGCGATCGTCAGCCACTCCTGTTGGCTACCCGGTGGCGGGTTGAGCCGATACAACGCCACCCGCCCCGAGGCGCTATCCCGCAGGTTCAGCACCGTTTGGCTCCACACCGTGTCGATATCCACGTGGGCCCGCGCATAGACCAAGGCCTCGGCCTGCGGATCATCTAACGCCGCGCCCAGCTCAGCCAGCGCCCCGCCGCGTAGCCCCAGCGCGCGCAGCGCAGCCAGCTTGGCTGCGGCCGAATCGGCCTTGGCATGCATCGCGATCGCGGTGCGCATGTCATCCAGCGGTACGTTGAGCGCGCTGATACGTGCCGGCTCCACCCGGTGTACCGAGTCCAGCGCCTGACCGACCAGGCGTTGCACCCACTCCTGATCGGTTCCAAGGCAATCGTCGATGGTGATGTAGGACCCGGCGCGCACCGCCGAGGCCCAGCGGCCGTCGCGGCGGGCCAGCACAACGCGCAGCTGCTCATCGGGTATCGCACGCCAGGTGCTGGGCTCGTCCATCACCACCGGTGTCACCACGTTCATCGGCCCGCGAGACACCAACAGGATGACTTCGACGTCAGGGGTGGCCAATACCGTCATGCGCGCGGCGATATCGGAACGCACCACCGCGCCCTCATCGGCAATGCCCTGGTCGACCAGCACAGCCAAACCCGGGTGCGCGGTGAGCCATTCGGTGCTCTGCGGTTGCCCGTAGGGCCGCCCGCGCAGCTCGGGGGCAAGCTGGGAAATGCCCAGCATGGCTTGCAGCAGCCACAGCCCCTCGAGGTTGACGGTGATGTCGGCGGTCGGGGTGGTGGGAATTTCAGCGGTCATCATCGAAAGGCTCCCTGGTCGCTAACGCAGACGTGGCGGCACCGCATCCGGTGCCGCCACGTCGTCGCCCTCGAACAGTGCAGGCTAGGCCCACGAGGATCCGACGGCGCTGTCGGTGCTGTTCATGTTGGCACCGGCGGTCTGCACCTTCTGCCCGTGGGCGTTGGCTTGCTCGTAGATCACCTGGAAGTTGCGGCCCAACTGGGTGATGAACTCCTGGCAGGCCGTCGAGCCGGCGCCGCCCCAGAAGTCCCCAGCCGCGAGCACGTCGCGCACGATCGCTTGGTGCTCGGCTTCCAGGGAAGCGGCCTGGGCGCGGATGAGGGCGCCGTGGGCATCGACATCACCGAACTGGTAGTTGATCGACATTGTTCTCCAGTCTCCTTGGCGTAAAAGGGTGGTTGCGGGCAGCGGCTAGCTGCTCAGGATCTGCTGAGAGGCCTGCTCTTGGGTCTCGTAGTTGTTGGCGTCGCGGATCAGGCCGTCGCGCACCCCGTGCAGCATGTTCACGATGTTGCGGAACGCCTGATTCATCTGGCCCATGGTGTCGTAGGACGTCGCCTGAGCCTGCCCGCTCCAGCCGGCGCCGGCGATGTTCTGCGAGGACGCCCACATCTTGCGGGCCTCGTCCTCAACGGTTTGGGCGTGTCCCTCGAAACGGCCGGCCATGTCCCGCATCGCGTGCGGGTCGGTCATAAAGCGGGTGGCCATAATAAAGCTCTCCTTAAAGCGCGGGTGAATTTATTTCAGCGTTTGCTGTGTGGCCAGTCTATTGGCCTGATCTAACGCCGGGCAACGGTCGACCCAACCTATTTTGCGCAATTTTTTCTCGCCTCATGTGACTAATGTGGGGCTAGCGTGGGCGTAGCACTTTGACCGGTTTTCCATACCGCGGTGTGCCGTCACTGTCGGTGCCGCGGCCGTGCATCCCGGCGGCCATCGGCGTACCCCCATACATCCCCGAGCCCCCGGTGGTGGTGGC
>NZ_MVHG01000095.1 GCF_002086125.1 Mycobacterium arosiense ATCC BAA-1401 = DSM 45069
GCGATGATGCCCACCCGCCGCCGCACCCGCGCCCAAGACCGCGCCGCGCGCATCGCCACCGAACGCCGGCACAACCGAATGGCGCGTCAGGCTCAAAAGCTTTCGTACGCTTGGGGTTCCGAGCCGGGCCATACCGTTGGCGACGGGGAGCCGCCGCCGTTCTAAGCGCTATTTCTTGCTGGGGATAATGATGACGACGATCAACGTCAGGATTGAAAAGAACAGCCCAAGAATTCCCCAGCCCAGCGGATTGCGGCCCTTCATCATGGCGATGACTCCGCAGATTATCGCGGCGATAATGCTGCCGATAGCGACGAAAATTCCCTTGATGCCACGGAGGATAAAGCCGGCCGCGACCGGGGCCGAACTTGCCAGAATCACCTGGTGCAACATGACGGATCCTTTCGTGAGGGGCCCTCGGATAATACCCGTGCGAATGTTGCACAAAACCAATATCGATTTACTTGCGCCGTGCGCGGTCTCGGATCAACCGCCCGGATAACCGCGGCGCACCGTGCGGTCGAGAATTCCCAAAGTCGCGCGCAATGCACCCTCGGACAAAATGGGGAAAATGCCGGCCTCTCGCCACTTCGGGTCGATGTTCGACCAGTCGTAGAACGAGGTGACGACGGTGGCCGAGCCGCCCTCGGTGGGGGTGAGCGCATAGCCGTAGATATGGCCGATCGGCGGCTGGATCTGACCGAGGACCGTCCACGCGATCAGGCGATCCCGCTCGAACTCCTTGATGTCGACGGTGACGTCGTATCTGCCCAATTCCGGGAAATCGTTCAATGATTCGCGGTCCATGTGAACGACGAACCGGTCGCCGACCGCGCGCACCGGGTCGCCCTCCGCGCCTTGCAGCATCCCGGTCGAGTCGATCGCGACGTGGCCCTGCGGATCGCACAGCACGGCGAAGATCGCGTGCGCGGGTGCGGCGATGGCGCGGGAGGTCTCAATGCGTTCGGTCATCGGTCCTCGCAGCGACGTGGGGGCGATACGGTTCGCCGCTCACCCTACGACCACAACCCGCACTTGACTCGACCTCGAACTAATGTTCGAATAGCCGGTATGCGGTGGGCAAATCAAGCCGTCGCGGTCAACGGCACACCGGTCGAGGACGGGGCGCTGCCGGGGCTGCAACGCATCGGCTTTCTGCGCAGCGTGCGCTCGCCGCAGTTCGACGGCATCACCTTCCATGAGGTGGTGTGCAAATCCGCGCTAAATAAGGTGCCGAACGCGGCGGCGCTCCCGTTCCGCTATACCGTCAACGGCTACCGTGGCTGCTCGCACGCCTGCCGATATTGTTTCGCCCGGCCCACCCACGAATATCTGGAGCTGGACTGCGGCAACGACTTTGACACCCAGGTCGTCGTCAAGACCAACGTGGTCGAGGTGCTGCGCCGCGAACTGCGCCGACCGTCCTGGCAGCGCGAGACCGTCGCCCTGGGCACCAACACCGACCCGTACCAGCGGGCCGAGGGGCGCTACGCGCTGATGCCGGGCATCATCGGCGCCCTGGCGGAATCCGGCACGCCGCTGTCGATCCTGACCAAGGGCACGCTGCTGCGGCGCGACCTGCCGCTGGTCGCGGATGCCGCCGCACAGGTTCCGGTGTCGGTGGCGGTGTCGCTGGCCGTCGGCGATCCACAGTTACACAAGGACGTCGAGCCCGGCACACCCACACCCCAGGCCCGGCTGGGCCTGATCAGCGCTATCCGGGCCGCCGGGCTGGACTGTCATGTGATGGTCGCGCCGGTGCTGCCGTATCTCACCGATTCGGTCGAGCAGCTAGACGGGCTGCTCGGCCAGATCGCGGCGGCCGGTGCCAGCAGCGTCACGGTGTTCGGCCTGCATCTGCGCAGCTCGACCCGGGGATGGTTCATGGCGTGGCTGGCGCGCTCGCATCCCGAGCTGGTCGGCCGCTATCGCGAGCTGTACCGGCGCGGCGCCTACCTGCCCCAGGACTATCGCGAAACGCTGCGGCGGCGGGCCGCCCCGTTGGTCGCCAAGCATCGGCTGGCCGGCGACCACCGGCCGTTCGGCCGGGCCGTCTCGGTCGCGCCGGCGCCGGAAGCGATTCAGCCGACGTTGTTTTGAACCTCGGGCTCCGCGTTTCGCAGCGCCCGTCTTCGGTGATGTCGCGCAGGCGGGCCATGAGCAGATCCTGCAGCAGCAGGTGAGTTTTTCGGCGCCGCCGGCGCGGGAACGCCCACCACGGATGGTGATTCGATCCCGGTGCCACCTGTGGCCATGTTGCTGGGCCGGGCTAACCGGCCTTGTCGCCGCGGGGCTTGGCGAGCGTGAATTCGTCGATCACGGCGACCTCACCGAACGGGCCGCGCAGCGCGTAGTGCGTCGCCTTGATCGAGGTGTTGCCGCCGGGTTGGCCCGGATCAACCTCGAAAGCCGCGAAGCCATAGGGGTTCTCGCGATCGCGAAATGCCGACCACGGCGCATCCTCGATCACGTAGACTGGGGCCTTGCGGCCCAGCCCGGGATCGAACGCGCCCACGCCGGTCACCACGCGGCACCGGGGATCGGGGAAGAACATCGCGTTGCTCGGCGCCGAGGTGCCGCCCCCACCGATGACCATGTGCACCGTTCCGCGGGTCGCGTCGATGACATCGTTTCGGGTGTCGACGGGTATCGGCGTGCGGGTGTCGGTGCCCAGCGTGCCGCGCAACGGGTGCGAGCGTTCGTAGTGGTGTTCGTGACCGCACACCACCAGATCGACCCCGTACTGGTCGAACAGCGGCAGCCATTCCTCGCGGATGCCGAGGTCGGCGCCGTTGGTCTTGTCGGCGGTGGAGATCGCCGTCTGGTGCATGCACACGACGACCCAGTCGATATCCGGCTCCCGCCGGGCCGCGGCGAGTTCGTTTGCAAGCCAGCGCTTTTGCTCGCCACCGGAGTAGCCGTGCACGTAGAAGTTGCCGCCGTCCTGGAAGGCGACGTCGTCGTTGCTCAGACTGATCACCCGCACCGAACCGGCGGTGAACGAATACCACAAGCCGCGGGTCTCGGGACTCGAGCCGGAATCGGGCACCGCGAAATAGGCCTGATAGGCGCCGTAACCGATTGGCCCGTTACCCAATTCATTCTCGTGGTTGCCCGCCGCCGGCATCCAGGGCCGGTAGCGCGCCGAGCGGGTGTTGTTCTCGAACCAGTTCGACCAGGTACGCACCCGGTCTCGGGCCAGGTTGGCGTAGCACAGGTCGCCGTTGATCAGGTTGAACAGCGGGCCCATCCGTTCGATCGCCATGGTGGTGTCGGCCGCGGCCGGCGAGCCGATGTTGTCGGTGGCGTACCTGCCGTCGGGCATCTTGGCCAGTGCCGGAGTGGACTGGTCACCGAAGCTGGTGAACAGCAGTCGTTTTCGGCCCGCCGGTGCGGTGCGCACGGTGCCCTGCTCGGGTTCCGCGCCGTCGTGCACCGCGGCGTAGACGTAGTCGGTGTCCGGGGTGAGGTCGGTCAGCCGGGCGTGGTTGACGCGAACCTCGGTGCCCGACTTCGCATCCCGGTAGGTGCGGGTTTCGGCGGCCACCGTGCGCCCGAATCCCGATGCCGGTGTCCCGAGCAGGACGCGCGGATTGCGGACCGCGTCGGTGGTGTGCCAGGACACCACCACTTCGGTGCCGGCGTTCTTCCCGAACTGCAGGTGCAGCCCACCGACCGGCGGTGCGCCACGGCGATCGGGCTGCAGCCAGGCCATCGGGCCCCGCGGGCTCGACCACAGCAGCGTGGCACCGCCCCCCAGGCCCACCCCGAGGGCGGCCGACACCGCCCCGGTCGTCAGCAACCGGCGGCGGGTCACCTCAGTGGGGTCATCGCTCATGCTTGCTTCATACCGGAGCCGGGCAACCGCGGGCACAGCGGCGGGTAAACAGCGAACCGTCGCTAACGAATCCGGTAGCGTTTCCGATATGACGAACGTGCAAAGGACAGCAAGCGCGATCTCAGCGACATTTCTGGCAGCGGCGGCGGGGGCTGGGCTGGCGCCGGCGACGGCGCATGCGGATGGCCACCAGGTGACCTACACCGTGACCAGCCCCAACAACCTGACCGCCAACGTCTCCTACGTGAATGCCGACCCGCCCAGCCAGGCCGCTTTCACCGCGGACCCGTCGAAGTTCTCGACCAGCGTGCAGGCCCCGCTCAGCGGCGGAGCGCCGGTCACCTACACCGTCACCCTGGCAAACCCGAAGCAGTTTGCCAGCATCACTGCCAGCGGCATGCTGCACTGGCCGGATTCGGGCAACGGCCCCGCCCAGTTCCACTGCGAGATCGCCGTGGACGGCCAGGTGGTCGCCCAACAGGACGCGACCACCACCGTCACCTGCCGACCCAGCTAATTCAGCCCGGTCATCGGTGCACCCGCAACGCGAGGTAATACTCGTGGCGACGTGCGCTGTCGACGGTGTAACTCACCGCGGTCGCGACGCCGTCGTGATCGGATTCCAGCCAGCGCTCGGTGTGCTGGTGTAAAAACTCGGTCCATGAGGGCACCGTGAACCTCTCCAGGACCGAGTCCGGGTCCTCGATGCTGTGATACAGCCGCCAGCTGTGTCCACCGGTGCGCAGCCGCGATCGCCGCACCGCGCTCATCGCCTTGACGAAATCTTGAAGTTTGTCCGCCGCCACCCGGTAGCGGACGGCCACCAGGACCGGCCCGTCGTCGGGGCAGGGTTCGAAGACGACCATGGGCGACGGCCAAGCGCTGGAGATGTCGCGGCTGAGCTTTCCGGTGGCCGCGCGCAACGGAAGAACGGCGACACTGAGCGCGGCGGCACCCAAGCACGCGGCCGACGCGATCAGTGCGAGCTCGAGCCCCGCCCGAGTGGCGACCGCGCCCCAGAGGTACGAGCCGAATGCCTGGGACCCCGTGAAAACCAGTAGATACACGGACAATCCGCGGGCCCGCACCCATTGCGGCAGGTGAAGTTGCGCCGCGGCGTTCAGCGTCGTCAACGTGATCAGCCAGGTCGTCCCGGACAGCACCAGAAACGGCGCCGCCGCCGCGAACGGCAGCCACACCACGGCGAGCGGCGCGAGCGCGTAGGCGGCGGCCGAAATGGCCAGCAGCGCGTTGGGTGGCACCTTCTGGCGCAGCGGCGCGGGAACCGCGACGGCCAGTACCGCGCCAAAGCCGATGGCGCCCAATGCCACGCCGTAGCCACCGGCCTTCAGGTGCCACCGGTCGGCGGCGGCCACCGGCAGCAGCGCCAGCAGCGCCGAAGCGGGAAACACGAAAAGGGCGGTGCGCAGGAGGATCCTGCGGAAAATGGGGCCGTTGGCGACGTAGCGGAAGCCGGTGACGATGGCCTGGCTGAAATGCTCCCGTTCGACGGGCGGCTCTTGCTTGGGTCGGCGCCACGCGGCCAGGGCGACGATGATGCCGGCGAACGATATCGCGTTGATGGCGAAGACGGCTCCCGGGCCGGTCGCCGCCAGCACCACGCCGCCGATCGCGGGCCCGACCACGCGGGCGATGTTCACCGACACGCTGGCCAGCGTCGCCGCGGCCGGAATCTGCTCGCGCGTGACGACCTCGGGTTGAATGGCCTGCCAGGCCGGTGCGGTCAGGGCGGAGGCGAAGCCGACCGCCAAGGTGAACAGCAACAGTGACGTCGCGGTAAGGGTGCCGAGGAAGGTCAGCACGGCCAGGGCCAGCGTCACCAGGACCGCATACGACTGCAAAAAGATCAGCAGTCGCCGCCGGTCGAAGAGGTCGGCCAGCGCCCCGGCGAACAGTCCCAGCAGCAGCGTCGGTCCCAGGCTCGCGGTCTGCACCAGGGCCACGATGACGGCACTACTGTGGTCTTCGATCAGGAACCATTGCGCCGCGACGCTTTGCATCCAGGTCCCGACGTTGGAGACGAACTGCGCGATGAACAACGCGCGGAACACGCGATTGCGCAAGGGTGCCCAGGCGGACGCCTGCCGGTCCTCGGCGTGCGTTGAGGCCATACGGCAACGCCTTTCGCGTCCTGCGGGGGGAAGAGCTAGGGGCTAGCAGTCTAAGACACGAACATGTCGCGGGTGCCACGAGCGCCAGGCTCGGCATGGGCGACGACGACGACCTCGGCGCGATCGGCGCCGACCGCCCGGATCTTATGGCTCACCGATGCGTCGAAATAGGCGCTGTCGCCCGGCTCGAGCGTGAACGTCTGGTCCCCGTAGTCGAGTTCGACCGTTCCGGTGTGTACGAACATGAACTCCTGCCCGGCATGTTCGGGATGGGGATCGTCGGCAAGCTGCTCGGTCGGACGAACCATGAACGGCGACATCGACTTTCCCAGCAGCGACGAGGCGAGCACCCGGTAGCGCTCACCCGCGGCATCGCCGGTGCCGCGCTCGACCGTGATCTTCTCCTGCGCCGTCTCCTCGGAGAACAGCCGCCCCACGTCGACGTCGAGGGCCTTGGCGACCTTGAGGGCCACCGCGATCGACGGTGTGCTGCACCGGCGTTCGATCTTGGACAGGTAGCTCTTGGTCAGCCCGGTCTGCCGGGCCAACTCCTCCAGGGTGAGGCCGCGTTGCTTGCGGACCGCGCGCAGCAGTGCGGTCACGGGCCGCCCCTCTCATGACACAAGGTTTCCTATAGTGATACTATTCTGTCATATCGCCGAGGGAGCCCTTTATGGCCAGCACGTTCACCGAGTCGAAGTCCGAATTGATGCGCCGGGCCGCCGAGCAGTTGACGGCGAACGTCGCCGACTCGCGGTTGACCACCCGGCAGAAGCTGGCCTTGACCTGTCGGGCGCTGTTCGACGCCGGGCACGACTCCGGGCTGGCCGGGCAGATCACCGCCCGCGCCGAGGCCGACGGCACGTACTACACCCAGCGGCTCGGCCTGGGGTTCGACGAGATCACCGACGCCAACCTGCTGCTGGTCGACGAGGACCTCAACGTCCTCGACGGGGACGGAATCGCCAACCCCGCCAACCGTTTTCACAGCTGGATCTATCGCGCCCGGCCAGACGTCCAGTGCATCGTGCACACCCACGCGTTCCACGTGGCGGCGCTGTCGATGCTCGAAGTCCCGCTGATCGTCTCCCACATGGACACCACCCCGCTCTACGGCGACTGTGCGTTCTTGCCGAAATGGCCGGGGGTGCCGGTCGGCAACGAAGAGGGCGAGATCATCAGCGCGGCCCTCGGGGACAAGAAGGCCGTCCTGCTGGCGCACCACGGCCACGTGATCGCGGGGGCCAGCGTCGAGGAGGCCTGCTCGCTGGGAATCCTCATCGAGCGCGCCGCCAAACTGCAGTTGACCGCGATGGCCGCCGGCACCGTCCAGGAGCTGCCCGAGGAACTGGCCCGCGAGGCCCATGACTGGACGCTGTCGCCGCAGCGCAGCCGCGCCAACTTCGCCTACTATGCCCGTCGGGCCCTGGCCCGGCATCCCGACGTGTTGACAAGTCAAGGAGCCGCCCTATGACCGAGCCCAAGATCCACGGCATCATCGCGTACCCGGTTACGCCCTTCGGCAACAAAGGGATTGACACCGATCGGCTGGCCGCGCTGGTCCAGCGGCTCGTGTCCGCCGGTGTGCACGCGATCGCGCCGCTGGGCAGCACCGGCGAACTGGCGTACCTCGAAGAGCCCGAGTTCGACGCCGTCGTCGACACCACCATCGCCACGGTCGCGGCCCGGGTCCCGGTGATCATCGGTGTGTCAGATGTGACCACCGCCAAGACCATTCGGCGCGCCACCTACGCCCAACAGGCCGGGGCCGACGCGGTGATGATCCTGCCGGTGTCCTACTGGAAGCTCACCGAGCGGGAGATCTTCCAGCACTACCGCAACATCAGCGACGCCATCTCGATCCCGATCATGGCCTACAACAACCCGGCCACCAGCGGTGTCGACATGCCGCCCGAGTTGCTGGTGCGGATGTTCGACAGCATCGACAACGTCACCATGGTCAAGGAATCCACCGGTGACCTGACCCGCATGCAGCGCATCGCCGAACTGTCCGGCAACCGGCTGCCCTTCTACAACGGGAGCAACCCGCTGGTGCTCGACGCCCTGAAGGCCGGGGCGTCCGGATGGTGCACGGCCGCACCGAATCTGCGACCACAACCTTGCATCGACCTGTACGAGGCGGTGCGTGCGCAAGACCTCGACACCGCCCAGAAGCTTTACGACGACCTCAAGCCGTTGCTCAGCTACATCGTCGCCGGCGGATTGGCCACCACCGTGAAGGCCGGCCTGGAGCTGCTCGACTTCCCGGTCGGCGACCCGCGCGCGCCGCTGCTGCCGCTCGACGAGCAGGGCCGCGCCGAGCTGCGGGGCCTGCTGGCCCAGGCCTAACCCAAGTCGGGGGCCGAGAAGGTGTCACACTTCTTCGGGTCACCGGTCTGGTAGCCGACGGTGAACCAGTGCTGCCGTTGCTCCGACGAGCCGTGCGTCCACGACTCGGGGTTTACCCGGCCGGTGGCCTGCCTCTGGATGCGGTCATCGCCCACCGAGGCCGCGGCCGACAGCGCATCGGCAATGTCCTTGTCGCTCAACGGCTCCAGATAGGGGACGCCGGTGCTCTCCTGCTTGACCGTGGAGGCGTAGTGCGCCCAGATACCGGCGTAGCAATCGGCCTGTAGCTCGGTGCGCACGCCGTTACCGCCGGCGCCCTGCGCGCCCTGCTGCGAGCGGCCGAGCAGACCCTGCAGCTGCTGCACGTGGTGGCCGTATTCGTGGGCGACCACGTACTCCTGGGCGAATGGCCCACCGCTGGAACCGAATCGGTCGACCAGCTCCTTGAAGAAGTCGGTGTCGAAATACGCCGTCTTGTCCACCGGGCAGTAGAACGGCCCGACGGCGGTGGTCGCGTGTCCGCAGCCGGTCTCCACCGATCCCGTGAACAGCCGGACACGGGGACGGGTGTAACCCGGCAACAGCTGGTGCCACACCGCGTCCACCGAGTTGCCGGTGGCCACCACCCGGCACTGCACGTACTTGTTGGCGTCGGCGCCGGTTTTGCACTGGCTCAGGTCGAAGCCGGGCGCCGAGTACCCGCCGGTGTTGGTCTGCGGGGAGTTCATGACGCGGCCGGGGTCGACGCCCAAAAACAGCGCCCCGATGAGAATCAGCAGCCCCAGGCCGCCACCCCCGACGGCCATGCCCATCCCGCCCCCACCGGACGACGACGCGCTGCTGGTGTCGATCTGCATGCCCTCGTTGAAGGTCATGACGCTCTCCTAACCTTGCCGGTCTCGACGCGTTCGCAGGGGGACATGACAACAACTTAGCCGGGGCCGTCGCTGGCCGCGGCCAGTAAGGGCACTATCACGTCGCTGATCGGCGTGGCCAAGCCGTGGGCCCGGCCCTTGCGAACGATCACGCCGTTGCGAATGTCCCATTCCATCCGCCGCCGATGTTCGGCGTCGGTCAGGATCGACGTGCCCATGTCCTCGGCGACGTTGCGGAACATGGCCACCAGCTCGTCGACCACACCGTCGGCCAGCCGGGCGCCCTCGGCCCGCGCGACGGCCAGGCACTCGGCGACGTAGCGCCGCGCCAGGGCGGCGACGTCGTCGCGCCGAAACATCCCGGACCGGCGGTGCGACAGCGCCATGAAGCCGGCCAGTGCGTTGGTGAGCAGCTTGTGCCAGGCGGCGGTGATGATGTCGGGGTCGCAGTCCGCCCGGCAGCCGGCGCCGCGCAGCAGCTCCGCGACGGTCTGCGCCGACGGCCCGCTGGGCAGCACCACGGCCGGTTCGGTGCGCAACCGCACCCAGCCCTCGGGCTGCATCTGGGCCGAATACCACACGATCCCGGGGATGACGGGCGACCGCGGGCAGTGCGGCTGCACCTGTTCGACCTGCTCCACGCCGTTTTGCAGCACCACCACGATGGTGTGGACGTCGCACAGCCGGGCCAGCCAGGCGGCGGCCTCGTCGTTCTGGGTGGCCTTGACGGCCAGCAACACCACATCCACCGGCCCGGTCACCTCGGCCGGATCGGTGTGCACGGGGCCCGGCACGACGATCGGGTCGGCGCCGTCGGGCCGCAGTTCGATGCCGTCGCGCGGGGTGCGCCCGCACACCACGACCCGATGGCCCGCCCGATGCAGCAGCGCGGCGGCCGTCGTACCGACGGCGCCGGGACCGACCAGGGCGATGTTGGTGGGGGCGTCTGTGGCGATGCGACCGAAATTACCTCCTTTAGACTGGGCACTCGTTCTGGCCAGGTGAAGAGGAGTCTTTCGTGCTGCGCAGTCATGCCGCGGGTTCGCTGAGAAGTAGCGACGCCGGGCAGCAGGTGACGCTGGCGGGCTGGGTGGCCCGCCGCCGCGATCACGGAGGCGTGATCTTCATCGACCTGCGCGACGCCTCCGGGATCGCCCAGGTGGTGTTCCGCGAGGGCCTCGAGGAGGGGCAGGTGCTGGCCCAGGCGCACCGGCTGCGCGCCGAGTTCTGCGTCGCCGTCACCGGTGTGGTCGAGATCCGCCCGGAGGGCAACGCCAACCCCGAGATCGCCACCGGCGACATCGAGGTCAACGCCGCCTCGCTGACGGTGCTGGGGGAGAGCGCGCCGCTGCCGTTCCAGCTCGACGAGCCCGCCGGCGAGGAGCTACGGCTCAAGTATCGCTACCTCGACCTGCGCCGCGACGGGCCGGCCCAAGCGATTCGGTTGCGCTCCAAGGTGAATGCCGCGGCGCGTTCGGTGCTCGCGCAGCATGACTTCGTCGAGATCGAAACCCCGACGATCACCCGCTCGACCCCCGAGGGGGCCCGCGACTTCCTGGTGCCGGCCCGCCTGCACCCCGGCTCGTTCTACGCCCTGCCGCAGAGCCCGCAGCTGTTCAAGCAGTTGCTGATGGTGGCCGGCATGGAGCGCTACTACCAGATCGCCCGCTGCTACCGCGACGAGGATTTCCGCGCCGACCGCCAGCCGGAGTTCACCCAGCTGGACATCGAGATGAGCTTCGTCGACGCCGAGGACATCATCGCCATCTCCGAGGAGATCCTGGCCGCGCTGTGGGCGTTGATCGGGTATGAGATTCCGACGCCCCTCCCGCGGATCAGCTACGCCGACGCGATGCGACGATTCGGCTCCGACAAGCCCGACCTGCGCTTCGGCCTCGAGCTCGTCGACTGCACAAAGTTCTTCAAAGACACCACATTTCGCGTCTTCCAGGCACCGTACGTCGGTGCGGTGGTGATGCCCGGCGGGGCGTCACAGCCGCGGCGCACCCTGGACGGCTGGCAGGAGTGGGCCAAGCAGCGGGGTCACCGCGGACTGGCGTACGTGCTGATCGCCGACGACGGCACGCTGGGGGGCCCGGTCGCCAAGAACCTGTCCGACGCCGAACGGGACGGGCTGGCCGCCCACGTCGGGGCCAAGCCGGGGGACTGCGTCTTCTTCTCGGCCGGCCCGCCGAAGCCGTCGCGGGCCCTGCTGGGGGCGGCCCGCGGTGAGATCGCCCACCGACTCGGCATGATCGATCCCAACGCCTGGGCGTTCGTCTGGGTGGTGGACCCGCCGCTGTTCGAGCCCGCCGACGAAGCGACCGCCGCAGGCGACGTGGCCGTGGGCTCCGGGGCGTGGACGGCCGTGCATCACGCGTTCACCTCGCCCAAGCCCGGCCACGAAGACGCCATCGAGACCGATACCGGCAACGTGCTCGCCGACGCCTACGACATCGTCTGCAACGGCAACGAGATCGGCGGCGGGTCGATTCGTATTCACCGCCGCGACATCCAGGAACGGGTGTTCGCGGTGATGGGCCTGGATCACGCCGAGGCCGACGAGAAGTTCGGATTCCTGTTGGAGGCGTTCACGTTTGGCGCGCCCCCGCACGGCGGGATCGCCTTCGGCTGGGACCGGATCAACGCGCTGCTGTCCGGGGTCGACTCGATCCGCGAGGTGATCGCCTTCCCGAAGACCGGCGGCGGCGTCGACCCGCTCACCGAGGCGCCCGCGCCGATCACCCCCCAGCAGCGCAAGGAGTCCGGCATAGACGTCAAGCCCGGCCCCTGATCCGCGCCTACACCACCCGATAGGTGTAAGACCATTCGACGTCCTGGCCGCCAACCGGGTTGCTCTCACCGAGTTGCAGATCGCGCACCTTGTGGCCCCGTCGCACCTTGTGTTGCGCCTTCTGCATCGCAAGGGCGTGAACGTGATTGGCGTCCAGGCGTTGCGGCACGGTGATCTTGTCGCTGCGCACATCGGGTTGATCGGCCATGCTGCAGATCCTGCCCGAGGTGAGCCGATCTGAACCGTGGGGGTCCGGAATAGACGTCACGCCCGGTAGGGTTGACCGGGCATGACGCAAATCCCCGACGCCGAGACCGTCAACGCATTCAACAAGAGCATCATCGACGAGTTCCGGGCCAACGACGGCAAGGTCGGCGGCCAGTTCGAGGGAGCCAACCTGCTGTTGCTCCACACCACCGGCGCGAAGTCGGGTCAGCCCCGGGTGTCGCCGCTGGCCTATTTCGACATCGACGGAAAGCTCGTCATCATCGGCTCCTTCGCCGGCGCGCCCAAGGACCCGGCCTGGGCGCACAACCTGCGGGCCAAGCCGCAGGCGCGCGTCGAGATCGGCACGGACGCGTTCGATGTCGCCGCCCGGGAGCTGCCCGCCGACGAGCGGGCCGCCCTCTTCGACAAGATCACCGCCGTCGCGCCGGGCTTCGCCGAGTATCAGGCCAAGACCACCCGGGTGATCCCGCTGTTCGAGTTGGACCGGACCTAGCCGGTGCGCACCTCGCGACCGGCGGTGCCCTCGCTGGCTGCCGCGGTCGCGCGTGCCGGCGGTAAGCGGCTGCGCGCGGTGTGGTTCAACCTGGTGCAGACCGCGGTGGCCGCGGGCCTGTCCTGGTATCTGGCCCACGACGTGCTGGAGCACCCGCAGCCGTTCTTCGCGCCCATCGCCGCCGCGGTGTCGTTGTCGACCAGCAACGTGCTCCGGGCGCAACGCGCCATTCAGATGATGATCGGGGTGACCCTGGGCATCGGGGTGGGCTCGCTGGTGCAGGGGCTGCTGGGGCCGGGGGACGTGCCCATCGCGGTCGCCGCCGTGGTGGCGCTGGGCGCGGCGGTGTTCATCGGGGGCGGCTTCATCGGGCACGGGATGATGTTCGCCAACCAAACGGTGGTGTCGGCCATCCTGGTGCTGGCCCTGTACCGCGGCGGTGTGGGGTTTGAACGCATCTTCGACGCGCTGATCGGCGGCGCGGTGGCCATCGTCTTCGCCGTTTTGCTGTTCCCCGCCGACCCGCGCAAAGTACTGCGCAATGCCCGCATCGAGGTGCTCGGCGTGCTGCACGACGTGTTGTCGCGGGCGGCGGACCTCGCCGCCGGACGCAAGGCGCCGCCGCCGGATTGGCCGCTGACGGCCGTCGACCGGGTGCACGAACGGCTCAGCGGGCTGCTCGAGGCGCGCACCACCGCGCGCCAGGTCGTCACCATCGCGCCGCGACGCCGGGGGCTGCGCGAGGCGATCGAGGCGCGCGATCACCAGGCCGTACACGTGGCCCTGTTGGCCGGCTCGGTGCTGCAACTGGCCCGCGCCGTCGCACCCGGCGAAGGCGGCGGGCGTGACCCCCATCCGCAGTCCGTGCACACCGTGCTGGTGGTGCTCGCGGCGGCGACCGCGCTCGCCGACCTCGACCCCGCGGGCGCCTGCGCGTACACGGCCTCGGCGCGCCACCACGCGGCGCAATTGCAGTCCGGCGCCCGCGAGAAGGCGCAAGTGATCCTCGCGGACGCCGTCGGCGCCTGCGTCGATGACCTGCAACGGGTCATCGACCTTCGACACTGAGCGAATCAGCGCGAGTCGGCCAGGAACTCCTGGACCAATTTGCGCGGCGCCTGGGTCAGCCACGCCTCGGTGATCAGGTCCTCGAGGTCGCGGACCGAGATCTTGGCCAGGTTCACCAGCACAGCGGGATAGCCGTCGAAATGCGGGGTGGTGAAGTAGACCCTCGGTTCGTCGTCGATCAGCGCGAACTTGACCCCTTCGTCGGACACCCGGACACCGAGGATGTCGCCCTGCGGGGCAAGGGGCCCGTTGCGTTCCAGCGCCTCGCGTTCCGACGGCCGCAGCGGCCGTTCCCAGGCCAGCAATTTCTTGCCGACCCGCCAGTCGTGCGGTGACGGCTCGGACGTGAGTGCCAGCTCACCAACGATGCGGGCGACGTCGCCCCACGTGGCCACAACACGATTGTGCTCTCGTTTTGGCGCGATTGCCGCAGATCGGCAAACCCAGGCCGACCGCGCGCTTCGCGAACCCCACGCGACCGGCCGGCATGTGATGAGATCAGCGGCGAGGAGGTCGAAGCGCTTGCCAGCAGAACGAGGCGAACACGGGGGCGGGGCCGCCCGCCGCCATCGGGTGACCCACCGCACCGAGTACCGCTATTCCGACGTCGTGACCAGCTCGTACGGTCGCGGATTCCTCACCCCACGCGACTCGCTGCGGCAGCGCTGCGTCGCGCATCGGCTGATCATCGAGCCGGCCCCCGCCGACAGCTCCACTAGCGAGGACAGCTACGGCAACACCAGCTCCTATTTCCATGTGACCGAGCCGCACGTCGCCCTGAAGGTGACCAGCGATTCGATCGTCGACGTCTATCCGCCTGGACCGGAGCTCTACGGCGACGGGCCGGCGAGGAGGCCGTGGGAGTCGGCCCGCCCGGTGGGGCGCGACGGGGCGCTGGCGACCGAGTTCACCCTGGACCTGAATCCGCCCGAGATCACCGACGAGGTCCGCGATTACGCGGCGCCCAGCTTCACCCCCGGACGTCCCTTGATCGAGGTGCTGCGGGATCTGGCGTCGCGCATCTTCACCGACTTCACCTACCGGTCGGGATCGACGACGATTTCCACCGGAGTCAATGCGGTTCTCACCGCCCGGGAAGGGGTATGCCAAGACTTTGCCAGGCTGGCGATCGCTTGCCTGCGAGCCAACGGTCTGGCGGCCAGTTACGTATCCGGATATCTGGCCACCGACGCGCCACCCGGAAAGGATCGGATGATCGGCATCGACGCCACCCACGCCTGGGCCGCGGTGTGGACTCCCCAGCGGGCCGGCCACTTCGAGTGGCTGGGGCTCGATCCCACCAACGACCAGATGGTCGACGAGCGCTACATCGTCGTGGGCCGGGGACGCGACTACGCCGACGTCCCGCCGCTGCGGGGGATCATTTACACCAACTCAGAACACAGCGTGATCGACGTCGCCGTCGACGTGGTGCCCTTTGAAGGTGATGTGCTTTATGCGTGATTTCCACTGCCCCAACTGCGGTCAGCGCCTGGCATTCGAGAACTCAGCGTGCCTGTCGTGCGGCAGCGCGCTGGGCTTCTCCCTCAACCAGCTGGCCCTGCTGGTGATCGCCAAAGGCGACGACGGCGAGCACGCCGGCGCCGTGGACGCCGACGAGTACCAGCTGTGCGCCAATCTGCACCTGGCCGAGTGCAATTGGCTGGTGCCCAAGAACAACGACGGCCGGCTGTGCGAGTCGTGCACGCTGACCACGGTGCGGCCCAACGACGCCGATACCGCCGGGCTGGCCGAGTTCGCCCGGGCCGAGGCGGCCAAGCGCCGGCTGATCGTCGAGCTGCACGAGCTGAAGCTGCCGATCATCGGCCGCGACTCGGATCCGCAGCAGGGCCTGGCGTTCCATCTGCTGTCCAGCGCCGAAGAGAAGGTGATGACCGGACACGACAACGGCGTCATCACACTGGATCTGGCCGAAGGCGACGACGTGCATCGCGAGCAGCTGCGCGTCGAGATGGACGAGCCCTACCGCACCCTGCTCGGGCACTTCCGCCACGAGATCGGGCACTACTACTTCTACCGGTTGATCGCCCCGTCGAACGAGTACCTGGCGCGGTTCAACGAGCTGTTCGGCGACCCCGACGCCGACTACCAGGCGGCGCTGGACCGTCACTACAGCGACGGTCCGCCGCAGGGATGGCGGGACGACTTCGTGTCGTCGTATGCGACCATGCATCCCGCCGAGGACTGGGCCGAGACGTTCGCCCACTACCTGCACATCCGCGACGCGCTGGACACCTCGGCCTGGTGCGGATTCGCGCCGGCGACGGCGACCTTCGACCGGCCTGTCTTGGGGCCCAGCGCTTTTCAGACGATCATCGACATGTGGCTGCCGTTGTCGTGGTCGCTGAACATGGTGAACCGGTCGATGGGCCACGACGACCTCTACCCGTTCGTGCTGCCGGCCGCGGTGCTGGAGAAGATGAAGTTCATTCACACCGTGATCGACGAGATCACCTCGGAGGCCAGGGGGCCCGCGGCGATCGCCGGCTAGGCCGGCATCACCCGTCGCACGCCGGGGCCCCACAGCGGTTGCATGCCACCGGGCAACGTCAGCTGGGTGGCGGTGATGACGTCGGCGAGGTTGCGCAGCTCGCCGTGCACCGCATCGAGCAGCTCCGCCAGCTCGGCCCGGCGGCCGTCGTCGCCGACCCGTTCGAGCTCGGCGGGATGCGACCGCCGCAGCAGGGTGCCGATCTCGTCCACCAGCCGCTCCGGGCGCGACGAGCCCGACGAGCCGGGCAGTTCCTTGAGGTTGATCCGCAGCCGCTCCAACTGGTACAGCAACGACCGCGGGTTCTGCGCGTCGAACAACATCAGGTCGGTCATGGCGGCCACGCTGACCTTGCCCACCGTGCGGCGCCGGTAGATGACCGAGGACTCGCACGCCACCAGGGTGGCCTCGATGACGGTCTGTTCGGCCGCGGCGCCGCGGACCACGGTCAGGGTGGCCCGCAGCAGCGCCGTCAGCCACAGCCCGCGTTCGATCCGCTTGCCGACGTCCATCATCGTCCAGCCCACGTCGCGCACCATCGACTCGTTGGCCACCCCCGACAGCGTGAGCATGCCGGCCAGCGTCTGGGTCTGCGCCCCGGTGAGCAGGGCGTCGGCCTCCGAAAGCGATTCCGGCGGTTCGTTTTTCAACGCCAACGCGCGCTCCACCGCGGCCAGCACCATCCAGGTGTCGTTGGACATCTGGTCGCGCACCGCGCGGGCGGCCAGCGCCAAACCCTCCACCGATTGCACCAGGGAGCCGGGCCGGTACGGATCGACGGTGAGCGACCACAACGTGGACGGGGCGATGGCGATCATCTCGGCGTGATCGCCGTCGCTGTCGTCCGCGATGTCGGTGCCGGTGATGCGGCCCAGCGCGGTCAACAGCACCGGCACGCATTCGCTTTCCTCGCTGTGCTGATGGTGACGGTAGACGTGGAACCGGTCGCGGGCGACGATGAGCAGCCGCGCCATGCCTTCCGCGCGCTCACCGTAGCGGCCGATCCAGAACAGGTCGGACAGCACGCGTGGTGAGCTGACGGCCCAGGTGCCCGCGGCCGTCTTCGTCGGCGCCTCCGGCGTCGGAAGGCTGATCGCCTCGGCGTGTGCGCGCTCGGTGGGACGCACCCAGACATCTTTCGCCGCAATGGTTTTCAACGCGTAGGCGACGGGACCGGGCGCCAGCACGTAACCGATGCCGCCGATCATCGGCGCGTAACCGCCGCGCTGGGCGACGGTGAACAATCGGATGCCGACCCCGGCCGACGACAACACGCCGGCGTGGTCGGTCGGCGCGGACGAGAACTGCGGCAGCTCCTGGCCGATCCACTGCCACGGCGTCTTCTCGATGCGCGCGGCCAGCCGCGCCAGCCGTCTCGACGAAAGTTCCGGTCCGACAAGGGTTTCCGAGCCCACCGTGGACTTCACCAACAACGACGACAGGTTGGCCAGCAGGTGTGAGCGTTCGGCGGCGAGGCCGCCCCAATAGACCTGCGCGGTGGGCAGCCGCAGGGTTTCGGACAGCAGGTGCTCGGCCATCGCGGGCAGGAAGCGCAGCAGCCCAGGGTTTTCCAGGATCCCGCTGCCCAGGGTGTTGACGACGGTCACCGTCCCGCGGTGCTGCGCCTCCACCAGACCCGCAACCCCGAGCCGGGAGTCGGCGCGCAGGTCCAGCGGATCCGTGAAGTCGGCGTCGACCCGGCGCAGCACCACGTCGACACGTTTCAGGGTGCCCAGCGAACGCATCCACAACATGCCGTCGCGCACCACCAGATCCGCGCTCTCCACCATCGGAAAACCCAGCAGGGTGGCCAGATACGCCTGGTCGAACGCGGTCTCGGAGTAGATGCCCGGCGACAGCACGACCACCACGGGGTCCTGGGCGTCGTCAGGTGCGGCGTCGATCAGCGCCAGCCGCAGCGCGTGGGCGAACGGTGTGGTGGGGCGCGGCGCGATTCGTTCGTAGAGGTCGGGCATCGAGTGTGCGACGACGCGCCGGTCCGCCAGCGCGTACCCGGCGCCCGACGGGGCCTGGGTGCGGTCGCCGTTGACCATGAAGGCACCGTCCGGTCCTCGGCTGACATCGCAGGCGTGCATGAAAAGCTGGTGGCGGCCCGGGATTTCGATGCCGTTGGCCGCCCGGACATACCCGGGGTGGCCGAACAACAGCTCCGGGGGCAGGACGCCTTCGGTGAGCAGGCGGCGCGGCCCGTACAGGTCGGTCAGCACGGCGTCGAGCACCCGCGACCGCTGCAGGAGGCCGGCCTCGAGCACCTCCCAGTCGGCCGCGGACAGCACTATCGGCAGGGTGTCCAGCTGCCAGGGTCTGGGTTCCTGGGCGCGGCCGCCCGGTTCGACGTCGGTGTAGGTGATGCCGTCGTTGTCGATGAGATCGTGCACCACCGAGCGCAACCGGTCCAGCCCGGCGCGACCGCGCTCGGCGACGGCGTCGGCCAGTTCGGCCCACGCCGGGCGGACATCGCCGTCCCGGTCGACGAATTCGTCGTAGCCGCTGGCCGGGCCGTGCCGCGGGTCGAACAGCGCTTGCTGGGCGCGCGCGGCACGGTAGGAGGCCAGCAGGCGGTCGGCGTCATAGCCCGCGGTGCCCGCCATCGAGCCCGGCCCAGCCGGTGCACCCGTGCCAAATGTCATGTCCGCAACGGCCAGGCAAAGGCGTCGCCGGTGTGGTGACCCGACGCAACTTCGATGTTCATAATCGCCGATCCCATCACAGGCGCCGCCCCGGCGCAGCGCACCGCAAACGCGGCGATGGCGGGCGTGCTACGAGACCTGTACGGCGCTAGGCCGGTGCGGGCCCCGGCGGCGGACCCGACTGGTACCCCGCCTGCTGCACCGGGACCACATGACCGCCGGAGAGCTTGCGGTAGGCGTAGGTCAGAACCAGCGCGCCGAGGGGAACCGCCACCAAAGCGCCGAGGCCGCAGGTCACCAGGCTGACCAGGGCCGCCGCCAGTATTACCAACCACACCAGCAGTGCGTTGGCGAAGTTCGAGCCGACGAGCGAAAAGCTGGAATTGAAGCCTTTCAGCGCCGACTCGGAACGGTCGACCACGAACAGGATGGTGAACTGCACGAACAGGCTCACGATCAGGCCGGGAATTAGGCAGAGGGACAAGCCGATCGAGGTGAGAATGCCGACGATCAGCGCGGCAACATACGCCATCGCGAAGTTGCGCGGCTTGAAGAACGAGCCGATGGTCACGTGGCGTCCGTCGGCCAGATCCAGGCAGCCGGACAGGAAGGCGGAGTGGGCGAACGCAGACACGAGGTACGCGACCAGGTAGCCGACGATGAGCAGCGCCAGCCCGCTGCCGTTGAGGTTCGTCGTGAAGGTGAAGTAGTCGTCGTCGGAGCCGGCCGCCGTCGTGCCCAGGTCTTGGCTCAGGCCTATCAGGGAGGAGGCGACGCCGATCAACACCGAGTAGGCCAGGGCCGAAACAATCAGCGCCACAGCGTTTTTGGTGAACGTGTTCCAGGCCCAGCCGAACGCGTCACCCACGCTGAACGCGGGCCCGGGCGGCCCGCCGTAGCCGGGCGGGGGCCCGTAACCGGGAGGGGGCGCGCCATAACC
>NZ_MVHG01000096.1 GCF_002086125.1 Mycobacterium arosiense ATCC BAA-1401 = DSM 45069
CCGCCACCCCCACCCGTGGTGAAGATCGCTCCGTTGCCCGTTCGGCCTGTGACGAAGTCGCAGCCCACCACTCCCGCCGTGAAATGCCCGGCCACCGATCCGGCCGCTGCAATCAAGCCCACCGACACCCTGACCACCTGTGACATCGGGCGAACCACCGTTTATACGTTGGGTCCCGAGACGATGCAATTGGGCCTGGTGCGCGTCGACCCGCCGAAGACGTTGACCGCGGACTACTACGAACTGACCCTCGTGCTGGATCCGCCGTCGACGGCCGCGTGGGCCGCATTCACCAACGAGCACTTGCAAGACCACGTGGCCTTCATCCGGGACAACATGGTGCTGGAGGCACCGATCATCGAGCAACCGGCCACCTCGGGGCGAATCGTGCTGACCACCCAAACAGCCCAGGGCGCTGCGCAATTGGCGCAACTGGCGGGCCGCCCGTCATGACGTCATCGGGGCGGTCGGACCGCCTCGGCACCGCGGTTGCCACGCCCCAGTTTCCGGTTAGGGTCAGCGGATGGGGCAGGTAACGGAGCGCTGGCGTGCCGCTCGGGTGGCATCGGCGCTGTACAACATGGCCGCGACGCATGACCGCGTCGCCGCGGTGGGCGCAAAAGCATTGTGGGGATTGGCCTTACACGACCTACTGGAACAGGTTCGGCGTGTCGGTGCAGCGCCCGCCGGCGCCCAGATACTTGACGTCCCGTGCGGTGGCGGCTTTGCCTTTCGGGGCCTGCGCCCCGGGCAGGATTGCCGCTACGTGGCCGCCGACGTCTCCTCGGACATGCTCAGGCGGGCACGCCGTCGGGCAACCCGGTTGGGCGTGGCCTCCCGGATGGAGTTCGCCGAGGCCGATATCACGGATTTGCCCTTCGGCGACAACACGTTCGACCTGGTATTGACCTTCAACGGCCTGCATTGCCTTCCCGACCCGCGAGCGGCGGTGGTCGAACTCGCCCGCGTGCTCAAGCCCGATGGCGTTCTTCGCGGGAGCACGTGCGTACGCGGTCGTGGCCGGCGCCAGGACCTTGTTGTGACGGCGCTGCAGGCGGAGGGATTTTTCGGAAACACCCCTCGGGCCGGTGAGGTGCGACGCTGGCTCGCCGGCGCCGGGCTCGACGTGTTCGTTGTCCGGCACAGCGGTTCGGTCGAGCTGTTCCAGGCCCGTCGACCCGACACGTGACCGAGAAGCCGCGATGGGATTCACCGGATCAGAGTTGCAGGTCGAACACGGAGATGGGGTCGAGGATCACGCCGGTCTCCTCGACGTAGCGGTCCCACAGCGCGAGCAGCTCGGCCAGCTTGTCGGGCCGCGAGGCGGCCAGATCGTCGGTCTCACCAGGGTCGCGGGCCAGATCGTAGAGCTGCCAGCCGCCCGGACCGTACGGCGCCGGCAGATACAGCGCCTTCCAGTCGCCCTGACGGATGGCGCGGCGGCCGAACAACTCCCAGCCGGTGCCGGTGTCGGCGTCGTGCACGGTCTCGGCGGCGCCCGTCAGGTAATCGACCATCGAGCGGCCGCGCATGGGGACCACCGCGCGGCCGCGGTACGAGGTACTTGGGTGGGTGGTGCCCGGGTGCGTGGTGCCGGCCAGCTGCAGCAGGGTCGGCGCGATGTCCATGACGGTGCTGAACGCTGTGCCGATCTGCTGTTGACGGGCGAAGCCGGGCCAGGTGACGAAGCCGGTGACGCGGATCCCGCCCTGGGTGGTGAACGCCTTGTGCAGGCGTGAGGGCGCGGTGGCGGCCTGCGCCCAGCGGGGGCCGTACCAGATGAACGACGTGGGCCGGCCCAGGTTGTCCAGGCTGTTGTCGCAATGCTTTTCGATCTGTGCGGCGATCTGCGGACCGCGCAGCGGCATCGCCTCCACGATCGCGCCCTCGGCGCCGTTGTCGGACAGGAAGATGACGACGGTGTTGTCGAGTTCGCCGCTGGCCCTGAGGTAGTCGATGACCCGGCCGACGTTGTAGTCCATCCGGTCGACCATCCCGGCGTAGACTTCCATGCTGCGCGCCGAGAGCGCGCGCTGCTCGTCGGTCATGTCGGCCCACTCCGGCGCGCCGTCGGCCACCACCGGGTGCGCGACGACATCGGGCGCACAGAGGCCTAGGCGCTTGAGGGCGGCCAGCCGCTCCTCGCGCAGCGCATCCGGCCCGGCGTCGTAGCGGCCCCGATATTTCGCGATCGATTCGTTGGGCGCCTGCAGCGGCCAGTGCGGAGCCTGGAAGGGCAGATAGGCGAAGAACGGCCGGTCGTCGTCGGCGCGCTCATCCAGATACCGCAACAGCGTGTCGGTGTAGGAGTCCGACGAATAGAAGTCGTCGCCGACGGTGACGAATCGGTCGTCCTCGGTGTAAAGCGTTGGCACGGGCGAAAATCCGCGCGCGCCCGAACCGCCGTAGTGGCTGGCGCCGGCCGGCAGCAGGGCGAACGAGCGCTCGAAGCCGCGCGCCCACGGCGACGTCTCGATGGTCGCCCCGAGATGCCATTTGCCCGACATCAGGGTCAGATACCCTGCGTCGCGCAGCAGTTCGGGCAGCGCGACCACCCGGTCGTTCAGGTAGCCCTCGTAGCCGGGTGCGCCGCGGAATTCCGGGGACGCGACCTCGAGCATCGTGCCGATGCCGGCGATGTGGTGATCGGTCCCGCTCAACAGCATCGCCCGGGTCGGTGAGCAGGCCGGAGCCGAGTGGAAATCGGTGAGCCGGAGGCCGGCGTGGGCCAGCCGATCGAGATTGGGCGTCTCGATCTCGCCGCCGAATGCGCCGAGGTCGGAGAACCCGAGGTCGTCTGCGACGATGACGAGGAAGTTGGGGCGCGTCACGCTGAAGCATCCTGCCAGGTCGGTCGCGCGGCGGAATGCTGCACACCCGGAAGACGTCGATGTCGGCGTCGATGTCGATGTCGATGTCGATGTCGGTGTCGGTGTCGGTGTCGGTGTCGATGTCGATGTCGATGTCGATGTAAATGTCGATATTGTCGAGGCGGGCTTGGCCACCCCGGACAGCGAAGGGGCATCGAGATGTTGGCGCAGTTTGGAATGTCCATCCCGCTGGTGGCGGCCCCGATGTCGGGTGGCCCCACCACCCCGGCCATGGTGTCGGCGGCCACCCGCGCCGGCGGCTTCGGCCTGCTCGCGGCCGGATACAAGACCGTCGAGGCCGTCGAGACCGAGATCAAAGCCGTTCGCGCCGAGGGAATCCCGTTCGGGGTCAACGTCTTCGCGCCCAATCCGGTGCCGGTCGATCCGCAGCGCTACCGCGCCTATGCGGCGATCGTGCAGGCCGACGCCGACCAGTTCGGGCTGACACTGCCGCCCGAACCCGTCGAGGACAACGACAGGTTCGACGAGAAGATCGCGCTGTTGCTCGACGACCCCGTCCCGATGGTGTCGTTCACTTTCGGCATTCCGTCGCGCGACGTGATCGCCGCGCTACGCCGGGCAAAAAGCGTGGTGGTCCAGACGGTCACCACGGCCGACGAGGCGGCGCAGGCACACGATGCCGGCGTCGACATGCTCGCCGTGCAGGCCGCCGATGCCGGTGGGCACTCCGGCACCCTCTCGCCGCAGCGGCCGTTGACCCCGGTTCCCATCGTCGACCTCGTCCGGCAGGTCCTCGCGCGGGTGCCCCTGCCCGTGCTGGCCACCGGCGGGCTGGCCACCCCCGCCGCGGTGGCCGAGGTGATCCGCGCCGGCGCGACCGCCGCGGCGGTGGGCACCGTGCTGCTGCGCGCCGCCGAGAGCGGCGCCTCGGCCACCCATCAGGCGGCCCTGGCCGATCCCGCGTACACCGAGACGGTGCTGACCCGGGCCTTCACCGGCCGCCCCGCCCGCGGCCTGCGCAACGCGTTCATCGACGCCCACGAGGCCGAGGCGCCACCGGGTTACCCCGCCATTCATTACCTGACCAGCCCGCTGCGCAAGGCCGCCGCGGCCGCGGGCAAGCCGGACTACGTCCACCTCTGGGCGGGCACCGGATACCGGCACGCGACCGCGGAGCCGGCCGCCGACATTCTGCGCCGGCTGGCCGGCGAGCTGTGATCGGCCGGTCAGTATGCGAAGCGGTTCAGCACGTCGTAGTGGCGGCCGGCCGTCATCCACGTCAGCTGGTAGATCAACCGCACCGCGGTCGACGGGATTCGCTTGTAGTCGGCCAGCACGGGTGTCTGCTCGAGGAATCGCAGCCGCGGATTCCAGGTCGCGATTTCGCGCGCGTCGCGGATGCCCCACCTGATGATTCCCCGGGTGAAGATCCTCGACATCAGCGGCGCCAGGGTCGACAGCGTGTCGAAATGCATTTCACCGCCGGCGAATCGGTCGATCAGGCACCGCAGCAGCCGCCGAACGTCGTCCTCGGGCAGGTACATCAGCAGGCCCTCGGCAACGATCAGCGTCTGACGTCCGGTCGGGACTTGATCGAGCCATTGCAGTGCGGTCACCGACGAGCCGATCATCCGGTAGCTCTCGGTGTCGTCGTAGAGCCTGCTACGCAGCCCGATCACGCTCGGCTGATCGACGTCGAACCAGGTCACCGACGGCGGGACGCCGAGCCGGAACGCGCGCCCGTCCAGGCCGCAACCGAGGTGCAGGACGACCGCGTTCGGATGGCGGGCGAGGAAGTCGGCACACCAGTCGTCGAGCTGCTTGGCCCGCAACGCGACGAGGTACTGATTGGCCGCCGGCCACGACATCCGATGGATTCGCTTGAAGTCGTACTCGATGCGGTCCACGGCTTCCGCGGCGGCCCGGTCCCCCAGAATCGGCCGCTCCGACCGGCTTTCGTGAGCACGCAGGTAGAGCGTGACGAGATTCGTCCACTCCACCGAACCCCAAGGCACGGACCTGAAGTCGACTTTGTCGGTCGCCGTCATCGTTGTTTCCTTTTCGCCCGGTGCTCGGTCCGCATGCGCATCCGCTCCTCGCCATTTATACCGTCGAGCGCCGAGCGTGCCGTCAACCGGCCGCGCCGTCAGCCCGTTGATCGCCCGGTCCGTGGCGCGGCGGGGCGGCCGAGGTAGGCCAACGCGGTCATGCCGCCCATGCAGTGACCCGCCAGGGTGAGGGGGCCGGTGACGCGCAGGGCGGTGAGGACCTCGGCGAGGTCATCGGCCAGCCGGTCGATGCGGTCCTGATCGGTGACGGTGCCGAGGGGGTCCCGGCACCTCGTGCGATCGAAGTTACAAAACGATCCGGGCGATGACTCGCTTGTGCGCACAACTGCCACGCAACGGGCGATTTTCGGCCTTTGCGCATTGTGCTCGGGCGGCATGCGCGGGCGGGTCAGAACGCTTCGGGATCCCGTTGCACCGCGTCCGGCACCGGGTGCCGGTACAACCGAGAGGCGTTCTCCCAGCTGAACTTTCGGATGACGTCGGGTGGCAGATCACCGATTTGTTCGCCGATGGTCTGCTGGCTGTGCGGCCACGTCGAGTCGCAATGCGGGTAGTCGGCCTCCAGCATGATGTTTTCGACGCCGATCCGGTCACGCTGTACGAAGGAGGACTTGTCCTCGACCGCGCAGAACCAGAAGTTGCGGGTCAGCACCTCCGCGGGGGTCAGGGTCTCGCCCAGCGCCTGCCAGGTGCCGTACATGGCGTGATAGCTGAGCATGTGGTCAAGGCGATCGAGCAGGCCCGCCACCCAACCGATCCCGCCTTCGGACAGGCAGATCTTGAGGTCAGGGAATCGGCTGGGCAGTCCGGAGTACAACCAGTCGACCGCCGCGGAGATGGCATAGGCGAAGAACAGTACGCCCTGCACATCCGGGGGTGCGTCCGCGGTGGTGGACGGCGACGAACCCGACGACCCGATGTGCAGGTTCACCACGGTGCCGGTCTCGGCGCAGGCCGCCATCAGCGGATCCCAGTGGCCGGTGTGGATGCTGGGCAGCCCCAACATCGCCGGGTTCTCGCTGAACGTCACGGCGTGAAAGCCGCGCTCGGCGTTCTCGCGAATCATCTTCGCGCCGAGCTCAGGATCGAGCAGCCACGGCAGTTGGCAGGGAATGATCCGGTCCGGATATGACCCCGCCCAGACGTCGAAATGCCAGTCGTTCCAAGCCCGGACCGAGGCCAGCGCCAGGTCTCGATCACCGGTCAGCTGCTGCAACCGCTGTCCGGCGAAGCCCGGCAGAAACGACGGGAAGTTCAGCGAGGCGTAGATGCCGTTGAGGTCCATGTCCTTGATGCGGGCGTGGATGTCCCATGCGCCCCTGCGCATCTCGTCGAACCGGACCGGCTCGAAACCGTACTCCGCCACCGGCCGTCCGACCACCGCGTTGAAGCCGACGTTGGGCAATTCCTTGCCGTCGTAGACCCACGTCTGTCCCCCGCCGTCGGTCTCGACGACTTTGGGCGCCCGGTCGGCGAACTTGCGGGGCAGCCGGCCGGTGAAGGTATCCGGGGGTTCGACGATGTGATCGTCCACCGAGATCACCGTGTAACGCCGGGGCGCCCGGGGCGGGTCCGGCAGGAAGGTAACCGAACGCTGCGCGCCGGTCTTCGCCGTGGTGAAGTTCAGGTCGGTGGCCAGCTCGTCGATCGATTTCACGCGTCAATCCCCTTGCGGTCCATCGCCGTTGGGTGTGAACCGACGGCATTCAGTGTGCGCTGACGGCGGCGTTTGTCGGGGCGTGTCGCCGCCGTGGACGCACACCCGGCGTTCACGTGAGCACATCCGGGTCGGCCTTGATGGTCATGCGCGCCGCCCCGGCCCAGTACACGTCGGCCGCCCTCTCGATCAGCGAGCGTTGCATGCCGGCCATGTCCGACCAGTTCATGGCCACCGGGTCCGCGCCGGTGAGCATGACGTCGTAGGCGAGCTTGCAGACCCGTTCGATGGATGCCGCGCGGTAGACGGCCTCGGGCAGGTTGCAGCCGGTGGCGATGACGCCGTGGTTCGCCAGGATGGTCAGGTTGGCGCCGCCGATGCGGTCCGCCAGTTCCGCGGCGCGCGCGGGGCTGTCGATTTCGCCGTCGTAGCTGTCGACCAGGCACAGGTCGTCGAGGAACAGCGAACCCGTCTGATGCACCAGCTCGGGCAGCCTGCCCAGCGCGGCGAGCACGCAGGCGTAGTACGGGTGGTTGTGGATCACCACGCGGGCGTCGCCGCGCACCCGGTGCAGCTCGGTGTGGATGTGGATGGCGGGTGTGACGTCCCAGCGACCGCGGACCAGGTGCGCGTCGCCGTCCACCACGCAGATGTCGGACGCGGTGATCTCCTGCCACCACAGTCCCCAGGGATTGACGAACATCTCCGTTCGGCCGTCGAGCTGCCAGGTGATGTGCCCGGCCATGTTCTCGGCGAACCCGATGTCGGCCAGGTGACGGAAGGCGACGGCCAGCGCCTGCTCGCTGGACAACTCGACGCCGATGGGTGGTACCACCGACGGCGCCCACACTTCCAACCCGCCGCGCCGTGCGTCAGGAGCGTTCATCACCGGCCTCCATTCTGGCTCCAATATCCTCGCGCAGCCGGCCTTTGGCTATCTTTCCGCCCGATGATCGGGGCAGTTCGTCGAGCACGATCAGCCGTTCGGGCAGCAGTTCCTTGGAAACCCCCAGCGCTAGCAGGTGTTCGACGAGGCCGGGCAGGTCGACGGCGGCGGAGTCGACGAGTTCGGCGTAGAGGCACACCTTTTCGCCGAACACCGGGTCGGGCATGGCGACAGCGGCCGCTATCGCGATGGCGGGGTGGGTCATGACGGCGTCTTCGACCTGGCTGGCGCTGATGTTCTTGCCGCCGCGGACGATGAAATCGGACGTACGCCCGGTGACGCGCAGGTAGCCGTCGCCGTCGATCTCACAGATGTCGCCCATGCGCATCCACCCGTCGCGGGTGAACAGCTTGTCGTGGTCGGTGCCGCCGAGGTAGCCCAGGCTGGTCGCCGGCCCGCGGCAGGCGGGCTGTCCCCGCCCCATGGCGGTGACGTCGCGGTCCCCGGCGAACAGCCGGACCGACATTTCAGGGATGAGGCGGCCCGCGGTGCGCAGCCGGTGCTCGCGTGAATCGTCGAGGGTTGTCGCGCTGAGCATCCCGGTTTCGTTGGAACCGTAGAACTGCAGGATGGTGGCGCCGGTGAGTTCTTCGAACTCGGCCGCGGGCCGGTACGGCAACGCCTCACCGCCGGTGTACACCACACGCAGCGAACTCAGGTCGTGGTCGCGGCTGGCCGGATCGGCCATCAGCATCGTCAATTGGGTGCTGACGCAACATAGTACGGTGACCTGGTGCCGGGCTATCGCCTCGCAGGTCGCCCCGGTGGTGAACCGGTCCAGCAGCACCGTGGTGGCGCCGAGGTGGATCGGGGTGGTGTGGCTGGTCCACAGCCCGAACCCAAAAGGGGTGGGTATGACCGGCAGGAATACCTCGTCCGCCGTCAGCAGCCCATTGGCGACGGCTTTCTGGTGAAAGTAGTGCCAACGGTTCTGGGTGTGCACGACGCACTTGGGCAGCCCGGTGGTGCCCGAGGTGGAATTGATCAGGAAGACGTCGTCGGGACCGACTTGGGCGTCGGGATCCAGCGCCCTGGGCTCGGCGTCGACATCGAGGCGAAGCGTCCCGCCGTCGTGGCCCAACACCAACCGGGGCACCCGCAGCTCGCTCGCGACTTCCGCGGCCGCTCCGGCGCGGGGCGGATCGCTCACCAGGGTTTTCGGCCGGGCGGTGCGCAGGATCGCCGTCGCCTCCCGGGTGCCGGCCCGTGCACCGATGCCGACGATCACCGCCCCGCAGCGTTCGATCGCGACGAACAGCACGTGAACGGCCGCGCAGTCGCCGTGCCAGACCGCCACCCGGTCACCACGAGCGACGCCGACCCCGGCCAATGATGCAGCCAAACCGTTTGCCGCGCTGTCGAATTCACGCCAGCTGAAGGCCGAACCGCCATGGTCGACGTAGGCGGGACGATCCGGTGTCCGCTCGGCGTTTCGCCGCACCGCATCCGACAGCGTCGACCCGGACCACCAGCCGGCGGCGTGAAAGCGGGTCGAGTCTTCATCGGTGAATGCCGGCGAATCCACGGCTTTCAGTCCACCGGCGCCCATCACCAAATGATAGAAAGCCGCCCGCGGTTTCGGCGCTAGGGATTCGGCGGTGGGGGCGCGGCGTGCTGGTTATGGTTGGCACTCGGGCGGCGCGTATGCGGTGCAGGGCACGTGATGTTGCGAATGCAGCCGCAGTTGAGGCCGATGATGCAGCCTCCTCCCCCGAAGGGTTGCGCCGGCAGGGCGTCGCCCGGGGCCGGGGGCGCTGGCGCCACGACCGACGACGAGGCGTTGGCGGCCGGTGCCGCGCCGAACGAGAAACCCACCGCCACCATCAACGCGGTCACGCAGCCGCACAGCGCGGTTCGGGTCACAGCCCTCAAGGTCCCCACAGGGCACAACAGTAGTTGCCGGCCCGTCGATACGGACGTCACGCGACCGGACTGGTAGCACACTCCAAGGATTCTTCAAGGCGTTCGCCACCAGTTGGGATCGGTAGCGGCGCAAGGGTTTGCAGATGCCTGGTGCCTTCGCGGCGGTTCATCGCCTGACGACGCGGACCGCGTAGATCGCGGCGCTGACCGCGAACATCGCCGCGGTCAACGACAACCAGCGCCCGAGGTAGGGGTCCTGGGTCTGGCCAGTGGCGGCCGTATAGGTGGCGGCGCCCTGTTTGATGATCCCGGGGAGGAACACCAAGAGCGTCAGACCCGCTCCCAGCGCGGGCACCCGGATGTGATTGATCAACGGCACGCGCGGCGGTTCGGTTCGGACGACGGCCCGCGACAGCAGCCCGTCGAGAAGTGCATAGACTCCGAAGAGCACCAGGTCGTGGACGACGAGTGCCGCGACGAACCACACGATGATCGATTGCCACCACGCTTTCGGGTTCCACAGCGTCACCGGGTCGATGGTGGCAATCACATAGCCGATGAGCGCGAACCCGACGAGCAGGATCAGCAGATGCAACGGGTGGGACCCATAGGCCTTGGCGAACTTCGCGAAACCCGCTCGGAAGTCAGGCATTCGCCGAGCCCTGAAAGGCGATGGACTCCACCCATTTGGTGTTGTGCACCCCGGGCAGCGCCGGCACAATGATGCGCGCCGGGAAGCCGTGATCCGGTGCCAAGTCGGTGCCGTTGACCCGCAACGCCAGCAACGCGTCGGGGTGCAGCACCTGGCTTTTATGCAGGGTCGCGCGGCCGAACGCGCCCGAGCGCTCCAACGACGACACGTGCGCCGCTTCCGGCGCGGGCACTCCGGCCAACCGGGCCAGATCCGCCAGCCGCACGCCGGTCCAGCGTTGTGTGGTCGACCAACCCTCCACGCAGGCGATCGGCAACGCCGAGGTGTGCTGCGGCATGGCCAGCAGCGCGGCGCGGCCCAGTACCAGGGGGCGGGGACCCCCGCTCAGGGTCAGGCGCCAGCGTTCGCCGGTGATTTCCGCGGAGATCCCGGCCGCCGCCGCGGTCCGGTTGACCTCGAAATCGTTGGGTCCGGCCCCGCGGGTGCGCCCCCGGGGCAGCAGCAGCGCAGCCGGCCGGGCATAGCCACCCAGCGTCTGGCCCGCCGTGATGACCGCCATGAACAGCGCACCACCGCCCACCAGCGCCAGCGCGCCGCGGCGGCTCATGGTCGCGGGGCCCGGTTCCCGGGCGACCAGCCCGTCCGGCTCCCACGCCTGGGCTCTGGTGCCGGCACGCCCGGTGCGCAAGACGTCGCTCGGTGCGATCGAGCGCAGGCCGGACCACATTTTCGGGAACTTGATCGCGATATGGACGGCGAATCCGGAGATGAACACCCACGCCCCGAAGTAATGCGCGGTGTAGAAGCTGAACCCGAAGACGTAGTCGTACTGGATGTTGAGCACACCGGTGACGATTTCGAATAGGACGCCCCCGACCAGCATCAGCAACGAAACCCGTTCCAGCAGCTGGGCTATGGAGCGGGCGGGCGGCCACACGAACAGGCGGGGTATCACCGACCACAGTTTGGCCAGCACCACCGGGACCAACGTCAGGCCGAGCCCGACGTGTAGGCCTTGGGTGAGCCGATACAGCCACGACGGACGGGTGGGCCAGTCGAAGGTCGGCAGCTTCAGCCACCCGACGTCGCCGGGGATGGCCTGCCCGAACCGGGGCCCATAGGCGATGTACGACAGCAAGCCGGTGATGGTCACGATCGGCAGCGTCACCAGCAGCATTGAACCGAAGACCGATGTCAGCCACGGCCCGCGCAACGGGCTGCGCCACCGTTGTGCCCGCTGGGCACCCGGGGGCGGGTGCTCGCCGACCCAGCGCCATAGCCGCGCGGGAAATCCGTAGCCGCCGGGGAGCCCCGGCGGCTCGGTGCCTTCGGGATCGGGTGGGCGGACGGGACGCATCATCGATGATGATCCACGACCCGACGTCGGGATGGGTTCACATCCGTGGACTAACGCCGAACGTGGGCCTTATGCACGCAAACCGCCCTGGGATCGTCCGTAGTCCACACGCTCGGCGGCGGGGTCAGTCCTTGCCCCGCGGCGGCGGCTGCACCTCGACGCCACCGGAGTCGTGTTCGGGACCCGCGGCCGGGTGCTCGGCGGGCACGCGGTCGCGGAACCGGATGCCCTCGCCGGGCCGCTCGGGGTCGGGGCGGTGGACGTTGCCGTGGTAGGGACCCGGCTTCGGCCGGGGCTTTCCGCCCGGGAAGGCCAGGCGGAAGATGCTGCGGTGCACCATCGCCCACTGCTTCGAGAAACGGCCGGAGTTGTACGGCAGCTCGTAGCGCTCGCAGATGTCCTTGACCTGGGGCGCGATCTCCGAGTACCGGCTGCTCGGCATGTCCGGGTAGAGGTGGTGCTCGACCTGGTAACCGAGATTGCCGCTGATGATATGGAACAGCGGGCTGCCGTCGATGTTCGCGGCGCCGAGCAACTGGCGCACATACCAGCCGCCGCGGGTCTCGTTCTCGACCTCCTCCGGCGTGAACGTGTACGTCTGGTCGGGAAAGTGGCCACAGAAGATGATGGCGTGGGCCCACACGTTGCGGATCACGTTGGCCAACGCGTCGGCTGCCAGCGTGCGCAGGTACGTGCTTTCGACACCGGGCGCCACCTTGTCGAGGAAGTTCGCCACGGCACCCATGCGGCCGCCCGTGGACACCCTGCGCAGCCGCCCGGCGATGCGGGACTGCGCCGGCTGTTCGAGCCGGCCGCCCGTCGCCAACTGGGTGAGCCCGAACGCACCGGCGCTGATCAGCGGCCATCCGAGGTAGTCCTTGACGATCTGCGCGCGGGCTTTGACCCCGATCCCCTTGAGGTCCTTGCGCACTTCGGACCAGGGCTTCTCCCGCTTGCGGATCGCGTCGATGTCCATGTCGTGGACGGCGACGCCCCACTCGAACAGCAGCGTGAGCAACACGTTGTAGATCGGCTGGAACAGAAAGCGTGGTTCCCATTTCTGGTTGGGATCGATGCGCATGATCTCGTAGCCGAGATCCTTGTCCTTGCCCAGGATGTTGGTGAACGTGTGATGGATGTAGTTGTGCGAATGCTTCCACGACTCGGCGGTCGACGCCGTGTCCCAGTCCCACACCGAGGAGTGGATGTCGGGATCGTTCATCCAGTCCCATTGACCGTGCATCACGTTGTGGCCGATCTCCATGTTCTCCAAGATCTTGGCCATGGACAGACACGCGGTGCCCAGCAACCACGCCGTCTTCGAGCGCGAGGCCAGCAGCAGTACCCGGCCGATCACCACGATCTGTCGTTGCGCCGAGATGACGTTCTTGATGTAGCGCCGGTCGCGGTCGCCGAGGTCGGCGAACACGTCATCGTGAATGGCGTCGAATTCCTTCGCGAGCTTTTCCAGCTCTTGCTCGCTCAAGCGAGCGAGCGGGCTCTCAGCGGCATTCTTCACGGCAGTTGTCACAAGCCGCTCCTTTCGGTCAGAGTTCGAGTTCGACGTCGCCCTCGGCGGTGTTGATGCAGATTCGGACGTCTTGTCCGGTCGGTTCGATCACGTCACCCGAACGCAGGTCTCGCAGCTTGCCCGATTTCAGCGTCCCCACACAGGTATGGCAGATTCCAATGCGACAGCCATAGGCGAGGTTGAGACCGGCCTTCTCGCCGGCCTCGAGAATCGATGTGCCCCCGTCACATTCGACTTCCTTGTCGCTGTCCAGGAAGCAGACGGTGCCGCCCTCGCCGGCATTGGCGTCGCCGCCGATCTTCGGCTGGAACCGCTCGAAGTGCAGGCGGTCGCAGTCGCCGTACTCTTTCCAGTGTTCGATCAGCGCGTCGAGCATTTCCCCCGGGCCCGAGCAGAAGGCCTCGCGCTCACGCCAGTCCGGGCACGCTTCGTCCAGGTCGCCGGGGGTGAACCGGCCGCGTTCGGAGGTGAGGCGAAGATCCAGCCGCAGTCCCTCGTGGCGTTCCTCTAGCTCTTCCAAGGCAGGCAGGAACATGGCCTGCTCGCGGGTTCGCGCGGAATGGATCACCAACGCGTCGCGCAATTCGTCGCGATGGTCGAGGTCGCGCAGCATGCTGACGATCGGTGTAATGCCGCTGCCGGCGCTGATGAACAGCAGCTTGTCCGGCAGGGGGTCGGGCAGCGTGAAGACGCCTTCGATTTCGCCCAGCCGCACCAGATCGCCAGGTTGAATCTTGTGCACGAGGTACGGCGACACGGCGCCGCCGTCGACCCGCTTGGGCGTGACACTGATCAGGCCGTCTTCGGGCCTGGGATCCGAGGTCAGCGAGTACGCGCGCCAGTGGTAGACGCCGTCGATGACCACCCCGAGGCGCACGTACTGCCCGGGCTTGTGGCCCGGCCACTCATATCCGGGGCGAATCAGAATGCTGGCCGCTTCCGAGCCCTGTTGCTCGATGCGTTCAACCTTCCCGCGCAACTCCTTGGTGGTCCACAGCGGGTTGATCATCTCGAGGTAATCGTCGGGCTGCAGCGGGCTGAACAGCCGTCGCACCGCCCGCAGGAATAACCGCCGTCCCCATGGGACGTTGGGCTGGGCGCCGCGTTCAGCCATGAGGTTAGAGTACACAGCTGTACACCGACTCTAAACATAAAATTGAATTCTATTGCAGCACAAGGTTAGACATATGCCTAACGCGCACGCTGGTGACGCATGGCCGTTCACTGGCCGCTGCTTACTCGGGTTGGGCCTGGGCGCCGTCAGGTACCTCTGAGGTGCCCCCGGCACCCTCCGCCCAAACGTTTGTTCAGATGATTGGCAGCCGCGACGCGCTCCAGCGGCCGGCCGCTGGGCCGCCTAATGTCGGTGGGTGTGCTGATCGGCTTCCTCCTCGCGCTGGGCTGCTCGCTCTGTTACGGGACGGCGACCGTGCTGCAGGCGGCCGGGACGCGCGCCGTGGAAGCCGGCAGCGGCTCGGGTGTGGACGCCGTACTGCTGTTGCGTGCCGTGCGGCAGTGGCGCTATCTGGCCGGCATCGGGCTCGACGTCGCCGGCTTCGCGCTTCAGGTCGCCGCGCTGCGCGTGGTCCCGATCTACGTCGTCGCGGCGGCGCTGGCCGCGTCGATCGCGGTCACCGGCGTGGTGGCCGCGTGGGTGTTGTCGGCGCGGCTGTCGTCGGCGGAATGGACGGCCGTCGGCGTGGTCTGCCTCAGCCTTGTCGTGTTGGCCCTGGCCGCCGGCCCCGGCCACTTTCGGCACGGCCCGGCCGGTCTCGGCTGGGCGCTGCTGGGGGTGGTGGCCGTGATCTTCGTCGGCGGCGCCGCCGCCGGGCGATTGCCCGACCGCGCGCGTGCGCTGGCGCTGGGGTTGGCCGCCGGCAGCGGCTTCGGGGTGGTCGAGGTCGGGGTGCGGCTGATCGACGCGATCGATCCCACCAAGCGCGCTTTTTACACCAACCCCGCGCTGTACGCGGCGGCCGCCGGCGGCGCCGCGGGCTTCCTGTTGCTCACCTCCGCGCTGCACCGCGGATCGGTGACCACGGCGGTCGCGGGCATGGTGGTCGGCGAAACGCTGGCGCCGGCGTTCGTCGGGGTGGTGTGGTTGGGCGACACCGCGCGCGCCGGGCTCGGCTGGCTGGTGATCGCGGGGTTCGCCGTCGCCGTGTCCGCAACGCTGGTGCTGGCGCGGTTCGGGGAAGCACCTCAGCCCGAAACCGTCGAGGGAACGGGCTGAGGCCGCACCCGGTTCACGGCCCCGTGACGGTGGCCGCCGAAGAGCCCGCGGCGTTTTCGCGCACCGGCGCATAATCGGTGCCGCGCGCCGGTCGCGTCCACAACAGGCCGCCCTGCGCGGTGACACCCGCGGCGATCAACGCCCGCTTGAGGATCTTGTTGGTCGCGGTCGCGGGCAGTTGATCGTTGATGCGCACGTAGCGCGGCCACGCCTTCGGCGACAGGTCGGGCTGCGCGGCGAGGAATCTCCCGAAGTCGCCCGGGCTCAGGTTGGTCCCGGGCCGCAGCACCAGGGCGGCCATCACCTGGTCGCCGACCCGCTCGTCGGGGACCGCATAGACCGCGACCTGGCCGATCTCGGGCAGCCGCGCCAGAATTCGCTCGACCGGTCCGGCCGCCAGGTTCTCCCCATCCACCCGCATCCAGTCGGCGGTGCGGCCGGCCAAATAAATCCAGCCGTCGTCGTCGCGATAGGCCAGATCGCCGGACCAGTACATGCCGTGGCGCATGCGCTGTGCGGTCGCACCAGGATCGTTGTAGTAGCCGGCAAAAGGACCCGCCCCCTGGGTGTTGACGAGCTCGCCGACGGCGTCATCGAAATTGGTCAGCGCCCCGTGCGCATCGAACTTCGCGGGCTCGCATTCCCGCAGTGTCGTCGAGTTGTAGATGCTCACCCCCGGGTACGGCTTGCCGATGGAGCCGGGCGGGGTGCCGTCTTCGCGCACCACGATCACCGCGAATTCACTCGAACCGAAGCTGTCGATGACACGGCACCCGAAACGCCTTGCGAATTCGGCAATGTCGCGGTCGGTGGCCTCGTTACCGAAGGCCACCCGCAAGGTGTTGTCGGCGTCGTCGGGACGCTCGGGGGTGGACAGGATCAGCGCCAGCGGCTTGCCGACGTAGTTCAGGTAGGTCACCCGATAGCGGCGGACATCGTCGAGGAAGCGGGACGGTGAAAACCGTGCCGGCACCATGGTGGCCCCGCTGCCGATGGCGACCGCCCACCCAGCGGCGACGCCGTTGGAGTGAAAGAGCGGCATCGACAGGTAGCAGACGTCGTCGGCGGTGACGTCGTACTGAAAGACCAGGCTGGCACCGCACATGATCGCCATGCCATGGGCGAACCGCACCACCTTGGGGTCGCCGCTGGTGCCCGAGGTGAAGATCATCATCAGGGTGTCGGCGGCAGCCACCTCGCGATGCGGAACCAGCGGTGGCGCGGCCGCGACGGCGGCGGCGTAGCGGCCGCCGGTCACATCGATCACCTGAATACCGTTGAGGTCCAACCTATTCAGCAGGTTCAGGTGCTCCGGGTCGGCGAGCACCATCTGACAGTCGGATCGCCGGATGTCGAACAGCAATCCCGAGCCTCGCCGCGTGGTGTTGATCCCGCACAACACATAGCCGCCCAGCGCGGCCGCGGCCATGGCGCGCAGCATGGCCGGGGAATTGCCCAGTAGGGCGCCGACGTGCAACGGCCGTGCGGTGTCGGCGAGCGCGATCAGCGCGGCCGCCTCCGCCTCCGCTTCGGCGAGGTGCTCGCGCCAGGTCCAGGTCCGCTCGCCGTAGGCAAGCGCGGGGGTGTCGTCATCTCGGCGGTGCCGCAGTAGTTGTTGGACCGTTTCGATCATCGGGTGGTCAGCACCAGCCCCGCGTAGTTGTTCCGGGCCACCTCGTCGCAGTGCCGCCGATAGGTACCGAAACCGCCGATGTAGGGCATGAAGACCCGCTTCTTGCCCTCGATGTTGGCGCCCAGGTACCACGAGGATGCCGCCCTGGGGAACAGCGTCCGCTCGGCGGCCTGGGCCACGTGCTCGGTCCAGGCCAGCGCCGCGTCGTGGCGGGGCTCGACCTCGTCGACGCCGAGGCGTTTCGCCGCCCGCATCAGGTCGACCACCCAGTCGACCTGGACCTCGGCGTGCAGCACCATATTGGACAGCACCGAGGGGCTGCCCGGCCCGCTGATGGTGAACAGGTTCGGCAACTCCGGCACCATCAGGCCGAGGAAGGTCATCGGGCCGTCGGTCCAGAGGTCACGCAATCGCTGTCCCCGGGGACCTGTCGGATCGATTCGGGTGAGCGCGCCGGTCATGGCGTCGAAGCCGGTCGCGAAGACCAGCACGTCGCAGGGGTAAGTCGTGGCGCTGGTTCGCACGCCGTCGGCGGTGACCGCCTCTATGGGCTCGCGGCGCAGGTTCACTAACCGGACGTTGTCGCGGTTGAACGTGGCGTAGTAGCCGTCGTCGGTGCAGATGCGCTTGGTTCCGATCGGGTGATCGACCGGGGTGAGGTCGGTTGCGACGGCGGGATCGTTGACGATCTCACGGATCCGCTGCTCGGCGAACGTCCTGGCGATGTCGTTGGCGGACAGGTCGCTGGTCTGGTCGGGGAAGGTCTTGGCGAACAGCACACCGCCTTCGCGCCAGCGCTTCCACAGCGCTTCGGTCCGCTCGTGCGGTTCGGTGTCCACGGCGTTCTTGTGGTAGGTGCCGTGCGGGGTGCCCGCGGCCGCGTAGGCGGAGGCCCGGCGGCGCTCACGGTATTGCTCCTGGATTTGTCGCTGTTCGGTGACCGACCACGGCCGGTTGGGCATCGGGATGGTGTAGTTCGCGGATCGTTGGAATACGACCAGGCTTTCGGCAATGCCGGCGATGATCGGGGCCACCTGTATCCCGGACGAGCCCGTGCCGATCAAACCCACCCGTTTGCCGCGCAGCTCGGGATCCTCGCGCGGCCACGCGGCCGTGAAATACACCTCCCCCGCGAAGTCTTCGGTGCCGGGGATATCGGGACGGTTCAGCGCCGACAGGCAGCCGGTCGCGCACAACAGGAACCGCGCGGCATAGCTGTCGCCGGTCGCCGTCTCGACGTGCCAGCGGCCCTCGTCGAAGGTGGCGCCGGTGACGTCGACGCCGAATCGGTAGTGGCGGCGCAGGTCGAAGCGGTCGGCGACGTGGCGCAGATAGGCCAGGATTTCCGGCTGGGCGGCGAAGCGTTCCGTCCACTGCCAGCTCCGCTGCAGCTCTTCGTCGAATGAGTAGGAATAGTCCACGCTTTCGACGTCACAGCGCGCACCCGGATAGCGGTTCCAGTACCAGGTGCCGCCCACGTCCGGGGCGGCCTCGACGGCGGTGACCGACAGGCCCGACGAGGCGGCCCGGTGCACGGCATAGAGTCCGGCGAACCCGGCGCCGATGACGATGACGTCGCTGACTTCGGTCACGAGACCGCGCTCCGGCACGCCGGATAAAGTAGCCGGCGCAGGTCGGCGCAGACCAGCCTTCGCGCCGACACCGCCGGCGCAAAGGCCTGCATCGTCATGAAGCCGTGGAACAGGCCGGGAAAGTCCCGGTGCACCACGGGCACTCCCGCGGCGCGCAGCCGCCGCGCGTAGTCGCATCCCTCGCTGTGCAGGGGATCGAGCCCGGCCGTCACGATCACCGTGGGCGGCAGGCCCGCATGAGAATCCGCGCGGGCTGGGGCCACCAGATAGGGCGGATCGAAAACCGTTCGCGCACCCAAATATTGGCGCCAGTACCATTGCATCGCGGCGCGGGTGTTGAAGTAGCCGGTGCCGTAGCGGTGATAGCTCTCGGTGTCGAAGGTCGGATCGATCACCGGGTAGATCAGCAGCTGCCCCGCGGGCTGGGTGAGGCCGCGGTCGCGGCAGAGTATGGCGGTGACGGCGGCCAGGTTGCCGCCGGCGCTGTCCCCGGCGATCGCCGTGCGTGCGGGATCGATGCCCAATTCGGCGGCGTGCTCGACCACCCAGCCGAACGCCGCGAAGGCGTCGAGCGCCGCCGCCGGAGCCGGGTGCTCGGGGGCCAGGCGGTAGGCGACCGAGACCACGACGGCCTGGCTGCCGCGGGCCAGGGCCCGGCAGAAGCCATCATGAGACTCGATGTCGCAGAAGACGAACCCGCCCCCGTGGCAGAACACGATCGCGGCGCGGTCGCCCGGCGGCGTGCCGTGCGGTTGATAAACGCGGACCGGGATGTCGCCGCCGGGCCCCGCGATCGTGCGGTCGGTGGCGCTGCGCACGTCGTCTCGGTTGCTTATCGGCAGGCGTCGCTGCGCCACCGCGGCGCGCGCCCGCGGGCCGGTCATGGTCTCCACGCGCGGAAACCCGGCGTTCAACGCCTCGAGCATCGCCGCCACGATGCCGTTGACCGGGTCGTCCATGTGCACCTCCGACCTCACCGGCGAGGTCATGCGGGCCGATATTTCAGGAGGGTGATGCCCTCTTCAGGCAGATCGTAGAACACCGGCCGCACCCGCATCCCGATGCGGACATCGCTCGGGTCGACGTCGACCAGCTCGGTGCTGAATTTCGGGCCGGCGTCCCACTGCACCACCGCGAGCAGTTGCGGCGGCCCGCCGGCCCACGGCGGGCCGGTGGGCCGGCGGGCGACCGTGAAGGTGTACAGGGTTGCGGCACCGTCGATTTCGCGCCACTGCAGGTCGTCGGCCAGGGTCCCGGGGGCCAGGGTGCGCGGATAGAACACGAAGCGCTGTGCCGACTGCGAGTACTGCACCATGATCCGGTGCTGGGCCAGGCCGTCCCAGAAGGGCTGCGAGACGGGCGTGGGTTCGGGGATGGGGCGGCTCATGGCTAGGGCGTGTCTGACAAATGGGGTAGCCAGAGGGTGATGGCGCGTAGGACTGCTGCGCCGCGGTAGACGACGGC
>NZ_MVHG01000097.1 GCF_002086125.1 Mycobacterium arosiense ATCC BAA-1401 = DSM 45069
ATCTTGGACAGTGGTTCCGACGCCTGCACCGGCGCCGGGGCCGGCGCGGGCTCGGGGACGATGAGGTGCTGCCCGGGGGTGGGCTGCAAGGCGACGGTTCCCGTGTTGCGGATGCCGATCGCCAGCGCGATCTCGAGCGCCAGCACCGCGCTGATACCGACCACCGCCAGCCCGCTGCCGACTAGCAGGACCGGCCGCCGCTTCGGTTGACTCTCGTCGGGAACGAAGAGCTTCTCGATGACGACGGTCGGTGATTCTGCGTCCTCATCCCCCACCGCGCTGTAGGCGAGCTCGTCGTCGCCGGCCTTTGACCCGAGGGGGACATAGAGATACTCGGGAAGCGAGTACTGGTCGACCGAGCCGGTGCCGGGGTCCTGCGCGTAGGCCAGCGCGGCGGTCGACGAGGCAAACAGCGGCGCGTTCGCCGACGCCAGCGCCGCTCCACGGGCCAACGCGGTCTCCGGCTCCTCGGCCACGCTCACGTCGAGGAAGGTCGTCGATTGCAACACCTCCTTCAGGGGCGCCACATCGACGCCCGAGCCGACCAGCAACAGTCCGCCGGGCAAAAGTGCCAGCTTCTCCATCCCGGCGACCATCGCGGTGAGTTGCTCGGCGGCATCGCCGTAGCACTGGGCATGGATCTGTTGCTTATAGACGTCGGGGATGGAGCCGTCGGAGGTCTCGACGACCGCCAGCGTCGCAGCGTCGGGTTCCACCAGCAGCACGGCGGTACGCTCGTAACCCATTGCCCCGCCGACGTTTTGTGCCAGCGCCGCCGCGGCCAAAAAAGCCGAGACCAGCATGACGTTGTCGATCCGGTGAGCGGTCAGCGCGTCGCGCAACGCCGCGGCTTCGAGTTGATCCGTCCACGTCACGCCGATCGACGAGAGCTCGAGGCCGGCGTCGGCCGCGCCCTCACGGGTGCCCAGAATGGCCGAGATCACCTGGTCGGGCCCGGTCGCGGTGGCCGCCTCGTCGACGTCAGCGACGTCGATCACGTCCTCTTCCACGATTGCGCCGTCGGCGTATTCGCCTTGCAGGACGACCATTTGGATCGATGACGGTGCCATAGACACCCCGAGCACGACATCCAATACAACCCCTCCAAAGGTCTTGCGCGATGAGCCACGGCCAGGCGGAGGAAAAAACCACGGCTAACTAAGTATCGCGCATAAGGGCTGCGGGAGGGCCGCCGTGAACCTATGTAGTCCTTATGAAGTTTTGATAGGAGCGCGAGGGGGTGGGTCCTCGCTGGCCCTGGTATTTCGAACCTACTTGCCTACTGCCGTAAGGATGTTCGGCGGGACTGGTCAACCGCAGAATGCACAGCTGACCGATCTTCATGCCTGGCCACAGCGTGATCGGCAGGTTGGCCACGTTGGACAGCTCCAGCGTGATGTGACCGCTGAAGCCGGGGTCGATGAACCCGGCGGTGGAATGCGTCAGCAGGCCGAGGCGGCCCAGCGAAGACTTGCCCTCCAGGCGGCCGGCGAGGTCGTCGGGCAAGGTGATGAGCTCCAGGGTCGAGCCGAGCACGAACTCGCCGGGATGCAGGACGAAGGGCTCGCCGGGGACGGGCTCCACCAAGGTGGTCAATTCGTCCTGTTGCTTGGCCGGGTCGATATGGGTGTAGCGGGTGTTGTTGAACACCCGAAACATGCAGTCAAGCCGCACATCGATGCTCGACGGCTGCACCAGTGCGTCGTCGAACGGGTCGATGCCCAACCGCCCGGCGCTGAATTCGGCCCGAAGGTCGCGATCGGAGAGCAGCACGCGACGAGCGTAACCGGCTTCTCTACTCGTTCAGCGGAGGTAGACCTCGCTGCCGTCGGGATATCCACCCCCGGTGGTCGTGACATGCACGTGGTCGTAGTGACCGAGCCGGCTCGGCTGCGCTCCGCCGGGGGTGTAGTACACGCCGCGCCAGATGGCGTCCTGGATGCCGAAGCGGTTGGCGTTCTGCAGCACGTAGCCGACGATCGCGTTGCCGAGCGCGATTCCCTCCGCCGACTGGGGGTTGGGAATCATCACGTCGAGCGCCAGGCCCAGCGGGTGCCACGGCAACGAATCCGGGCGCACTCCCCCGATCTCGTGGATCTGGGGAAAGTCGGCGGTGATGCTGCGGGCGGTCAGGATCGTCCGGACCTGCAGGCCCCGCTCCGCGGCGACGTCGGCGGTCAGCAGAGGCGCCCGGGTGTGATACCGCGAGGCCGCGGCGGGCTCGGCGTCACCGGTTCCGGCGAGAAGGCGTTTCGACGCCACGGTCACTATTTCCGCGCAGCAGGGCGCGGGTTCGCTGATAACGGGTTTGGCCTCGGTATGCGGCGCAATTGGGGTGACGTCGGCGGACACCGCGAAGAACACGGCTGCGGGGGTGAGCACCGCAGCCAGGGCCACCGACGGTCTGCGCCGCTTTCTGGCTAACCTGTGCCGACCCACCCCGAGCACATTACGGCGCAATAACGAAATAATAAATATGGAAATGCGAATTTGTGAAAAGAATAACGGCGCTGCGGGCGCGACGCCGCGCGGCGGCCGCAGCGCCGCGGTTGATGAGCCGTCCTGACCTTGACGGCTCCCGTCGAGTGCTAGCCTTCCTTGGCGAGAAGTGCCGATGTAGTTCAATGGCAGAACATCAGCTTCCCAAGCTGAATACGCGGGTTCGATTCCCGTCATCGGCTCCATGAACCCGCTCGCAACGAAGTAAGACCGTCTCGGATTCCGTCGTTGATTTGGGCGGGGACTACAGGTCCGCCAATCGCGGCCGGGGGCCTACCCCCGCAGCTACAGCTAAGGACGCCGAAATCGGTCGGGTTTGCGATCGCCGGTGTGGCCGCCCCTAGCGCAACACACAGGGCAACGGCGGTGCTGGATAACACTTTCGCGATCACCGGATGCCATAACTTCGGTCGGGGCTCGAGGTGCCGGATCGTGTGTCGCTGTACTTGTGCCGCGTCCACCGAGCCGTGCGGCCGGCCTTCGGCGCAGCGCCCAGCAGCCGCCGGTCGATGAACCGGTCCAGCATCCTGTCAACTGAGATCATGATTTGACGTCTCCTTTCTCGTAGCGGTAAATCGCGATGTAGTGCGCAATCGCATGAACGGTCTCAGGCTTTGCCGTTTTCCGACTTGAGCATCCACGCCTGTTTCTCCAAGTCGGTGATGATCGAGTGCAGCAGATCGGCGGTCGACGGGTCGACGGCGTCGACTGCGTCGTGCACCGCACGCACGGTGCCCACCGCGGCGTAGATCCGAGTGGTGATGGCATCGACGATTTCGGTGGTGCTGAGCAACCCCGCCGCGATATCGGGGACGGACGTGGTCGCCGCGACGATGCCGGTGCGACCGTCGGGGATGACGTCCAGGGCTCGCATGCGTTCGGCGATCGTGTCGGCGGCTTCGCGTGCGATGTCGACCACGTCGTCGAGTTGCAGGTGAAGGTCGCGGAAGTTGGTCCCGACCAGGTTCCAGTGCGCTTGCTTGCCCTGCAAATGCAATTCGATCAGGTCGACGAGTACCGTCTGCAGGTCCTGCGCCAAGCGGTCTGGCGCTTGGAACATCTGCACCTCATCGGCTGCGCGACGGTTGGTCGGCTGTGCCGAGGTAGTCATTGGCTGTTCCTTTCCACTGATGCAACGCGGTGCGCATGCGCACCGGCATTGGTTGCTTGCGTGCGCGAGCGTATATTTGCTTGCGCGCCCAAGCAACGAAGGAAAGGCTTACATTTGCTAGCGCGAACACGCATTGCGTAGTTTTGCCGCATGGCAGATGCCAAGCCGGCGACGAAGCCGCGGGCCGCGGAAGCGACCGGTTTCACGCCGATCGACGTGAGCGAATTCAGGGTGATTCGCGCGCTCCACCCTGCGTTCATGGCGATGATGAAGCGGATCGATGCCGACCTGCAACACGAACACCGCATGTCGCACGCGGAATACATGGCGCTGATGTTTTTATCCGAGGCGGCCGACCGCACGTTAGGGCTCAGTGAATTAGCACGCCGCTGCCAGCAATCGCTCAGCGCGGTCAGTCGCACCGTCGGTCGGATGGAAGCCCAGGGTTTGGTCCGGCGCGAGCAGTCGGATCAGGACGCGCGGGCCTATAACGCCGTCCTCACCGACGCCGGGTTGAACCGAGTGCAGCAGGCCACCCCCGGCCACGTCGACAGCCTGCGCCGCTACCTCTTCGACCACCTCGGCGGTATCGATCTCGATGCGCTCGCCGATGCATTCGAACGCATCGCCGTCGCCGCCAGCGGAGACGCTCACGTGGTGCCGGGTCGCCCCGCCCCAGACACGCCGATAGGACAGCACATCAGCAATTAATCGGACAATCTTCTCCTCGAAGAAACTTCCACTCTCGGGGCGGTTCGAGGCAACTGAAATCCATCGGTCGTCCGTATCACCAACCGTTCGGCACAAGCGCACGGCGGAAAGCAGTGACCGGCTGGACCCGTTGCGCTGATGGCCGGGGCGGGTCACTAGGGAGTTCGTGCGTCGTCACACCTGACGCCATGATGGCTGGCTTGGGTCGACCAACTGCTGATCGACGGGGCCGATGCCGAAGACGGCGATGACGGCTGGGTCGGGCTGGCCGGCTGGTACGCCGTCGTAGTGTGGGGTACGCGCGGTGCGCTTCACATAGCCGCCGGGCCCGACAGGAACCGCATCTCGTGGTTGAAAACCATTGCCGCTGTTGACAAACCAGGTGCCGAACACCACCATCTGAATGCGATCGGTCGCATAGGTATGTGGAGCGCTGAACCAACCCGGATTCCATTTCATCAGGACCAGATATGGCCCAGGACTGTTGAAATCCCCATACAACATGGCCATTTCGCCGCTGTGTGGGGGCAAGTTGGCCCACGGCTCGAAAGCGATGTCCTGGTAGGGCTGGACGAAGGTTTCGGTTGGGTCCGGGCCGACTTCTGGTGCAGGTGCCAATTTGATGTCGCCGAGTTTGCCGGCCTTGTCACCAGCGGCGATCGTCGCCAGTAACAGCGGTCCTGCGGCCAACAGCGATCGCCGATCCAATCCCATACTGCCCATCAGATGCCTCCCAGTTCTTGCTTTAACTCAAGAGTGAACGCGCCACCGTCAGAGATTCTCGCGCGGAAATTCCCCGCCTGCCTCAGCGAGACGCGAAGGAGCGGTTGTCGTGGTCACTGACTGGCAAGCGAGTCGCGCCAGTGGTGCTGTCCGATGCCGGAACCGAGACCCACTCGAGCTCGGCCAGGTGTGGGCACCCGCCGTGGCGACGGGCTGGGCGGCCTCGACGGCTCCGCTGTCGTAGGTGGCCCGGCGCGCAGTGCACGGACGAATTCCTCGGTGAATGGGCTGCGGCGATTGGTCCCGTTGCTGAGCGCGGCGCCGAGACCTCGCCCACAGCAATCGATTTCACTGCATCACCCAGCCGCCTGCAAACAAGTTATCCACTGGTAGGTTTACCGTCATGGGTGCTTTGGATGGACGCGTGGCCTTTATCACCGGCGGGGCTCGTGGGCAGGGCCGCTCGCATGCGCTGGCCCTGGCGGCCGAAGGGGCCGACATCGTCATCGCCGATGCCCCGCAGGCGATGACCGACCTGACTTACCCCCTGGGCACCGAGGACGACCTACGCGAAACGACCAAGCTCGTCGAAGAGCTGGGCCGCCGTTGCTTGCCGATCACCCTGGACGTGCGCGACGCGGCCGCGGTGAACGCCGCGGCCACGCAGACCGTCGCCGACCTCGGCAGCCTCGACGTCGTGGTCGCCAACGCCGGAATCGTCAGCACCGGGCTGCTGGAAGACGTCAGCGACGTGGTGTGGCAACAGCTGATCGACACGAACCTGACCGGCGCGTTCCACACCCTGCGCGCCGCCATACCGGTGATGCGCCAACAGCGGTTCGGCAGGATCGTGGTGACCTCCTCGATGGGAGGCCGCATGGGCATCCCCGAGCTGGCCGCGTACAACGCCACCAAGTGGGGTGTCATCGGCCTGGCGAAGTCGGCCGCCCTCGAGGTCGCCAAGGAGGGCATCACGATCAACGTCGTCTGCCCGACCACCACTCAGACCCCGATGGTGCAGCCCACCGGAAGCGATGACGTTCCCGACGACCTCGTGCGCCGGATGACCAAAGCCAACCCGATCCCGCAACCCTGGCTGCAACCCGAGGACGTCAGCCGCGGCGTGGTGTATCTGGTCACCGACCCCGGGGTCATCACCGGAAGCGTGCTCGAGATCGGCCTCGGCGGCAGCGCGCGCATCCACTGACGAACGGCCACGACGGCCCCGGCGCGGGCGGGGCGGGCACCGCCTCGCGGCCGTCGAATGCTCGTCGCCCGAACCGTACAGACGGCGAGCCGATGTTCGCTACGCTTGACCCCGATTGATCGATCGCCTGGGAAGTTGGGGCCAGGTAATGGCTGAAAAACCCAAGGCTCGCGCCGCGGCGTCGGGAGCCAGCGAGGTCGTGGCGGAGTTAGCCGCCGCCGGGTTCGACAACGCCCGCCAGATCGCTCGGGGCGCCGCCGGAGTGGTCTATTGCTGCCGCGAGACCGCGCTGCGGCGAAACGTGGCGATCAAGGTGCTGCCGACATTCATCGACGACGCCGGCCGTGAACGCTTTCTCCGCGAGGGCTACGCCATGGGCGGCCTCTCGGGCCATCCGAACATCGTCAACATTTTGCGAGTCGGCCTGACCGCCGGCGGCCGCCCCTACATCGTCATGTCGTACTGCCCCGCCGGCTCGCTGGCCCTGCGGGTGCAGCGCGAGGGCCCCATCGGCTGGCCGGAAGCCGTGCGGATCGGCGTAAAGCTCTGCGGCGCACTGGAAACCGCGCATCTGAGCGGCACCCTGCACCGCGACATCAAGCCGGCGAACGTGCTCGTCAACGACTACGGCGAACCGCAACTGACCGACTTCGGGACCTCCCATGTCCCCGGCGGATACGAGACGGCGGCCGGATTGTTCTCCGGCACAATCGATTACCTCGCGCCGGAGGTGATGGCGGGTGAGCCCGCGGCGGTCGGCAGCGACGTCTATTCGCTGGGCGCCACGCTGTATTCGCTCATTGCCGGCAACCCGGCCTACGAGCGTCGCGGCAGCGAAGACCTGCTCACGCACTACACGCGAGTCACCAGCACGCGGGTCCCGGACTTGCGTCCCGGCGGAATCCCCGACGCGGTGTGTTCGGCGATCGAGGCGGCGATGGCGGTCGACCCGGGCGAGCGGCCGGCGTCGGCGGCCGAGTTCGGTCGCGCACTGCAGGAGAGCCTGCGCCGCAACGGATTGAAGCCCGACGCGATGGCCATCACCGCCGCCGCCGGCTCTCGGCATACGGTGGGCGGCTCGCCGGGTCTGGCCGGGGCGCAGACGTTATCGCCGGCCGGGCGTGTCGGGAAGCCGGCACCGCCCCCGAGGCCGCCGCGCATCGCCAAACCGGCCCCACGAATTGCCGACCCGGAAAGCGCCACCTCGCTGATCCATCCGCTCCATGAGCGCCGAATGGCGGCCGCGCCGTCGCGTCCCACCGGTCCGCAGCGGACGGGGCCACCGGGTCCATTCGCGGACCGGAGAGCCCCGATTCCGGCCAGGCCCAACACGTCCGAGCCCACCGAGGCGATCCCCGAACCGACTAGCGCCACCGACGCGATCGCGCCGTCGGGTTCCCCGGGTCCACCCGCGGTCGCGCGCCGCGGGCCGGCCGCCGGGGCGGTGGCCTGGCTGAGCTCGTCAGGCAAGAAGCGCAACCGCCTCACGGCGGCTTTGATCGTGGTGGGGATCGTGGTGGCGGTGCTGGTGCTCGGCAGCGGTGTCTACGTGCTGCTCACCCAGGGCAACAAGCACCGGCAGGCCACCGCCAGCCAACCGAGCGGCCAAACGGTGAAGTGGCAGCCGATCACCAACGCGCGCATCGCGCGCCAGGCGGCGGCGACCACGCAGGCCGACGGCACGATCTGGATCTTCGGCGGGCTGGGCAGCAACCACGCACCCGTCGCCAACCACGAGGGCTATGACCCGGTGATCGACGGCTGGAAGAGCGGCGACGATCTTCCGGTTCCGGTCCAGCACGCCATGGCGGTGACGTGGCGGGGCAACCCGATCGTGCTCGGCGGCTGGCGCGCGGCGGGTGCGCAAAGGGTTGCCAGCGACCAAATTTGGCGGGTGGTCAACAGCCACTGGGTCGAACTGCCCCACCTGTTGCAGCCACGGGCGGCGGCCGCGGCCTCGGTCGTGGGAGACCGCATCATCGTCACCGGCGGGGTCGACGCGAACGGGGCGCTGCTGAGCACCACCGAGGTCTTCGACGGCAACTCCTGGACCCTCGGCACGCCGATACCCACCCCCCGCCAGATGCTGGCCGCGGCGTCGGACGGCAAGCTGGTCTACGCGGTGGGCGGCAGCACCGGGACCACCGACCTGGCGACGGTCGAGGCGTATGACCCAACCGCGAAGAGGTGGACGCGACTGCCCGACCTCCCCCAACCACGCGGGGACCTCGGCGCGGCGATCGCCGATCGCCGCTTGGTGGCCGTCGGGGGGCAGTCGGCCGGGCAGGTCCTCAAGAGCGTGTCGGTGTTCGATCTGACGACGAATGCGTGGGCCGGCCTGCCGGACATGGCGATCGCGCGCCATGGCATGGCGGTCGACGCGGTGGGGGAAGCGGTGTTCGCGATCGGCGGGTCCAGCGAGGTCGGCGATGGCCAGGCCACCTCGTCGGCCGAGGCGCTGCAGTTGCCGGCGCGCCGAATCCAGCCGGCCGCGCAATGGCGTTCCCTGCCGGACGCACCGACGCCCCGGCTGATGACGGCGTGGACCGTGCTTGACGACAAGATTTGGATCGTCGGCGGTTTGCGCGACGGCGTGGCGCTGGCGACGGTGGAAAGCTACGACCCGCGCTCCGGGGACTGGCAGGCGCAACCACCGTTGCCCGTCCCGCTGCACCACGCCGCGGCGGCGAGCTATCACGGCGAGGTGGTGGTGCTCGGCGGCGCTACCAGCGACCTCACTCAGGCGTCCACGAAGGTGTTCGCGTTGCGCGGCGGCAAGTGGATCGAATTGCCGAACCTCACCCACGCCCGCGCGGCGCTGGCCGCCGCGGTGGTCGGTGACAAACTCGTGGCCGTCGGCGGGCAGAACGCCAAGCAACTCGTTCCGCAGACCGAGGTCTTCGACGGCAGCGCGTGGCACGACGCGGCCGACATGCCAACTCCGCGTGAGCATCTCGCGGCGGTGTCGGACGGCACCTGCGTGTATGCGGTCGGCGGCAGATTCCTGTCGGCCGACAAGAACTCGGCGGCGTTCGAACGGTTCGACCCGCAATCCGGGAGCTGGACCAAATTGGTCGACATGCCGACCCCCCGCGGTAGCTACGGCGCCGCGTTCATCGACGGCAGGATCCTGGCGGTCGGCGGTGAGGAGCCGACGCAGGTGTTGGGGGTGGCCGAAATGTACGACATCGCCAACGGCACGTGGAGCGCCCTGCCTCCGATGCCCACCCCGCGCCACGCCGAGGCCGTCGCCACGGTGGGCAACACCGTCTACTGCATCGGTGGCGCGAACCGGCCCACCCACGAGGGCCCGGTGGCCACGGTGGAGGCCCTGGACTTCATCTAGCGGATCAATGGCGCTTGAGCCGGCTGCGCCATCCCACGAATCCCGCGTACACGATGGTCAACAACGCCAGCATGCCCACGTCGAACAGCCAGGTCGCGGCGGTGTGTTTGAAGTGGCGGTCCTTCGGGGCGAGCGGCCCGGGCTCGATCGTCCACAGATCCACCGTCGAGGCCTGCGCCGCGTACCCCCACCGCGAGGGCACCGCCCACGACAACTGGTCCAGGCCGATCCGGTCGGTGACCGGAACCATCCCCCCGCACAACACCAACTGCAGCATCAGGGACACCACCAGCAGCGGCATGATCTGCTCGTTGGAGCGGGCGAGGGAAGACAGGACCAGGCCGACCATCGCCGCGGCGACGCACATGGCGGCGGTCGCGACGTACAGCTCGAGGGTCGCGCTGCCCAGCAGCAGGGCCGGGCGCGTCGGCGCTCCCTTCCCCAGGATCGTGATGGTCGTGGCGATCGTTGACTGGATGACGGCGAACACGAAGAACACCGCCATCTTCGCGAGCAGATACGCCTTGGTGGACAGGCCGACCGCCTGTTCCCGCCGGAAGATGGGCCGCTCGCCGATGAGGTCGCGGATGGTCAACGCGGTCCCCATGAACACCGCGGCCATGGTGAGCAACATCAACACCGAGCCCGGCTCGTCGGAACCGTCGCCGTTCGGATCGGCGACACGGAATCCCGTCGAGCCCGGGACGGTGAGCGACAGCGCGCCCATCACGAACGGCAACAGCGCCAGGAAGATGAAGTAGGCACGGTCGGCGACGATCAACCGAATCTGGCGGCGCGCGATGGTGGCGAACTGGCGACGGGTGCTCGAGCGTGCCGGAGCGCCCAGATCGGCCGGCTTCTGCGCCTCCGGCCCGGCCGGCGGCGGTTTGAGCTGGGCCAGGAAACGCCGGTTGGCCTCGTCGGGGTCGGCGCCCACCATGCCGAAGATCTTGGCCCAGTTGGTGGTTCCCATGGTCGCTTCGATTTCGTCGGGTGGGCCGCAATACGCCGTCTTCCCGCCGGGCGCCATCAGCAGCACCTGGTCGCACAGGTCGAGGTAGCTCAGCGAGTGCGTCACCACCAGCACCACGCGTCCGGCGTCGGCCAGCTGCCGCAACATGGTCATGACCTGCAGGTCGAGCGCCGGATCCAGGCCGGAGGTCGGTTCGTCGAGGATCAGCAGCGACGGGCCGGTGAGCAGCTCGAGTGCCACCGAGGCACGCTTGCGCTGCCCGCCGGACAGCTTGTCCACCCGGCTGTCGGCGTGCTTGGTCAGCCCGAGTTCCTCGATCACCTGCGCGACGACTTGGGCGCGGTCCTGTTTGCTGGTGTCGGGCGGCAGGCGCAGCTCGGCGGCATAGTTGAGCGCCTGGGTCACCGTCAGCTGGCGGTGCACGACGTCGTCTTGGGGAACCATCCCGATCCGGCTGCGCAACGACGCAAAACTCGCGTGAATGTCGTGTCCTTCGAAGGTGATTGAGCCCGCGGTGGGACAGGTGGCCCCGGCGATCAGCCGCGACAGCGTGCTTTTACCGGCGCCCGACCCGCCGATGAGGGCGGTCAGCGTGCCGGGCCTGGCGGTCAGCGAGACCTTGTGGATCAATCGTTTGCCGTCGATCTCGAAGTCGACCTCGCGCACCTCGAGCCCGCCGGCGCGGGTGGCCGCCTGGGCGCGGCGAAGCAGGATCTCGCCGTTGAACACCAGATCGACGTTGCCGATGGTGACGACGTCGCCCTCGGTCAGCGGCGCCGAAAGGATCCGGGTGCCGTTGACGAACGTGCCGTTGATGCTGTGGGCGTCGTGGATCTCCATGCCGGTCGGGCCGGCAACCAGGTAGGCGTGTTGGCGCGACGCCAACACGTCGGAGATGACGATGTCGCTGTCCTCGGCGCGGCCAATCACGGCGGCGCCCGTGGGTGGCGCCGCGAGCCTCGACCGGGACCGCTGCACCGCGCGCCGCAGGTTGGTGCTGTCGAAGTCCGCGGCTTCGAGGGCTTGCGCGCCGATCTCGGTCAGGGGCTGGCCTTTGGCCGGCCCGCTGGCGGATCCTTCGGGCGGCGGCGCCGGTCGGGCACCCTGGGCCGGCGGCGATTGGTTCGGATAGCCGACGGCCCGGCGCGGGCCGCTGGCCTGGGGTGGTGCCGGCGGCGGTGGACCGTAGCGCAGCGGGGTCGGCTGTTGGCGCGCGATGCGGGGCGCCGGGCCGCCGACGGGCCGCGCGGGCTCCGGGCGTGGCGGCCTCATGGCGCCGGGCCGGGCCAGGGCCTGCATCCCCTCGACCGTGGGCGGCAGCTGGCCCACGGCCCTGTCGGGACGTTCGATCACGAAGCTCAGGCGCGGACCGTCGGGACTTCCGACGTTGATGCTCTGGCCATCGCGGATGTCGACGACGGACACCCGGCCACCGTTGACGAACATCCCGGTCGGTGATTCGTTGTCGATCGCTAGCCATTTGCCCCGATCGAACCGCAACAACAAGTGGGCCCGGGCGATCCGCGGATGAGCGACGCGCATGTCGGCACGAAGGTCGCTGCCGACGACGAGATCGTGTCCGGCGGCGAAACTGCGCCGTGACCAGTCAGATTGAACTGTCAGCACGGGCGGCGCGGGCCTTGTCATCCCATCAGTATTCGACCCGCCGCCACCAAGTGCCAGCGGTTTGGTCATATTGGTTGCCGGCGATCCTACGCATTTGCTGGACGGGTTCGTCGCCGTCGCGGCCGGCGCCCGCCTACCCGGCCGCCGCCGTCACAACACGGTCACGATTCGCGCCGGCCGGCCCGTCGGGCTGGCGTTTTCGGCCACGCTCCTGGCAGCCTGGCACGGCGCCGCCGCGCTGAACCTTCCGTACTCAAACCGTGATCGTCGCGTGCCCAAACATCAACGCGCCCTTGCGGTTTCGCAGGTCGGCGCCCATTTATGATCTCTATTGCAACTCTGTCAGCTAAAGGAATTGGAGCCATGCGGACGGGTGTTCGGTGTGTTCTTGCGGTGATCGCAGCCGCTGCGAGTGTTGTTGTAACGCCGGCCGAGGTAGGCCTGGCGGCGGCCAACCAGTCGCATGGGTTTGCCATCGCGTCGATTTCCCCGGGCCGCGACGAGGTGGTGGGTGTGGCACACCCCATCGAGATCCACTTCAAGGCGCCCATCACCAACCCGGCCAGCAGGCGGGCGGCCGAGCGCGCCGTCGCGGTCGATTCGACGCCCCCGGTGACCGGCAAGTTCGAGTGGCTCGACGACAAGGTCGTGCAGTGGGTGCCGGACCAATACTGGCCGGCGCACAGCACGATTGCGTTGACGGTGGGCGGCGCGGCCGCGGAGGTCAAAACGGGTCCCGCCGTGATCGGCGTCGCCAGCATCTCCGAACACACCTTCACCGTCAGCATCGACGGCGCCGAGGCGGGACCGCCGACCTCGCTGCCCGCGCCGCACCACCGGCCGCACTTCGGGGAGCAGGGCGTCATGCCCGCCTCGATGGGCAGGCCCGAGTACCCGACGCCGGTCGGCTCGTACACCGTGTTGTCCAAAGGGGAAGCGGTGACAATGGATTCGAGCAGCGTCGGCATCCCCGTCGACGACCCCAACGGTTACCTGCTGACGGTCAACTACGCCGTCCGGATCACCAGCCGCGGCCTGTTCGTGCACTCAGCCCCGTGGGCCACTCCCTCGTTGGGACTCGAGAATGTCAGCCACGGCTGCATCAGCCTGAGTCCCGATGACGCCGAGTGGTACTACGACCACGTGCACGTCGGCGACCCGGTGATCGTCCAGGACTAAATCGCCACGTGCTACGAGGCTCCGCATCCAGGGGCGGAGCTCAATCATGCGGCGCTAGACGGCTTTTCACTGCGAATAACGGAACGGGCCCGCTGGTGACAACACCAGCGGGCCCGGCCCGTTTTCGAGGCTGAGTCGGCCTCAGCTCGCGCCCGACGGACCGGGGCGGATCGGCTGGCCGTCCGTCGGCCCGCCGGTGGGTGCCGGACCGGTCGGCGCGTCCTTCACCCCGGACATGTCGATGATCGGAGCCGCCGCCTCCACGGGGGCGCCGGCGGCGGCCGGTCCGCCCAGGGCGATCAGCGGTGCGCCCGCCGGCACGACCGGCACGGGCGGCACGACCGGCACTGGCGGCGCAAGGGGCAGCGGCGGCACGATCGGCAGCGGCGCACCGACCGGCAGCGGCCCCGGCACAGCCATCGGCACGCCGGACATGTCGGTCATGGGCGCCGCGCACACGCCACCGGCCGGTGCCGCCGCGCCGCCCGCGACCTCGCCCGACTGCCCCTCAGTGCACACGTGGCCGCCCGTGATCAGCGGGGCGGCCGCCGCGTCGGGGCTCAACGCGATAGCAGCTCCGCACAACCCAGCGCCGGCAACTACTTTGATGTTGAACCGATCGACGATCGCCATCAGCGTCAACTCTCCTTCATCCACGCTCAGCTATTTCCGCAATCATTGGTGCAGCAGGCCCGCCCAGCAATACCGAGGTCGGTTTCAGGACCGCGCCAATTGTCGGCAGCCGACGCGCGACACGCGCCACGCCGCACCGCGCCGTTTCCAAATGGTGACGTCACAACGGCGTCACGAATCGAAACACCTCCGGTAGACACCGATCGACCTGCGTGAATGCGCTTGCGCTGCAGCGTAGTCAGCGATTCGCGCCCTCGACCGCATGCCTAACGGCATGGGCTTTCCGCCGATGCCGCATCCCCTGCCCCGTGCTAGCGCCCCAAGGCGGTCCCACCGCAGCCTGCCCGGATTGCGGCCGGACCGACTTGGAATCACGCGAACTTTATTTTTCCGCAGGTGCTTCACAGGAAATTCTGGGTGAACAGTTATCGCTTGGAAGGTTACATAGAAGTTAACATCGAGATTAGAACTATTGACGAATAGAGGAGAAGGGGCTATGTCACCACGTCGTCTCGTCACCAGGCTCGTCGGTTCCGCCCTGTTCGGCGGCCCGCTTCTCGCAGGTCTTGTCTGGGCAAGCCCAGCGCAGGCCGACGCGGCCGGTTTCCTCAATGACATGCACCGCGACGGGGTCCACGCAGTCACGGGCGGCGACGCGGCCCTGCTGCAGGCCGGCCTGAATGTGTGCCAGCAAATATCCTGGGGCGCTCCTCCCGCGCAGCTCGAAAGCCTGGCGCTGCAGCGCTCCAGCGACCAGCAGGGGGCGGGCGGGCTCAGCGTTCAGCAGGCCAACGACGTGGTCGTCTACGCCATGCGCGATCTGTGCCCCGACTAGAAAGCCCTTGATTTAACCCACCTGTGCGGCCTAGGGGCCAACGGTTCTTCGCCGACTGTTCACTCTCCCGACCTCTTTGCGCAGCGGGTCTTCGCACTTTTGTGTAAAAGTGCATCATCCGCATCGGGCACAGACGCAAGGAGAAGGTTGGATGGCGGCACGCAGGCGACACGGCCGGTTCATGAAGGCGGCGCTGGCCGGTGGCCCGCTGTTGCTGGCCGGGGTCCTGTGCGCCGGCCCGGCGCGGGCCGACGGGGCCGCCTTCATCAACGACCTGCACAACGCCGGCATCCATGCCGTCAACGGCGGCGATCCGGAGCTGCTGCAGATGGGCGCCGACCTGTGTCAGCAGCTTTCCTGGGGCGCCTCTCCGCAACAGCTGGAGGGCTTGGCGCTGCAACGCTCCGACGCCGACCAGGGCACCGGCGGGATCAACGGCCGCCAGGCCGCGGACGTCGTCATCTTCGCCCTGCGCGATCTGTGCCCCAACGCCTGACGGCGAGCTGGTGGCAAGCAGTCCGATCCGCGCTACGGTGACGCTCGAGTGAAGCTGAGCGGATCACCCCCACCGCCCGCGTGGGAATCCGCCGCCCACAACCGAATACACCGCCGACCCCGCACCCGAGGTGCCGGCGCGCTACGCGCGGGTGCGCGACCTCACCGAGGGGACCACCTAGTCGTCGGACAGCGGCCGAAACACCGGCAGGATCCGGTACTTCGCGCTGAAGCTGGCGTTGTCGTATCTTTCCCCGACCTCGCCGTCGCGGGCGATGACCGTGGGTCCGTCGACGGCGGTGAAGCTGAATCCGGGCACCTGCAACTCGTGATAGAGCGGGCTGCGCTCCAGGCGCCCCAGCGCGAGCGCGGTCAGGATCCTGGTTTTCGCCCAGTGGCGTCCGGCCTCGAGGATGCGCACATCGATCAGGCCGTCGTCCATCCGGGTCCGCCGTGCGGGCGCGAACCCGGTCGGCAGGTAGCGCGAATTGCCCAGAAAGAACAGCGATGTCAGCAGGGTCTTGTTGTCGTAACGGATTCGCACGGGTTGCTCCGTGCGCAGCGTGCGCAGCATGGCGTACAGGCCGGCCAGCGGCTTGCCGATGCGTTTCTCCAGCTTTTCACGCCGCCGCACGAACGCCGGGTAGGCGCCGATGCTGGCGGTGTTGAGGATCATCTGAGAGTCGTTGAGGCACACCAGGTCCACGCAGGCCACGTGGCCGCGCCGGATCGCGTCGACCGTCTTGGCCACGGTGTCGCAGCCGATGTCCTTGGCGAAATGGTTGAACGTTCCGGCGGGAAAGACGGCCAGGGGCAGCCCCGCGTCGATGGCCACCCCCGCGGCGGCCGCGACGGTGCCGTCACCGCCGCCCACCGCCAGCACCTCGGCGCGTTCGGCCGCGCCGCGCAGCGCCTGCACCGGGTCGTCGTCGGGACCCAGTTCGCGGATGTCCACCTTCGGTAGCGCGGCGCGCACCTCGTCGACGACCCGGCCCCCGGCGCCGCCGCCCGACTCCGGGTTGGTCACCAGCACCACGCCGGCGCCGTCGGGCCGCTGCGGGGCCGGGACGCGAAGCGGTTCCGTTCGCGGAAGGGCGGTTTCGACGATCGGGGGGACGAGCCGGCCGCCCAGCACCGCCAGGCCCGAGCCGATGCCGAACCCGGCGATCACGTCGCCGGGGTAGTGCGCGCCGGTGGCCACGCGCGACAGACCCACCAGCCCGGCGAGCAGCGCCAGCCCGAAACCCACTGGCGGACTCTCCAGCCCCACCCCGATGGCGAACGCGGCGGCGCTGGCCGAGTGCCCCGACGGCAACGAATTCGAGGTGGGGCGGCGGCGGACCTGCCTGACCAGGGGCACCAGGTCGTAGCCGGGTCGGGGCCGTCGGCGGATCCGCTTGGCGACCTGATTGGTGACCAGGCTGGTGACGGCCAGCGTCACCAGCCCGCGGGTCGCGCCGCGCTGCGCGCTTTGCCTGCCGGTGGCCAGCAGCGCCGCGCCGATGCCCACCCACAGTTTGGAATGGTCGGCCGCCCGGGTCAGCGGCGGCATCACCGTGTCCAGTAGCGGGGTGTCCGTCTCGGCGATGGCGTCGAAGAGCTCTCGATCCAGCGTGCCCAGTCCCCGGGTGATCTGTTTGATGCCGCGTGCGCGTTGCCAGGTCCCCCTGCTCATTCGCTACCCCCTAAATTGGTCCGAAGACATGGACGCACACGGCTATTGCAGCAGATGGCGCGACAACACCGATCGCCGCGGCGTGACCGCGCCGGTCGTCGCCGAGATCGCCCACCGACACGACATCACCGCCGCTCGCTTCGGGGTCTTCGAGGGCATGGCCGAATTCGTCGACCCGCACGGCAAATCGTTCTTCCTGATCCCCGCCTACGCCGATGGTGCGCGGGCCCGCGACGCCGCGCTGATGACCTACGTCCTCAACGCCGACACCGGCTACGGCAAACCGGGCGCGCGGCCCCCCGATTTTCCGGCCACCCCCTACGGCGCCGCCGAAATGGCCCGAATCATGGCCCGGCAGAAGGCAAATCGGTGGAGTTATGCCCGCGGTGTCGCCTTCGTGCACCGCAACGGGGGGCGTCTGGTCACCACCCCCAACGGCATGCTCATGGGCCTGGGCGGCAACTGGGTCCAGCGGCTGTTCAGCCAGCGCGGCGGCACCACCTGGGGTGACATCTTCCTGGTCAACGTGGGCAGGGTCGGCGACCCCGGCGACCAGCTGCACCGGATCGTCGCCTCCGGGTGCGCCTGGTTTCTCGATCGGGCGGGCTCCCCCCGCGCCGGCCGCCTCGACCTGGATCGGGTGTTGCATCACGAGGAGCGGCACGCCGCACAATGGGCGGACCGAGGTTACCTGGGCATGATCACCGGTTACGGCCGGGAGTTGTTCCGCGAGTTGGCCTTTGGCGCGGTGAACAGGTTGGAAGCGGACGCGGGCCTGGCCGACGGCGGTTACAGGGCGTGAATTCCGTGGTAGAACACCATCGCGCCGATCACCACAAACACCGCCGCCAGTAGGGCGCCGTTGTTGCGGTCCATCCAATCTTTGAGCCGGGCCAGCGTGTCATCGAGGCGGCTGCCGGCCGCGACGTAGGCCAGTATCGGGATCGCGACACTGGAAGCGGCGATGGCCACGAAAAACGCCGCGGCCGCCCAGTCTCCGGCGAGCCCCAGACCGCTGGTGCCGATGCCCAATCCCGCGGGAACGCAGATCAGCGCCACATCCGGTCGCACCACAGCCAGCACCGCCCCGATCACCCCGGCGCGGGCCGGGGTGATGCTGGCGAACGACCGCATCCAGGCCGGCGACTCGGACTTACTGCGCCGGGTGATCCACCGGTAGATGCCGTACACGATCAGCGCCGAACCGAACACCACCCGCAGCCACGAGGACCATCGCGGCGGCGCCTTGTCCAGGCCGCCCAGCAGGCCGGAGGCCGATACCGAAATCGCCGTCAGCGCGGCCAGGCACAGCACCCAGCCGCCCAGAAATGCCAGGCTGCTCGGGCGCGGTCGCGGCGCCTGTAACACCAGCACCGCCGGAATGACCGTGAGCGGGGAGAGCGAGATGACCAGTCCCAGCGGAACGAGCCCGGTCAGCACCGTTCCCCAGCTTCCCGCCATGCGCGCATCCTTTCATTGCCGCGGGCGATCCGACGCCAAGCGCGCCGTACCCGCACCCGATCCGGATCAAGCCAGCCTGCGAATCCCGTTGTAGAGCACGATCAACCCGATCAGAAACAGGATGACGGCCATCATCGCGTCGTGGTTCGCCTCCATCCAGGCCTTGAGACGTTCCAGGGCACCATCGAGGCGATCGCCGGCGCCGACGTAGGCCAGTACCGGGACGGCGACCGTCGACGCCGCGAGAACGACGAAGACCGCGGCCGTGACCAACTGTGCGCCGGCGCCCAGGCTGCTGTTCCCGACGGCCAGGCCGGCGGCCGCGCACAGGATCAGCACCTCGGGGCGCAGCGGCACCAGCACCGCCGCCATCACCCCGGCGCGCGCCGGCGAGAGCGTGGAGAACGACCGCATCCAGCGCGGCATGCTGCGCTGCCGATGCCTGGTGAACCAGTGATAGGCCGCCAGCGCGAGGAGCGCCGCGCCGAAGGCCACCCGCACCCACGACGCCCATTTCGGTGGCGTGGCGTGGAAGCCGCTGAGCATCGCCGAGCCGCTGACGGCCGCGGCGGTGAGGGTGATCAGGCCCAGCAGCCAGCCGCCCAGGAAGGCGAGGCTGGTCGGGCGTGGCCGAGGCGCGTGCAGCACCAGCACCGCGGGGATGACCGTGATCGGCGACAGGGCGATGACGGCCGCCAATGCCACGAGTTTGCTCAGCACCGAGGCCCAACTTGCGTCCACGGGCAGCAATCATCGCATTGCCGTGGAGCTCATGCAGCGGTCGGTCGCGGGCGTCAGGCTTTGCGGCGCAGCGTCCAGGCGGGCACCCAATGCGTCACTGTTCGGCGCCTGGCTCCGTAGGCGACGGGGTAGGTCACCAGCCCCCACCAGTCGCCTTGCTCGCACAGGCCCCAGCAGCTCAGCCACCCCTCGACGACCTTGTGCAGCTGCAGGCCGTTGGGCTGATACCGGCCGGAGCGGTGCGGCTCGCGCGGGAACAGCACCGTCAGGTCGACCAGGACCGCGACCGCCGGACGGACCACCCGAAACGGGCTCCGGACCGGTTGGCCGTTGTATCCGATCGACGCGAGCGGACCCATTGGTCGATCATACGTGGCGCTCCACGTGTTTTCGTGGGCGCTTTTCTGCTGTTCAGGGGCGGATTTCGTTGCGGTAGACCATGCTTGGCGT
>NZ_MVHG01000098.1 GCF_002086125.1 Mycobacterium arosiense ATCC BAA-1401 = DSM 45069
CGCTCGAAAAAGACATCCGGGACTGGATCACCGCCTGGAACGACAACCCGCGCCCCTTCAACTGGACCAAGACTGCAAATGAGATCTTCGAACGCCTCGCTTCATATCTTCAACGAATTCCTGGCGCACGACACTAGCGGAGTTCGACAACGCAGTCGGCGCCAGCACTTTTTCATCCTCTTCTCAAGGAGAGCTTGGTTTATGGCCGACGAGATCCACCCGTTCGAGCTCAGGGTTTCCGACGCCGACCTATCGAATCTGCGGGAACGTCTGCGGCGCACCCGCTGGCCCGAACGGCAGACGGTCGACGATTGGTCCCAAGGCATCCCGCTAGCGGTGGTGCAGGAGTTGTGCGAGTACTGGGCCGATAGATACGATTGGCGCCCTACCGAAAATCGGCTCAATCATCTCGCCCAATACCGGACCGAGATCGACGGATTGGGCATTCACTTCTTGCATGTTCGCTCCCCCCACCCGGATGCGGTGCCGCTGATCCTCACCCTGGTCATCGCCGGCCCGCCCGAATCTATGCTGAGCGATCTCACCGAGGACGAGCAGGCAATGCTTGGAGTCATCGACGATCATAAGCATTGGGGCACAGGATATTCGACGCAGCAATCCACTAGGCCGCAAACCCTCGGCTATGGCCTGGTGGATTCACCGGCCGCACAATGCGCCTGGATCGCCGAAGAGTTCTGGACGTGGACCGACTGCAACGGAGATCTGTTCAGCATCGTCAGCCGAGACGACGTACTGGACAACGTGATGCTCTACTGGCTGCCGGCGGTCGGGGCCTCATCGGCGCGACTGTACTGGGAGAGCTTGCGCGGGTTGAACCGGGACCCGGTACCTGTGCCCGCCGGCTGCTCCCAATATCCCAAGGAGATCTACCGGGCGTCGCGGCGATGGGCCCGGCAACGTTACCCGGACCTGCGCTGGTGGAAGGAGCTCGACCGGGGCGGCCATTTCGGCGCCTTCGAGCAACCCGCGATCCTCGTTGACGAGATCCGCTCGTTCTTCCGAACCGTGCGGTAGGGCACATAGCGGCAGAACCAACTAACACGGAAAGGAGCGAGCGATGACCGATTTCGATCGGATCGACTTTTTCACCGACCCATCCGTTGTCGAGAACCCGTATCCGTACTTTGAACATCTGCGGCAGACGTGCCCGGCGTTTCGCGAGCCGCATCACGGCGTGGTCGCCGTGACCGGATACGACGATGTGGCTGCCGTGTATCGAGATACCGCGGTGTTCTCGTCGGTCAACTCGGCGGCTGGCCCCTTCTCGGCGCTGCCGTTCATGCCGGAGGGCAATGACATCTCGGCGCTTATTGACGCCCATCGTGACCAGTTCCTGTGGCATGAGTACATTCCCTGCCTTGACCCACCGGAGCACACTAAACATCGGACTCTGCTCAACGGGCTGTTTACGCCGAAGCGGCTCAAGGAGAATGAGGAATTCATGTGGCGGTTGGCTGACCGCCTCATCGCTCAGTTCGTCGCCGACGGTCGCTGTGATTTCGTCCAGGCGTATGCGCGCCCGTTCCCCTTGCTGGTAATCGCCGATCTTCTCGGCGTGCCCGAAGCCGACCACTCGATGTTCGACCCCGACGCCTCACGCCAGGGACAGAGGGGTGTGATCGCGGTCGACCCACCTGCCGACCTCGATCAGCGGTTCACCGCTTATATCGAGGATCGCCGACGAGAACCACGAAAAGACGTCCTTACCGAGTTGGCCATGGCGGCTTTTCCTGACGGCTCCACGCCAGACGCCACCGACATCGCGAACCTGGCCACCTTTTTGTTCATCGCCGGGCACGAGACCACCGTGCGTCTGCTCGCCAGTTCGTTGCAACTTCTCGCTGAGCAGCCACAGCTGCAACACACGCTGCGTGATCACCGTGAGCGTATACCCAACTTTGTCGAAGAGATGTTACGCATCGAGAGCCCGATTAAAAGCGACTTCCGGCTTACCCGCGTTGCCACCGAGATTGGTGGCGTCAAGCTTCCGCCGGGCACCACGGTTATGCTGTTGCCCGGAGCCGCCAATCGAGATCCCGACCGGTTCGAATGCCCGGCGGAGTTTCGGGCTGATCGCACCAATGCCCGCCAACATCTCGCCTTCGGGCGGGGCGTGCACAGCTGTCCGGGCGGCCCGCTGGCGCGGATCGAGGCCCGGGTCAGCTTGGAACGCATCCTCGACCGCATGACCGATATTCAAATCTGCGAGGCCGAGCACGGCCCTGCGGGCAACCGCCATTACGATTACTTCCCCGGCTATATGCTGCGCGGGCTTACGGCGTTGCACCTGGAATTCACACCAAGGGAACAGCTCTGAGCCGCTCTGATCCAGATACCGCCCGTGGAATCCGCAAAGCGCCCGGCGAGATGAGGCGCTCACATTCGGCTCAGTCAGTCGTCAACGGCCACTTCAAGATTCGTCGTGCCGATCCGCCCAAGATCCATTCGCGCTCGTCCCGCGACAACTCCCGATCGTTGCGAATGCAGTCCAGAAGGTCGCTCCAGGTGTGTCCGGCCATGACGGACTTGTCGCTTGCCCAGAGCAAGCGGTCCGCGCCAAACGCCTCGATCGCGCGCCGCAGGAGGGGCCGAAGTGCGTCGTAGGGAAACGTCGCAACCCCGAAGCAATCTTGGGCGTGGCTCCACTTGAGGGCGACATTGGGGAGTTCGGCCATGCGCAGCACCTGATCGAAATAGCCGACATCCTGCGCGGCGCGCATTTTGGGCTGCGGCCGGTCGAGGGGAATGCCCGGAAATTCCATTCCGCAGTGGTCGATGACGAAGGTCAGGTCCGGATACCGTCGCGCATACGGCTCGAGCAGTTCGACGTAACCGGGGATGAACAGGAATAGCGGCAGCGCTACCTCACGGGCGATCTCCAACAGATGCCAATACGCACCGTTGGCGAATGCCTCAACCTCGTCGAGCGTCCATACCGGCTGCAACCGAAATGCGCGGGCATGGGGCGTGCTGCCTACGAACCGCATGACGCTCTCCAGTTGGGGGTCACGACGATCGATCCGGACCACATAGGAAAATCGATCAGGATGCACAATGCTGGCTTCTTCCGCAGTCGGCCAGGCCGCACGCCATGCCCCATTCCCCAACCGATAGCCGGGTTCGATATGCGTCGGATGCGCTTCCCCCAGTCCGCCACCCCACAACTCATCGACGAGTACCGATGTGATCCCCAATGCGTCCATGGCCTCGAGCATCGGCGTTACCATCCCCCGCCCGAGGTGAAGTTGCGCATCGACGATGTCCATCGTGTCTCCTTCGGGCACTACGCCTCCACGCTCATTACACCGCCCGCCAAGCGCTGCAGCGACTGATGATGTGTCCCGACGTGATGGTTTCGTTCATTCCGGCAATCAGGCGCCGTTAGTGGCCTTGAGGATGCGGCACACCTCGATGCTGCGTGTGATGGCGGTGGCGGCATCGGCCGGCTGCTCCACTATCGGCAGATTGTCGAGTGGCGTCACCCAGGTCGCGCCGGCATCGACATAAGCCTGCAGCTCGGCGGCGACCTGCTTGGGCGTGCCATAGAAGAAGGAGCGTTCCAAATGCTGTGGCGTGAGGCGCTTTAACATCGTCATCGCTTGGTCAAGGCCGATCTTCACCGGCAGCATTTTCAGCGCGTAGTGCCAGTCGGCGGGCATCGGCGGCTCGATGCCTTCCTTCAGCCAATCCGATTGGACAATGCGGCCCATCACCAGCGCGGTCCAGGCAATCAGCGGATTCTTCAACGACCGCCGGATGAATTCCTCATCCTCGTGCAGCAGCACGCAGCCCCAGATGCCGAAATCGAACTGCTCGGGATCGCGGCCTTTCTTCTCCAGTTGTTCCTTCATCTCCCTGATCTGTGCCGCGGCCTGCTCAGGCGTGCTCCACACCACCGGCACCGACGAGGCAAAGCCGTCCGCGTAGCTGGTGGCCAGATCGATGATGCGCGCCCCGCCGCCGAGACCCCAGAGACGCGGCCGGTGCCCTCGGGCGACACCGAGCCAGGCCTGGTCGAACTTGACGTGGTTGCCCTCCAGGTCGATCGGCTTGTCGCTATTCCAGAATGCGTGAAATGCGCGATAGAAATCCTCTAGCCGCGAGATACCTTCGGCACGCTTCCATCCAAAGGGCCGGCATTGCTTGATCTCACCAGCGCCAAGCTGGTAGATCACCTTGCCCTGCGTGACGTGGGCGGTGGTCAGCATGGTCTGGGTCAGCTCGGCGGGACCGCGGCGGATCGCGTCCATGCTGATCGAGAGCCCAAGCCCCGGCGCCTGCGCTACGCCGTATGCGCCCATTACGTTCCAATCTGGAAACGAATCGATGTCGCCGATCGTGTCCGTGAGTGGAGTGTTGTCCGGGTTCCACAGGCAAGGCGGAATCCAGCTCGTGAGCTGATCCCAAGTCATCATGAAGTCCACCACACCGCTGGCCTGCATGGTTTTCGCCGCCTCGCCCACCGCTGCGGCTGGCAGATTGCGGTCAATGACCATCGAAACGGCAGTTTCTACTTTGCGCTGTTCCATGCCGCTCTCCTTCGCTGAAATTTTGCTGGGCTGCGGACAAGGACATAACCATCGAAGTGCTCGGGTGTGCCAAGGGCGATTCGGAGTTCGAGACCACGGGCGTGTTGCATACGGGTTTACCGGACAACAGCTGGCATCGATTCCCATCCCCGCACGGCAGAGGATGATGTCAACTTGACTTCAGTGAGGTTGATGTCCCACTCCGGGAAGCGTTTGAGAATTTCCTCCAGTGCGATCCGCCCCTCGAGACGTGCCAAGGCCGCGCCCAGGCAGTAGTGGGCGCCGATACCGAAGGTCAAGTGTTGACGCACCTCGCGATGAATGTCGAAAACATCACCGTCCGGCGGGAATTGGCGATCGTCACGGTTGGCTGCGCCGAGCATCAACAGCATCACACTGCCCCCCGGCACAGTCTGGCCGTAGTAGTCGACGTCGCGGGTGACATACCTGGCCATGTTCGGACCCGACGGCTCGCAGCGTAAAAGTTCCTCAATTGCCTGCGGGATCAACGACTTATCCTCAACCAGCTCACGACGCTGCTCGGGATGCTCGGCCAGAACCTTGCCCATCCAGCCGATCAGCCGGCCAGTCGTCTCGTTGCCCGCACCAGCGACCAGGCTGGCATACGCGCGCAGCTCGTCGCGCGTCAGTCGGCGCGTGGTACCGGTGTCGTCCTCGAATTCGACGTTCAATAGCTCGGTGATGATGTCGTCGGACGGGTTTTCGGCTCGCCAGTCAATGTAAGTGGCGAAGGCCTCGCCGGCGTCCATGTTCTCGGCGGCGACTTCCATGGGTTTGCCGGCCTCGGTGCGCAGGTTGGCATCCCAGCGCTTCCGGACGGCTTCTTGGTCGGCTTCGGGCATGCCCAACAACATGCCGATCACCCGCATCGGCATCTGCGCGCCAAGGTCCGTGACGAAGTCGAACCGGCCGGTGCCGATCAGCGGATCCAGGCACCGAGCACAGAATTCACGAATCTTCGCTTCCAGTTCGTTGACCTTGCGCGGCCTGAACATCCGGGCGAGTAGCTTGCGATGGATGTCGTGGACAGGCGGATCCTCGAAAATTAGGAAGCCCGAAGGGATCTCAATATTGGCCTTGATGGTCTCCAAAATGTCGCCCCGCGCCGAACTGAACGTTTCGTGGTCGACCGCTGCCCGATTGACGTCCGCGAAGCGGCTCAGCGCATAGAAGTCGTGCTGCTCGTTGTAGTACAGCGGTGCTTCCTCACGGAGCCGACGGTATATCGGATAGGGATCGAGATTGAGCTCCACATTGTAGGGGTCGTAATACACCTCGCTGCTAGCACTAACTGTCACAGATACCGCCCCTCACAAGAATCATGACTCTTCCACTGCAAACAAAAGGTGACCGGCCCGCCACAAACCCGGTCAATGGTCATCGTGAGCCCGTCCGATGCGGCGTGTTGTCGATCAAGACCGGCACACCCGGGCCCGGGCAGGGGGCTGAAGTATGAACGCCGCACATGTCATTCTTGAGATAGCTGGGGTAATACGGCATTTGGTCGACGTAGAAGGTGAACGCGATATACACGGTGTTCATCACCACGAACATCACGTTGGCCAAGCCCACGACCGCCAAGACGCGCAACAACGTTTTGGCCTTCGTTCCGACGTGCACATCGTCGACGCCGCGCTCAACTGCGGAATGGCCTTGGTCGTCTCGGGTGAGCCGTATCATCCCCACCACCGAGGCATTCAGGCCGGCGATGACTGCTTCATACAGCGGGAACTGGTAAGTCTGGCCGTGGAATAGAGACACCGAATTGACGACGCCGGAGTAGGCGAAAAGGCGCGTCTGCAAGAAGATTGCTTCCATACCAATATTGAAGATCCCGAAGATCAGGACGCCGGTAAGGAATATCCCGACGTTGCTGATGGTGGGCCTGACGCGTCGCAGCCAACGGGCCATGGCGCAGAAGAGCATTCCGAATATTACGAACAGGAACGCAAACATCGGGAAGATCATCAAGAACGGTTCGGGGAGGTTGCCGGCGTAAGGACTAAGCCAGCCGGGAATATGCGAAGTCCATGCGCCAAAGTTGACCAGGTATGAGTTGTAGAAAAACACCGGCCTGACAAAGTCGATAATCGGGTCCTGCCAGTACACGCTTGCAAACGCGATGGCAACGAGTGCATCCCACGCGAGTTTCCCCTCGCGCCTGGAGCGCCGCCAGAGGTAGATGACGAGGGCGACACCTCCAAGGACACAGGTCGCCTGCACGATCCAGGCCGCGGCCTTGATTGGTGTCGGCACCGGATCTGCGCCTGTTGGCTGCCGATAAACATCATCCGAGAAGATCCACGATCCGTACACGTAGATCTGCACCAGCGCAAAGATGGCCCCAAGGGCCGACCAATAATGGATCGGACGCAACCGTGAGTCCGGCGCCGGCCGGTCCGTCCCGACGGCCGGCGCTTGGTTTTTGGTTATCGAGTGCGTCGCCATCGTCTCCGCCAGTTCAGTCGTTAAGCTTGTAGAGGTCGATTGCGTTTTCGCTGAGGATCTTGCGGGCGTCCGCCTCAGAGGTGAGATCAACGATCTCGTTGATGGCGTTGGCGGTATAACCGAAAGTGCCTTCGCTGTGCGGGTAATCCTGCCCCCACATCACGCGCTCAGCACCGAGATAGTCGAGCAGCTTCAAGCCGATCGTGTCTGTCTGGAAGGTTGCAAACATGTTGTTATGCCAGTAATGGCTGGGGCGGTGCTTCATTTGCCAAGCGAACAGCTCACGATGCGCGCCATAGGTGAGCTCGGCATCCTGGAGCGCCCCGGCGATCCAGTTGATGCCGCCCTCGGCGAATACAACTTGAAGGTGCGGGTGGCGGTCAAAGATGCCGCCAAATATCAGGCTGCCGAAGGCCCGACGGAACGGCGCGGCTTGCATGAGGAAAAACGTTCCGAAGCCGCCACGACCCCCTGATGAGGGCACCTCGCCGATGTGAAAATTGACCGGCAGGTTCGCCTCGGCGACGCACGCCCAGAAGCGGTCCATCTCCGGGCTGTCGTAGTCGATCACTTCGCCTGCGGCGTTCTTGCCGGGGTTGAACGGGAGCATGAAGCTCTTGAGACCGAGATCGACGATTTGCTGAACCGCTTCTTCGGCGCGATCCGGGTTCCACCAGTTGCTGCAGACGCCCACGCCGTAGAAGCGACCCGGATTCCTCTTGCCTAGTTCGGCAATGTGCTCGTTGTAGGTGCGGTACATGAGTTCCTGCATGTCCTGGTCGGGGTAGCGGATGAACGCCAGCAGGCTTTGCGGATAAACGATTTCCTTATCGATCCCTTCGGCGTCGAGATGCTGGTTGCGGACGCCGAACTCGAACCCGTCGTTGAGGACCGAACGGGCAAGTGCGGTGTCGACATCGGCGTTGTCCGGGTAGGCCTGCATCGCGTCTTTGAAGCCGACACGCCAGTAGCGGTCGAACCAGACGCGCGGCGCGGCCTCACGAAGTTCAGCGGGGAACCGCTCGTAGAATATGTCTTCGGTCAGCTCGACATGGTTGTCGGCCGAGACGAGGACAAGGTCAGCGGGCAACTTCGCAGTCTCGCGCGACTGGCTATTGCGGTCAACGATCATGCCGGCATCCGCGGTTAGCGGGTTTTCAAACGTCACGCGTTCATCGAGCATGGCAACCTCTCCGTCGAATTCCTCCGCAGGGCTTCAGAAGTGAGCGTCTCGAAGCACGTGCCCATTCGAGACCCCGATGCGAGATCTAGCGGTGTGGACCTTGTGATGCTAACCACAGAACACAGATTTGTGCAACAGCGTGGCAAATTTAGCCCGGCGTGGCAAATATTGCTCGGACGGCGTCGGCAGAAGACAAATCTTCACGGCACTTCAGCAGGCTCGACAGAGACAACAGATGCTCCCCCGCACCTGTCAATCCCGGTCACAGGATTGGCGCTCCGTTTTCTGTCTGGGTTGAGATGTGGTAATCCATTGACGGCTTTCGGTGGTGAACACTTATACGTCGTACCGCCGCAACGGCCGGAAAAAGGTCCGAAGCTCTTCGACGAGCGCGTCGGGGTGTTCCGCGAAGCCGAAATGACCGCCCCGCGGCATTTCGCTCCAGCGCTGCAGGTTGGTGCCGACGGCCGCGAGGGACCGAGGCACGAGCATGACTTCCTTCGGGTGAATGGCGAAGCCTGCCGGAACCTCAACCGCCGGAATCCGGTCGTGCACCCGTCGGAACGGGTCGGAATGGTAACTCTCCCAATAGATCCGCAGCGATGTCCCAATTGTGCCCGTCAGCCAGTAGATCGACGCGAGGGTACACAGAAAGTCGCGGTCGTGCACGGCCAGTAGGTCACCGTCGCAGTCGCTCCACGACCGGCGGCGCTCCCACAGCCAAGCGGCGGTACCCGCGGGGGAATCGACCAGGGCATAGGCGAGCGTCTGTGGATCCAGGCTCTGCACCGTGAAATGGCTTGTCACGAAATCCTGCGTCTCGGCTTTGCGGGCGAGCATCCACCGCTCATCGGGTGTGTGATGTTCGGCGGTGATACCGGCCAAATCGAGCCCCGGGTAGAACGGGATCGTCGTGAAGGTACCGATCACTTCCGCTGGGTAGGCATGTGCGACGTGCATCGAGATCACCGCGCCCCAGTCGCCACCGCCCACGGCGAAGCGCTCGTAGCCGAGCACCCTGGTCATCAGGCTTGCAAAGAGTTCCGCCAGACGCGGTACCGTCAGGCCGGTCTGGGTGAGCGGCGTCGAGAAGCCGAAGCCTGGGAGCGATGGAACGATGACGTCGAACGAGTCGAGAATGTTGCCTCCGTGAGAGACTGGGTCCGACAACGGGTCTAGCAGTGCGAAAAAATCCATAAAGGTCCACGGCCAACCGTGCAGCAGTAGCAGTGGAACGGCATTCGGATTGCGGCTTCGCATGTGTACGAAGTGGAGTGGCACTTCATCGATCGTGACCCGAAAGTTCGCCAATCGATTGATGACGCGCTCTTGTGCTCGCCAGTCGTACTCGGTGCGCCAATAGCGCACCATGTCCTCGAGCCACTCGCGCTGGACGCCATAACGCCAGTCGCGGTTGCCGACGTCGTCAGCCCATCGTGTGTTCGCGAGGCGAAAACGAAGATCGTCAAGATCTGCCTCTGGCACGGCGACCTCGAATTGCTCAGCGCTCATATTCACGTACCCTCGCGTTGACTCAGGCGATGGCCCTGCCGCCGTCGACGATAAGGTCGGTACCGTTGATATATCCGGCTTCGTCGGATGCGAGAAAGACGACTGCCGCCGCGATGTCGTCGGGTCTTCCGGCGCGCTTCACGAGGTTGGCGGCGCTCGCGCCGTCGCGCATTTTCGAGATGATCGCTTCATAGTCAACGTGGTCGGGTCGGGGCAGGATACCGCCGTGGAACATTTTGACCCAGATCGGTGTCTCTATGGGGCCGGGAATGATGCTGTTGACACGGATGCCCGTGTGAGCCTCCGAGCACTCCACGGCTAGCGCCTTCGAGAAGGCCAAGACACCAGCCTTACTGGCCGCGTACGCGGTGGCGCCGGCGGTGCCGTGGATCACGGTCGAAGAGGAAATATTGACGATGCTGCCCCGTCCGGAGCGGGCGAGCAGCGGCAAGGCGCTCCTCGATCCGAGAAACTTGCCGTCAAGATCCACCTGGAAGTGCCAACGCCACTGATCGTAGGTCATGTCGCCGATTTCAGTGAGAGCGCAGACCCCGGCGACGTTGGCCAGGATATCAAGGCCGCCGAATCGGGATTCCACCTCGCGCATTACATCGAGCCACTCGGCCTCGACTCTGACGTCGAGATGGAGATATTTCGCTACGCCGCCGCGAGCTTGGATCTTCTCGACGACTACTCGCCCACCGTCGTCATCGATATCCGTGACGACGACACGGGCACCTTCAGCCGCCATCATCATCGCCGTCGCGCCGCCGATCCCGCCGGCCGCTCCGGTCACAAGGGCGACCTTGTCGTCCAATCGACTCATCTGTCTCCCTTTGCTTTCGAGGCTGCAGCACCGGATTCGGCATCCTGGCTCGACACACGAACTACAAACATTTCGATCCTCCCGTCTTGACCTAGATGCACTCGGAGATCACGTAGGGCTTCACATCCCATTCGCGGGGGTCATTGGCGGCGGCCGAGACCGCGTTTTCGGCTGTGTCGGCGATGACCTCGTGCCAGCGGGCTGCGACAGTCTCTGGGCTAAGCGGGGTTTCGGTGAAGCCATCCGTCTCGGCGATGTAGACGCGGTTCACCAGTCCACCGACGCCGGTGATCGTGTCGCCGGTCACCGGGCAACTTTCATGCGCCAAGAAGGCGGCGACCGGGGCCACCAATTCTGCTGGCAGACTTGTCTTGCAGAGCTGGTACATCGGCGAGCTCTCGTTCTGCTGTGCGGCCACCATGCGGGTGAAGGCTCCGGGGTTGATGGTGTTGACCTTGATGCCGTAGGCGTCTCCCTCGGCGGCGAGCGCGCGGCTGAACGAGAAGATGCCGCCCTTGCTGGCGCTGTAGGCGACGAGGAGGGGCGCGCCGGTGAACGCACCCGAGGAAGTGTTCACGACGCGCCCGTAGCCCTGCGACTTCATGTGCGGCCAGGCGGCGCGGCACGTCCAAATCGTGCCCATCAGGTTGATGTCGATGTGTTGCCGGATGTCGTGTGCGGTGATCTCGTCGAAGGAGGCGGCGATCGAGATGCCGGCATTGTTGACCAGGATGTCGATGCCGCCGAATGCGTCGATTGCGGTCTGGATGAGCGCCGCCGCACCCTCCTCGGCCGCCACCGAATTGGTGTCTGCGACAGCGCTTCCGCCCGCGGCCCGGATTTCGTCGACGACCGCTTCAGCCGACGCAGTGCCCGTATACCCTGGCGCCACGGTACGGCCGATGTCGTTGACGACGACATTCGCACCGCGAGCCGCCAGCAGCAGCGCATGGGCCCGACCGATGCTGGGATTGCCGCCTGCCCCGGTGACGATCGCAGTCCGGCCATCGAAGCGAAGTTCGGTCATTAGCTGCCTTTCCCTGATCTCTTTTATTCGCCAGGCGCCGATCTCACGACTTTCGGTGGTTTCATACGTATTGCCGCAGGGCTATGAAACTCTTCATGGTCTCTTCGTCTTCGAGTTGAATGCCGAGGGCTCGGGTGAGCATTGCCATGGTGGTGTAGGCGCCGACCAGGCCGACGACTTCCATCAGTTCCGTCGCAGAGTAGTGATCCGCCAGGGCTTTCCATGTTTCGTCGCTGACCGTGAAATCGCTGACGAGTTCCTCGGCGGCACGCGCGAGCAATTGGTGAATCGGCGAAAGACCCACACCCGTTCGAGCTGCCTGGATTTCATCGTCGGACAAACCGGCAGCATGCGAGATCAACACATGGTGTGTGGCCTCGTACACCTCACCAGTGAGGGCGCACGTCCGCAAGATCAGCACCTGTCGGTCGTGCGAAGGTAGTTCCGATTGCGCAACCACCTTGGTGATCAGCGGTAGGACGACGTCGAACAGACGGGGGCTGCGCATCATGACCCGATTGAAATGCAATTCATCCCAGCCGCCCATCTTTGACTTCTGCTCGTCGGTGAGCGCCTCCACCGCGATCGGGTTGATTCGTGATGTGGGCGGTGCAGCACTGGGCGACATGCGTTCTACTTTCCCGGTGGTGTCCTTCCTCATGCGCACAGGCCGCCATCTACCGTGATCGTCTCACCGGTGAGAAAGCCTGGGGCGTCATCGCATAGCCACAGCGCCACAGCAGCGATCTCATCTGCCTGAGCCAGCCGGCCAACGGCGTTACTCGAAACGAGCTGTTCGATGATGCCGGGTGACATCGACCGGCGAAACATCGTTGTATCGACAGTGCCAGGACAGACGACATTGACGCGTAGTCCCTGCCGACCGTATTCGCGCGCGGCCGTGCGTGTCAGGCCGATGACGCCGTGCTTGGCGGCCGTGTACGCCGGTACCGTAGGAGCGGCTCGTAGTCCCGCCACGGATGAGCAGTTCACGATGGAGCCACCACCCGTTTCAATGATCGCCGGGATCTCGTACCGCATGCAGGACCAGGTTCCGGTGAGGTCAACGGCGATGACGCGGTTCCAGTTCTCCATGGTGCACTCGGCGGTGGCGTTGCCATTCTCTCCATCGATACCAGCCGCGTTGAACGCTGCGGTGAGGCCTCCGTAGGTCTTTACCGTTTTCGTGACCGCGTGCTTTACGGTCGCATCGTCAGACACGTCGCAGCGGAAGAACGTGCATTCTCCCCACTGGCGAAGCTCCGCCTCGGCCTCACGACCTGCCTTCTGGTCGATGTCGACCAGCGCTGTCGCATAGCCGCGACGCACGAATGCCTCTGCCGCCGAGCGCCCGATGCCAGAAGCGGCACCGGTCACCAGCGCGATACCACGTTGTTGGTTGCTTGTCATCACTCCTCTGTCATTCCTCGACCAGGGCTGTACGGCATCTGGTGACGTAGATGTGTTGTGGGGCAGGATAAAAGCTAGACGTGGCTGTCACCGCAAAGCTAGCTCTTGAGAGCCACGTGCCGTGTTGCGGCGTCGCTCCGCTGTTCGGTCAGCTAGTCGGTCGATGACTAGCGCGCCGTCGCGGATGACTGCTTTGAGGGCATCGTTAGGGCGTGCGAGCAGCGACGGATCCGCAAGAGGGTCCCCATCCACGACGATGAGATCCGCCAGTGCGCCAGCTTCGATCACGCCGACCCGCTCGGGCCAATCCACCAATAGCTGGCCGGCGTTGCTGGTGCCCCAGCTAAGCACATCGGCAGTCGAAAGCCCTTCGACTGCAGCGTAATAGGCGAACTCGCGACCGTAGTTGCCGACCTGATGGTCCAGCGGGTCGTCGTCGAACAGGTCGCGGAAGATGCCGCTGTAATCGTCGCCTATCAGGATTCGAACTCCCGCGGCCTGGGCCAAAGGCAACATCGCTCGCACGTGGTCGTACTGCTCTCGGGTGACGCCCACCTCGGCCGCGTAATTGAGTTCGAGCAGGCTCCACGGGTAGATGAGGCTTGGCACCCAGAAGGTTCCGGCCTCCACCATCGCCTCGATGACTTCCTCGTCGATTTCATCCCCGTGGTCGATCAGGTCGAGCCCGAGTTCGATGCACTCCAGCATCATCGCCTTGTCGGAAACGTGGGCGCGCACCTTCGCTCCTCGCTCGTGAGCGGTGTTGATGATGGCCGCGATCTCGTCTCGGGACATGTTGCGCGTCGTGCGATGCGGCTGGCCATGGCCGGCACTGGCGAAGATCTTGATCGTCTCGACACCGCGATTGATCTCCTCACGGACCAACGCGCGCATCGCGTCGGGGCCGTCAACGCAGATGTCGGTCCCCGGCGTCTCGTACCGTTTCCACCATCGCCCACCGTTGTTCATGTCCCCGGTGGTACCGAGGTGGTGGCCGCATGCGCGGATCCGAGGGCCCGGGATGATGTCCTCGGCGATGGCCATCTTGAGCTGGGCATCTATGTCATGCGCGCAGGAGGCGCCGGCGTAGCCGGTGAAGCCGCTCTCCAGCAGCACACGACAGGTGCGGACCCCGATCGCCATCATGACGCCGGGCGGCAGTTCCTTGCCCGGCCGTTCAGTGGCGGCGATGGAGATGCTGAATTTGTAGAAATCGGGGTGCAGGTGGCAGGTGATCAGGCCGGGCATCAGTGTCATACCGCCGAGATCAACGACCTCGCCGGACACCGTTTCGAGGTGATCGTCGATCGCCTCTATCCGGTCCCCTTGGAGACTCACGCTGTGGCTGCCGGGAAGCATTTTGTGGCCATCGAAGACCCTGGCATTGGTGAGCGTCAGCATCGTCATCCCTTCTTCGATATGAAATGCCGTGGCAGAGCTACTCGCTGGCCCGACCGCGTCGACTCAGCCGCCAATCGGGGGGGAACTGCTCGTCGTTGTCGCGGACTGCGTTGGTCAGCCCGCGATCGCGGGTCTTGTCATCGAGCTCAAACGAATCCGGGTCGGGCTGGAGCTGATCCAGAGTCGATTCGAGCATGCCGGCGAGGATGCTGCCCATGTACTCGCCCTGGTGCTGCTTGAAGATCTCGAAGAAGGTCTTCTGGGCGAACACCGTGTCGGTGGGCCGGGTGCGCGCACAGGCGAGGGCATACTTCTCCGTCAACGACTCAAGCTCGTCGAAGGGGACCACGGCGTTGACGAAGTCGCAGTCGTACATCTCCTCCGCGGTGAACGGTCGCCCCGTGAACACCATCTCCATGAACTTGCGGACGCCCATCGTCGTGCACCATTGCCACTGGCGCGCCGCGAAACCCGCGTAGCGCCATGCGGCGTGGCCGAACAACGAGTCTTCGGACGCGATCACGATGTCGGCGTCGGCCGCCTGATAGAAGTGCCAGCCGTAGCAGTAGCCGCGCACCTCCAGGATGCTGATCTTTTTGAAGTCTTGAAGGCTGCGCATTCCCGCACTCGGGTCGGTGTAGAACTGGACGTGCGACGCGCGATGCCGATAAGAGCCCTTCGGGGGGTAGATGACGTCGGCGTCGTCCGGGACCCTGACGGTGTGGTTCATCGACACGCCGCCCCGGTCGGCCATGATGTCCAACAGCTCCGGAAGGTCAGCGCCGGTACCAAGATTGGGCCCGTTGGCCCGAATGACCAACACCTTGACATCATCGTCGATGCTGGCGAGATGTATTAGGTCGGCGTAGCGATGCTGGGCGTCGATGGTCATTCCATTGAGCGCGTCGGCGCGATCGAGGGTGATCGTCGCGATCTTGGTGTACGGATTCTTCTCGTACCGGACGATCTCTTCCGCCGACGGTCGACTCGGGTTCTCGGCCAATTTGTCGTTACCCCTATCACTTTCCAATGATTTGGCCGGTCGTACGATCCGGCTTCAGGCCGATGTGGGATCCGATGAACTCGGCCAGTTCGAAGAGCAGCACCTTTCCCGTCGCCGTCCTCGGCACGTCGTCGTGTGACACGAACACGATGCGACGGGGCACCTTGAAGCTCGACAGGGTTTCGCGCAGTGCTGCCTTGAGCTTGTCCTCCGATGGAGTGGCGCCAGTTGCCGGAACGACTGCGGCGGCCAGGATTTCACCGAGATCCGGATCCGGAAGTCCTGCGACGACGGACAATTCCACATCGGGTAGTGCGTTCAACGCCGCTTCGACTTCCAAGCGCGACACGTTGGCCGAGTTGGTCTTGATCATGTCGCCCGTGCGGCCGACGAAAAATGCGTATCCGTCGGCATCGATCCGCACCAGATCGCTAGTTGGGTAGAACCCGTCGGAAGTGAATACCGTGCGCCGATCGACCTTGTAGAACCCGGTCATAAGCGCACCCCCGCGCAGCTGAAGCTCGCCCACTTCCCCGGTGGGCACTTCGACAGCGGTTTCCGGGTCAACGACCCGGCGTTCGATCCCGTTCACCGCACGACCCGCAGCGCCCGCTTTGGACTCGGGCAGGCGACGGTTGATCGGCTCGGCGCTGTGCGGACCGAAACTCTCCGACATTCCCAGCAGGTTGGCCTGAAGATGCGGCGGAACGAACTCGCCGGAGTCGTCGCGTGACGGCGCCCCGGTGACCCGGATGCCTTCGAGGTCGGCTCCGCGAGCGGCTGCCGCGGCGCGAAGCTTGGTTGACGTATGCCAGACCACAATGTTGGTGACGCGGATCCGTCCGACAGTGTCGAGTGCGGCGTCGATGTTCGGGCTGGATGGGTACACCAGCGTGCTGCCGGTGGTGAGCACTTGCAGGGCCGTCATGATGCCACCCATCCAGAAAGCCGGCAGTAAGCACATGGTGCGGTCACTACTCTGCAGACCGAAATACTCGGCCAGTACCCGAGGTTGGCGCGCCACCGCCCATTGACTGTGCATCACCGCCTTCGGCGTGGCAGTGCTGCCAGAGGTGTAGACGACAAACGCGTCGTCGCCGGGAACGACCTCCCGCTCTACGGCGGCCAGCAGCGTGGCATCGGGTGCATCAGGCTCGTCGGCACGTTCTAGAAGGTTATCGATCGACTTCGCCCATGGCAGACCGACGACGTCATCGAGCCAGACCGACCGCAGGTATGGTGCGCCGGCGATTCGAAGCGCTTCCGCGCTTCCTTCGGCCAACCCGGGCACGGCCGTCATCAGGTTCTCGGCATAGTCGTGATTAAGGAAACGGCGAACACCGATCACGATCTGAGCGTCGCTGGTGCGCACGATCTGAGCCAGCTCGCTCGGTGTGGCCAGAGTGCTGATCGGCGTGATGAGCGCTCCGATGCGCAAGGCCGCGTAAAAGGCGGTCAGCCATATTGCGCTATCGGGCGCCAGAAGAGCGATTCGGGTGCCCTTGCCGGCCCCGAGCGCCAACAATGCTCGCGCCATCCTGGCAGAGCGTCGATCAAGTTCCCGGTAGCTCAGCGTCTCCGCGGCGACCACAAGCGCGTCGTGTTCGGCGCGTGCCTCGACGATCTCTGCGAACAACTTCGGAAACGTTGAAGCCCGTTCGGTTTCATCTGGCAGCGGAATGCGATTCGTCGTCGGCAACATCGCGCCACCCATTTCAGAAGGTGGCCGTGGGCTGTTTACCGTCCCACGCTTCGGCGGCCGCGCGCATCGCGCTGAACACCTCTTGGCGTGCCGGGCTGGCTTCGAGCAGTTCGACCATGAAGCCGAGAGTGGGAGACGTGTCCACCCAGGACGTGCGGGTGCCGTCCAGCCGGCCCTCGAATGCGAGTTCTGCGCCTGCCGTGATGTAAGTGTCGCGCTCTGCTTCGTAGTCCTGGCAGTTCAACGCCATGTGATGCAAGCCAGATTGCCCGTGGGAGAACAGGTCGCGAAAGATCCCAGGCTCGTCGTTGTCCTGGCAGACCAGCTCAATCTGCAGGCTGCCTGCGTAGGCGATGGCGGCTGTCACCGCAGGGAACTTGGCCGGTCTCCCCCGGTATCGCCCCTCAGCGAACGGAACCCCGTCGAAACAGAAAAAGGGCCCCACTCCGGCGTTGTGCACCCATGAGGCGATGGCGGCCTGCAAATCCGGCACCACCCAGCACATCTGCATAAAGTCTCGGTTCGGAAACGGCTTCGGCACAGAAGAATTGGCCATCATCCAATGTCCTTGAGGAATCGAGCTTTCCGCGTCTTCATCCGATCAGCGGGAAGCGCTCGTCGTCTAGCGGTTGCCAGGGCCTCATACCCGTCGAATCGAAATTCGGCGTTGGTGACCCGTTCCAGCAGACGTCTGCCGGCTGGGTGGCCAGAAGGTAGCCCCAGCGAGGGCGGTCCATTGTGTTCAACCCTGCGCCGTGGATGGTGAGATGCGTGTGAACTGAGATGTCGCCCAGTTCATAGGTCATCTGCTCACTGATTCCTAGGTCACGAAGCTCGGGGAAGACATCGAGCGCATCACCATCGCCGTAGGTGGTGTAGTCGCCTAATACCCCCGCGCGATGCGACCCGTTGACGAACGACATTGTGCCGGCTTGCGGTCCATAGGCCTCCAGGGGAAACCAGAACGTCAGGCCACCGGACCGGTCGACGGAGAAGGTGATGAAGTCCTGATGATAGGCAGTTGTGCCGTTTCCTCCATTTCGAGAAGGCTTGCCGCTAGGCAGCTTCGGCACGAAATAGTCCGCGTAGTACCTAACACCGACCGCTGAGCCGTCTGACCTTCTGCGGCTTTGGAGGAGTCTCGCGTTTTTCCCCACGGCGTTGATCAGAGGTCGCATCACGGGGTCCGTCAGGAAAGCGCTTTGCCCCACGTTGAAGTAGGCGATGGGAGGCTGGTTCGCTTCGTTGGCCGACGCCTCCGATATCTCGGGGCCTGCCGGAGGGCCATCGGCGTCGTCACCCATCCTTTCGCGGGCGATAGCAAGCATCTTGTGTATCACGTCAGGATCGACAAAGTTCTTTAGTTTCACCCATCCGAACTCGTGAAGATAATCGACCTCCTCTGGAATAACCGTCCGGCACGGCGACGCCAAGATAGTTGTGTGTTTCATGATTTGAGTGTCTCCTCGTCAGCAATCCGCAGGTTTGAACGAACCTGATCACGAACGTCCGCGCGTTGGGCTAGATGAAACGGCCCGGGCCCGTGCGGAATGCATAGAGCCCGACGACCTTGTCCTCGGGGACCGTGTAGGGCTTCGCAACTTCTTCAGTGGTCGGACCAATCTTGGTTGCGACCTTCGCCAGCTTTTCGCGGTCTAACCCATATACGTCGATTGCGTTGCCGCCCAGATATTTTCGTGTGTATTTGGGATCTATGTCGGAGAATGTGAACCGGATTGCCTCTCTGGTATCCGGCCAGGTGCCCTCGGCGTGCGGATAGTCGTCGCCCCACATCACGTGATCTGCGAGACCCTGTTCGATGCCCAGCTTGGCTTCCCAGTTGGACATGAAGCTCGCCCCGACGTAGCAGTTCCGTTTGAAGTAATCAGACGGCGCCATCGATAGCCCCGCCCGGAGCCACTCCCCGGTTCGATTGTGATAGAGCCCATCCATGTCCGCGATCGCGCCGGACGCCCAGTCCATCCACTGCTCTGTGAGCACCAGCTTCAGCTTGGGATGCCGTTCAAAGACCCCGCCGAGGATCATCACCCAAAGTCCGCGGCGCGTCCGGAACAAGGTCTCCATCATGTACATCGCCTGCGCACCTTGGCCCTCATACGGGTAGTGCTCACCGCCGCCACCGTGCGTATTGAGCGTCAATCCGGTCTCCTCACACGCCGACCAAATCGGGTCCCATACAGGGTCGTTCAGCATCGGAATGTCACCGCGCGGAGCCGGCAGGTTGATGCCCTTCAAACCCGCCTCAGCCGCCCACATGACCTCACGGACACACGCCGCCGGATCCGAGATCGGGATGTGAGCGATACCAACGTGGCGTTCGGGGGCCGACGAGACAAACTCCGCCAGCCATCGGTTGTAGATGCGGACCCCGACATCCTCCAGATGGTTGTACTTCGAGTCGCCCCAGCTGATTGAACCGCCCCGGGATGTCTGGAGACTCCACTTCTTGGGAAGGTTGGAGTCATGTCAGGTGGTTCGTCGAGGAGGTA
>NZ_MVHG01000099.1 GCF_002086125.1 Mycobacterium arosiense ATCC BAA-1401 = DSM 45069
CGCCAAGCCATCACCGCCGCGGGCAGCGGCTGCTCGGCGGCCATCGACGCCGAACGCTGGCTCGCCGACCACGAAGAAACCGACGTGGACGCGTCCGCCACGCCGGCGATCGGCCGAGAGCCGTTGCATAGCTGAGCTTTTCGGGTGGGGTGCGGTCTGCAGGACGCGGCGGAGTTCCTCTAACGGCGCGACGTGAGGTGGGCGGTAACGACGGGCGCGACCCGCGCAACGAGTTCGTCCGCCGGAGCGGACGCGATCGGCTCGACCTGAAGGACATAGCGCAAGTAGGCGATGCCCAGAAGTTGGGCCATGGCCAAATCGATACGCAGCTCGGTGTCAGACCCCGCCAGCAGCTTGGCCAACTGCGGGTACAGCTGGCCCTGAATGAACTGACGCACCAAGGCGGCCGACTCCTCGTGGGTGGCGGCACCCCGCAGGATCGCCAGTAGGGAGGCGCGGGAGTCTGGTTGCTCCCATGCCGCGAAGAACACCTGTGTCAGGCGCTTGCCGATTTCCTTGCGATCGCCGCGAGCGATGCGCTTGCCGATTTCAGCCGGGTCGAACGGCCACCCCATGGTGGACCGGAACAGCTCTGCCTTGCTGCCGAAATAGTGCCGGATCAGCGCCGGGTCGACGCCGGCGCCGGCGGCGATGTCGCGGACCGAGGTCTTGTCGTACCCGGAGTCGGCGAACAGCCGTCGCGCGGTCGCCACGATGTCGTTGCGGGTGTCGGGGTTGCCCGGCCGTCGTCCAATGGGGGCCACAATTTGTAAATTCTACAGTCGTTGACTTCCGGGTGTCCGCGCTTTAGCATGGTCGCATAAATTCTCCAAGTGAGGAGTTACGGAGATGCCAGCACCGCGATGGGTTGCCCAGTTCAACAAGATCGGCCTCAATCGATTCACCAAGTACATCGCTCCGTGGGCGCCGGGATGGGGAGTTGTCGTCCATCGCGGGCGCAAATCGGGACGCACCTTTCGGACCCCGCTGTGGGTCTTCCGCCGCCACAACGGATTTGTGATCGCGCTGACCTACGGTCCCGAAACGGATTGGGTGCGCAACGTCCTCGCCGCGGGGGGCTGCGAACTGCAGACCCGGCGGCGGCGCTACCAGCTCGGCGCGCCGATAGTGTTCCGCGACGCGAACGCGACCGACATGCCGGCGTTCATCCGCTTCATGCTGCGCAGGGTGATCAAGGCGCCGGAGTTCCTCCGGCTCGACATCGTGAGCGAATTGGCCACGGCGCGTTGAGGGTTCGACGCAGCGGGTCACGCGTCCGACGCAAACATGACGTCCGGATTGAGGATGCCCGCCGGATCAAAGCTCGCCTTGATGCGGCGCATCAGGTCGACCTTGACCGGGTCCTCGAGCTCCACAAAGTATGGGGCCTTGGCGCGGCCCAGGCCGTGTTCGCCGGAGATCGCGCCGCCCAATTCCATTGCCAGAGCGAAGATGTCGGTCAGCAGCTGCGTTCGGATCGCGGAGTCGGGGCAGAAGATGGCCAGGTGGACGTTGCCGTCGCCGGCGTGCCCGCAGCCCGCCGCGGCCGCGCCGGCCGCCGCCGCCAGACCGCGCGCGCCGGACAGGAACTTCGGCATGGCGCCGCGCGGCACGACGGCGTCGATAAGGTCGTCGGCGTTGAGCGCCTTGAGCGTCCAGAACGCCTTCTCGCGCGCCTCGATGAGCTTGCGCGCCGAGCCGCCCTCGAGCACGTAGGCGTCCACCGCGCCCAGCTCGGCGAGCAGCTCACCGGCCGTCTCGACGTCCTCGTCCAGCCGGTCGGCGGTCCGATTCTCAAGCGCCACAACCAGATACGCCTGACAGCTGTCGCGGACGGCGTCGGGCACGCCCAGCTCAAGGTTTTGGGTATGCACCAGCGCGGCCATCGTCACGCTGTCGATGTACTCGAGGATGTAGGGCGCCAGGCCGGTGGCGAGGATCTTGGGTACCGCCTCCATGACCTGGTCGAAGTCGGCGAACGGCGCGAGCACCGTGGCGGTGTGGTCGAGGCGCGGATGCAGCTTGACGGTCACCTCGGTGGCCAGGGCCAGGGTGCCCTCGGAGCCGACGATGAGCTGGGTCAGGTCGTAGCCGGTGGAAACCTTGGCGATCTTGCCGCCGGTGCGGATGAGCTCACCGGTCGGCAGCGCCGCCTGCAGCCCGAGCACGTTGTGGCGCGCGATCCCGTACTTGACCGCGCGCATGCCGCCGGCGTTGGTGCCGACGTTGCCGCCTACGCTGGACGACAGCTCGCCCGGGTGGACCATGTATCGCAGCCCGGTGCCGGCGGTCGCGTCGTCCAGTTCGGTGAGCGTTACCCCGGGTTGCACGACGGCGACCTGGTTGGTGACGTCGACATCCAGCACGGCGTTCATGCGCTCGAAGGAGATCAGCAGCCCGTCCGCGCGGGGGATCGCCGCGCCCGACAGGCCGGTCCCCGAACCGCGCGCGGTCACCGGCACCTGGTTTTCCGTTGCCGTCTTGAGTAGCTGTGCGACCTCGTCGGCGGTCGCCGGTTTGGCCAGGTACGCCGGCTTTTGTGGGGGCTTGGTCAGCACCTCGTCGTGTGCGTAGTCGTCGGAAACGGCGTCGCCCGTAAGCAGGTTGTGCTCGCCGACGATCTTCGCGAATCGCGCCGTCATGTCGGACATTGAAGGCCTCACCTTCTTACGTGCCGGCCGCCAGATTCAACGCTGAGTTAGTGAGTGGCAGGCGCGTGACGTGCAGCTTACGCTTCGGCTTGTGGGACAAATGATGCGTGCGGATGGGGCCAGCGTCCAGGCCGTGGCGACCCGTTGGGCGGCTTTGACGGACGGTTTAAACGACACGGCTGCGGCCACAGGGCTGGGATCGTCGTGGCAGCCCAGCGCGGCTGCCGTCAACGGTGCCCAGGTTGATGTCGCCGCGTTCGCCGCCGGGTTGGCGGCACGAGTAAGTGCGCGCGCCACGTGTGTGCGCCAAGCCGATACGCGTTATGGCGCCAACGAAGCTGAGTCGGCCACCGACCTCGCTGCGGTAGGCCAGTCGGTTATCAGCGTGTAGCAATGGGAGCGGTTGCACAGGCTCCTGGCTTGTCGGCGCTATTAGCCTGGCCCACAGAGCATCTCACCGAGGCGGCCGCTCACTGGGGAGACGGTGGGCGAGCGTAGCTACGGAGTGGCTCACCAGGTGTGGCGAGACGCCGCGTCGGTCGATTGGCGCGGCGAAGCTGCCGATGCGCTGCGCAATGCGACGCATGCCGACCTGCAACCACGAGTGCAGCAGTCGACCAGCTACAGGCTGCAGCCCGGGTTGGGCGAAGCGGGGCCCCGGATCTGTATGCCGCTCGCTCCCGCCCGCACTACGCGGTAGAGGATGCGCGCGCGGCAGGATTCGAGGTGGGTGAAGATCTTTCGGTCGCCGACCGCATGACCGGCGGATCGACTGCGCAGCGGGCAACCCGGCAAGCCCAAGCGCAAGCCCATGCCGGCGACATCCGCCAACGTGCCGCACAATTGGTCGCCCTGGATCAACAAGTCGCCGGCAAGGTCACCGCCGCCATGGCCGGAATCCGCCATACATTCCCGGAAAACCCAACCCAGGTGGATCCTCTGCCTGCGCGCAACGGTCACATCCAAGCTGTCGATCGCAGCTGGAAACAAGATGGCGGCGACGGTGATGCGAACGCCGGGTCTATCGGCGGCCCTAGCGGTGACGATTGTGTAGCGCTCAAGATCGACTGCGTACTCGGCTGTTATCTGATGCCGTGGGAAACTGCCTGCCGATGGCGCACGTCACCTCGGTCATGAGACGTGAACAACTCGCCGACACTGTTGCTGGTCAGCAGGACGTGGTGCTGCGCACAATTCGGTCTTTGCTCGACGATGGCCTGATGAAGATCGGAGAGATACTCGGTGCTTCCGACGAACGAGTCGTGCCCTGGAATCTTTCGATCGACGCCGCCATGGACCACGTCTACGACCTCTTCGTCGGCCACTATGACGAACCCACGCTGTGGGATCTGACGATATGGCTCGAACTAACGCCCGAGGGCGAACGACTAGCTAAGTCGCTAAGACAGGGCGAATAACGCGACGGTCCGAGAGCGTCATCCTGGCGTCGCTGCCACTAGGGTGGGGCTGGCGCAGCTTCGTGTAGGCCGGTCCTGCGGGTCGGCCGGGCGGCAATAGCGGCCGCCAGGGTGTCTCGACGTAGCGACACGCGTGAGGCTGCGCACGTTACGTCGGCGGCCGATTGGGGAACCCGCCGCCTGAACCGTCTCAAGCAGAAAGGATCGTTCGTTGACCTCCTCGTCCCGCGGTTCGCGGCTCGGTACCCGGTTCGGGCCGTACGAGCTGCGATCACTGATCGGCACCGGGGCCATGGGCGAGGTCTACCGCGCGTACGACACGGTTAAGGACCGGATGGTCGCGCTCAAGCTGTTACGCGGCGATATGGCCGCGGACCCTGGCTTCCAGCAACGCCTTTGGCGCGAGTGCCGGAATCTGACGCGGCTACAGGAGCCGCACGTCATTTCGCTGCATGACTTCGGCGAGATCGACGGCGTGCCCTACATCGACATGCACCTGGTCGACGACGGAGGCAGCCTCAAGGACCTGCTGCGTGAGCAGGGCGGGCTGGAGCCCTCGCGGGCGGCGTCGATCACCGCGCAGGTGGCCCGCGCCCTGGACGCCGCGCACGCCGCCGGGGTGGTGAACCTCGACGTCAAGCCCGAGAACATCCTGCTGACCCACGACCACTTCACCTACCTCGCCGACTTCGGCATCGCCCAGGCCGCCGGCGACGAAAAGCTCTCGCGCACCTACATGGCGCCCGAGCGATTCACCACCGGGCGCGTCGGGCCGCAGACCGACATCTACTCGTTGACGTGCGTGCTCTACGAATGCCTCACCGGTCAGCCGCCATTCGAGAGCGAGGACGCGGGGGAGCTGAAGCGCGCGCACATGCTGTCGCCGCCACCCCGGCCCAGCATCATGCGCCGCGGTGTGGGCCGCGACTACGACGACATCATCGCCCGGGGCATGGCCAAACACGGCGCGGCGCGGTTCGCATCCGCCGGTGAGCTTGCGCGGGCCGCCAGTGACGCGGTGTTCGCGGCCTACGAGCACCCGGTGGGTGTGGGCGCCGGGCGAAGCGACCCCCCGAAGACGAAGCCGTTGCCCATGGTCACTCCCGCTGAGCCGGACGCCGGCCCGAAGCCGCCTGTCGCGCCCGGACCGTCACGGCGTTGGCCGGCGGCCGGCCGCATGCCGGTCGTGGTGACCGCGGTCGCGGCGGTCATGTTGATCGTCGGATTGGTGTTGTCGGTGAAAACCGTTGTCGGCACCCATCACAAGGGTTCAACCTCGGCGGCGCCGTCGACGGCGCGGGCGGCCGCACCCCCGGCGTCGACGACTCCGCCGCCACCGCTGACGCCGACACTCTCGCGTCCGGTGAAGGGCGCCGACGGGTTGGGGTTCGTCGGCGAGACGGCGCGCTGCGACCCGGGCAATCCGCCGGCCGCCGTGTTGCGCACCGCCAAGTCGCTTGCGGTGGTGTGCCAAAACCTCAGCGGGACCTATTATTACCGCGGCGAGCGGATTCGCGACGGCGCCCACATCGAGCTTTCCAATGCCGAGCGGGTCGAGGACGGTTTCGACGTCACCAACCCGGTCGACGGCGTCGTCTACGAGGTGCGACCGTACCGGCTGCGGATCATCAGCTTCGGCCACGTCGATTCTTCCGAACCCGTGCTGCAGTACGCCACGGCCACGTAATCACCGCGCGCGCAGAAGGTTTCGGCGCGGCCGGCGAGTGCAACGGGTAAACCGTCTGCCACGCTTAAGCTTGAAAAATAATGCATAGACGGTTGACAGGCGCCAGTCCGCCAGCGCATGCTATTTATGCAGGTGATTCCAAGCATAAGGATTGAGGTGGCAACTCCTAGAAGGACCAGCCCGCGCCTGGACAACTCTATGCCTGATATAGCACGCATAGGGCGGGATTTCGCGGAACGGCGAGTCGCGCTGCGCCTCACCCAGCAGACCTTGGCCGACTTGGCCGGCGTCTCGCGCTCCAGCGTCCAGTCACTCGAACGGGGAAGCGGCGCGGTCAAGTTCGGGTCCGTCGTCCAGATCGCCGAGGTCCTCGGCATGCACATCGACGTGAGCGCAGCGGCTGAATGACCAGATCCCGCCTCGATCTACGGGACGTCACCGAGGCTGACGTGTATATCGGCGAAGATCTCGCTGCTCGTCTGACTCGCGAAAGCTCGGACACGATCAGCTTCGATTACACGGCTGACCACCGTGCCGCCAAATCGAGTATTCGGGAACGATCGGTGTCGTGGTCGCTACTTCGGTCCGGCAAATATCCCGTCGTCACCGCGGGAGGGGCCGTTCCGCCGTTCTTTGCGGGGCTTCTTCCCGAGGGGGTCCGACTAGGCGTGGTGACGTCGTCGACGAAAACCTCGGCCGACGACCACCTCACGTTGTTGCTGGCGATCGGCGCGGACACTATCGGCAATGTTCGAGTCGTGCCGGCGGGTGCCGCACCGGCTCGGCCACTGCCGATGTTTGAGCCCAAGCGCGACAACAATTTTCGTGCCGTATTCGCACGGTTGACAGGTTCGGTCGACGCAGACCCCGTGGGCCTGGCCGGAGTACAGCCGAAAGTCAGCGCGGCGATGCTGTCAGCACCGGCTCAAACCCGTTCCGGGCCGGCGATACTCAAGCTCAATCCCGTTCAGTATCCGCTGATCGTCGAGAACGAGCACTTCTTCATGACGATGGCCGCGGCGTGCGGGCTTCGCGTCGCCCCGACGTCGCTGCTGCACGACGACGAGGGGGGTAGTGCCTTGCTGGTGACCCGATTCGACCGGGGAGGTGCGACGCGAATCGCCCAAGAGGACGCATGCCAGGTCGCCGGAATGTATCCCGCGTCGAAGTACCGCATCAAAACCGAGACCGCGATTACAGCGCTTGCCGATGCGTGTGGACGGGGCGGCGGGTCCAAGCTAGCCACTGTCCTCGAATTGCTGAAAGTCGTTGTTTTTTCTTGGCTTATCGGCAACGGCGACCTGCATGGTAAGAACCTGTCGATCTACAACCCAGATGGTGTCTGGCAAGCCACACCCGCGTACGACCTGCTCTGCACCCAGCCTTATATGCGCTGGCGCGATCCCATGGCGCTCGATCTTTATGGCCGCGCGAACCGGCTCACTCGCGGCGACTTCCTGGATGCCGCCGAGCGCCTTGGGCTACGGCCACGCGCGATCACACGGATGATCGACGCGATTGTCGATGCGGCACACGATTGGCCAGAGAAATGCGGTGAAATCGGTTTCGATGAGCGCCAAACCGAACTCCTCGCGCAGATGCTGCGGAAGAGGATCGATAGCCTGCGATAGGCCAACGGCCTGCGTCAGGTCCGCGGGCCCCAGCCTGGCTGCAAAGGCGGCAAATCGCTCAGCGCGGGATCCGGCGGCATGTTTCCGTCGCCGTCATCGTCAATCCACCGGCGCCCGTACTGGTCGGGGATGTCGCCCCAACCCCAATACGGAAGCGGAGATTTCGGCACAATCCCCAATTCGTCTTCGGGATCGATCAGTTCAGACCCCACCGTGCACAGATGGGTCCAACCCTCGCCGAAGTCGAACTCGTAAACGAATTGCTCACCTAATGCCAGCGTGGACAGCTTTGTCGTACCCGGCATCCAGGATGCCCTGTCCGAAGTCGTCGAACTCAGGTTGACCAATCACGCGGCCGTTGCCTAATTCGAATTTGAAGAGGTGCGAGCGATCCCAACGGGCGAAGGCGGTGTCGATCGCCTCGGCGAGGTGGCTAAATCGCTGGGTCCGGCTGGCGGCAAAGACCCTGCCCGGTCGCGGCCAGTAGTCCTCGCCGCGACCGCTGATCAGATCGACCCTGATCGACAACCATGTTCGCGCCATGACTAGCCATAGTGGCGGCAGACGCCGTTGGGGCGCAAGGGGTCACCACGGACGCGGGGCCCCTCGGCACCAGGCGGGCGCCAAGATGGCCGAAAGGACTGGCTGCCAACGGTTCTCGTTGACGCGTGGTATGGACGCGGCGTGGCCGACGAGTCCGATACCCGCGCCGAGGATGGGCCAGATCGGCCAGAAATAGGATGCTTCGGTGGTCAGGGCGACGGCCGCCCACACGGTGAGCACGATGGCCACCATGGTGAGGTACACGGCGAGGTGAGCGCGCACGCCGCGGCGTGCTGCGGCGACGCGAGCGGCACGCCGGCGCGGGTCGTGGCGCCGGATGCGATCGAGCGGCAGGTCGGCGAGGAGTTCGTGCAGTTCTTGGGCGGTGTGCGTCTGGAACACCGTTTGCAGCCGTCGGTCGTACTCGTCGACCTGCAGGTATCCCTGGGCGAACGCCTGGCCGAGCAGATCGGCCGCCTTCTCCCGGTCGCGGGTGCCAACGAGCCTGGTTGGGGTCTCATGCAGATTGGACATGTCATCTCCCCTGGTCGCCAATGTGAATAGCCTTAACATAACCGATAATGTTAATGTCGTCAACATGGCAGCGCAGCGGTCGGCCGTCCGGCGGCGTCAGAGCTATCACCACGGCGATCTCAAGCGGGCGCTGACCAGCGCCGCGCTCTCGCTGGTGGCCGAGAAGGGGCCGAAGGGGTTCACCCTCACCGAGGCGGCCCGGCGCGCCGGGGTCAGCGCCGCGGCGCCGTACCGGCATTTCGCCGACAAGGCCGAGCTGCTGGCCGCCGTCGCCGAGCAGGGCTTTCAGCAGTTGCACGCCGACCTGGCCGCGGCTGCCGAGCGCGCTGAAGATCCGAAGGAGCGGGTGATCGAGCTCGGCCGGGCCTATGTGCGATGGGCCATCGCCCACCCCGATCACTATCAGGTGATGTTCGGCGCGGAGTCGCTGAAGGCCGAGCGGCCGGGCATGGCGATGGCCGGCGAGCAGGCGTTCGGCGACCTGCTCGACGCCATCACCAAGTGCCAGGAGGCGGGGATCGTCGAGGGCCGGGATCCGCGAGAGGTGGCCGCGCCGCTCTGGTCGCTGGTGCACGGCATCGCATCGCTGGCCATCGGCGGCCAACTGGGCGCGGTCGGGATCGTTCAAGCCCCCGATGAGATCATCGCGGGTGTTGTGGCGCAAGTGCTTTGACCGATCACCACGGTCGTTCGGTTTCCCGGCTGGCGCCGGGCGTGAAGGTGACCGGGAGTTTGCCCAGCCCGGTCATGTTCGGGTTGCCCAAGTATTGGTGGACGTTTTCGACGTCGACCTCGTAGTCGGGGATGCGGTCGAGGACGGCCTTGACCATCACGGCGGACATCAGCCGGGCCAGGTGCGAGCCGATGCAGCGGTGCGGGCCCAGTCCGAAGGCGACGTGGCGGTTGGGGGTGCGATCGAGGATAATCTCGTCGGGCCGGTCGAACTCGTTTTCGTCGTGGTTGGCCGACAGCCAGCTGATGACGACTTTGTCATTTTTGCGTAGGCGTTGCCCGGCGAACACGACGTCGTGAGTGACTGTGCGGCTGAGGGTTTGGTTGACGGAGAAGTAGCGCAGGAATTCGTCGGTGGCGGTGCGGTGGAGCTCTGGGTGGTCGATCAGTTGTTGTCGGAGGTCGGGGTGGGTGCCCAGGTGCAGCAGGGTCAGCGCGGTTTGGGAGGTGGTGGTGTCGACGCCGCCGCCGATGAGGTTCCACAGGATGTTGAGCAGTTGTTCGTCGGTGAGGCGCTGGCCGTCGAATTCGAACTGAATGAGGAAGCTGGTCAGGTCTTCTCGGGCGTCGGCCCGTCGGTTGGCGGCGAACTCGAGGACCTCTTGCATCATGGCGGGCACTTTGGCGATCGCGGCGGCGTACTCGTCGCTGTCCTGGGAGACGGCCATGACGGAGTGAAAGAGGTTGGCGTATAAGTGCCAATTGTCGTAGGGCAGGCCCATCAGCTTCATGGTCAGGATGGCCGGGACCGGGCTGGCGTAGTCGAGCACCAGGTCCATGTGCCCCTCGGTGATGTGTTGGTCGAGGAACCAGTGGGCGGATTGCTCCATGAACGGCTTGAGTTTTTCGACGGCGCCGGGGGAGAAGAACGGCGCCAGCGCGTGCCGTAGCGCTTGGTGATAGGGGCCGTCGACCTCGCCGATGCCCAGGGCCGGCTGGCCGTCGGGGCGCGGGACGCCCATCTCGCCTTGGTAGTCGACGCCGTCTGCGGCGTCGGGTTCGTATTTGTGGGCGAAAGTGTCGCCGTCGCGGGCGGTTTGGCTGACGGCGTCGTAGCTGCTGAGGAACCAGAACCCGCCGTAGTTCTCGTTCCACGCCACGGGACATCGCTGCCGCAGGTCGGCGTTGACGGCCAGCTCGTTGAGGTTGAACGCATCGGAATGATGGTCGAAGTCAACGACCGCGTCAGCGCTGACGTTCGGACGTGTGGCCATCGAAAAGCCCTCCAACGGAAGGTGATGTGCGTATTCGGCGGTGCGCTTATTGGTTATCTTTGCATTATTGCGCTTTTAAGCTGGGCGGCGGAAGCGGTCTGCAGGTCGGCAGCCGTGACCGCTTGGGCCCGATTTGCTGCGGAAAGGTTGACATGACGAGCCATCGGACGGTTTTCAATCACGTTGGGTTATGCGTCGCCGATCGTGAGCGGTCGCGCCGCTTCTACGAGGGCCTGCTGGGGTTCCAGTTCTGGTGGGAACTCGATCCGCCCGACAGCCCGACGTCCCGGCTGGTGGGTTTGCCCGAGCCGCTCGGCGTGCATGCGACGTATCTAGTGCGCGATGGCTTGGTGCTCGAGCTCATGGACTACTCGAAGCGTCAGGTTCATGCCGGCTCTGAGCGGGTTATGGATCAGATCGGGCTGACGCACATCTCATTTTCGGTGTCCGATCTTCCCGGGGTGCTGGCTCGGGTGGCGGAGTTCGGGGGAGAAGTGGTTGAGGCGTCGGTGGGTGAGGCGATGGCAATGATCCGGGATCCGGATGGGCAGTTGTTGGAGTTGCTGTCGGACGGGTGGTTGGCGGCGTTGCCGGCGAGGCCGTAGTTCGCTCGCCGGTCGGTCGTTCCAAGAGCGGTCAGGTCTGGTACGACAGGGCGGTGTAGTCACTGCCCGATCAGATGATGTCGCCGCCCTCGGTGGCGCTCCCGTTGAAATGATTCCGGGTCTGGCGATGTGGGCGACAGTAGCAATACAGCCGCGCAGCCAGCGGCTGACAAGCAGTAAGAATCAGATTTTGTTGCCCCACAACCATATCGAATTGGCCGCAGCCCCCTCGGCGGCCCCGCGGTGGGCCACCTTGGGCAGGTATTCCGGCAGCCCGCCTCATTTCCAAAACTGAGCGCATTCAACCTCGTCCGTCAAAGATGTTCGCTACGCTCCGGACGTGCAAGAGGGCCTCTACGAATCGTTGCTGACAAAACAGTTGCACCAGGAGCTCGGTCAGCGAGCCGATTTACATCCCGAAATCAACTCGGTCGACGAAGGTGAACAGCCGCTAACGGTTGCGCGGCATCTCACGCCGCTCATCGAGCGTTCGCTTCGAGCCGCGCCGACGCCGCAAGATCGCGCCGAACTGGTGCACAAGATCCTGGCCGTGCTGCCTGACCCCGGTTCGACTCACGAGGCGCTTCATCAACGCGAACCCGGGAAAATCGAGCGGCTCGATGAGGTGGTGGCGGCGAACCGGCTCGGCGTGACTCGTCTGCCTCGGCCCGCGACTCCGTTGTCGGACACGGCGCTGATGACCAATGCGCACAACGAACCGACTTTGGCCGCGGAGTTGCGCGCCGAACTCGCCAGCGCCGATCAGGTGGACCTGTTGTGTGCGTTCGTCAAGTGGCAGGGTCTGCGGCTACTGGAAGAGGAACTCAACGAGCTGCGCCGGCGTGGGGTGCCGTTGCGAGTCATCACGACGACCTACCTCGGCGCCACCGACGCGCGTGCGCTTGATTCTTTGGTTGAGGACTTCGGCGCGCAGGTACGGGTTAATTACGAAACCCAACGCACCCGGCTGCACGCCAAAGCATGGTTGCTGCGTCGTAACACCGGCTTCCATACCGGCTATGTGGGGTCGAGCAACCTGTCGCACGCCGCGCTGGTCGACGGGCTCGAGTGGAACGTGCGGCTCTCGGCGGTGTCGACACCGCATCTGCTAGAGAAATTCCGCGTGACCTTTGACTCTTATTGGGAGAACCGCGAATTCGAAGCCTATCTGCCACCGTCGGACGGGGAAAAGCTGCGGGCGGCGCTGGAAGTTGCCGCCGGTCGAGGTGAACGCGACCGGCTCACAGGAACGCTGTCGGGTCTGGAGGTGCATGCCAAGCCATTCCAGGCCGAGATACTCGAGGAACTCGACGGTGAACGGGTCTTGCACGACCGGCACCGGAACTTGATCGTGGCGGCCACCGGGACGGGCAAGACGGTGGTCGCCGCGCTGGATTATCGCCGCCTGGTGCGCGAAACTTATGGCCGCGATTTGACCTTACTGTTCGTGGCCCACCGCAAGGAGATCCTCACGCACGCACGCCGCATGTATCAAGAGGTGCTGACCGAGCCAACTTTCGGCGAGTTCCTGGTGGGCGGCGATCAGCCTTCCAGGTGGCGGCATGTTTTCGCAAGCGTCCAGTCGTTGTCCCCGGAACGACTTGCGACCATCGAGCCCAATCACTTCGACGTGGTAATTGTCGACGAGTTCCACCACGCCGAAGCCTCGTCCTATCGGCGGTTGCTCGACCATGTGAGACCCATCGAACTATTGGGGCTAACTGCAACGCCCGAGCGCGGCGACGGTGTGGACGTCCGAGAATTTTTCGACTGGCGAGTGGCTGCCGAACTTCGACTCTGGGAAGCGCTCGAACAGCACCTGTTGTGCCCGTTTCACTACTTCGGAATCTACGACGGGGTGGATCTGGGCGATTTGCAGTGGAGACGTGACGGATACGACCTGGCGGCCCTGAGCAAGCTCTACACTGGCAACGACGCACGCGTGCGCGTTGTTCTCAAGGAACTCCGCGACAAGGTGGCCGACGTTTCCGCGATGCGTGCCCTCGGTTTCTGCGTCAGCATCGATCACGCTCGCTACATGGCGGATCGGTTTGTCGCTGCGAATATTCCGGCCCGCGCCGTGTCGGCGGATACGCTGCCCGCTGAACGCCAGGAAGCACTGAAAGCACTGCGCAACAGGGAGATCAATGTGCTGTTCGCAGTCGACCTGTTCAACGAAGGCCTCGACATCCCCGAGGTCGATACCGTGCTGTTTCTGCGGCCGACCGAAAGTGCCACAGTCTTCTTGCAGCAACTCGGCCGAGGTCTGCGATTGACCGAGGGCAAAACGGTGCTCACCGCCTTGGACTTCGTTGGGCACCAACGCCGTGAGTTTCGCTTCGACCAACGGTTTTGCGCACTGACAGGGCTTGGCCGCAAACAACTGATGCGGCAAGTAGAGCAGGGCTTTCCGTTCCTGCCATCGGGAAGCCAGATCGTGCTGGACTCGGTTTCGCGGGAGCTGGTGCTGGACAACATCCGCCAGCAGTTGGCGCCCCGCTGGGCGGCGCTGGTGGCCGAGGTGCACGCCCATCCCAGCACCGATCTCCGCTCGTATCTCGATGCTTCTGGTCGCGGTCTCGAAGACGTGCTGCGCACCGGTCGGTCGTGGACCACGTTGTGCCGCGATGCCGGCAAAGCTGTGGCCGACGTCGGCCCACGGGAGCGAGACCTCATCAAACGTGTTCGCGCACTCGCCCATGTCGATGACCGAAGGCGTGCCACAGCTTATCCTGCCGTCTTGACTGGGAGCGCGCAGCTGGCGGACCCAGCCGATAAGCGGCTTGCCGAGATGCTCTTCTTCTCACTGTTTCCTAACGGAGGCGGATTCGACAGCGTGGCAGCAGGACTTGCGTCCCTAACGAACGAACCTGCGGTCGACGAGATGCATCAGGTCATCGACATCGCCTTCGACAGCGCACGGCGCACTACCTATGCGCTGAAGGAGTTCGCTCCCGATCTGGCCGGTGTGCCACTTGCCGTGCATGCCAGCTACTCACGTGAGGAAATCCTGGCTGCCCTCGGGTTCGCGACGTTGGGGCGTACACCAAGCACCATGCGCGAAGGCGTCGCCTGGTGTGAGTCGGCCAACGCCGACGCCTTCCTGATCACCCTTAAGAAGACGGAAACCGACTACTCACCAACCACGATGTACCGCGACTACGCGCTGAGCCCAACGCTCTTTCACTGGGAATCGCAATCGACGACGTCCTCGGCATCGCCCACCGGGCAGCGCTACATCCACCACCGCCAGCGCGGTTCCCACATCTTGCTGTTCGTGCGCGAGGCAAAGAGCAACGCGTTGGGTACATCGCCATACGTGTTTCTGGGACCGGCCGAATATGTGTCGCATGAAGGAGACCGGCCGATGGCGATCACCTGGCGGATGCGGCACCCGATGCCGATGGATGTGTTCATGGCATCCAGAGCGGCCGTTGCCTAATAGCAGTGGTGCGCACTGCGTCTGCAGCGAGGTCAAAGAAACACCGTCATAGCCCTGGCCGACGAAACGATTCGGCGGGACGGCCCCTGAGCCTCCTGAACGTCCTGCCGGTCGCGATGAGGCGCGGCTCCATCGTGCGCCTGAATGAGTCGCGCTGGAGGAATGCCCCAGCAACGGCGCATCCGGGTGGCTCGCCGATGATCCCGAGTCAATGCAAGTGGCCGGGTTAACAGGAACCGTCCTTTCTTGGGTTTCACAGCCATAACCACCCGCGCGTCGTTGCCGAATTCCCACGAAGTCTCTGTTAAATATCCGTTCAAGGCCACATCTGAGCCTCTACACGCCGCTGCGGCGGTTCGAGAACGGGCGCCTATGACGAGCACCTTGCGGGCAAAGGTCGCCACCGCCGCGCAAACCCTTGGCCGGGCCCTTCTGTTGTCCGCCACCGCAGCAGCGTCGCCGGTGCTGTTGGCCGCCGGGGTGCACGCCAACCCGGGCGCTCCCGTCCCCGACGCCGATTATGAGGCGGCAATGTTTGGCGATCCCGTCGCCGCCGCGCCCTACTGGCGCCGGCAACACGGGTCTGACTGCGGAGAAATGGCGGTGGCCGACGTGGTCGGCCAGATGACGGGACGCGAGCCCACCGAGCAGCAGATGATCGCGTTGGCCGAAACCACGCCGAGCGCAACGGGTCACGGGCCGATCTGGAAGCCCTTGGGCAATACCGACATCGCCGACCTTCCGGTCCTGCTGTGGCACTACTGGATCAGAGCCGGCAACATCCAGACCAACACCGTCGCCCTGGCGCGCAAACTCGGGGAGAACCACAAAGTCATCGTCATACTCAATGCCGAGACAATCTGGAACCGGCCCGGGAAGCGATACTCTGCCAACCACTTCGTGGTGGTCACCGGAATCGACAGCAAGACCGGTGTGGTGCACCTTAACGACAGCGGCATCGATACCGGTCGGGATGAGCGGATTCCCCTCGCCACCTTCGAGCAGGCGTGGGCCCCTAACTACAACTCGGCGATCGTGACCAAGTGACGGTCGGTGCACGAGAAAGGACCTCGGCGATGACGCGAATGCCTCTGGCCAACGCGGACGAGCAACCCGAACATATCCGGCAGCTCCTCGCCCGTCCCGACACCCTCGACGTGCTACGACTGATCGCCAACGCGCCCAACATCTTTGACGGATGGGCGCAGATGGCCGGCCAGCTATTCGAAAGCCCTACGTTCACCCCGCGGATGCGGGAAGTGATCATCCTGCGGGTGGCCCATTTGCAGAATTCGCCCTACGAACTGGCCCAGCACAAAGACTTCGCCCGCACCGCGGGGCTCACCGACCTCCAGATCGACGCCCTGCTCGGCAAGGGGGACCTGGACGCGGCCGGCTTCACCGGCGACGAACGCACCGTCATCGACACCGTCACCGAGCTGTGCACCACCCACCGGCTCGGTGACGACACCTTCGCCACCGCCCAGGCCCTGCTCGGCGACGAGGCGCTCACCGAACTGCTGATGATCGTCAGCTGCTACTACGGCCTGGCGCTGGTACTCAACGCCGTCGACCTCGACATCGACACCAAATGACCCGCATCCCGTACCGTGACCCCGAGGAGATGCCCGAACTCGCCCGCGAATTGACCGCGCGGCGGGGCAATCTCAACGTCTACCGCGCGCTGGCCAACGCCGAGAAGGTGTTTACCGCGTGGATGGTCGCCGGCGACGCCGCCCTGAGCAGCCCGGTGCTTTCCCGAAGGCTGCGCGAACTGATCGTGCTGCGCACCGCTTATCTGATGGACTGCGCCTACGAACTCGGCCAACACAAAGACGTCGCACAAACGGTCGGGGTCGACGCCGCCACCATCGAGGCCATCACCTCCGAAGCCGGCTGGCAAACAATCGGGTTCGACGCCACCGAGTTGGCCATCCTGCACCTGACGACCGAACTGCTGACCACCCGCCGCGTCGCCGAACCGCTTTTCCAAACAGTGCACGCGGCCCTGGGCTCGGAGGCCACCGTCGAAGCGCTGATGGTCATCGGCCGCTACGCGGGCCTGGCGCTGATGCTCAACGCGCTCGACGTGGACATCGATGAGACCGCGCGCCTGCCCGTTCCGCCCACCCGCCGGGAGGAAAGTAGTTAGCGAGATTGCCTAATCTTCCCTCCGGCCAGCAACGACTCCCGTAATGTCCATGGTGTGGTGGAGCGCAAGCAGCCGTCGACCCGCCTGTCAGCCGAAGACTGGCTCGAGGTCGGTTACACCGTTCTTGCCCACGAAGGAGTGCGCGCACTCAAGGTCGAACGCCTCTGCCAGCAGGCGGGCGTCACCCGCGGCAGCTTCTACTGGCATTTTGAGGACATCGAGCGGTATCGGGCCGCGCTGGTCGAGTCGTGGAACAAATTCCTGGAACGCGACCGTCAGACGCTCTCGGAGCTCAACGCGCTGCCGCCCCGGGAGCGACTGTCGGCGCTGACCGAAACGCTGGTCAGTCCCAAATACTGGGTGCTCGAGCGGGCGATGCGCGAATGGGCCCGCCTGGACCCGGTGGCCGCCGAAAATATCCGCGCCGCCGACCGACTGCTGCTTCGCACCGTGATAAAGGCTTACTGCGACTACGGTTTGAGCTACGAGGACGCCAAACTGCGCGCCGAATTGACCTTCGCCGCCGGGATCGGCCTGCTGCACCTCACGAGCTCGGCCGAACAGGCCCGAGCGGTGGCCCAACGAGAACGAGTCCTGGCCGTGATGCTGGGCGAGTCGGGGACGGAGCACGTCGAATCAGATCATGGCGATGGGTGAGATCTTCGCGCCAATCGCCAACGCCCCGGCCAACTCTCGACTTGTGTCGTAGTCGAACACCACGTGTCCCGCGGCGATGTCCACGTCACGCCTGGCGCGCTGCAGTGGGCTCGACAGAAAGTGGGCGCTGGCGCCCGCGGCCTCCATGAGATCGGCGATGATCGCCCGACTTTCGTGCACGGTGCGCGCGGCGGCCAGCCGCGCCTCGGCCCGCACCGACCGGCTCACCCGTTCGCCTCTGACGACGATCGCCTCGATGTCGTCGGCGGTCTGAGCCACCAATGCCCGCAGTGAGCTCAGCCGCACCCGGGCCTCGCCCAGCCTGATCTGCGCGGCGGGCTGATCTTTTTGCGCCACCCCGCTGTAAGCCAGCACGCGCTCGCCGAGCCGTTCGGCGAAGAGTTCGGTCACCCGCTCCGCGGTCCCGAGCACGGGCATCGCCGCCGTCAGCGCCAGCGCCGGAACCATCGGCCACCGGTAGGTCGCGACCCCGTGCTCGCGCGCGCCCGGCGCCGTCCCACCGTAGATGTCGGCCACGGCGACCACTCGGTGCGCCGGGACCACAACGTCGGTGACGACGAGATCGTGCGAACCGGTGCCGCGCATGCCGGCCGTCTGCCAGGTGTCTACGACCTCGACCTGGTCGGCGGGCAGCACGACGAGCACCGGATCGATACGGTCCTCACGTTCGACGAGCGCGCCGACGATCATCCAATCGGCATCCATCGCCCCCGTCGCCCACGACCACCTGCCGGTCAGGCGGACGCCGCCGTCGGCCGGCACTGCCCGGCCGGTGGGGGCCAGGGGAGCCGGCGCCAGCACGGGGCCGGAGGCGAAGACTTCGTCCTGAACGCACGGATCGAACAGCGACAGCAGCCAGTTGTGCAGCGCGTAGAAGCCCAGGGTCCAGGCGCTCGACGCGCAACCGTGCGCCATCCGTCGAATCGGTTGCAGCAGTTCGGGAAACGAGGCTTGCAGGCCGCCGAACCGGGCCGGCAACAGCAACCGGAACAGGTCGGTCTGGCGGAATTCGCTGATCGTGGCCGCGGGCAGGCGCCGCGATCGCTCGGCCTCCTCGGCGCGATCGGCCAGCCGGGCGACGAATTCGTCGGTGACGCCGTACAGCGGTTGGCTTTCGACCACGGGCATGCCCCAGACCGTAACATACTTTTTAGTACGGTAGATCAGGACCGTTGTGCGCCGCGATGTTTCGCGGGTGCACCACTCGCCTCGGCATCCAAAACCTCGCGAGCCGGTTGCTACCATCGCGCGGTGAGCGATCGCCCGGCCGGGCTGCGATGCATCGCACGCCGCGACGTCCTGAGGGTCGCCGGTGTGATGCCGGCGATCGCGGCTGCCGCGCTACTGCCCAGCCCGCGGGCAACCGCCGGAGTGGCCGGGATGTCCGTCTTCCTCGACCCGGGCCACAACGCCGTCAACGACGCGTCGATCAACCAGCAGGTCCCCAACGGCCGCGGCGGCACCAAGCCGTGTCAAACGTCGGGCGCGGCCGCCGACGACGGGTATCCCGAGCATGCGTTCACCTGGGCGGTGGTGGGGCTGATCAACGATGCGCTGAACCAGATGGGCGTTCGCACGCAGCTGTCCCGCGATAGCGACAGCGGCGTCGGGCCGTGCATCGACCAGCGCGCGGCCGCGGCCAACGCCCTGCGCCCGGACGCCATCGTGAGCATCCACGCCGACGGCGGGCCGCCATCCGGCAGCGGATTCCACGTCAACTACTCAAGCCCGCCGCTCGGCGACGTCCAAGCCGGGCCCGCCGTGCAGCTGGCGCATGCGATGCGGGAAGCCCTGATCCAGTCCGGCTTTCAGCCGGCCAACTACATCGGCTCCGACGGCCTGTACGGCCGCGACGACCTGGCCGGGCTGAACCTGGCCCAGTATCCCGCGGTTTTAGTCGAACTCGGCAACATGAAAAACGCCGGCGACCTCGCGCGGATGGAAAATCCGGACGGCCGCGCGAAATACGCGGCCGCAATCACCCAGGGCATAGTCGCGTTTTTGAACGCCAAAGGCGCGACCGGCTAGCCCCGCGACTGCTCAGTCGCCGAACCCGGCCGGAGGCGCCGCGGCCGGAGCCGGCCCGCCCAGGTCCAGGTGGCTGGAGGCGAACGCGACTCCCTTGTCGATCATCGCGCCGTCGTCGGCGTAGGTGTCGTGCGCGGCGAAGTTGAGGCCGTCGGAGCAGACGGGGTCTTCGGTGGCGCACACCTTGATGGTCTTGTCTTGGTAGAGCGGGCCGATTTCCACCGG